>NZ_JBGSPA010000184.1:0-1922 GCF_041738855.1 Chamaesiphon sp. | reverse complement strand
AAAAGCCATGAAATCTCTGGACAGATGTTTGACAATGAGTATGATTTAGCCAAGGCTGTCATGGCGGGAATGGAATCTCGAAGTATAGCTGGTGAATATGCACTCGATCGTTTTATATTTAATTGCGCCTAGCTACTTAGTATTCATTTTCGGAGTTTAGAGGATGACTTAATTAACGATCTGCGTTGGCAAGATAAGCAGAAGTTGATGGTTGACAATAACTTAACTATTTTAACTCATCCAATCTCAGCACATTTAGACTCACTCGAACAAAAGCTCGAACAACGCATTGGTGAAGTTAATCGCCGCATTGCTGATGGAGAGAATGAACACTTCCAGATTAAAAAGCGTGGTAAACAAGTTCGCTGGAATCTTTTGTATCATCAAGGTGTCGATCTAATCAACTCTCCCTTCTTTGATGGCTTGAAACAGGTCGATATTGGCGAAGTGTTGTATTTTGTAGATCGGCACTGCCATTTTATCAAAGCTTTCTGTCTCGTATACGTTAGTTGCTAATCATATTCCGGTTAATGCCAAGATTATTGGAGCTAATGAGCATGAGAGCCACTTTGTATTTGATATTTTATTCAATAATACGACTGATATTCAGCCGGAGATTCATTCAACTGATACTCATGGTACGAATCAGGTTAACTTTGCTGTTTTAAATTCGTTTGGTTATCAATTTGCGCCTCGCTATAAAGATATCTATGACAAGGTGAGCAAGGCTCTATATGGATTTAAGCATCCCAGTAATTATCAGGGTGTGATTAAGCCGATTCGTAAACTTAATACTGAACTAATTGTGGAGGAATGGGAGAATATTCAACGAATTATGGTTTCACTGGCGGTGAAGGAAACTACTCAAAGCATTATTGTTGGTAAACTTAGTGCTTATGCTCGGAAGAATAAGACTAGACGTGCTTTATGGGAGTATGACAATATTCTCAAAAGTTTGTATTTTCTTGATTATATTGATTCCTTACCCTTGCGTCAAAATGTCCAACGGGCATTGAATCGAGGTGAAAGTTACCATCAATTACGTCGAGCTATCTCTTATGCTAATTTTGGTAAATTACGCTTTAAGTCTGAGTTAGAGCAACAACTTTGGAGCGAATGTGGGCGGTTGATTGCTAACTGTATTCTCTATTATAATGCCAGTATCTTATCTAATGTCCTCGCTCATCGGGAGTCTATTGGTGATGTTCAAGGAGTTGAGGTATTGAAACAGATTTCTCCTGTTGCTTGGCAGCACATCAATTTATACGGTCGCTATGAGTTTAGAAAATGCTCTGAACCGATCGATCTTGATGATATCGTCCGTCAGCTTACTCAAGTACAGTCTTACTAATTCTCTCTCAAAAACTGCTAGCTCTGGTATATAAATCTACTTATTCCCCCTTTTGGAGGGTTTATGCAAAAAACCCCAAGCTACTCCTCATCAGTCTTTGCTCAAATGCCTACGGACTTTTGTCCGTCAATCAGGCGTATTAGTGGCACATTTTGCTGCGTATTCTGTAGATATATTAACTAACATGAAGCCCCCAATCGTTGATTGAGGGCTTCATATTAGTAGCAAGATTGAGCTTGGCATCGAGCTATTTTGACAGGGGGCAACCCCCCAACTATCGTCGCCGTGCGAGCGTTTCACCTCCGAGTTCGGGAAGGGATCGGTGTGGTTCCACTCGGCCATAGACACCAAGCAGGTGTACTGGTTACAGCACACCTTGAAGACTGCATAATAATCAACTGTTAGTCATTTGTCATCGAATCATAGAGGCTTGAGGTCAAGCCCTCGGTCTGTTAGTAATGCTCGACTGCACTCATTACTGAGCTTCCATCTACATCCTATTAACGGGTGTTCTGCCCGTGACCTTACCTACTTATGTAGTGAGAGTACTCATCTTGAGGTGGGCTTCCCA
>NZ_JBGSPA010000168.1:0-5553 GCF_041738855.1 Chamaesiphon sp. | reverse complement strand
AAATCTATTCGTAAACCCAACGTCAAATTGATTATTGCCCCTTTTCCTGAACATGTACGAAGTGGCGACCAATTCTTCTTTAAGCCATCTTCTCAAACCCGCTTGACAACTGCGATCACTTCTTAACTTGTCACGAATGCCCATCCCGCTCCAAAAAACAGCAAAAAGCGAACTAAGGCGTTGGTGCTAATCTGACTCCAAAAATATCGCCCAATCGGTGATTTTGGCTCTTTGTCCATAGTGGTGCTCGCTCCTTGTGTAATGCTCTCTCGACTCTTCAACCTACAGATACTCCATCAATCTCGGTCTGACGCCAAATAATGTCAGGATCGCGATACTACCCAGCGAGACAGTAGCAATTACTTCAAAGTTTGCCAATCGAGCAGTGCCAATTTCAATATTCTTCTCGAATTCCTGTTTATTTAGCTCCATTAGTTCAGTATGCTTATTTTTATATCGATCGAATGCCCAATTTGATTCACCTGGATTGTTACCGATACCCAAAGCGATCGCTTCAGCAATTTTACCATTCCTCGCTAATTGGCGAATTTGTTTATCGATCGTGAGATAGTCATTAAATAATTTGAAGGTGTCGATCGCTAGTTCTTTTTCACCAGCAAATGTAATATTATTCAAAGCCTTGGCAAACAATCCCCCAATCCCAGGTGTCGATTTGCCTTGAGTAGTATTAACAACAATACTATCGCGAGATCGATTGGCTGGAATTGTCAGAATTTGATTGATGTTGTCATCAAAAGATCGTTCGTGTCGATCGGCATTTGCGCGATCGAGTAGATAACGACTTTCATCAGCATTTGCTTGATAAGATAGCGATCGCATTTGACGTAAAGCACGTAGCGAATCAAAAGCATCTGCCTTGGCTACTTTGAGATTGGATGATGCACTAGTAAATGAGCTAATTGTATACGCTAGAAATACGATCGCGATCGCTGTAGCACCGACTAAAGGTAGATTGAGCATCCGGCGCATTCGTAAGTATAAAAATATTTGCAGGAATACTAAAACCGCAACCTGCAACAATCCTAGCGTGATAATTATGAAACTAATTCCGTTATTAATCCCACTTTGGCTGATGTATGACTTTTCTAATTCCTGACTATTTAATAAACTCAGTTGTGCGGCTTGCGGGATGATTTCGCGATCGATTAAATTAGCCGCACTTTGATAGATACTCAGCACACCAAGGCGATCGCCTCGTTTGTGAGCATCACGGGCTTCCTGTAATTTCAACAGGTAGGCACTATTATGCAATTGCAAACTTTGGACGATTTTTTCTTCGCCTGGATAAACAATGTTTTTAGCAGCAGCTACCAAGCGATCGGCAATTTTCTTCCGGTTAATTTCAAACTGTACTAACGCTCGGCGATTGTCTCCAGGCTTTAGTAACAATTCATTTGCCAAACTCGCATCCAGATCGGCAAAAGAATCTTGCAGTTGCTGTGCTGTTAATACGCTGGGAGCGGTATCTTTGCCGACAGTCTCGATCGCTTGGCGTTGAGAGTTGACGGCGTAGATACTACTAATTAATAGCAATCCACTCACTGCCCAGATTGTGTACCAACTACCACGCACAATTTCGGGCGTGTTAAATTTCTTAATTAACTTGGGAGCGGGTTTAGAAATAAAAGTCATATCATCGTGCTTTCAACATTGGCGTGGCGACTATCCCGATCCGATCGGCTACCGCACGAGCGAAACATCTCGTGCGGTACTCATCTTGGACGCCGCTCGTCAGGTACATGTAGCATAAGTTACAAATTTTATAAATCTTAATAGAAATTCTCATCAAATTATTCTAAGCTAACAAGTCAGTGGATATATATATTCGGAAATTTTTAAGATGACTTCTAATCTCGCTACTAAATTGCGTGAGGGTACTAAAAAATCCCATAACATGGCTGAGAACACAGGCTTTATCGCCTGCTTCTTGAAAGGAACTGTTGAGAAAAAGTCCTACCGCAAACTAGTCACCAATCTCTACTTCGTCTACTCAGCGATGGAAGAGGAAATGCACAAACGTGCCAACGATCCCCTTTTAGCAAAAGTATTTTTCCCCGAACTCGATCGCAAAGCTGCGCTCGAACGCGATCTCGCTTTTTACTATGGTACCAATTGGCGCGAGCAAGTCGCTCCATCAGAGGCTACCAAAAAGTATATCGCACGGATTCATGAAGTTGCCGATCGTGACCCTGCGCTGCTGGTAGCCCACCTCTACACCCGCTACCTAGGCGACCTCTCCGGCGGTCAAATTCTCAAAAAAATCGCTCAGAATGCCATGAAGCTTACCGACGGTGAGGGCACAGCGTTTTATGAGTTCGAGCAAATCCCCGACGAGAAGGTATTCAAAGCCAACTACCGTCAAGCGATGAACGATCTACCCATCGACGAAGCCAAGGCTGATGAAGTCGTCGCCGAAGCCAATGCCGCCTTTGGGATGAACATGGTCATGTTTACCGAACTAGAGGGTAATCTCATCAAAGCGATCGGGATTCAATTATTCAACCTCCTCACTCGCAAACGCAACCGCAACAATAACGAACTAGCCACCGCCGAGTAAGTCGAGACTGGGAGAATGGGAGCTAGTAAAACAAGGGGACTAATCGCTAATTATAGTTGCTAGTCCCCTTGCCCCTAAAACCCAAAGCCTAAAGCCTAACTCCTAACAAGCAAGTAAGTGGATGGGCGTAATTAAATATAAGATATCGCGTAGGGTGGGCACTGCTGCTGGTCGGGTCACCCGCCCAGTCCACCAGCTAGGTTTTAGGCATAGTCTATTTTATAAATAATTGCACCTACCTACTTAGCTCTATCCAATGATGCTAACTAGTCGATCGAAACCTATAGATCGAAAGATAACCATCACCCATCAGATTTTTAAGATCGAGTCATGTGTCTTCCAAGTTATTGTTGAAGGATTAAATTAAAATGGCTCTCTACAAAATCAAAGACTTCGATCCAGATTATGTCAAGCATATGAACGATCGCGATCTCAAAGGATTGGATGTCTATACTGGTACTGAAAAAGTTGGCTCTGTCAATGACCTGATGGTCGATGAGAATGGACAGTTTCGGTATTTTATTGTTGATACGGGTGGCTGGCTCGGCGGCAAGAAGGTATTATTACCGATCGGTCGCGCGCGGGTAGACTATGATCCCGATCGGGTCTATGCAGACAATCTCACCAAGGCTCAAGCTGAGTCTCTACCGGAATTTACCGAAGATCTCCGCATAGATTACGACCATGAAGAGCAAGTGCGAGGTGTTTATCGTCCAGATCGATCGACTCAACAACGCAACACAGCTACCACAGGCAGCATTGGTACGAGTAGCACCGAGCGCACACCAGCGATCGCATCCAGCGAACCCATGCTTGCGCTAGAAGATGAGTATGCGGAAATTGAAGGTGAGTATGTGTACGATCGCAATACCTATCAGCACGAACGCGAACCTGACTTGTATCAGGTGAATGAGCAAAATCATCCCAGTTTCAAGCTCTACGAGGAACGGCTAGTAACTAGCAAAACCCGCCAAAAGACTGGCGAAGCAGTCATCAGCAAGCGGATAGAAACAGAGACAGCCCAAGCTTCCGTCCCAGTTGAAAAAGAACGTGTCGTCATCGAGCATGTGCCAGGGAACGCAGCAACTCCGGTCGCGCCCGGTGTAGCAACTTTCCAAGCGGGCGAAGTATCGCGGGTGGAAGTATATGAAGAGGTGCCTGAATTTCACAAAGAGGCATTTGTCCGCGAAGAAGTACGGGTCAACAAGGTTGTCGAGCAAGAAAATGTTACCGTCCAAGACACGATCCGGCGGGAAGAGTTGGCTGTCGATAGCGAAGGCAATCCAGTAGTCAAGCAAAATCCGAACTAGCTCCCTTCGCCTTCGCTTCCACCTTTTTCCCAGTGTGGGAGCGGGTGTATCCACAAGTCGGCTAGACTACATTTAAATGTGGGGTTACCACCCTACCCTCCGGGTTGGAGTGGGAAATCCCCTCCTCGGAGCGACGTTTTTATGCGGGGTAACCCCCGCGTAAAAAAACGTCAAGACAGGCGTGCTGTGCAGGGTGGGGTGGGTAGATCTAAAGCAAGCCACTCAAACAACTCGATCGATCCAAATCATTCATTACTAGCAACCCAGATCCGTGCGGTCTATACACCGTGAGATCCCTACCCAGAGTCAGTTATCGAGAGCTGCTAACTCAGTCATAATAGAAATAGGCTCCCTTTCAAAAGCCATTGCTAATCATGACAACTGCGTCTACATCGATCGTTCCCACCCCCGCTGTCGCACCTCAGTCGAGACTCTGGATGCCAGAACAGGTACTATTTACACCTGCGGCGATCGCCGAACCTTGGGGTCAGCAAATACTCGCCCGGGTTGAATCCTTGAACTTACCGATCGAAATCCTCGATCGCAACCGCCTGACTGGACTGCGTGGCGAAAATGAGCGCGAAACATATCAAATTTCCAAGCGGACTCTAGCCGTAGTTGTCGCGCCGCCGAGTAGTCTCAAACTCAGCCCCATTCCCCCCTCTGCTGACTGGCAGTTTCACCTCGCCGAAGGCTGTCCAGCTCACTGTCAGTATTGCTATCTCGCAGGTAGTCTGCAAGGGCCGCCAGTCATCCGTGCTTTTGCCAATCTCCCCCAGACGCTGCAACACCTGGGAGCTTACGAACGCATGGGTGAAGGCACTAGTTTTGAAGTCAGTTGCTATACCGATCCGCTCGGCATCGAGCATCTGACAGGTAGCTTGGCGGAGTGTATTCGCTACTTTGGTACCCGCGATGATGGCTATCTGCGGTGGGTTTCCAAGTTTGATGGTGTAGATGCTTTACTCGATCTACCTCACAACGGACACACCCGCTGTCGGTTCAGTGTCAATGCCTTGCCGATTTCGACCCGATTGGAGGGTGGAACGGCGTCTGTGGCGTCTCGACTCCAAGCTTTGCGAAAATTAGCACTGCCGCCTGCTCGTGGCGGTGGCGGCTATCCGGTCGGTCTGGTCATCGCCCCGATTATGCCGATTGAGGATTGGCGATCGCACTATACTCAGTTGTTCGATACGATCGCTGAGGCATTGGATTTTGATTGTGACTTGACATTCGAGCTGATTTCCCATCGGTTTACACCAGGCTCCAAGGAAACTCTACTAGAGTGGTATCCCAATACCAAATTGGACATGGATGAGTCAACCCGCAAGGTCAAACGCAATAAGTTTGGTGGGATCAAGTATGTCTACGATACTGATATTATGAAGACGCTTCGCACCTTCTTCGAGAGCGAGATCGCGCGTCGCTTCCCCCGCGCCAAGGTGCTGTATTGGACTTGAAGCTATGCGATCGAATCGATCGATGCTAGCTTCGTTTTACTACCGCCTACGATTGTGTCTTGTCGTTTTTTTATTCGGGGGGAACCCTAGACATAAAAACGCCGCTAAACCCTCGGGTTCCCCGAGGAACGCAAGCCGCAAATCGTGGCTCATGATGCAAAGTCCGCCTACGCGGACCAATATGTCAGTCCGCGTAACGGCGCGG
>NZ_JBGSPA010000152.1:0-14239 GCF_041738855.1 Chamaesiphon sp. | reverse complement strand
AGCTTGCAAATCTTGGGGTTCTCGATCGATTTCTAAAATTATCCACTGATTTCCCACAAAGGGTGCAAGGGTTTTGAGCCTTTAGATGTCATAACCTTGCACTCGATCGCTAAAAAAAGGCTCAAAACCCTTGCAGTGACTGGTCTCTGAATTTGTTCAGCAAGCCCTAGTTAAACCAGCCCGCACTAAATCTCAAGATTTAGTGTGGGCTTTTTAGTAGTTAACGTGAATTCGGGTTAAGAAGAGCCTAGAGACTGAAGTCTCTGCTCATGTTGCGAAGTCCGCCTACGCGGACTGATTAGCTAATCCGCATAGGCGGACTTTGTATAGCACTACGTAGTTATGTTGGGACAAATTCTTAGTCCACGAAGGTGGACTTTGCAACCTCAGTGACGATTTCAATCGTTGGCGTGACTGGAACGTAGCAAATATCTTTAACCTGAACTCACGTTAGTTATCAAAATATAGCAATAGCCGAAATAATCTTTAATCTGGAATAGTTGTTGGTGTTTTTAAGACTGTGGGAATAGCGGCTAAGATCCGATCGACTATTTCTGCTGGCGTGAAGTGACGCTCGATCGGAATGTGCAGATCGGCTTCAGCATACCTGTGGCGACGTGTTGTGAGAATTTGAGCTAATTTGGTCTGAAGATCTGCGGCGGCAGCTAGGAGCGGACGTGTGGTGTCATCCTGAAGACGTTCGACTAAGATGTCTATTGAGGGGTCTAGCCAGATGACTAGACCTTGATGTAGGTGGTTCCAGTTTTCGCGATCGATCGGGATGCCACCACCTGTAGCGACGACGAGACGGATGTGCGCGGAGACTTCAGCGAGGACTTGAGTTTCAATTTTGCGAAATTCTGGCTCACCGACAGTTTGGAAGACTTCGGCGATATTTTGAGAGACTAATTTTTCGATAGTAAGATCGGTATCGAGAAAACTATATCCCAATTGTGCGGCAATTAGTGGCCCGATGGTACTTTTTCCACAACCCATCATACCGATGAGATAGATATTTAGTCCTTGCAAATCAAACATAAAACTCTGACGGACGGGGGGATGGGGGCACTGGGGGAAGGGGATCGAGCGTATTTCCGTTACTTCCACCTCAAACCTAAATTACTTCTGAGTCAGATCTACCAATTCCAATTCGCTCAGGCGAAAGGTAACTATTTTGTCCCAGTTACCACCCTCGAAGATGACTGCGGCTTTGCCGTCGGTGACTCGTTGGACGAAGCCCTTGAAATTGTAGTAAATATCGTTACTGTTTTTGACGCGAATAGTCGAACCTGGCAAAATCATGGGGCGATAGCAGTTGTGCTGACAGATAATTAGTCTTTAGTTTAGCGTAAAGAGATCTGCACCGATCGCCACTACTATCGCAAAGATGGATTTTCACTCGGTTTGAGATGGGGTGAGGAGGCAGATGAGATTGTCGTCTTTGGTTTGGATTGCTTTGCGTTCTTCGCGCAATTCTTTCATCAGTCGCGTCACTGTCACGCGAGTAGTCCCGATGGCACTAGCAATTTGGGCGTGAGTGAGTGGGAACGGCAAAAAATACCCTTCCTGGCAAGGTTCGCCAAATTCTTCAATCAGGAGGGTGAGATAGCCGAGTAAGCGTTCGATCGTATGGCGTTGTCCGAGGGTGTTGAGCCATAATAATTTCCGTTGGTGCTGGTAGCGGAAGGAGTCCAAAATCTCGCGGCGAAAACTGGGGAAGTTTTCGAGATCGTGCCAGTACATCCAGAAAATTGAAGTGTTGTCTGTATGGGCGAAAGCTTGGAGCGTGAAGGGAGATCGATCGACAATTTCAAATGGTTGTCCCGCGCCAACAAAACCGAGGAAAGTTTCATCGCCGCTTTGAAGTTGGAACTCGACTGGGGTCGTATTTTGGTGTGGATATGCTGGTGGTGAGGTTTCCGCCGTGCCATTGAGGCGGATCGTCCCCCGCTGAACCAAGTATAGTAGACCCGATCGCGTGGGGATCTGGGCGTCTTTGGCAAATGTGCGGTAACGATAATGTTCTTGTGCCCAATCTAGCAGTCGGTGCCAAGTTGAGAAAGAACGTGTATTATTTTTGGGTGGGGTAGAAGATGATTGCATAACAAACCAGCAGAACGACACATGATTTTCAATGATTCTACATGTATTTTGATGTAGTTAATCGTTTTTATTTTAGTCTGGAGTCTATATACTTGTTTTAAATCGGGGCTTGGGTGTGAGCATTTTTCCAGTTTTTGACTCGATTTTACTACCATTGGCACCAACAATTGCTGGCGCGATTGCTGACTATTGGCAGTTGATGGCTCAGGTAGCCAGCGGGCATCTGTCCCAAAATTGTGACGATGTTGATGCCCAGCTATCGCCAGATGCGATCGATCGGTGGCAGTTGGGGAAGTCGCTGAAGCTCGATCCTACATCACAATACCAGTATGTCAGCCCGATCGCGCATCGATTGGCAGCAAAATCATCATTAACACCACTAAAAATCTGTCAAAAGCTGCAATCGCCGACTTTATCGCCCAAAATCGACGTCAATTCTCGCCTGGAACTAAGTTGTTGGTACAACGACGCTGGCTATATTTACTTTCAGATCGCACCGAGATCGATCGCGTTGTGGTTGGAGTATCTTCAGAATTTACCACTCACTGTGGAGCTGGTTGGGGAGCGATGCTCGACGAGCGATGCTGTGCCACCACGCTTGGCAATTGCCATCTACGCTCATGCCCGCTGCTGTTCGGTGCTGACATTGGCAGCTACCGAGCAAATCATCCAAGTAGCCGCCAACTGGCAAACGATCCCACTTCAGAGATCGAGCGATTCCGAGCGAGGTATCTACCAGGTAAATAGTGGCATTGCCGAGTGGACGAGCATTTTTGACCACCCAGCCGAACAGCGATCGATCCACGCCTTGATGGCAGTTTTAGATGCACTCTCCAGTCATCATTTACCACTCGTTGACCCTTGCGGACTGAGCAAAATTGGGATCTCAATTCGGTGGCGTGATGCCGAGGGTAAGGCTCCGCCAATGCGAAGCGTCTCGAACAGACGCCTCAGTTCTACTGAATCGCCAAATTGGCAGAAATTAACGATCGAGCTAGCTCAAAGCTGGCTAGAATTTTATCGTTACTGTCGGATTTTTGGCGATGTCCACAGTCACAACCCACATCTAGCAATTGCTAGATGTGGGTTAACCGCGATCGTCCGTCGGTATCTACAGGTATTGTTGGAACATCATCTCGGTGTGAGTGCGGCGATCGAGCTTTAGCTGTCGATCTTCGGTGAACGTTTGGATGGTTGAAAACGTCTGAGATCTAGCTGGTGGGCAGCGACTAAAACACATGCGGAGGGAACCTCCGCATGTGTTTTAGTCAAGACAGCGGTTCGCGCATCACGGAGGTTTCCTCCAGATTGAGCGAAACAAGACAGTGCGCACCCTACAATTTTAAAACCTAAAGCCTAAAGCCCAAAGCCTAAAACCTATTCATCCCCAGCCATTGCCGAGCGACCTTGCTTGCCGAGCCGAACAACTAAAAAGTAGCCTAAAGATAAGGTATAAAAAATTAAACCCAAGATGCCGAGAAAGCTGAGAAATTCCGGCTTGGAATTGGCGTGAAAAAATTGGTAATAGAGCCAAGATGGTTGAAACCAAGCCTGACAAGAGTCTGCTGTGGCACTCCCAAAAGCACATGACAGAAATGGGAGCAAAGCGATCGCGCTGAGTGTAGAGTAGAGTGTCGTCGCCCATCGCCAAGATAAGAATCCGAGCTTGAGTGGACTAGCAGGTAGATCGGTAATTTCTTCATTGAGATCTGCCCAAAACCATAATGACAGTGGAATCAATGATTGTCCGACCAAGGATGTGATGAAACTAATTGGCAATCCACCGATCTGTAAATAAACGGTAATCGCTAGCAAGCTAGACACGCGCCAATAGATAATCAGTAAACTCTGGATCGCTGCTGTTTTTTGGACGAATGCCCACAAGATAAGAATTAGCGGTAGCAGCACTGTAAATATTACTGCCAATCGAAAATCCATCCAGATTAACGGTTGAAACCATAATTGAGCTTGATTGGACATTAGCTAGATCTAAATATAAGGAGTTTGCTCTAGAAGATCGGGGTCGATTCAACAGATTTTATTTCCCAATCTTGACATAAACTGTGTCGCTTTAGTTAGGCTTTAAGCTTTAGGCTTTAGGGCTTGGACTGTAGGGTTTTGCTTTGGGATTTTAGGCTTTAGATCTGCGGGTGCGATCGACTAATTTGCCGATACCCAGACCGCGCTTGAAGATGTCGTGGAGTAGCACGTAGAAGCAAGGGATGATAAATAGTGTCAGCAGGGTCGCTAGAGTCAAGCCAGAGAAAACGACAATCCCCAATGGTTGCAAGAACTCTGACCCTTCGCCGATCCCTAGGGCGAGGGGGAACAAGCCTAAGACGGTCGTGACAGTAGTCATCAGGATCGGGCGTAGACGTTGGGGCGCGGCTGTGAGGATGGCTGTCGGTCGATCGAGTCCTTCTTCTGCCCTGATTTGGTTGGCTGTCTCTACCATGATGATCGCGTTGTTGACGACAATCCCGACGAGCAAGACCGCACCGACTACGACGGTAATGCCGATCGCGGTTTGGGTGATATATAAGCCCAACAGTCCCCCGACGAGTGCTAAGGGGACGGTCAAAATAATTACCAGCGGATCGATAATCGAGTTGTACTGGACTGCCATCACCACAAATACCAAAAAGGCTGCTAAACCGCCGAGCGATACCAATGCGCTTTGGAGTTCTTGATTGGTTTGGGCGGCATAGCTGGGTAATAGCGTCACTCCGTCGGGTAGATCCAGCTCGGAGACAATTTGCTGGACTTCAGTGAGGGCGGCACCCAGGCTCGCTCCTTTATTGAGATTGCCTGCGATGATAAACACGGGGCGTTGGTTGATGCGTTGAATCTCACCTGGAGCCTGTCCTTCGGAAATCGTAGCAACATCACTCAATCGCACTAGGGAATTATTATTGACAAATAGCGGAAGTTGTGCTAGCTGAGAGGGTTGCTTGAGTAAGGATTGGTTGAGCTGGACGCGGACATCTACTAGTCGCTCGTTCCGTTGTAGCTGAGTAGGTACAGAACCTTCGATCGCGGTCTGGATCGTGCTGCCGATCGTTTGAGTGGTGAGACCCAGGGCATTAGCACGCTCCCAATTGGGGCGAATTTGGATTTCCGGCTGGCGATCGTCAGCATCAGGACGGAAAGCGGATAATTTGACGCGATCGTCCAGTGCAGCCAATACTTGCCGCCCTGCTTGTCTGAGCACGTCGGCATCTTGCCCCTGGAGGACGACATCGACTTCCGCCCCCCGCACTGGTGAATTGTTTAAGATCAAACCGCGTACCGATCCAGCGGTCACCCGCACCCGAATTCCGGCTAAGTTGAGCCGATTTAGTTCTCTGGTGGTGCGCTCGGTAAATTCCTGGACGTCGCTACCTGACTTGAGGGTGACACTACCAGTACTGCGGGAGGGGTTGGAGGATACTGTATTACCAAACAACGAACCGCCAGCGGTGGTAAAGACATATTGAGTCTCTGGTTGTTTGAGCAGCACATCGTCAACCGCTGCCATCACACGGCGATTGGTAGCTAGTGAGATGCCTGGTGGAAATTGGACAGAGATATTTGCCTGTCCGGTACTAATGCGGGGGAGAATTTCTTGGGGAATCTGCCCCGCCATCAGCACGCCGCTACCGCCCAAGAGGACAAACGCTGCGATGACGATAATCGCTGGATACCGGATGACTTTGGCTAAGATATTGCCATAAGATCGCGTCCCCCCTTCGAGTCGCTGGTTGAATGCCCGTAGTATCCACAGCCGATTTAAGCCACTCGATCGCTCGATCGCGAATAACCGCGCTGAGAGCATTGGCACGACAGTCAGGGCGACAATTAGCGATGCTGCCACCGCAAAGCAGATCGTCAGAATTAGCTCGTTGAATAGTAAGGAAATGAAACCACCCACGAGGATGAAAGGTAGTACCGAAACTAAGTTGGCAGCCGTAGAGGCAACTAGGGAGGATTCTACTTCCTGACTACTAGTTTCGACAGCCGCGATCGCTTGAGTGGCATAGTTGCCGCGATTATCACCATTCTGACTGCGATCGAGTTTGAGTGTCTCGATCCGTTTACTGACATTTTCGAGAATTACGACCGAAGTATCGATCGCTTGTCCGACACTGATTGCCAATCCCCCCAAACTAAAAATATTCAGTGAGAACCCGCTCAATTTCATCACGATGGCGGCGGCTAATGTACATAGCGGAATCGTCAGGGTGATGATAAATGTCTGTCGGAGGGAACCCAGAAAGATAAATACCGAAATCGCCGCCAGCAGCGCACCAGATAGTCCTGATGTAATCACATCTGCCAAAGAGTTGCGGATGAACACCGATTCATCTAACGTTGGCGTAATCGTCATATCTGCCGGAATTGTACCCGATCGTTTTAACTCCTCAATCCGCAGTTTGACCGCCTCTACTACCGATACAGTATTGGCATCGGGCTGTTTCTGGACACTGATTTTGACGGCCTTATTCCGGTTGAGACTGACTAGTACCCGCTCTTCTTCAGTACCATCGGTGACTTGGGCAAAATCCCGCAAATAGACTTGCTGCGCTGGGGTTGGTTGGGTGGTTGTAGCGGCGGTATTGGAAGTGGAGTTCGTCTGAGTAGCGGTACTGGCGATCGCTTGTCCACCACTGGCAAAAGCCAGATCGCGAATCTCGCTGGCATTCTGAAAGCGTCCGACTGCGCGGGTGAGGGGTTCGGAACTGTCGCCGCGAATACGTCCGCCAGAGACATCTTGATTGCGCTGGGTAAGTTGCTCCAAGACAGTCGGTAAACTGATGCCTAGGGATTGGAGGCGATTGAGGTCGATATCGACGCGGACTTCTTCTTGGACGCCGCCAGAGACATCGGCTGCGGCGACACCATCGACAATCCCCAGTTCGCGGGAGAGTTCTTCATCAGCAAAGATCCGTAAGTCTACATCCTTGAGTGAAGGGGCAGTCAGAGCCATTTCATAGACAGGGAGCTGGGAAGGATCGATTTTAAATAAGCGGGGTTCTTCGATCGAGTCGGGTAATTGGTTACGGTTGCGGTTGAAGGCAGCGGTAGTATCATTGAGGGCCTGGTCGATATTACTCCCTGGGTTGAAGTAGAGGTCGAGGTTGACTTGTCCTTCGCGGGTTTGGGAGTAGATTTGGACGACACCATCGGTAGTAGAGAGGGCTTCTTCCAGGGGGCGGGTAATTTCATCGATCGCGACTTCGGGGGAGATGCCTGGGGCTTCAAGGCGGACGCCAATGCGGGGATAGGTGATCGAGGGGAGGAGATCGACGGGTAGCTGGGTGATAAAAAATACGCCGACGATGATGACGGTCAACGTCAGCATCAGAGTACCGATATACTGACGGATCGAGAGGGTGCTAAGGCTAAAGCCGGAGGTAGGAGGGTTTTGCATCGATTACTTGAGGGGTAGGGAAATAGATCTTTCGATGTTCCGGCTTCCTATGGAAAAAGAGCCTACGGTAGATGACTGACTTTGGCGGAGATGGTGTTACCCCCCCAGCCCCCTTTTATAAGGGGGCTTTTATGCCATCCCTTTATAAGGGGAGAGCTTTTCTTGCTCCCTCCTCGCATCTTCGGGGAGGGCTGGGGTGGGGTCAAGGACTATGCAACAACTCAAATAGACTCGACAAGCCTCACTTAGCTGACAAAATACTCAATCGCACCGCTTCCCCATCTTTGAGCGGTCTACCAGCGCGGGAGACATAGCGTTCGCCAGGATTGAGACCGGAGATGATTTGGACTTTACCATCGAGTTGTTGACCCAAAGCAACCGATCGAGCGGTAACTTTCGATCGATCGCCTTGGCGGACGACGACAAATAAAGTCCCGTTAGTACGAGCTGGTGGTACGATCGGATTAGAGTTTGTACTACTTGACGTAGGTTTGGCATTGGCTTTGCCATCAGCGCGGCTAGCTGACGGCTCGTCTTGCAGAGCCGACAGGGGGATGACGACGCGATCGAGTGTCGGCTGCGTGAGGCTCACCCGCGCTAGTAATCCACTGCCAATCCTGCCAGTCGAATTGGGAATCGTCATTTCGACGGGTACTAGCCGCGAAGTGGGATTGGCAGCAGGTGAAACCCGTGTTACCTTGCCGACAAATTGCTGATTGGGGAAAGCATCCAACCGCACGTTTGCAGATCCACCCAATCGCACCTGTGCCAGATCCAGTTCGGAAACTTGCACATTGACCTTGGCTTGACTGAAGTCGCCCAACCGGAGCAATTCGTTACCAACCTGGACAACGTTGCCTACTTCAGTCGATCGCGTCAATACTACCCCAGACAAAGGTGACGTGAGTACTGCGTATGCTCGCCGTGCTTGCTGCTGGGCGAGTACTGCCTGTTGCGCTCCAATCCGACCTTTGGCAACGACGATCGCCTGTTGCTGGACGCGCACCTTTTGTTGAGCCGATTGCAATACTTGGGCTGCTGTTTTGGCTTGGGTGCGAAATTGTTCGGCTTGTTGCTGGGAAACAGCTCCGGCTGTGGCTAAGCTACTGTAACGAGCAGCATCGGACTGGGCTTGCTGGAGTTGCAGCCGTGCCTGTTCTACCTGAATGCTGGCATCGCTTACCTGGGTTTGAAGTTGACTGATTTCGGTGCGCCGCGATGCCAGTTCAGCTGCGGCTTCGGCGGTGGTCGCACTTAGTACTGCATCATCGATTTCTGCCAAGATTTGACCTTGCTGGACGCGATCGCCCACATCCACATTTAATTTCTGAAGTTGACCTTCTGCCTGAGCGCGAATCGCCACCTCCTGTAATGGTTGAGTCGTGCCTGTATATTCTCTCGCTGATTGCAAAGGTGCGACGGTCGCGATCGCCACATCTACAGCCGCCACTTGATTTCGACCTCCTGCCACAGGTCTAGTCGTTTGAGCACCAGCACCATCCTTGGGCGCAGAACAGCTAGAAAGGGCGATCGCGAAGATCGCTCCCGTCCCCCACCGTAGCATCTGCGCTAGATTAGGTCGATCGATTCGTGATGACTTAGACCGTAAAATCATTGGGGGAGGGATGTCAGCAAGCATAAGAATGTATTGGCATCAGAGCGGGTCGATAACGGTCAAACGATATGACTATTGTTGCACGTCAGCATAACAATTATTAACAATTAGCTGGATCTATCGATCGAAGGATTTTGGAACTCGCCAGGGGGTATCGATCGTCACAGACTAAATACGCTCCGGCTGTTTCCGCGCCAAGGTGTAGGGCAGAGTAACAACTACTGTATTAACGATCTTTCCAAATATTCCATCAAAGGACAGAGCTGATTTTCAGTAGATTATGTAATTATCTAATTAACTAAAAGCTATTTTTATCAATCAAAAACTCTAGTCAAAATTACCGTATTCACAACTGAAATATAAATATCAACCATGACATTCAGTCACAGTTCCTCAGATCTCCGACGACAGGTAGCGACTTTCGGTGCCATTGTTGGGAGTATTATTGTCAATACTGTCTCCAATATCTTTCCACCAAATGGTCTCAATGTTGGTACCCTCTCCAATACCCTCCTCGCACCAGTCCAAGTCACTCCCGCCAACTATGCTTTTTCGATTTGGGGGCTGATCTATAGCGGCTTGGTGGGTTATGGGATCTATCAACTCCAACCCAGTCAGCAACAAAATCCGCGCTTACGACATGGCGGTTATCTGCTAGCACTGGCGTGTGTGGCTCAATGCGCGTGGATCTATCTGTTTCTGGCGCGGTTATTTATTTTATCGGTGGTGGCGATGCTGGGCATCTTGGTACCATTAATTTGGTTGTACCACCGCTTGGAAATCGGTCGGGAGCGCGTTTCGCAACTAGAGCGGTGGTTTATCCAGATCCCGATTAGCACTTATCTGAGTTGGATTAGTGTGGCGACGATTGTCAATATTGCCAGCACCCTTTACATTCGTGGCTGGAACGGTTGGGGCATCGCCCCGACTGGATGGACTGTCATCATGATGATAATTAGTGCGGGGATTGCTACTACTGTCTTCACCCAGCGTCACGATCTGGCATATCTATTAGTCACCGTGTGGACATTAATCGCGATCGCGATTCGTCAGATCCAGACGCCGCCAATCGCGGTAGCTGGTGTAGTACTAGCAATCGCGTTGATTTTATTTAGTTTTTCAAGCAAATCCAAATCAGCCATCCAAGTCCACTAGGCTCGATCGAAATCCTTATCGCTGGGTGTTGACAGAACACCCTCGCACGATCGGTGGATATCTATCTAAAGATAGATCTTGTGGAGAAATTTCGCATAAGAACAAAAATACTAGTGCGTTATGGCTTGAGCCTAACACCCTACATCAATCTAGCGGTGGTAGTCACACCCACTCTTAGCTGACCAAAAATTTGCTGATTTGGGATATCGTTCGATCGACAGAGGGAAAACTACTAATTGATATCTAATGTAGGTAAGTGTGAATGTAACTGCAACTGAGATTGAATGTGCTATCGATCGGGGTCAGTTAGATAGTATCCACTGTCAGATCCAGTTAGATCTCATGAGTCGATCGCGAATTCTAGTTAACTCGGTCTGCGGCAAAAAATACTAATTAGTATGAGATGTCCAATAGTACTTTGTTAATGTGTGCGATCGCATTACCCTTTATTTAAACTAAAGCGAGGAGTTATGAAAAAGATTGGAGCCTTATTGATTCCATTGGTTGGATTGGCAATTCTCAGCAGTGCCTGTACGCCCCAAGGCGGCACAGGCACTGGCGGGACAGGCACCGGGACGGGTACTAGTAGTCCAGGTATGAGTCCTACCACTAGCCCTACCACTAGCCCTGCTACTGCGCCTACAACCAGCCCCGCAGCGAGTCCGACTACTCGTCCCTAGCTTCATTGGTCGATCCATCATTTCTAGAGCGATATCAACTAGTCTCGATCGCTGCTCAAAATAGCTTCATTAGACCCCCAAGTCCTCACCCAATCGAGAGCTACTCCCTTCCTAGCCAAGAAATAGACAGTATTGATTCACCATCCACCATTCACCTTTACATTAGATGTCTAATTTTGCACTGGAAAGGGAGTAGGTAACTTAAAAAATGAGCTAAAACTCATTTAATCTTGCTAAGTTCACTATCCAAGAGCATGAGACCATCGCAGCGATCCACAAGGGTCGAGTTAGCGATCGAGCTAAGGGAGATGTCCTGAGACATCTCCCTTCTTTTCGCAAATTTATACTGAATTTTAATATTTTTTAATAATATCTATGTGTGCCTAAGTTGTGAGCATCACAGCGATCGTCATCTGCCATAAGAGAGAACTTAAATGTGAGTTTCTTGATTAGATTGAAATAGCGCATTAAGACAACTTTTACTAGGATCTTGACCGCTTGCTACTAAGTTAAACCATATAGGCTACACGCAACTACTAAGCTGGAAATAGCACCCCACAGGACTACCATGAGCGAACAGAATTCGGTTGACGAGCAAAGCAAAAACCAGAGCTTGGAAAACTATCGGACAGCACCTGGCGAACGACTAACTACCGATGAAGGTCAGCCACTTAGCAATACAGATGATTCACTCAAAGCAGGCGGGCGTGGCCCGACATTGCTGGAAGATTTTCACTTTCAACAAAAGCTATCGGCATTCGATCGCGAACGTATCCCCGAACGGGTAGTCCACGCGCGCGGCGCGGGCGCACACGGGTATTTTCAGCCATACGAAGCGATGTCTGAATTTACCAAGGCAAAATTCTTAGGCGATCCAGCGACCAAAACGCCTGTATTCGTCCGGTTTTCGACGGTGGGTGGTTCGCGCGGATCGGCAGATAGCGTCCGCGATGTGCGGGGCTTTTCAGTGAAGTTTTACACTGAGGAGGGCAACTATGACATCGTAGGCAACAACATTCCGGTGTTTTTCATCCAGGATGCGATTAAGTTTCCCGATATCATCCACGCCGTCAAGCCTGAACCTAATAGTGAGATGCCCCAGGCTTCCACCGCGCATCCCAATTTCTGGGACTTTATTTCGCTAGTACCCGAATCGATGCACATGATTATGTGGGTACTCTCCGATCGGACACTCCCCCGCAACTTTAGCACGATGCAGGGTTTTGGCATCCACACCTTCCGGTGGGTCAATGCTGATGGCAAATCGCGGTTTGTCAAATACCACTGGAAACCGCTAGCGGGTGTTCATTCTAATGTCTTTGATGAAGGTCAAAAGATAGCAGGCAAAGATCCTGACTTCCATCGGCGGACGCTGTGGGACTCGATCGAAATGGGCAACTATCCAGAGTATGAGCTGGGCGTACAGATCGTTGAAGGAGAAGACGAAATGAAATTCGACTTCGATATCTTGGACTCTACCAAACTGATTCCAGAAGAACTGGTACCCGTCCGCCCGATCGGTAAAATGGTACTCAACCGCAATCCTGACAACTTCTTTGCTGAAACCGAGCAAGTGGCTTACCAGCCCTCAAATGTGGTGCCAGGGATTGACTTCAGTGACGATCCACTCCTGCAAGGGCGGTTGATGTCCTACCACGATACCCAGCTCCACCGTTTGGGTAGCCCCAACTTTGTGCATCTACCGATCAACCGTCCCGTCTGCCCCTTTAGCAATAATAACCAAGACGGACGGATGCAGATGGACATCAAAACCAGCTCCGTCAACTACTCACCCAACTCCCTCGGCGGCAATCTTCCCGCGCCAGTAGCTCCAGAGGATGGCGGTTTTGTTACCTATCCCGAACGCGTCGAAGGGCACAAAGTCCGCGAACGTAGCCCCAGTTTTGCCGACCATTTCAGCCAAGCCACCTTGTTCTGGAATAGCCTCTCCACTGGCGAACAAGATCGCCTCGTCGAAGCCGCTCACTTTGAACTGGGTAAAGTGCCTCAAAAAGAAGTCAAAGAGCGGATGCTCCAACGCTTTAATCAAGTCGATGGCGAACTTGCCAAACGTGTTGCCAAAGGTCTAGGAATGCCCGCACCCACCGAGCCAGCGACCCCCAACCACGGGCAAAAGTCCCCCGCACTGAGCCAAGAACACACCACCAAGACCGCCAAAGGTCGCAAAGTGGCAATTCTAGCAGCCGATGGTGTCGATGCCGCTCAGATCGCCATGCTCAAGCAATCCCTGAGCGCGATGCACATCAGCTCGGAGCTAGTCTCCCTCTATGGCGGATCGATCGTCAATAGCGATGGTGGTAAGCTCGAAGTAGACAAGACCTTCTTGACTACTGCATCCGTACTATATGATGCGATCTATGTACCAGGTGGTGCCCAGAGCGTTGAGGCTCTCACCGCCCACGGTGACCCCTTGAGCTTCATTCATGAAGCCTTCAAGCACTTCAAGCCGATGGCAGCAACTGGTGAAGGTGTCGATCTATTGATGCAATCCGACCTCAAAGGGATCGACTCCAGTCAAGTCAATGGCAAGATGAGTGCTCAGTTAGGTGTAGTTGCCAGCCGCGATACCTCGGACATGGCAACCTTTGCCAAAACATTTATCGATGCGATTAAGGAACACCGTTTCTGGACGCGCCCTGTGCCTGGTACGGCATCGGTGAAAGCAGCAGCCCAAAAGATGCTGATGGAAAAAGAACAGGTAGCAGCTTCCTAATTCCATCATCCTTGTCTTCTGGCTAGTGAGGACAGATCCCCGACTGTCTTGTCGTTTTTTGATTCGGGGGTTCCCCCCGAATCAAAACGCCGCTGTCTTGACCCAAATCGCGCTGAGGAAACCGTCTAGCGACACGTCTCGCTCCGCTCGCCTACAGCGCGATTTGGGTCACTGCTTGGTGCGCTAAGCCTGGAGGTTTCCTCCAGGCTTAGCGCATCCGCAAACCGTCGGGAAACAAAGGCGAGCGCGTTGGCAAAGCCTCTGCCTGTGCCTACGGCAGGCTATCGCCAACGCAGACGCCGCTTCTTCGAGAAGTCGGGGATCTAGCGATCGATGTGAGATTTTGGAATTTACAAAAAGCAGAGGCGATCGCTATTACAGTAAGCGATCGCCTCTGCTTTTTGACCTGAGTTCGATGAGGCTAGCCTCATCATCAAATCAATTACCTGACTGTGTTTGAGCCAATCACTACCAATCCTCAAAAACTAAGTGTTTCATAAATTATTATCAATAAGCTCTGCTTGTTGATAATTAGCGGTCAT
>NZ_JBGSPA010000151.1:0-23883 GCF_041738855.1 Chamaesiphon sp. | reverse complement strand
GGCGAATCTACTCAGTGTCATTCAAACTTGTCGCTTTCAAGCTCGTTCTGCGATGGCTTTTTTCCGTGAGGCTATTTCTGCTCATTCTTGTGACTTGGCAATGCCTTCTCTCATTCCCCTTTCCCACACCTGAATTCTTACGTACTTTCTTCTCGGTCATAGTAAGGAATTCTTCACTAATTATATTTATTTGCTTTGATTATTTACACAAAATGCTATCGATCGAGCATACTAAGTAATATCGCCAAAACGCTGTGGAGTATACCCAGTCATGCAGGTGCGAATCCTGTCGTTGTTGTCTGCTGTTAAAATTTATTCGTGACGGTGCCGCTGAGTAGTAGCACTCAGACATTTGCTAGCTGTAGGTTCACAGGTTGCCAAGGTTGGGGTACGATCGCTTTAGTCGGCAGAGATTTGGCGGCAAGTGCGTTCTGGAAATCTGTAACTGTGCCCTCCGTCTGCAAAATCGACGCTAAAAAACCTTCAAAGTTGACCTCACCACCAGCCGCCGTGGGAAGGATAAACTGTGGCTGGAGCAATTCGCATAGTGTGAGGGAAGTAGATTGACCCTTGATTACCGCACCTAGTAATGGTAGTTTGAGGTTTATTAGCGGTGTAATGATGACATCGATCGCGGCTTCAGTTGCTAGCTGGGGTGAGTGACTGCCGTGGGGTTCGTAATACAGGCTACGATCGCCACGTAAGATATAACCATTCTCGATCGTCGTGGGGCCGACTTGTGAGCCAGGAACTGCTTTGATTTCGACGTCTGCCAGATGATAACTCTCACCATGTGCTAAAACTGTGACTCGCTCATAGCCGAGCTGCTGGACTATTTGAGCGGCATTGGGCGAACAGACGACGGGGATCGATCGCTCCAAGATCTCCAATGTCGGTGGATGGGCGTGATCCGGCAATCCTTGGGAGATCAAAATCAGGTCGATATTGGCAGGTACGGGGTGAGTGACTGTCTTGGTACCGCGAAATAACCAGGGTTGGTTGCCGAAGATCAGATCGCCGACGAGCCAAGGATCTAATAAAATATTTTTGCCGCTCAGTTCGATGAGCCAAGAGTTGTTGTCCAGCCAAGTGAGTTGCATAAAAATTTCTCGATCTCAAAAATATCCCTTAAAATAATTTAACACTGCCGCGATCGAGATTGCCACGAGCCAAAATATGATGCCTACAGATCGATCGGCTACTGCTAGCTTACCTTTACCGCCGGGAACGTCTGGCTTACCGTGGATTGGCGAAACCATCTCATTTCTGATCGATCCTGATTTTGCCACCAAGCGACGGCGACAGCATGGGGCGATCTTTCGGACGCATATCATCGGGCGTCCCACTGTGGTGATGAGCGGTGCGGCGGCAAATAAGTTTATTTTAGCCACCAATTTTGACAAATTTTCCTGGCGCGATGGTTGGCCAGATAATTTTAAGGAATTGTTGGGAGCATCGTTATTTTTGCAAGAGGGAGCCGAGCATCAGCGCAATCGACGGCTGATGATGCCAGCGTTTCATGGCAAAGCATTGACAAACTATGTCGCCACCATGAATGAAATTACCGATCGCTATCTCGCCCAGTGGACGCACACAGGTAATCTCACCTGGTTGCCCGAACTCAAAAATCTCACCTTTGAAATCGCCAGCGTACTACTCATTGGCAGCGAACCAGGTGCCGAAACTACCGAGTTGAGTCGGTTATTTGGCGAACTGACGAATGGGTTATTTACATTGCCTCTGAACTGGAGCTATACGACCTATGGACGGGCGATCGCGGCTCGTGACCTTCTCCTCGCACATATCGAGAAAGTAGTGCTGGAGCGGCAACAGCAGCCCACTCAGGACGCATTGGGACTACTAGTCCAGAGTCAGGATGAGGAGGGCAATCGGCTCAGTGTCGCCGAACTCAAGGTGCAAGCATTACTATTACTATTTGCCGGACATGAAACTACCACATCGCTAATCACCTCGCTCTGTTTGGCACTGGCTCGACATCCAGAAATTCTCGCCACAGCCAGAGCCGAACAGGCACATATCGGCACAGACACGCCCATCTCGATCGATAGTCTCAAACAGATGACCTATCTCGATCGCGTGTTGCGGGAAGTAGAGCGGATGTATCCACCCATTGGCGGTGGTTTTCGGGGTGTCGTCACCGAATTTGAATTCAATGGCTATCGGGTGCCCAAAGGTTGGCAAGTCCTTTATCGGATACCTGAAGCGCATTTCGATGAGTCGGCTTATCCCGCACCGGAGACTTTCGATCCTGACAGATTCGATCCAGATCGATCGGACTCCAAACCGAGCGACTATACCTTCGTCACTTACGGCGGCGGTGCGCGGATCTGTATCGGGATGGCATTCGCACAGATGGAACTCAAAATTATTGCCGCCAAATTGCTACGCCACTACAGTTGGGAACTTTTACCCAACCAAAATCTCACCCTCGATCCGATTCCCACGTTGCACCCCCGTGACGGTTTAAAAGTCAACTTTCAGAAATTAGCTGTATGAGCATTTATTCAATCTTCAGCCAAACCGATCGCCAGCGGGTGAGCGATGGCACAATACTACCACTCCTGAGCGGCTGTGCAGCTCAACCCTTGTTAGTCATAGTTTGTCCGCAACTGGGTGATTTTGATAGTCTCGAATATGCGTGGTGGCTCCAACGAGAGCGCAACCAGCTTGAGGACAAAGGTGTAGCGGTGCGGATGGTGGGAATTGGCGATCGAGCTGCTGGATTGAAATTCTGTGATTTCACCGGATTTCCCGCCTCTGAGTTATTTGTCGATCCTGACGCCAAACTACATTCCCAGCTCGATCTTTATCCAGGTTTAGCACTCAAATTACCTCGCTTTACACCCGCTCAAAATGCTTGGGTGAATCTGATTTTGATGTGTGCGGGGATTGGGAGTCCAGGTACGCTGCGCGAAGTATTTCGGGGCTATTTGGGCGATCGATCTGCGCCCCAACTCATCGCTGATACCGAGATTGTCAAGGCGAAACCGTTACCACCAATTCAAGGATCTTTTTTTCAGTTAGCAGGCGGGAGCGGGTTTCAAAGACCGTTTGAACTAGCAACATTGAGGCTGCGAAACATGGTAGAAGTGCTGGGAAATTGGCAGACTTATGTACCCGATCCTACCTATCTAACGCAACGCGGTGGTACCTTTCTATTTGACGAGCGCGGCGCGTTGGCATATTCACATCGCGATCGCGGTATTCTCGGATTTGCTGCCAATATGAGCCAACCACTTTTATTTCTGAATACATCGAGTTAGATCGATCGCCCAAATAGCCCCGAAATACTTCGCGTAAGCGACCAGTGCCCCGTGGCGACGGTGCCAACATCAGCCAGATGATTAAGGGTGCCGTGATGGATGTCTTGGTTAACGAGCGTCGCGCTGGTGGATTGCTAAGTTGAAAGTTATATATATCCCGTTTAATATGGTAAGTAATCCTTATCGATCGAATCCAAAATGGGACGAAAAAAACTAGATCGTCAAGAATTTCACGCGCGAGTAGCACCCGAAACAGTCGATCGACTCAAGAATCTAGCAGCGTCACTAGGCTATCAACACGGCGGACAAGGCTCGATCGCTCAAGTCTTAGATGCTGTGGCTGAAGGTAGAATAATCCTAGTACCAACAGATAAAATACTAGACAATCTAAAATAAATGGGATGTATTTAAATAGATTAGCCAAGCGATTTAATCCAATGTAAACCGAACTACAACAAGTGCTCGAAATCGGAAAGCGATCGATCCAAGTTGGATCGATCGTCTTTCGTATTTACGCCAAGTTAAGCGAGAGTTTTGCAAGGCGGGTTAGAGTATCTCTAAGTTCAGCTTCAGGACTCCTCTGCACCACTAAGATCGAACCCCATTGATTAATGAGTTGTTGCTCGATGCCAGCTACGCCACCCAAAACTAGTGCATTTACAGGTGGTGGAGTTTGTTCGCCAAGAATGGCATCGGTTTTATCTGGTTGAAGATCTGGCATGGTTCATCGCGATCGGATTAATGTTGCTATGCTCAGAGCGATGAATTTGGTGAGGAGCGTTGGAGATTGCGCGGATCGAGTGCATCTCGCAAACCGTCACCCAGTAAATTGAATGATAATACTGTGAGGATAATTAGTAGTGCTGGCGGCCAAATTAGCCACGGTTGGAAGATGAGAATTGAAGTATTGGTGGCGATCGAAAGTAAGTTGCCCCACGATGGATCGGGTGGTTGAATCCCCAATCCGATCAAACTCAATACTGACTCAGACACAATAAAGCTAGGAATAGCTAGAGTGGCGGAAATAATCAAGTAAGTAGCAGTCTGGGGAATGACATGGCGGATAATAATATAAAATGGTTTTGCACCCATCGCTCGGGCTGCTTGCACAAATTCTCGTTCCTTAATCGACAATACTTGACCGCGAATCACTCGTGCTAGTCCCGCCCAACTGATAAACGAGGTAATGACAATAATGAGTAAAAAGCGTTGCGAACTACTAACCCGATCGGGCAATACTGAAGCTAGAGCTACCAATAAATAGAGACTGGGTAACGTCATCAATACTTCGGCTACTCGCATGATCGCCGCATCGATCCAGCCCCCAAAATAACCCGAAATCCCACCTAAAATCATCCCGATTGGGAAGGAGATTAAAACACCAATTAGACCGATGAATAGGCTGATTCTCCCCCCATAAATCAGCCGACTAAATTGATCTCTACCTTGTTCGTCAGTACCGAGGAGATTGAGCTTACCCACACCTGTCGTCCCAAAGAGATGCCAATCGCAGGGGATACCAGCGAAAATCGTTATCTCTTGAGAGTCAGCTTTAGTTTTGACGATTGGGGCTTTACCTTGACTTTTCTTGCTAGTTGCTGGATCGAATTTTGGTAAGAGGGGAATACTTATCGGCAAGATCCGATAACTGGCACCCCGCACGAATAAGTTAATTGGGGATGGTTTAGTAGTGTCAATTTTCAGGAGGCGATCGCCTGTATTGATATCGGTTTGACCCTGAGTCGTCGGGTAGATATGCGGCCCAATCCAACTACCTTCAGGACTTGTCCAGTGAATAGCCGTGGGTGGCAACAGCGAGCCATCATCTTGAGCTACATAAGGATCGTACGGAGCCATGAACTCCGCCGCTATGACTGTAAAGTACATCAAGATGAGAGCGATCGCGCCCGTGCGGGCTAATCCGTTCTGTTTTAACTGTTGCCACCAATTCATCGCAATTTATATCTGAATTAACTTATCACCTTTCATTATCATCTTCACTAGGTCGAAATAATGCTCAAACTTTACGATTACTCACGATCCGGCAATTGTTATAAAATTCGCTTATTACTGAACCAACTAGAAATAGTTTATCAAAGAATACCGATCGATATCCTCCAAGGTGAGAGTCGTACTCCTGAATTTTTGGCAATGAGTCCGGTTGGGAAAACTCCGGTATTGGAAATCAGTCCAGGACAGTACTTAACTGAATCTAATGCCATTATCTATTATCTCGCTGGTGGGTCGGATTTTTTACCCACAGATAGATGGGAACGCGCTCAGGTGATGCAGTGGCTATTTTTCGAGCAATATAGTCACGAGCCAAATATTGCAACTGTCCGTTTTTGGATCTCGATCCTCCAGCAAGCAGAACAAAGGCGTGAAGCGATCGCTCAAAAACAGCAACTAGGCTATGCTGCTCTAGAGGTGATGGAGCAACATTTAACCAAACATGACTATTTTGTAGGCGATCGCTATTCGATTGCTGACATCGCGCTCTATGCTTATACCCATGTTGCGGAGGAAGGAAACTTCGATCTGAGCAAATTTCCAGCCATTCTAGGTTGGTGCAATCGCACAACTCGTCAGCCAAAGCACATCACAATATCCGCAACATAATCTAAATGGGTAGGCTGGGTATTGCCTACCCATTTAGATCTCAGCAGATATTTATCTGTTGCGCTCGAACTAAAGTGTCAGTGATTGAGTATCTGTTGCCAACAACAGAGCCAAATCCTTAAGGAAATTGGCAGCATCGGCACCGTAAATCACGCGATGATCGGCAGTTAGATTGACCTGCATCTGACGGCGGATGGCAAATGTACCTTCATCAGTGGCGACTACTTGAGGATGGGACGCACCGATCGCGAGAATTGCACCCGTACCTGGGGGGAGGATGGCATCAAACCGATCGACTCCGAGCATTCCGAGGTTGGAGATGGTAAAGGTGCCAGAGCTGTATTCCTGAGGCTGTAACTGCTTGATCCGCGCGCGATCGACTAGATCTTTCCACATCCGCGAGAGGGAGTAAAGATCGAGTCGATCGGCATTCTGGAGGACGGGGGTAATTAAGCCACCATCGGGCATCGATACCGCAACGGCGATGTTGATGGCACTGGGGTGATTTACGCCCGCGTCGGAGTAGTAAGTATTGACGTTGGGGTGTTTGGCGAGGGTGATGGCGACGGCTTTGGCTAGCAGTGCTGTCATGGTGACGCCTTTGGATTTTACTTGCTTGTAGAGCTTGTCGAGATTATTGGTTTCGATCGTGTAACCAACTCGGAAGGTAGGTATCGCCAAACTTGCTACCATATTGCGGTTGACAGCCGCTTGGAACGTAGTGAAGGGAACGATTTGCGCTGAAACACTCGCCGGAATATTTGCGACTGGGGGGACAACTGCGGGTATTGCTACTGGTGGCGTTATCGGCTGGCTGGGTGCGACAGGTGCGGGTGCTTTGCCTGCGGCAGTACTGACATCATCAGCCGTAATTCGCCCGTTGGGGCCAGTACCATGTAGTGTCTCGACGGCGATGCCATGTTCTTTGGCGAGTTTCCGCGCACGTGGCGAAACTATCGGTCGATCGCTTCTGAGGCTAGTTGCGGCGGTGGCTGCTGGTGCGGTTGCTGCTGCCATAGCTGGCTCAGGGGTGGGAGTTGCTGCTGGCGTGACCGCAGGTTGAGATTTGCCTTGGGCTTGCTGTATCGCAGTTTCGATTTCGGCTTCAGTTTCGGCGATCAAAGCAATCGCTGACCCAACTGGCGCAGATTCTCCAGCTTGGACGATAATAGTGGCGATATATCCACCATAAAAGGTTTCAACATCCATATCTGCCTTGTCGGATTCCACCACGACAACGAATTCACCTTTTTCGACTTTTTCTCCTGGTGATTTTTGCCAGGAGACGATCTTGCCTTCCGTCATGGTGGAACTTAGAGCAGGCATGAAAACTTCGCGGATTGCCATGATGGATATTCTGGGATCGAACAGTTAGGTTGAGCTTGCAGCTTTCCATCTTATCCCAGAGTAGGGGGTAGAGGGTAGAGGGTAGAGGGTAGAGGGTAGAGGGTAGGTAGGGGGTAGAGAGTGGATGGTACCGCAGTTTATTCTCCTTCCTCAAAGCTAAGTTCGTAGCCTGAGAATCTGGTGAACATTGCCCACCCTACATTCTTGGAGGTTCCCTCTAGACAATACACGTTACTGATTCGTTACCCTCTACCCTCTACTCTCTACCCTCTAATTTTAGATATTTCCCCGAATTTCCATCACTACTCCATCATGGAGGAGGACTTCGACGTTCATTTTGGAAATCAAATTGTCACCAAGCTTGACTGCAAAATAACCTTCAACTTGACCTTGACTTACTTCCTGTTTTAGTTCGAGAAATTGAACTTGTTGGAGTTGTTGTAAAGCCTGATTTTTTTGTTCGAGCAGTTCACTTTTTTGCTGATTGACTTGCATTTGAATGCTTTCAATCTGCTGAACTACTTGAGGCCCAGGCGGTTGCAGGCTTTGTTTTTGGATTTCAGCAACTGCTCTTTGACCTTGCATTTCCAGTTGTTGGAGCTGTCCGTCGAGTTCGCTAATTTGGTTTTGCAATAGTTGTTGGGTTTCGTCTTTCCAGCGTTGGGTTACAACTGCCTTGATCGCGACGACCCGTTTGAGTAATAGTTGAGATTCTGATGGATCCATGATTAGGTAATTTTGGTAACTAGTGGCTATTGGTCTAGTGGCTAGCGGTGATACCCCATACCCTATTCCCTGTCTGGCGATGCGCTTGATGTGTCGGCACGGCTACCTTGGTAGCGACTTAGCTGACAAACATCTCGTCAATCATACCGTGATACCGCTCCATCACAACTGGACGACGAATTTTTAGAGTTTGGGTGAGCAGTCCATTCTCGATGCTGAATGGCTCGGCAATGAGTCTGATAACGGCAATCCGGTCATCGATGCGATACCCAGGTCGATTTTTGACTTCGCGGTTGAGTTCATCCCGAAAGAGGGCAATAATTTGGGGACGATCGAGATCGGATGAGTTGACTACTCGATCTTCCGACAATTCTAGTGGTAAATGTTGAGCGATCGCCCATTGTTGCAAGGCTTCAAAATTCGGGACGACGATCGCGCCGAGGGATTTTTGGTCTTGACCGACGAGGACGATCTGACTGATATACTGGCTCCGTAGACAGGCATCTTCGATCGGGGTGGGTTCGATATTTTCACCATTGCTCAGGACGATCGTATCCTTGGCACGTCCGGTAATGGTCAGATCGTTTTTGGGCGTGAGCATCCCTAGATCGCCACTATTGAACCAGCCTTGAGGATCGATCGCTTTGGCGGTAGCTTCAGGATCGCGGTAATAACCTTGCATCACTTGCGGCCCCCGAATCAATACTAATCCCTTGTTGCCGATCGCGACTTCCTGACGAGTTTCGACATCGACGATCTTGATTTCAGTTCCTGGTAATGGTTGTCCCGACGAGAGGCGGAGATTTTGCCACGGACGGCGGACATTGGTAATCGGTGCAGTCTCGGTCAAACCATAGCCGAGCAACACATCTACACCTACAATCTCAAAGAATAGATCGAGATGTTTGGCAAGCGAACCGCCACCGATAATGATATTTTTAATCTTGCCACCAGTCGCTTCCCGAATTTTGGCATACACCAGCTTGTCAGCGATCGCGTGAACCGGAGCTAGAATCGCCATCTGGAGCCGCGCATTCAACTTTTGACCCAAACTCGGCTGCAAGCATTCCAAACTCAGTCCCTGAACAATTCGCCGCGCTTCGATATATTTTTTACTCGCAGCCAAGAGCGTATCAACCAGTTTTTGCTTGTTAGCGGGTTGTTCGCGAAATTGCTTCTGAATGCCTTCATAAACTGACTCCAACAGCCGAGGAACGGCGACGAGGTATTCTGGCTGAATATCTTTCAAATCCTGCTTGAAATAGCGAATATTGGTGTACGTCTGAGTACAGCCCTGGGAGAGCAAATAATACTCACACGATCGCTCGTAACTATGCCAAGAGGGCAAAATACTCAACACTCGATCGCCTGGTTGGGCGGGAATCACCGTACCGCAAGTGTTTACTTGATGCAGGAGATTGGCATGGGAGAGCATCACCCCTTTGGGATTGCCGGAAGTGCCGGAAGTATAGATGAGAGTCGCTAGATCTGTTGGTTTGAGGGCAACAGGTACAAACTTTGTGCTTTGACCGAGCGCGATCGTCTGACTAAAATTGAGCAGTTTAATCGGCAAATCTAAATCTGGCTGCTCGTCAGAGAGTAAAATAATTAAATCGATCGATCGACCGCCTAATTTATCACTCAATTTAGCCAACGTTTTTAGATCTTCAACTACTAATGTTTGTGCTTGGCTGTTATCTAAAATTGCTAATAACTCTTGAGGATCGGCTTGAGAACTCCGAACGGCATTAAACGCCCCCGTCAACATGATCCCTTGATCGGCAATTAGCCATCTAGGGCTATTGTCAGCAAATAACGCTACTCCAGTATGCGGCTTTATCCCTAGGCTTTGCAGTCCTGTGGCAAATAGTCTAATTTGAGTGGCGACCTCTCGATAAGTCAGCCGAACTTCTGGCTTGCTATGTGGTGCATTTAACGCCATAACTTCACCACATTTTGCAGCAACTACTTCCCAAATTTCGGGAATAGCATTTATCTGACTATAATCGATCGTTTGACTGAGATTATCACGCTCTCGATCGGTAATTTGATATGGATATTTTGCTAATCTAGAAGTTGTCATAATTATCACTCTCGCAATTTTTATTATGCCAAATGGTGCTAGGGTGCATCAGTTAGCTGTGGCTATAGTTCTAGATTAACTGGCGATCGCCACCTTCGGCGATCGGTTGTGACAGAAAGTAAGGTGGTTGATTTTGGTAGTATGTTGCCTAACTGCTATGAAAGACAGCCTCGATCCAAATGTCTCTGGCACAGATCGACGATCGATCTACTACCCACCCAGATTTACAATAGAGTGTAAATTGCGATCTTTACACATTAGCCGTATGCAACAAGTCAAAGCCTGTGGGTTTATTCTATTTCGAGGAGAGCGCACCGACCCGCAAAAATCTTTCCTACTCATGAAGCATCGAGATCGCTACGATCTGCCCAAAGGACACGTAGAATCTGGCGAGTCAGATCGAGAATGCGCTCTCAGAGAGATGACTGAAGAAACTGGAATTCCGGCTGGTGCTGTGCGGATCGAGCCAGACTTTGAGTATCGATCGATCTATTATCCCCAGTCTGCTAGATTGAATAATGCGATCGTCGAAAAGACCTTAATCATTTTTTTAGGATGGGTCGATCCCCAAACGACGATTACTATTACCGAACATCTCGGCTACGAATGGATCGACTGGCACCCACCCCACCACATTCAGGCGCAGACGATCGATCCACTATTGGCTGAAGTTGATGCTTATTTTGAGGGTTAACTCAGACTTGTCAAATGTATGGTAACAAATAACCTTTAGATCTAAATATTTTAGCTAGTTTTTCTCAACTTCAATTCGATCCGATGCTCGGATAATTAGTAAAGCTAGCGCGATGATTTCTGGGATTAGTGCCGCGATCGCTGTAAGTTGTAGCGATCGAGTTTCCGAGGCATCAAACAACCCTGATACACCACTCAAATGCGCCGATCCAACGTCCGTAATGTCAATAGCAATGCACGCTAATAACAGTGTCCTCACAGTCTGGCAATCGGCAACAGCTACGATGATCGCTAGCACGATGTCTCTAATCGCCCACACCCGAATAATGTAAGGCATTTGGATGTTTGAATCGATCGGGATATGAAGTTGTACCATCAACCACAGTGGATCGACATAGCCAACAGCACTGAGACTAAACCGAATCAGACACATCGAGCCGATTAGTAGAGCGATATACCAATTTTGACCTCTCATTTTACTCCCAAAATTGACTCTTGGCTGTTATTTAGATGGCATTACTATCCGGTTTTGCCTTGCCAGTCTCGTCGCAGAATTGCCCATAACTTCACGTCTTCAAATACGCCCCACTTGCGGACTCATTGACGGAGAATGCCTTCGGTTATCAATCCATTTTTCTGTAATACCTGACCTGAAGCTGGATTTCTGACCACGCGATAGGCATAAAGCCTGTAGAGATCTCACGCTATAAAATCAACCAAGGTTTTAAGCACCCTTACCCAGCATCGCTGGGACATCGATTTCCTTAATACAAGTTGCCCGCGATAAGGAGAGAATGCAATCAATAATCTTCAGCAGATCGGTTAAAGGAATTACCTCGCCTTCTGATAAATTACCTGTAGCCAGATCGGCAAGAACTTCGGGAGTCCCAACATTACCAGGATTAATTATCGTCACACCGATTTGCTGCGATCGCAACTCCTCGCGTAATGAATGCACGACACCTCGCAACCCAAATTTAGATGCACTATTAGCAACTTCTCGCCCTGGAAAGTTATCCCGACCAGACAGCGCGCCCATAAACATAATTTTGGGATTAGGCGATCGTCTCAGGGCAGGTAATAAGGCTTTAACCAATCGAATTGGAGCCACTAAATTGACAGCAATTACGCGCTCGATATCCGCATCAGTACAATCTTCAAAGCGATACTGACTGGTAAAAGCATGAGTTTCCCAAGTTCCGCCCATGTACAGTAAGGCATCTAAACGATCGTCCCCGATCGCCTGTGCTACTGTTTTTACACCTCCAAGCTCGGACAAATCTGCCTGAATCCACTCACCAACTGGTGCTGGAGTCCGCGCAACTGCCAACAATCGATCGGTTTGGGATACTAAATGTTCGGCAACAGCTAGCCCAATCCCACGGCTAGCACCAGCCACAATTACCGTCTCGAATGACATACCTGTGCTGCTATTTTAAACACATACCAAATTTAGTAATCCCTGGAAATTCGAGATTAAACTGCTGGCTGAAGTACTCGGCATGAAAAGTTTGGTAAACCTTGAAACCGATCGATTCATAGGTATGACGAGCCACATCATTCCCATTGATTACCATAATTCCCGCGTGAGAATGCTGTTACGATCGCCCTTCATCTAGCAAGGCTCTGAGTAATACCTTTCCTAACCCGCGCCCCCGTGCTGCGGGTAGGACAGCCACATTTTCAATGATCCACGGTGCTTGGGGGGTGAGAAAAAATGGTCGGCTATCGCCACCCCAGAACCGATCGTAGCGATCGCCAAAGGCGGTAGCAACATCGATCGACCAGTTCAATTGCTTAGCGATTTTGGCTAGGCAAGATAGCCGCAATGGGCAATAATCTTCAGCATTTGGGGTATACCCTGCTGCTGCGGCGACTGGCTGACCCTGCTCTTCTAAAATCAAGAAATCAGTTATAGACCCCCAGTTAGAAGCATTTGCTCTCAATTGAGCCTCGATGAATGGCAATACACTCGTGTCTGTGCCTTGCAAAATATCTTCCCAGAAGCAATGATTCAGCGGTGGTAAGGACGCTTCATACTCGATTCGAGCCAGAAATGGGATATCGGCGATCTTGGCTTTGCGGACGTTTAGTGTAGTTTGCATTTCAACTTCCTTGAAGAGAATCCCCACAACAGATACAATCTGTATGTATCCTTTATACAGCAACACTCTTTTTGTTGTCAAGATACATACTGTCTGAATGCTAAATAAAGGTAAGCTGATATGCCTGTCAAACTGACTAAGGTCGAACAAACCGCTCGCACCCGCCGTGCCATACTCGATCGAGCGCGTCAGTTGTTTGCAACCAAAGGGTATGCTGCTACGGGTACCGAGGAAATTATCGCGGGGTTGGGAATTACGCGCGGGGCACTATATCACCAGTTCGGCGATAAGTTGGGAGTTTTTCAGGCGGTAGTTGCCGAAGCTTATGATGAGATAACTGGTTATCTCCGCGCCAAGGTAGAGTCGATTGACGATTCATGGCAACAGTTAGTATTTGGCTGCCAAGCTTTCTTGGAAATTGCCCAACGGGAGGATCTGCGGCGGCTAGTGCTGGTTGAAGCTCCAGCGGTTTTGGCGGTGGATACCTTAGTAGAATTCGATCGATCTGGATTTGGATTGCTCCATCAGGCGATCGATCGAGTCTTTAGAGAGGGTAAATTAGACACGATCGATCCAGAAGGTTTCGCTCATTTGGTCAATGGTTCGCTCAATGAGTTGGCAGCATGGGTGGCAAAATCAGACGATCCCGAACGATTGCAAACGGCTCAAAAGTTGGTGGAAACCTTATTCGTTCGGCATCAGATTTGATACTTTTTGAGGGCTAATTAAATGAGATTGATGTCCTAACAGCCTTAGCGATTACTATACCATTGAAAGTGTCAAAATTATTTCTTTTTAGGGTCGGGCTTGAGCGCGAAAGTAGCAATTAAGATCCCCAAAACTGAGAGAATTGCAGTAGGAATAAAGGCATTAGTATAACTACCGAAAATATCTTTGGCACTACCAGCGACTAGGGTTCCAGCCAAGGCTCCTGCCCCATAAGCCGTAAAAACTATCCCATAGTTTTTAGTGTAATTGACCGGATTAAACATCGATAGTGTTGCCGTGGGTGCGATCGCCAGCCATCCGCCCAGAGACAACCACAATAAACTAAAGGCAAAAAAGTAATTGGCAACTTGACCTTTACCAGTATTTAACATTACGATCGAGGCGACTAGAATCATCACATAGGAAACGATCGCGGTCATTTTGGGCTGGATGCGATCGGTCAACCAACCGAAAATTGGGCGACCAATCCCGTTAAAGATCGCAAAAATTGACACTGACGCAGTAGCCATATTGGTGTCGAGTCCGATGATTTCCTTGCCCACATTATTGGCAATGCCGATCGCCATCAAACCAGCCAGAGTACCGATCGCATAGCAGCTCCACAATGCAAAAAAGCTCGGCGAACTCAGTAATCGATCTGGCTCGAAACTAGCGGAGCTGGAAATTTGCTGGGGACTGGGTTGCCAGTCTGTGGGCGGAAATCTGAGCTGACTGGCGATCGCCAATAAAATTACCATAAAAGCCACCCCAAAAATTCTAAACGTGCTGTCGATGCCGTAACTAGCGATCGCCACCCCAGCCAGCGGTGCTGTAATCAAAGGTGATAGCCCAAAGCCAACTACAGTCAGACCTACAGCCAACCCCTGGCGATCGGGAAACCACTTCGCAGTGACAGCAATCGGCACACCATAGACAATTCCCACCCCAGCACCAGCAATCAGACCATAAGTAATCACTAGGAGCGGAATACTCGTAGCGAAACTTGACAAGAAATATCCTAAACCAACGATCGACCCCCCCACAGCGGTGACTTTGGTTGCGCCATAACGTTCGATATATCTACTCGCGATCGGCATCACAATTGCAAATACTACCAGCAATGTGGCAAAGGGGAGTAAGGTATCCGTTGCGCTAATGGCGATCCCTTGCCGTTGGAACGCCTCTGTCAGTGGCTTGCGAAAAATGCTCCAGGAGTAAACCGTACCCAGACAGAGCATCGCCGTAATACCTAGTGGTAAAAATAGCCATCGACCTTGCCGAGCTGGTAAGCCGAATATTTTCAGGTCGTTCATGATATTTTTTTGGTCTCAACAGTGAAGTATAGACGAAAAGAGATTCATCCCATCAGGCACAATTGCGAAAAGTACCAGTACAAGCCATCTACCAGATCCCGATCGGGTAATTTGCCAAGAATCCGGTCAAACGATCGTAAAATGTTGTTCGGCACGATCGGCAGATGCAATGAAGAAGAAAAACCTCGCAGTCCTATTCGGTGGGAGATCCGTCGAACACGAAATCTCCGTCATCACAGCTCTCCAACTGATGAACGTCATCGATGTCACCCAGTATGACATTATCCCCGTCTACATCGCCCAAACCGGACGCTGGTATGTTGGCGACAACCTGCTCGACAAAAATTTTTATCGTCGCCTCCCCAACTCTGTCACCGAAGCGCAGGAAGTCGCACTGCTCCCCATTGCTGGGAGCAAGGGACTGACGTACCTCAATCGCCATACCGAAATTATCCCTGTCGATATCTACTTTCTCGCCTTCCACGGTACCTTTGGTGAGGATGGCTGCATTCAGGGGATGCTGGAGATGGCGGATGCCACCTATACGGGTTGTGGTGTTCTACCTGCCGCACTGGGGATGAACAAATATCAGTGTAAAATGATGCTCAAGGCGGCGGGGATTCCCGTTTTACCTGCGGCACTGATCGATCGCCGCGATGCTCAGAAAAGCCTTGCAGCCGTTCGAGAACAGATATTTGCGACGCCAGGATTGGAACAACTTCCCCTATTCGTCAAACCTTGTAATTTGGGTTCGAGTATCGGGATTGGGGTGGCTAAAGACGAGCGGACATTAAATGCTTGCTTGGTAAATACCTTTAGATATGATAGTCACGCGATCGTCGAACCCTGCGTCAAGGATATTCTAGAAGTCAATGTCTCGGTATTAGAAGATGACGAAATCACCGCATCTGTCATCGAGATGCCCATCTCCCTCAGTGGCGTCCTCACCTTTGAAGAGAAGTATCTGCGCGATGACGGTGGCAAAAAGACAGGCGGTAACGAATCGCAAGGGATGGCAAGTTTATCCCGCATCATCGACCCTCCAGACCTCAATCCTACACTCAAACAAGCTGCTTTAGACTACGCCAAACAGGCTTTTAAAGTCCTCGGCTGTGCTGGTGTCTCGCGGATCGACTTTATCATCGATGCAAGTTGCGACAAGCTCTATTTTAATGAGATCAATACCCTTCCTGGTTCGTTATCTTTTTACCTCTGGGTAAAGTCTAATCCGCCGTTGGTATATACCGAGTTATTAAATCGCATCATTCGGCAAGCCGAGAAGCGTCAAGTTACTAAGCTAGCACTCAAACGTCAAGAGGGAATGCGGGCATTATTTAAGTAATGGGGAGAGTGTGCGAGGGATTAGGTTTCTTGAAATACCTGAAGTGTAGATGGTGGAAGGGCTTAAAATAAGTACGGATTAATTACTATGACTCGTTTCCATGACTCAATTCCCCCATGATGAATTTGCGAAAAACTTCTTAGATTCCTTACTGTCTCCTTTAGGAACGGCGCAAGCGATTCAGGAAGTGGCGGCTCTGCCAGCTCAACATCCACAGCGAGATAATGTATTGGAGCTGTTGGGTAATTTGAAGGTGATTTTGGAAGCTAGATTAACTATAGAACCGGAGGAGCAAGAATTAATTATGCAGTTATCACCTTTGTATTTGGAAAAGATTCAGGCGGCTGAGTTGGTTGGGGAGCAACGGGGTGAAGTTAAGGGCAAAAATCAAGGGCGCGTTGAGGAAGCTAGAGGGTTAGTTACCAGACAGCTAAATCGGAAGTTGGGGAATGTCAGTCCTGAGCTGTTGACTAGAATTGAGGCTTTGTCTCTAGAGCGAGTAGAATTGTTAGGTGAAGATCTATTAGACTTTACCTCAATCGCCAATTTAGAGCAGTGGTTAGCATAAGTTGTAATTATTGGGTTCCATTACCTCCGGTACGCTCCGCGAACGGTTAGACTCGATCGATCGAAATCAAATAATTGAGTCTATTTAATAAATATCGAGCTAAGACTATCGCTCGATAATTATAATTGAGCCAAATAATTGCGATCGAACAAATAACTATCTCGTTCAATTTAGCAGCATACTCGATTGAGAAAAAAGCTAAAGCTATTGTTCAGTAAAGGTTTGCTCATGGGCAGTGCCACCCTAGTGACTAGTGGTGACAATATCTGTTTTCAAGAGTTATATTTTTTATATATAGCTTTCTCAGTTTCTTGTCTTTTCTCATCTAGCTTTATATCGACGAACATTTCGTTATATTCATCTGGAATAACTGTATATAATTCTGATTCACAACATTCAGCAATCGTCGAAATTATACTGGTGAGGCTTTTGTAAACTCTTAATGGGTTCTGAGAAAAAATGAAATCAATCTGGTAGACGGGCGATGGATCGAGATCGCCAATCACAATTAATAGAGTCTTGTCTTCCATTGATGCAATCGGAAACCATTTTCGCTCCCACAGATGAAAACCTTCACAAGGCGGATCTATCGAGTTCGATTCTTCCATCTGCCATAGATAGTAGCATTTTTGAATAGCAGTTTGTAAAGACCAAAAAGGTATTGATAGATTTCCTGCAATATGATGGTCAGGAAATAAAAAATCAACGATACATTCTCCGTTATAATAGCCCAAATCAGCTTGTCCATTTCGCCATTGATAAAGTTCATAAACTTCCTCGCTCAACTTAAATGGCAAATCTTTAACTAGATTATCGATCTGCTGGCGGGTTAAACCTGGATTATAGCGATCGGCTAAGTTAGGAACGGTATATTCCATCCACTCAAAAATATATGCAAATTCTTCAAGAAGTTTAGACATAACGAAGCAACGATTCTAGTACGGTTTAAATTTAAAATAATTGTCCATTATCGGCAGATCGTAATCTAATAGCCAGTTGTTGAACTTGATATATATCTGTTTTAGTAGAGCTTTATTGCCACCAATAATATCCATGCCGCGATCTTCATAGAGATGAAATAAAATTTGTCGCTCGAGATCGAATAAATATAAACTACAGTTACTGCGAGGTCTGATTCCTAATTCATTTGCGAGTGTACTCCAAAGAAATAGATCGATTTGGCTAAATTCGATATCAAAACAGATAAATGTTCTAAAAAAATCTCCATCTTCATCAAATACGGGTGGCTCCTGATTTTGCCAAATTTCTGCTGTCTTGGGAATATTAATTCCACACTTGCGGAGACTACGAAAAACAGATAGCTTACTGACCAGTGTGGAGTTTCCATAAAAGTTTAGACAGACTGTAACAGTTTGAAGATCGCCTAAACTAAAGTCAATAATTGCTTTCGATCGCTCGTAGGCGCGTAGAAACATTTTAATATTGGGTCTGTCACCTGAGAGTTCTACCCGCAAGCTGTAGGGATGGAGATAAAATAGTCCATGCTCTAGAGCTTGTTCGCCGAATACTTGTAAGATTCTGGCACGATAAGTATTTGACTCGATTGCTCGATCGCATGTCATAAGTGTTTTTTCGATACTAAATGATGAAACCGCCAGAAAAACATCACCGCAGAAATCGCAATCCCGATCGATTGTCCGAGCCATAAACCGCTACCACCCAATGATGTGTGAAATCCCAACCAATAACCGATCGTCAAACCTACGCCCCAAAAGGCAAAGAAGCTCAGGATCGCCGGAATGCGGGTATCTTGTAAACCATAAAGCGCACCCATAATAATTTTTTGAGGGCCATCTAAAATCTGAGAAATTGCCGCGATCGTCATGATCCCAGTAGCTAAAGGGATGACATTAGCATTGCGCGGATCGTTAATATCGAGAAAAATACCAATAATTTGCTGGGGAAATAATAGCAGAATTGCTGCCATCATGAGCATAAATAACAATCCGATCGCTGCACCGACATAACCAGCCCGAGTCGCGCCAATTTGATTGTTTTGACCGATTTCTTGCCCGACACGAATCGTGGCTGCATAGGACATCGCGAGTGGCACCATAAAAGTAATTGCGATCGTTTGCAATACGACTTGATGCGCTGCGAGGACTTCGGTACCTAGTAAACCCATCAAATAAGTAACGATTGTGAATAGTCCAATCTCTAAAGCTGTAGCAACCCCAATCGGTACGCCAACGCGAATTAAAGATCCAAGTATCTGGCGATCCGGCTGATAAATCTTCCGAAAAAATCGATAAGTCTTGAGTTCTTTCTGGGTCAGGATATAGCCAACTAAGGCAAGAAACATCACCCAAATTGCGAAGATACTAGCTATTGCTAACCCAGTAATTCCCAATTGTGGAAAACCTAACTTACCAAAGCCCAGCACATAATCACCCACGATATTAATTATCGTCCCACCGATCGCGATCGACATGACTATTCGCGCATGAGACATCGCTGAGATCGCACCCCGCAACAGGGAAAACCCCAAAGCGGGGAAGAATCCCCATGCCATAATATCCAAATAAGTACTACCCAAAACTACCGTCGTTTCTGCTTGTCCCAACTGACGCATCAAGGTGTCAAAATTGGCAATGCAAAATGAGATCGGAATCGCTAAACCGATCGCGAGTAAACACCCTTGCCCAACGACACGCTCGATCTGCTGTCGATCCTCAGCACCGTAAGCGGTAGCAATCATCGGACTGATACCCATCAGTACACCCGACGCCGTATAGAGAAAAACACTAAAGGTCAGTGCTGCCAATCCACCCGCAGCCAGGGTTTCTAGCCCGATCCTACCCATCATCAGCGTATCGACAAACCCGATCGCCGCTTGGGAGAGTTGGACGCCAGCAAGGGGCATCGCGAGGGCGAAAAAGGCTTTAACTTCACGAGCAAGCACCGCTCTGGTCATTGTGGAGCTGCTGTTATTCATCGGCATCATGGGAGCGGTTGAGGAAGGGGATAAAGGGTTGGATGGGAGATGAGCGACAATTTTGGAGAAGTTATTAAATCCTCGATCGTCCAGCAGACATGCGAGGGTTATTTAACCCAAGTTGCTACCTATACTCCAAGCGGTTAGAAACCGCTCCTCGGAGTGCAAAGTCCGCCTACGCGGACTGATATTTCAGTCCGCGTAGCGATTCGCGCCCGCCTTTGTTCCCCGACGGAAAGCGCGAATCAGCGACCGAAATCGCGCTGAGGTCTCCTCAGCGTGCGTTTCGGTCAAGACAAGACAGGCGGACTTTGCAACTGTAGCTACGACTTCAGTCGTTGGCAATGTGTAGGTAGCAACTTGGGCTATTTAAGTAAATTGGATGAACTCTGTGCTGCTAGGTTGTTTTATTAGGATCGATATTGATGAAGGGAAGTGCGCCATTGCCACCCATTACTTGCGGGAATTTGCCGTCCCATTTATCGATCGCTTGCTTTTGCAATAACTCTGCGGTCAGCGTCTCCCGTAACAAGCGTTGGGCTTCGGCTTGACCCTTGGCACGGTTGATGGTGGCTTCGGCTTCCTGTCCAGCTTCTTGGGCGACATAGACTGCTCTTTGAGCGCGTTGTTCGGCGATTTGCTTCTCTTCTACCGCCTTGGAAAATTCTGGCGAAAAGTCTAGATCCACAACGCTAGTATCGAGGACGATAATCCCATATTTTTCCAAGCGATTGCCCAGAGCCAGATCGAAATCTTGTTTGAGTTCGTCACGTTTGGTAATTGCTTCTTCTACCGTCCGTCGCGCTGCCGCAATTTTAAAAGATTCCTGAGTTTGGGGGGCGATAATTTTCGAGACAATATTTTCGAGGGTGCCTTGAGTCCGGCGGATATTCACCACTTGAACGGGATCGAGCCGGAAATTGATCGCGAAACTAGCAGTCAAATCCTGCAAATCCTTGGTTGAACTCTGCGCGGGTACTTCAAATTTCTGGACGGTAATATCGTAGATGTCTACTTTCCCTGCTAGCGGTGGCTTGAAATGAACGCCCTCCAACAGCACGCCATCAGCCGCTTTGCCCAAAACACTCACCACCCCAGCTTGCCCAGGATTGATGACGACAAAGGAGTTGAATCCGATAAAGGCTAGCAGAATTACCAAGCCAAAGGCTAATGTTTGTTGCCAGCTAGATTTGTTAATAGTTTCCATAAGAACGGTGCCAATGGTAGTCCAAGCTACTGTTATCGGTTCACCTCTTAGTTTAGAACTCAATCCTTCAAAAGAGACGTGACGCGATCGAGATTTGGATCGGCATCAGCCGTAACGCACTAGGGTTAAAACCAGCGGATCTGATTTAAGAGCAAATAGTCAGCTCTCTGTCATCTGGTAGAGCAAAAAATTTAAAAATTACCTAATAATCTAAACAGAAATTAACATCAGAGATAAGGACATAAGCAGAGGATAATGCTTTGACTGCTATACATTTGCCTGCACGCTTAGAATCTTGCCCCGCTGGACTAGAGCTGCCAAAACTCAATCTCAGCAACCTGCTACAACAGACAGGTGAAATCGCCAATTTTTGCCGTCAAAACGCAGCAGCGATCGATCGACATGGTGTGTATCCAGCGCGCGAATTTGAATCGATCGCAAGTGCAGGTCTACTCACCGCACCGTTGGCACCCCAACTCGGTGGCTTGGGACTGGGCATCGAGACTAGCTCGATTGGGGATCTTCTGCACATCTTGCAAGAGATCGGACACGCCAATCTCGCTGTAGGGAGGATTTATGAGGGTCATGTTAATGGACTGCAACTGCTTCAGACTTTTGGCACACCCGCCCAGATCGATAAGTATGCAGCAGATGTACGCGATCGGCACAAGATTTTTGGGGTTTGGAATGCAGAGGCTGATGACGGCGTCAAGATCTTCCCACTTCATAACGGCACATATCGTCTGGAAGGTGCCAAAACCTTTGCGACTGGTTGCGGCTGTGTCGATCGACCTTTCGTCGGTGGGACGCTCCCCAATGGCGACTGGCAACTATGTATCGTCGCGATGGACGAAGCCGAAACCACGATCGATTCAGACTGGTGGCAACCTGCGGGGATGCGGGCAACCGCGAGTTATAAGGTCGATTTTACAGGTGTCATCCTCGACCAGAGCGAACTGATCGGGCAGCCTGGAGACTACTACCGCCAGCCGTGGCTGACTGCTGGGGTCGTCCGCTTTGCTGCCGTCCAGCTCGGTGGTGCCGCAGCCTTAGTAGATGCCGCGCGCCACTTCTTGCAATCGATCGATCGCACCAAAGACCCCTATCAAGAAGAGCGGTTTGGCAAGATGGCGATCGGGCTAGAAAGCGGTCAGCTCTGGCTCCAAGGTGCCACCGCTCAACTCCAGCAGTACAACCCCACATTTGCAGGCGACCCAGCCACCACCGACCCGACAGCGCAAGCTCTGGTCGCTTATTGCAATATGGTGCGGACGGCGATCGAGCAAATCTGTATGGAGACAATTCAACTTGCCGAGCGATCGGTCGGTACGCGAGGCTTATTACCCCCCGCACCACTAGAACGCATCATTCGCGATTTGACTCTGTACCTGCGTCAACCTGCTTTTGATGCCTCGCTAGCCATGGTGGGACGATATGTGCTCCAAAATGTTGTTACAGGATCTCTTTGGTCTCATGAACCAGCTACCCCAAACATCTCAAGTTGACGAGCGGTTAAAACCGCCGCTAGTGATGCAAAGTCCGCCTACGCGGACTAACACTAGAGTAGATATTGACTTAACCAAATCAGATGGCGGTGACTCCGAGCATCGCCTCGCTCCATACCTACTGGGCGATCCGATACCTGGGTTGTCTGCAATAACGAGTTTACAGCTCAAAGATCGTGCTGACGGCAGTTTGCTCTTAGCCGATCCTGAAGATCTCCCATTGCTGGGTATTGGGGCGATCGATCGGCAGCGAGTGCTAGTGGTGGCACCACATCCTGACGATGAAACGCTCGGCTGTGGTGGGGCGATCGCTTTACTATGTAGCCAGCAATATGATGTCCGCGTCCTGATCGTTAGTGATGGCACGATGTCACACCCCAATTCACGCACACACCCAGCACCAATCCTTCAGTTAGTGCGCGAACGCGAAACTCTTACTGCTTTGGCAGTCCTTGGGGTAAAGCCGGAGCAAATCGCTTTTTTGAGGCTCAAAGATGGTTCGGTACCGACACTAACCTCATTCAACTTTTCCAAAGCCAAAACACTCTGTCAAAACTATCTCGCCACAGCTTTACCAGATACGATCTTCCTGCCCTGGCGATTCGATCCTCATGCCGATCATCGCGCCACTTGGCAACTGATTCAAGCAGCAATTTTGGGCTTGGGAATTACCCCCCAAATAATTGAATATCCGATCTGGGATTGGGATACCGCACAGCAACAGCCCAGAGCAGATCTAGGGCAAATATCCGGCTGGCGGCTGGACGTCTCCACAGTATTGGCGCAAAAATGTCAAGCGATCGCCGCCTATCGTTCCCAACTCGGTCAACTCATTGATGATGACTCCGATGGGTTCTGTCTGAGTGCCGAACTCCTCGCCAACTTTCAACGCCCCTGGGAAGTTTATTTTGAGGAAATTTTATGACAGCCAATCCAGCATCTCTAACTCCCGATTTTTTTGAAGCTTTATATCAACAAAATGCCGATCCTTGGCAATTTGCTACTAGTGAGTATGAAGCCCGAAAATATCTGGCGACACTTGCGGCTTTACCACGCGATCGCTATCAGTCAGGATTTGAAATTGGCGGTTCGATCGGGATTTTGACCGAGCAACTTGCTGGTAAGTGTGATGCTTTACTCTCAGTAGATGTGTCAGATATCGCCCAATCTCAAGCGATCGAGCGGTGTCAGCATCTGGAGCATATTGATTTTCAATTGATGTCTGTACCGCAACAATTTCCCGATCGCGAGTTTGACCTGATCGTACTTTCAGAAGTAGGTTACTATTGACCTGAGTTCGATGAGGCTAGCCTCATCATCAAATCAATTACCTGACTGTGTTTGAGCCAATCACTACCAATCCTCAAAAACTAAGTGTTTCATAAATTATTATCAATAAGCTCTGCTTGTTGATAATTAGCGGTCAT
>NZ_JBGSPA010000150.1:0-13040 GCF_041738855.1 Chamaesiphon sp. | reverse complement strand
AATGACCGCTAATTATCAACAAGCAGAGCTTATTGATAATAATTTATGAAACACTTAGTTTTTGAGGATTGGTAGTGATTGGCTCAAACACAGTCAGGTAATTGATTTGATGATGAGGCTAGCCTCATCGAACTCAGGTTAGACGATGCCTTCGATTAATTCTGCTTTGTTGCTCCCTATTTTTTGATAAGGCATCGCAGTATAACGTCGTTCAAATTCATGACGCGTCAATCGATCGCCATTTTCTAGTAATGGAATAGTTTTGGGTGAGGTTGTAGTCATAGCTTATCCTCCTAATGTAACTAACAATCGATCGCGTTGGTCGAGAAGTGCCTACGATTGGATCTTGACTTGTGCGAGTACGGTATCGACATGATTTTTGACTTTGACAGGCGACCATATATAGGCAATTTTACCACTGGGATCGATGAGGAATGTCGAGCGCACGATGCCCATATATTCTTTACCCATGAATTTCTTCAATTGCCAGACGCCATAATCTTCTGCAATTTGATGCTCGGGGTCGCTTAGTAAGGTAATCCCTAACTTCTGCTTATCGATAAATTTACCATGTGAGGCGATCGAGTCGGGACTGATGCCAACAATTTGAGTATTTAGGTCTTGAAACTGCGCTAAATTACTCGTAAACTCGATCGCTTGAGTAGTACAGCCTGGGGTATTGTCTTTAGGATAAAAGTATAAGACCAACCAGCGATCTGCAAAGTCATCAATACCGATCTGCTTGCCCTCACGATCTGGTGCAGTAAATCTGGGAGCGGGTTGACCGATGTTCATCTCGATGTTTTGATTATTAAATATCGAAATATTTTAGCTTACTTCAATGACTAAAATCCCGTATCGGCATTGCGTCGCTGGGGCGCAGTAGTTTTGCCAGTGCGGGGGAAGGCTTGCTGTTCCCAATTCCCCAAATTCAGATCGACTCTGGGTTTGCTGCTGGCACTTTCATCGAGCGAACTACTCCCGTCTTGGGCGAAGCTAAAGATTTTTTGGATGATGGCATCAGGATTGCGGGCGTTCTCTGGCTTGAGTGTAAATAAGAGATTCTGGCGATCGCATTTGTTGCTATTGGACTGAAGCGCACAGATCACTGCTTGGGAGTTGACTGTACCGCTAGCTAGCTGTAAATCTTTGAAAGTACCACCATTACTATTTGCAGCTTGCTGAAGGCGTTCTGAGACCATTTGACAGCGTTTTTCAGGTGTAAACTCTCTACCAAAACCATCGTAGTTCCAAGTGACCATGACTGCTTGACGGTCGCCTTTCTGGACGACTGTTTTGAGACCCTGACACATCACTCGAAGATTGGATACCGATGCGCTGGTGACTTGTGGGACATCATTGGGTACATCTGTGACTGTCAGATTGGTTTGCGATCCACCACCATCGACAATGGGCGGTAGTTGCGATCGTACCGATGGGGACATGAACATGGCGGCTAGAGGTAAAACACAAGTTAAAAATAATTTTGTCAAATTTGGTAGTTTCATAATTTTTAATCATTAATAATTATTGAATATTTTTGAGTGATTAAGTTGTTTAAAATCCTTGTTCTCTACTAGAATTAGTGCGAGGATTACGCGGACTTGATATTCTGGTTGTTTGATTGTTCTGAATAACTTGAGTGTTGGAATCGGTTTGAGTAGTTTGAGTAGTTTGCACGTTATTGTCACTACTGTTTCTTACTAGCTGCTGTTTGGCACTATCGTAGGTGTAGTAACCTGCACTCATATTTTTATCTGGTTGGATACAGACAGTATCGGTTGTAATTCCATTGACAAATACCAATCCAGGCGCACAAGCTACCCGTGTGACGCCCCATTTGTCCAGCACTGGCGTAACTCGATCTGTGCTTTTACTGGCTTCGATTCGCAACTTTTCCTTGACGATTTCCGCATCAGCAGCAATTTTGGCTTTTTTCACTTCCGCATCAGCATTGATTTCGGCTGCGCGACTAGGTGGATTGAGTAAACTATTGATAATGCTTGCGCCAACACCAATCAAATCAGTTTGGGTGGCTTGAGCGATTAAGTTGGTTGGCGATCCTGGCTGTTGTGGTGAGTGACCCTCGGTGGCGGTAGCTGGCAAGGTACCTACAAAAATGGTGGTCAGTATTAGTAAGCTAACTTTGATTTGGCGCATCCGATCGAATCCTTCAGTAATCATTGCGTATCATTACCTACACTAGCTTAGCAGTGGTTTCCGCATTTCTTGACAAATAGATCTGCGGCTGGGGGCTAATCTGAAGACACGAGTTATTTGAGTTGCTGCGTAAATCTATTTACCCACCCCACCTTACTGGCACCCTTGTCTTGGCGGTTTTGTTATTCAGAGAGAACCTCCGCCTAAAACTGCCGCTCCTTGGAGGGGATTTCTCACCCAACCCTCCCCTTGTCAAGGGGAGGGAGCCGGAGACTCCCAACACTCTCCATCTTGATTAAAATGGGAATAGTAGGTCAACCTAAGTGAATATATGTCAACATTGGCGGCGATCGGCGTTTTAGCAGTATTAATTTTCGTTCATGAACTGGGGCACTTTTTAGCAGCTCGGTTGCAGGGAATTTATGCCAATAAATTTTCGTTAGGCTTTGGCCCAGTCTTGTTAAAATATCAGGGCAAGCAGACTGAGTACGCGCTCCGCGCATTACCGCTTGGTGGTTTTGTCGGATTCCCTGACGACGATCCCGACAGCGATATTCCACCCAACGATCCCAATTTACTTCACAATCGCCCACTGCTCGATCGCGCGATCGTTATTAGTGCTGGCGTGATTGCCAATCTCATTTTTGCTTATTTCTTGTTTGTCGTCCAGGTGAGCGTGACTGGGTTTCAACAGATCGACTATCACCCAGGAGTTGCTGTCTCAGGGATCGCAGCCAATCTAAGTACTGCGGCTGGTAAAGCGGGGCTGCAAGCCAATGATGTCATTTTAGCAGTGGATGGCGAGCGGCTGGGTAGTGCCAAACCAGCGATCGTCAAGCTGATGGCGGAGATCCAAGATCATCCTCAGCAACCGCTCTCCTTTGAGGTGCAACGCGGTGCCGAAATCTTGAATCTCAAAGTTACTCCTGATGCCAATGCTGAAGGTAAAGGACAAATTGGTGTCAAACTCGCTCCCAATGCTGATATTACGATCGATCGCGCGCAAAGTCCGATCGATGCTCTAGGTAAAGCAGCCAGTGAATTCGAGCGAGTTGTGGTGCTCACCGTCCAAGGTTTGTCCCAATTAGTCACCAATTTTGGTGAAACTGCAACTCAAGTTGCTGGCCCGATCAAGATCGTCGAAATTGGCTCGAACATTGCTTCGACAAATATCGCTGGACTGCTGCAATTTGGCGCACTGATCAGCATTAACTTAGCTGTAATGAACATTTTGCCCTTACCTGCTTTAGATGGCGGTCAACTGGCATTCTTGCTATTTGAAGCATTGCTGGGCAAACCACTACCGAGCAAGTTGCAGGACACGGTGATGCAGACAGGTTTGGTTTTACTATTAGGATTGGGTGTATTTCTAGTGATTCGGGATACTGCCAATCTCACTGGTGTCCAACAGTTCTTTAAGTAATTTTTACTAGTTGGCTAGATTTCGCTTGAGGTTGACTTACCCCCCAACCCCTTTAACAAGGGGAGGCTCTTGCTCCCTCCCCTCGATCGGGGGAGGGCTGGGGCTGGGTAAAGATCTCCGCACCAACTCAAATCGCTCTAATTTGGCGTTATTTACTTTATGCAAACAATCGAATCAGATCCTAGCCCCGAAGTTTATCAAGGACAGTTTGGGACATTTACAATTACCGATCGAGATCGTCAAGGCGTGGTAGTTTACCGCAGTGCGTTGATGGTAGCGGCGATAAGTTTTGGGATCGCCACACTGGCGATGTTATTGTCGTCGAGTCAGATTGAAGATGGCTCTGGTTCGCAGGTATCGAACTTAGTAACATGGCTATATATTACCTTTTCAGTCGCGCTAGGGGTGGCACTGGCGACGATTCATATCTACATGGCGATTTTACATCGCGTATTACAGGTATTTTGGGCGATCGGGTGTGTGAACGCGATCGGTTTGGCAGTATATTATCATCAACCGATTGGCGAAGTTATCTATCGACAGCCATTAACAATTTTGGGAATTGGCTTTACATTTGCGGCATTGACAGGGATATTTTTTAAGGAAGCTTTTTGTTTCGATCGCTTGGAGACCAAAATTCTCGTCCCGATTGTCCCATTACTACTAATCGGTCATTTAACCAAACTGCTACCTATAAGTATCAAAGCAATATTATTAGCAATTTGGGCGGGAGCATTTTTAGTATTTGCAGTTCGTAAAGCGATCCAACCAATTCCACCCGATATTGGCGACAAGTCAGTGTTTACCTATCTAGAAATGCAGAAATAGAAATCGATCGCCATTATTATCCCATCCATTTTCTGCCCATGTATAGTTCGTTCATCCCGCAACAGCAACCGGACTGGAATAGTCAGATCGATCGCATCAGACAGAGATTCGATCGTGAATATCAGCAAGAGGCATTCGATCTGCCAGCGGAAGTAGAAGCCATGCCAATTTTTAGAGAGTGGATCGCTCGCAATCTGGTCGCAAAAACCACTTCTCCATTTTGGGAATTAGCAGAATTCAAAAAGAATCATCGCTGTCTAGATATTGGTTGCGGCGTGAGTTTTTTGATTTATGATTGGCTCAAATGGGAGACATATTTTTATGGTCAGGAAGTCAGTAATATCGCTCGTAGTGCGCTCAATTCACGGGGTTCGCAACTAAATTCTAAATTATTTAAAGGCGTACAAGCTGGAGCTGCTCATCAATTAAAATATGAGAATGGTACATTCGATCGAGCGATCGCGACCGGATTTAGTTGTTACTATTCACCGGCATACTGGGAGCTAGTACTTCAAGAAGTCAAACGCGTCCTCAAACCAGACGGTATTTTTGTCTTTGACGCGATCGATCCAGATACCGAATTAGCTGAAAATTGGGCAATTTTGGAAATGTATTTAGGTGCAGAAGTATTTTTATCACCCCTCACCCAATTTACCGAGCTAGTTAAAGCAGTCGGTGGTAAAGTTGTCAAAACTCAACCAGGACAATTATTTCAAATGTATCAAGTCAGTTTCTAAATTACCTAGTTAAAATTGAACTTTAATATATAACCATTTGGCGATTAGTTGCGGACAATTTTTGATAAACCATCGCCAAGCAAATATTTTGGCGATTGGCTTCGATCTTTTGGCAACAAATTTAGCAAGAGAGTTGAGTGGTCGAAATCTCACTTTCTTATTAATTAAGTTAGCATAGCCAATGTCATACAAACAATCAATAATTAATTTAATAGTTGCTTCTTCTCTTGCCATCAAACTTGTCAATAAAATCAAAATTTCTTGGACGCGCTCTGCCTCCATCTGACTACGAGCCGATGTCGCGGAGCGATTTGTAATCGGTTGACTGGATACTGAGATAATTTTATTCACGATAGGATCTAGATTTTGAAGATATAAAAGTAGGCTCTTTTAGCGACTTTGTTCGTCTAGCAAGATAGTGGCTGTGTCACATCGCGACAGTGTTTGATAGGCTATAAAGTGGATCTCTTACCGCCTGTCACAGTCGCAAAGTGCGAAAATCTCCTGACGGTGATAATAGGATGGCAGTCCATGGGCAAGATAAGGATTAGTTAGGGCTAGAGCCTAGATCCATAGTTCCCGTAATAATTCACAATACATAGATACCGATCGTGAACGAAAAAAAAAATTTAGACGACTTGCTTAATTATTTTAGTGTAGCTGTTAAGCTGATTGGCGATCGAGTGATGGCAGCACTATTGCTATTGTTATTCTCGCCGATACTCATCGTCGTGGCAATCGTTGTCCGCATTCGGATGGGTAGCCCGATTGTATTTACACAGCTCCGACCGGGTCAACACGGTCAGATCTTCCAAGTCTACAAGTTTCGGACGATGACTAACGATCGCGATGCTGAGGGTAACTTGCTCTCTGATAAAGAGCGGCTGATTCCCTTGGGTCAATTTTTGCGGAAAGCGAGCTTAGATGAATTCCCGCAACTTTGGAACGTACTAATTGGCGATATGAGTTTTGTCGGCCCCCGTCCGCTATTAGTTAGATATCTAGAACGTTATAGTCCCGAACAAGCACGTCGTCATGATGTCAGACCAGGAATTACTGGTTGGGCGCAGGTAAATGGTCGCAACGCGCTTACTTGGGATGAAAAATTCAAACTGGATCTCTGGTATGTAGACAATTGGAACTTGTGGCTGGACTTCAAAATTTTGCTGTTGACAGTCAAGAAGGTCATCAAGCAAGAAGGCATCAGTCAGAGTCCAGATGTCGTCGCGATGCCCGAATTTTGGGGTGATGACAAATCATCTTAGTATCATAGTCACAAAGGAGGGGCAATTCATCAATTGCCCCTCCTTTGTAGGATAGCAATTATTCAAGTCGTTTGAACTCTTGAGGGAGGAGATCTTCCTCCGTGCTGTAGATGATATCGCGATCGGTAATCTGATGCTGTTTAGCAAACTGCCGAGCATAGTCTAGCTTTGCGGGAATATCTTGACCTTGTTTTAATAAATTCACTTGCTGACGACGCAACTGATTGCGCTGGCGAACTTGGCGATCTTGCTGTTTGACCCAAAAATAGCGGCATGACGGAATGACAACCAGCCCGCTACCATATAGAGCCAACATCACTAGCGCACCACTAATGACTGCACTCTCGATCCCAGTTAGCAAGATTGCCAAAATCCCAATCCCAACTAGGTTACCAGCAAATAAAGCGATCGCCCAACTAGTTTGAGTGGGAGTAGCTTTGGTAAATTTCCACTTCCGCTCTTTCAGTGAGATCGGGACGCGGCTAGACTTGCTGGTGTCAGTCCGTAGTGTAGTTTGCAGATCGGGAAAATGATAAACTAGCTGTCCGGTCGGACTCACTTCAGGGATGCCATTGAACTTGGTCAATACTGGCAACATGTAGTTTTCGTATTCCCGATCCGTTCCCGAGCCGAGATCGTCCAAATAAGGGGCAATTTGTTCGCCAATTGCTACCCCTTGCTGACGGTGGATCAAATTACCGATATAACTCCAGCGGCGTTGTTCGAGATCGGCATTGGGATTGCCATCCCCAAACAAGACCGAAAACACTGCTTCCAAAAAATTGATTGGTTTGCGCTGTGTTTTGGCACGGATGGGTAGTGGGGCTAAATCTGGATGAGTTGGTGCAATTGTATGAGCATGATTAGAACTACCACCCCAATCAAAAATACCCAACACACAAGTACCACCACCGTCACCGCAGTCACCACTACTATCATTACTAAATAGCGCGGCTAATGTAATCGCAAGGATCGTCAGATAGACAACACTAATTGAAGTAATCAGCAAAATGCCAAATGAGATCTTGACCAGATAAAACACGACTGACGAGAATCGATCGATCCAAACCTGCAATTGGAGTCGGAAATTCTGCCGGAGCAAGATTTGCCGAAAGTCTGGCGATAAGACATAAATTACTTCGCCCGTATCGGTTACCTGAAGATGTCCCCCAGTTTGATTTGCCAAAGCCAGCAATCCCGAACGCGCTGCTTCTAGGTGAATACCAGTATGGGTCACAACATCCCCACAAGTCACTCGATAACCGAGCTGTTCCACCGCTGTCATAAGTTGAGGATTGGCGTTCATCATACACTTTTCGGATATATCCACCTACGCACATTTGTGGATCGATGCAAACCTGGGATAATATGGGCGATTTAATTGATGCTCCCTCTTAAAATTCTAGCCAAATTTTGATGTTTCGGTGTTGCTATCTATACCCTGCCGCTTGGTGGGAGTATTATTTGAATTGCGGCGTAGGTTCTCGACTCTACCCTTCGATCTAGGAATTGAGGTGTTTCTGCATGAATGGCGATCGTTGCTGCTAGTGAACGATCGCCGATCCAAATACGCTGTGGGTAGAGGAATATGTACCATGCCAACTAAAATATATCTAAATCTATCAACCGAATCTAGAATATTCTGAGCGAAGTAACATCACCAATCTTCAACAGTTAGTAAAATCGATTCTCTGATAGAGAGTGTAAAAACACCACGATCTGTTTACTCTCTAGAATGCTATTTAGCAGGACGATTTATCCGAATTAATTTACCATCAATCTATTCTTCGTTTCGTAGTGCCATGTCGATACAATCAGCAAAAATATCCCAATCATCATTCCTACTACAAATTATAATCCCACTATGAGTTTTCACCTGCTTGTGGAGATTTTTGAAGTGATTGTAATTTAATGTTATCACTGCTCGATTTTGGCTAATGGCAAAGTCCAACACGTCTTCATCAGGAATTCTTTGATTATCCTTTCCTGCTTCTCTTGTCGTTAGGACATCATAGCCTTTTTCTCTGAGCCGTTTCACTACTGGAAGTTCAAAATTCTCGTCAGCATATAACTTAATCATCTATGCTTCCTGATTCTCAGCAATTGCTTGGGCAATTTCAGTAGAAAAAGTCTCAGCATAAGCCCACGCATTAGCTAAATCTGCTGCTGTCAATTGAGGATAGGCTTCAAGGATTTTGTCATCATTAGCCCCCATTTGGCGGTATTCAACTAGGCTCCAAACTGGAATTCGCATATTTCTAATACAAGCATCGCCACCAACAACTCCAGGTGTTTTAGTAATCCCAGTCCATGAGTTAGTTTTCTCCTGAATTAACCGGACGATCTCATATTGTTCGTCTGACGATAAAGACAAAATTTGTTGTTTTAGCTCTTGGGTAATCATGCCATCACCATTTCTTACAGTACCGCGCGATCCTATGATAGTCGATCGAATTGTCCGCTCGCTCTTTCCAATCTATCTTTTACTGAGGTTTAGGGTAGGGGTAATGTCTTGTCGGTTTTTTATTCGGAGGTTCCCTCCGAATAAAACCGCCGCTTCATGAATTACCCCTACCCTGTCTCTAGTTCTATTCCTGGCTATAGGCATCCATCGGTAGACAAGAACAAACGAGATTCCTGTCCCCATAAGCCTGATCGATCCGGCCTACTGCTGGCCAGAACTTATAGTCCTGCAACCCAGCCACAGGAAACACTGCTTGCTCACGACTATAAGGACGATCCCAATTAGCATCGACTAGATCGACGATCGTGTGTGGGGCATTTTTCAGCACATTATTCTGTTTATCCACATTGCCGATTTCGATTTCGTGGATCTCTTCACGGATGGCGATCATCGCATCACAAAAGCGATCGAGTTCGGCTAGTGATTCGCTTTCGGTGGGCTCGACCATTACCGTTCCGGCAACTGGCCAGGATACGGTGGGGGGATGGAAACCATAGTCGATTAGGCGTTTGGCGATGTCATCGACTTCGATTTCGGCGGTCTTTTTGAACTCGCGTAGGTCGAGGATGCACTCGTGGGCGACGAAGCCGTTGGTGCCTTTGTAGAGAACGGCGTAGTGATTTTCTAACCGTTTGGCGATGTAGTTGGCATTGAGGATGGCTACTTCGGTGGCTAATTTCAGACCAGCTCCACCCATGAGGGCGATGTAGACCCAGGAAATCGGTAAAATGCTCGCGCTACTCCAAGGAGCGGCGGAGACTGCGCCGATGCCTTGGGTGCCGCCCATGGGGATGACTTTGTGGGTGGGGAGATAGGGGGCGAGATGTGCCATGACACCGATCGGTCCCATGCCTGGGCCGCCGCCACCGTGAGGGATGCAGAAGGTTTTGTGGAGGTTGAGGTGACAGACATCTGCGCCGAAATCGCCAGGGCGACATAATCCGACTTGGGCGTTGAGGTTGGCACCATCCATGTAGACTTGACCGCCATGTTCGTGGACGATCGCGCAAATCTCGACAATCGCTTCTTCAAATACGCCGTGGGTGGAGGGATACGTCACCATGAGGGCGGCTAGTTTGTCTGCATGTTTGGTGGCTTTGGCGCGTAAGTCTGCTACGTCAATGTTGCCATCATTGTCACACGCGATCGGTACTACCTGCATCCCTGCCATAACTGCGCTGGCGGGGTTGGTGCCGTGGGCAGATTGGGGGATCAGGCAGACATTTCGCTCGATATCGCCGCGCTGGTGGTGATATTCACGGATGACTAAGAGTCCGGCGTATTCGCCTTGGGAACCCGCATTGGGTTGGAGAGAGATCGCGTCAAAGCCAGTAATTTCGGCCAGCCAGCGTTCGAGGTCGTCAAATAACACTTGATACCCTTGAGCCTGTTCTACAGGTGCGAAGGGGTGAATTTGCCCAAATTCTGCCCAGGTTACGGGTACCATCTCGGAGGTGGAATTGAGTTTCATGGTGCAGGAACCGAGGGGAATCATGCCGTGAGTAAGCGACAGATCCTTGGATTGCAGGCGGGTGATGTAACGCAGTAGCTCGGTTTCAGAGTGATAATTTTTAAAAACTGGGTGAGTCAGGTACTCGGAGGTACGGGCTAATGTTGAGGTTTGGATGCTGGAAGTCGAGCTACTAGTCTCGATTTCGGAGTAAGTGAAATCGGGGGCTTTATCGCCTGCAAAAATCCGCCATAAGTCCATCACATCGGCAGGTGTAGTGGTTTCATCGATCGATATACCAATGTTATTAGCATCGATCGATCTCAAGTTGATTTGCTGGGATTTTGCCCGTTCTAAGATGGCGGTAGCATTCCCAGCTATTTTTACCTGAAGCGTATCAAAATAGGGCGCATCACCGATCGAGTAACCTAGTTTGGTTACGCCAGTGGCGAGGGTGGTAGTCAGGTGGTGAATGCGTGTGGCGATCGCTTTCAAACCTTCACCACCATGATAAACCGCATACATTCCCGCCATAATTGCCAGCAGGACTTGGGCGGTACAAATATTACTCGTTGCTTTGTCTCTGCGGATATGTTGTTCGCGCGTTTGAAGTGCTAGTCGGAGGGCGGTTTTGCCACGCTTGTCTTTGGATACGCCGACTAATCGCCCAGGAATCTGGCGTTTGTAAGCATCTTTGGTCGCAAAGTAGGCAGCATGAGGGCCACCATATCCTAATGGGATGCCGAACCGTTGGGTGTTGCCGACGACGATATCTGCACCAAATTCGCCTGGTGGTTTGAGCAATGTCAGGCTGAGTAAATCGGCGGCGACGGTAACAATGGCACCCGCTTGGTGAGCTTGTGCGATTGTTTCTTGATAATCATAAACAGCCCCGTCAGTTGCAGGATATTGTAATAACATCCCAAATATTTCTCGACTGAAATCGATCGCTCGATGGTTGCCAACTACGACTTCAATCCCTAATGGCAGCGCACGGGTTTTAATTACGTCAATAGTTTGGGGATGGCAAGCTTCCGATACCCAGAACGTATTGAATTTCGTTTTCTGAATACCATAGCTCATACTCATGGCTTCGGCTGCTGCTGTGCCTTCATCCAGTAGCGAGGCATTGGCGATCGCCATCCCTGTCAGATCCATAATCATGGTCTGATAATTGAGCAAAGCTTCGAGTCTGCCCTGGGAAATTTCGGGTTGGTAAGGCGTATATTGAGTGTACCAACCAGGATTCTCTAAGATGTTTCTTTGAATAACTGTAGGCGTAATGCAATTGGCATAGCCCATCCCAATATACGAGCGGAAAACTTGATTTTTTGCCGCAATTTGTTTGAGCTGATTGAGTACTATATATTCGCTCTTGACCGTTTCAATTGCTAACGGTTGTTGCAATTGAATCGCGGCTGGTACTGTGCGATCGATCAATTCAGCCAAACTAGATACACCTAGTATCCTCAACATCCGATCGATATCTGCTGGTTGTGGCCCAATATGCCGTTGCATAAACTCAGCAGCCGCCCACGGGTTGGCGGCGGTAGCACTAGAGACATCAGCAGCCTGAGTAAACCGAGGTAGAGATTGCGTCATAGAAATCGAGTTGATGAGGAATACTGTATTTAAATGTAATAGATTTAGCTAGGTTTGGGCACGTAGAAAGTGAGTATTTTGTCAAGTTAATCTAGCTTCAATCCATGCCCTTACCTCAGAGTTCCCTATGCACCCTCAACTTTAACGCGATATTCAGTCGCTGAGAATGTGCCATCAAGTTCGCTGGTATCTGCGACTTGGATTTTTAGCAGCCAGCCAGCAGTATAGGGATCGGTGCTAATGATTTCTGGAGCGTCGATTGCTTTATCATTGCGATCGATCACTTTGCCACTAATTGGGGCTTTGAGATCTTCAACTGCTTTGACAGATTCGATCGAGCCAAAAGCACTACCCTTGACGAGCGTGTCGCCAACCTCTGGCAATTCGACAAAGACGATATCTCCCAACTGATCTACCGCAAAGGCACTCACGCCGATGGTGGCAACGTCTGCGGCTAAGCCTACATACTCATGTGTATCTACGTAGCGTAAATTGTCGGGATATTCCAAGCTCATATCGATCTTTATATAATCTTCTGCTCTAGCATAGCGATTTATGGCTCACTCGCACAGCTTGCTGTCTGTCAAAGCGATCGCCAATTCCCGCCGATGACCTCATATTTGAGTGTTAGTATTTAATCAGGTCGGATATTTTTTACTCAAGATGAAAAATCACCTGTCGATAAATGGTTGGATTGGCGCAATCGCCCTACTCAGTTACATTCCATCTGTGCTAGCTTTGTCCCCAGTCCAAGTCACACAAATCGCCAGCCAAACCACCGTCCAAATTACTAAATGCGAACGCGGTGCTGGGGTGATTATTCAGAAAAATGGCAATACTTATCAGGTTCTGACTATAGCTCAGTTGGTAAAAACCAGCGGCTGTGAGCTAGTCACACCCGATGGCAGTAGCTATCGAGTCGATCGCGTTCAGGTTTTCCCCAATAACATCGACTTGGCAGTCATCAGCTTTACTAACCTGAGTTCGATGAGGCTAGCCTCATCATCAAATCAATTACCTGACTGTGTTTGAGCCAATCACTACCAATCCTCAAAAACTAAGTGTTTCATAAATTATTATCAATAAGCTCTGCTTGTTGATAATTAGCGGT
>NZ_JBGSPA010000149.1:0-58440 GCF_041738855.1 Chamaesiphon sp. | reverse complement strand
CGATTAGAAATCTTGCTTGTATCTCCTTTGAGCTTAACTAAAAATTATCATTGGCGATCGTCGCTAGACGACGCGCTTCGAGTGAGCGTGCTTCGAGATTCGCTCACTCGATCGTATGACTTATTCAGCAAGCCCTATTTACGATGGCGATCCTCAAGCAGATCCTGGAAATTGGATACTGGTGCGTTATGGCAGCAGCCCAACACACCTTACCTCAACTGAATTCAGCACTGCCTAAAATCTTTGTTCAAACTCTACAATCGCGCGATTTTCGCCGAAGAGATTGGTGGAGCCACGGATCAGGATTTGGTCGCTGACGCGGTAGCGGAGGCTGTAGAATGGTGATTCACTATTGGTGAGAATTTTAAAGACTGAAGCCGAGAATTTGGGCGTGATTTCGGTGCCAATTTCGGCGGCGATGCCAAACGTGGAATTAGCACTAGTTGTTGAGCCTTTGGTAATCGCTGGATAGAGTCGAAAGTCGCTCAGATTGAGGACATCGCCGATCCGATCTTGGATGCTATTGAGCAGATTGGAACTCGCGAGGCTGATGGCTCCGAGTCCGAGATCGCCACCAGAAGTGAGGCGTTCGGCGAGAGCACCGCCCAAGAGGAGGACGATTTCTGGCTGGCTGCGGGCGGGGCTACTCGTGAGTTCGAGTCGTTGGGTGAGTTGACTTGCTAGTCCCGCGATCCGCGCTTCGACTTGCACTGTTTGGACGGAACCGAAGTTGGTGGTATAAAAATCAGCAGGGCGATTGATTTCACCATTGGCATCAATGCGGGCGTTAGAGTTCTTTTGAATGAGGGGATTAGTGGCACTTTCGAGCGTTCTGGCAAAGAGGCGGAGGTTGAGTACTGGATCTGCGCCCAAGGTGGGGAAGAAGTCGGCTGTCTGGGCACCACTGGCGAGGCGAAATTGGGTGGTAAAGAGGTTGACCGATCCTTTTTGGAGCTGAACTTGACCGAAGGGGCGCGGGTTGTCGATGGTACCATCGAGATCGATTTTGCCAGTAGCCACAAAATTCAAAATCGGCGCGCGGGTGATTTGGAGGTTATCGCCCAAAGTCACCTGGAGGTTGCGGAGCTGGAGAGCATTGGCATTTGGCGGTGCGGCGGGGATGGCTGGCTGGATGCCCAGCACGGTGGTAGTTGTGGTACTAGATGTGTCTGGCAAGAAGACTTGTCCGTTACTGAGTTGGACATTGCCAGTCAAAATCGGGGTGAGGGCGGTACCGAGGAGTGTGAGTTTACCATTGACATCACCGTTATATTTGTCTTTGAGATTGATAGCGATGCCGTCCATCTGGACGCTGAGCTGTTTGCTCGGTTCGATCGAGAAGGAGTCAGCGATGGGGATAATTCCGGCGACAGTAACTTGCCCGCGATTGAATTTGCCAGTCAATTTTTGGACGTCAATCCGATCGAAATCAAAGACAATATCGCCATTAATATCGGTTAAGGGTTCGGGTAGTGCGACACTTTTGATTCTGCCGTTGGCAATGTTGGCGATCCCGCTAGCAGTTAATCTTTCCGGCTCTCCATTTGGCTGCATTTTGCCGTCGATTCTCAGGGATATTTTACCTTGTCCATCGATCCAGCGTAGTTGTTGTTGACTAAAGACATCCAGGATCTGTAAGCCCTGGTTTTGCAAGCTCAAATCGATTTTGATGTCATTGGTAGCGGGTGGCTTGAGGGCGAAGGGGAGTTGGTAGGGGATACTGCCAGTAATTTTCAGCCGATCTTCGCGATCGATGAGCGGTCGATCGGCGAAAGTGGCATCGCTGAGGAAGTTTAGGCGTCCATCCCAGTAGTTGAAGCTACCTGTGGCATTCTGAAGTTTGGTATTGTTCAGTTGTCCGTTGCTGAGGGAGATCTCACCACTGGCGCGAGGATTGGCGAGATTGCCGCTAATTTGGGCAAAGAGGTTGACACCCCCACGGACATCGACAGGGATGGTGGTGAGGCTAGTCAGGGACTCTACGGGGAAGTTACGGACGTTGACGGTGGCGTTTTGGTTAAATAACCCAAAATCGCCAGCGATGTCGATTTGGCTATCCTGAATGGTCAAATTGAGCGGTTCGAGCCGGAGTTTGCCGTTGCGCCAGTTGCCTTTGGCGAGGATTGTGTCGAGGCGATAGCGTTCGAGCTGCCAGTTGGCACCGACGATGTTGAAATCACTGGTGAGTCCGGCTTGGGGGCTACTGGCGATCGCGATGTCACCACTAAATTCGCCTTGGAGGTTCCCCGCATCTGGAATGGTCATATTGTCCTGCTGGAGAGCTGTCTCGCGATCCAACCACCGTCGCAGTTCTGAGAGTCGCCGCAGCTCGTTGTAGAGGGGTTGGGGGCGATTGGCTATTTTCTCGGTTTGGGCGTTGAGATCGGCGGCGGTGCCGTATCTCCGCCGATTGAGTGGTGTAAAGACATCTTGGGTACTAAAGATCTGGAGTAAGTTGCGGATATCTTCAATATTGCCGCTCGGGACTTGGAATTTGGCTTGGAAGGTGGGTGTACTGGCTCCAGGTGTCAGACTAGCAGCCACGATCCGGTAGGTACGGGTGCCGCGTTGCAGTTCGGTATTATTAACGGCGAGTTGTCCGTTAGCATAGCGGAAATTGGCAAGCAATCGATCGCCCTCAAAGGCACCGAAGGTCGGTTTGGTGATTTCCAGCTCTCTAGCCGTCACCTGATAGTCAGTCAGATTGACATCGAGATTACCCTTGGCAATTCCATCAAATCGATATGCTTGAATCCCCGCACCTTTGGGAATCCACGGTTGTAATAAACTTAGCGGTAATCTCTGGAGATCGATCGCCAGTAGTTTACCATCGACATTCCCGGTGGCGGCGATCTGTTGCTGTTGGATCTCAAAACTTTGGGGTTGTAAATTGCGATCGAGGGATAGTGCCAAGCGATCGCTCGTACCAGCAAAATTAATATCTACACCTTGTCCGGGATTGGCTTGAATATTACCACTCAAATTGCGATCGAATTTTATCGCTCCGACTTGGAGATCGGTTAATTTTGTTTGCCCTAATACTTGGAGACTGGCGAGGTTATTATTAAGTAGATCGCCGCCAATCTGCCAGTCAGCACTTAATTGTCCGGTTAATCGATTTTGGCTCTTAGCCGCTATCCCGATCGGTTGAGGAGCAGATTTTACTAGTTCACCGATGTTTAGTCTGTCTACAATCACCTGACTTTGCCACTTACCATTATTGACGGCTAGATCGTTGACTCGGATATTGCCACCGAGGATACTTCTAATCTGTCCGTTACCTCTAGCTGAGATCTTGCCTAATTCTGGGTAGTTAAAATTTCCTGCTGCTCGAAAGTTTCCAGATAGTAGTCCGGCTTGAATTGGTAATGGTAAATTTTGATTTACTAAGCCTAACTTAAACCCTCTAAAAGCCAGATCGCTTTCCCATTGTCCGGTAGTAAGTTTGATATTATTCGCAGTAATTTTGCCACCATTTGTTAAAGCTATAATACTATTACCATTAGCGCGAATTGCTGTTGGTGTTAGCCGAGCGATATTTCCGGCAACATTAAAATTGCCTGTAATTTTACCTGCTTGTAATTGGGGTGATAATTGGGTATTAATACTGCCGATTTTAAAATTGGCGATCGCGAGATTACTCGAAAAATTTCCATCTTCTAATTTTAGATCTGTGGCGCGTACTTTACCATCAGCTAGGCTCAGCTCACCAGTACCCACAACTGAGATATATTCAGGCTTGAGCGATTGAATATTTCCGGCAATCTGGACATTACTATCAATCCTTGCTTTTCGAAACTTTAGCGGTACTTGAGGAGCCAAACCACCAAGCACTAATGATGTCGCTTGGAGGTTTCCCTGAAATTTACCGCGATCGATCTGTAAATTATTACCGACAACTTTACCCTGAGCTAAATCGATCGTACCACTGCCCATGCCACGAATTGACGCGGGTGTAAACTGCTGGAGATTACCTGTAAGATTGAATTTACCAGTGAGTCGTCCGCGAATTTGCGAACTAAATTCTGCTAATTGGAAATTTCTGGTAGTAAAAAGACCTTGCCAGTTACCATTACTAATATTGAGATTATTCGATTGAATCTTGCCAGCTTTGAGCTGAACGCTCCCCTGTCCTCGTGCGACGATATTATCGGGAGTAATTTGCTTGAGACTATTGCCACCAACCTGAAAATTCCCACTAGCGATACCTGCTGGAATCTGAAGATCGCTTCCGGCGATCGCGGACGGTGCTAATCCAGATTGTGGTAGATTAGCATCGAGCGGTTTACTAATAATCAGTCGTTGTAGATCGAGAGCGTTACTACCAACATTAGCTTGCCATTTACCACGATCGATCCTCAGTTGACTAGCGGTAACTTGTCCAGCAGCCAACTGTAAATTTAGCGTACCAATCGCCTGAATGCGATCGATTTCTAGGTCATTATTCAAACCCTGCGCTTGAATATTTCCCCTCAATTTGCCACCATAGTTAGCAGCTAAATTTATCCCCCCAATTTTGGCTAATTGCTGAGTATCAAGATTCTGTGGTTGCAGATTGAGTTGCCAATTAGTTTTGGTAATTTCTCCAGTTGCGGCGATCTTGCCGCCAGCCACTGCGACATTGGCACCACGCACGAGCACTTTGCCTTGCGGGGTAATCTGAAGATCGGCACTGGCTGGATAACTAGCCAGGGGTGCATTTACTCGCAGATTGGTGTAGATATCCGCGCCTGTACCCCCAATCGTCCCGCGTACCGATGTCTCCCCGATCTTGACTGGTGATGGCAATCGCGCACCGTAGAGCTGGCTGAGCAGATCTCCAGGGAGCCGTCCCTGCACATCAAAGCGCACCTGCGGAGTTTTTAAAAGCTGGATCTCCCCTTGAGTCGTGACTTTGCCACCTAGTTTCGGTTGTGCGATCGCATCTACTTCGATCCGACGATCGGCTAATCTAAAGTTACCACTGATGCGATCGATTTGAACGCGATCGACTTGACCGATCTGACTATTATTAAACTTCCCTGCTAGCACCGGACGGTCTAATTTGCCTGTCAATTGCAACTGTGCGACTACGGCACCAGCTACAGGCAAAGGTGATTTGATATCGATACTTTTGAGAACATCCGGTAGCGATACCGAGCCAGTTTTAGCATTAATATTAAAGCCCGTATTGTAATTGAGATTACCATTTATCAATCCAGCTACGCGATCGTACTTACCTGTGACATTCTTGAGGTTGACATCGCGCTCTGATATTTGGATAAAGCCATTAATCTCATCCAAACTGCGCGGCACATTATCGACCACAATTTTGCCATTACGTACTAATAAATTACTATTAATTCGCAGGTATTTTTGAGGCTGAACTGCAATCTGTGCCTCACCATCGACAGTCCCATTGATGACTGCAACTTGAGGTATTTTGACAATTTGAGTCGCTGCTGCTGCATCTAGTTGTTGCCCCTTGACTGATAGCTGCGTCTCACCACTGGCGATCGTACTATTACCATCGATCTGTACCTGTCCGCTCTGATTAAACCGAGCATCACCGCGATAACTGACTCGATCTTGACTGTCATTAACATCAGCTTGAAGATTGAGTTTACTAATAGTAATCGGTCGAGGACTTTTACTATAAGGAACGATCGTTACCTGTGCCTCATCAAGCTGGATTTTACCAATTTCAATTTTTAGCGGTGGCGGTGTCTTCTTATCTTGCTGGGGAATATTCACCCAATCTCCCAGCGCATTTTGAGCAACACTCAACCGAGGATTAACCAGCCGAATATCTAATTTCAAGGTGCGATCGAGTAATAATTTAAATGGGTTGAAATTGATAACAACCTGCGGCACCTCCACCTGAGTCAAATCATTACCATTAACCGGAATTTTAGTATTACCCAGCCGCACTTCATTGAGCCAAATATCTTCAATCTTCCCCAGATCGATCGGACGTTTGAGACTCTTGGTGAGTTCTTGAGCGACTAATGGTGCGAGATGACGTTTTGCCCACCATTGTCCAAAACCAATCCCAATTATCAATAACAAGAACAAACCCAACCCGATCGCACTGCCAGTTTTTAAAAACAACTTGAGCCAGCGACGGGAACTATCTGGTGGATTGATTGTCAATTGAGATTGGGTGGATTCGTGATTAGGCTTAGCTTTCACTCTTGGCTCGACCTCTATGTCAAAATAGCGATGGGACTGACGAGCGTCAGATCGTCAAAAAATACCTATTCGAGCATCCTTCAAGCTAGCACGCAGTCAAATTTGCCGAAGGTGCGGATCGATACAATATCTGTACCGCCCATAGGGATATGGTGCCCGACGTTGACAGTCAATTAGCTACGGTTTGCGATGCGTACCCTAACTAATCATCATTTTCCCGATCGCACGCTCCGATCGGCAGACAATCATTAGTGTACATGGAACGATACCAAGGTACTTAAACAGTTGATAGTTGACAGTTGACAGTTGACATAGAGCTGGTTCCATCTCAAACTGTGTAGTTATCTGCATCACTAGCGCATATCTCTGTTGAATGCTGTGGCGATGGAGATGTTCCATTCGTTACCGATCGATCGACATTATCCCACAGCCACCAGACCATCTACCGCCGAATCATCCTCGCTGTGAGGCTAAATCCCCACCCTAAAAACTTCGCTCTCTCGATCGCGCTAAACCCTCGGCAGAGCCGAGGAGCGCGAATCGCTGTCAACTGTTAATTGTGTCCCTGTCGAGCCACTATTACCGAACATTAGCGATCGCAATTTTCGATATTGCAGTTAGTAAAATCTACTCAGCCTCAGCGGGAATTGGCGATCGCGAATTAGTGCCGATCGGACGATCGACTTTCATCCGCGCTGAGGGTAATATTCTTGACTAGTTATCAAAACGAGACTTCATTTAGCACTCCACTACTCTAGATTCGATCGCACTAGGAACCTAAAACATTCGATTTATTTACTTTTCGTGAGAATCAAATGGAGTAGATAAATGATGAAATTATCACGAGAACGTTCGTATTCGCTGAAGACATAAATTTTGCAAGCTTGATGTCTTCATGGCTGTAAGTAACATTGCTCATTACACACCTTAGCACAGGTAGCATATATTATGCCATTAAATTCGTATCGCGCAACACTAATTTAGCTAATTCAATCATCCGATGTAAAGATTTTACGAATATTTCAGTCATATAGCTTAATTAATGTAGTAGTTTTCCATATTTGTCAGCTCGATCGCCCAAATAGCTGGATAGCCATTGTCAAATTTTTGAATGAGTCGTATGCTGAAGCTAATGAAGTTTTGCTCGACTATCGATCGACTACATCAACAATAGTCATCAAAAATTGATGAATTTGTAGCTCGAAATCTACTGCCAAAGTTTTCACAACGATCGGCTTCAACACAATGATATTGCGAACGTTTTATCATTGTGTTAATTCAAATCAAAAGACAGATTTTGATGCTTGACATGTCATGAAGTATGTCAAGTAATAGATATTGGTGTTCACTTATAAAAAATACATCAATTCGAGCGATCGAGCGATGGTTTCAAATTGAAACTTAGCAACCATGATGCTAAAGCAGTTTACTGACGAGCCAGATTCGAGCGAAAACTTGCTACGAATTGGACATTAATCACTGTCAAAAAAGAAGCTCAAAATTATGAATTTATCATCTAAAATTACACTAGCTCTCGCGGCTGGTGCTATTTTCTCCCCCTAGCGGCTCAGGCTTTACCTGCGACCACTGGTACTACTGCAGCTGCGGTATCGATCGAGTTTGATGGTAGCTCTGCTAGCGGCGGTCTGTCGATCGTCCCTGGTGGCAATGCAACTGGAAATGGATCGAGTGGAGTCCGCGAACTCTCCGCCGCCGTAGCAACTGGTGAAACGGAAAGCACAGCCAGTTCAGCTACCATCACCTCTGGTTCCAATGCAGGTACGACTGCCAGTGCCCGAGGCTTTAGCCAACCAGTAGTCTTCACATATCTGAATACCAGCGATGTGAGCAAAAAGTACGATACTTCCGATCGTGTTGATTTCAACACCCGTCAGGAGAACAAATCAGATACATTGGCTACTACCACCAAAAACGCTAACTACGACAATTACAGTAGCGTTACAGCCAGTGATGTCAAAACGGGTAATACTACCGCCAGTGATGTCAAAACGGCTGCTAATAGTGCTAGCGATCGCAAAACTGGTGATACTAGTGCCAGCGATGTCAAAACGGCTGCTAATAATGCTAGCGATCGCAAAACTGGTAATGCCGACGCCAGCGATGTCAAGTCTGGCAGCACTTACGCCAACGATATCAAATCCACTACCAATAACGTCACAGACAACAAAGCTGCCACCGATGGCAGTAGCAATGGTAGCAGCATTGGGGCTGGCAGCACTAGCTTGGCAGCAAGCAATGTAAATGCAGGTACTACTAGCAACGGTACTACTGGTACTGGGAGCAGTGGTGGCACGACTAAAACAACAGAAAGTCAATTCAACAGCAACAACGACACCGCCAGCAATGTCAACAGTGGCAATGCTAACGCCAGTGATGTTCGCAACAGCAATGCTACCCTCAGTAACGTAAATAGCAGTAACGAGACTAGTAGTAACGTTCGCAATAGCAATGTTACCGCCAGTAACGTAAATAGCAGTAACGAGACTAGCAGTAACGTTCGCAATAGCAATGTTACCTCTAGTGACATTAGCAGTGCCAATGTGAATACTAGCAAAGGCGGCAACAATGACAATACTCGCAACAGCGATGTCAATAGCCAAAGTGGTGCCACAACTAATAACACCCTCAAGACTACCAACGCGTTGGATACCAATCAAACCAAAGTAAAGTACACTTATACTGGTTCTGCGGCGGGTTTATCCTTTATTCCATTGAACAATAAATAGGCTCGATCTTCGCTCCTCATCAAAAATTTATCCATCTCTGGTTGATTTCGACGCAGATAACGCTGACGGAACGAACAGGGATGGATATTTTTTCTGAACTCAGTAGCTAGATCTCTGAAAACAGAGAATTAATTGTTGGAGCAATGTTGCTTGTGATGTATTTGCAATTACTCGCCAATTTTAAGACTAAATTTACATTAACCTACTGTGGCATGGCGATCGCTAGTTGGTGTCTTGCGCTGGGTGGTGATGCCATCGCTCAAACACCACCAATAGATGCAGCCGCTGACGGGTTTGATGATATTGCCTCAGAACTATTAGTGAATGCTACCAGTAGGGATCTAGTTGATAAAAATCGTAATCATAATCCACTAGGAGATCGGCAAGTTGCTCAAGTAACTGCTCCTCTACCCGTGAATTTGCCCATTATCATCACTCCCAATCTCTTGCCAGGACTGCTACCACCCAGCAATCCGCTCCTCGTGCCGATTAATTCCGTGCTGACACCGGAGCTGATTTTTGCACCAAACAATACCCCCGCAGTGCCCTCATCAAATGCACCCCTTGCACCCAATCCAGCCGCGACTAGAGATCCACGCTTTATTATTGCACCCCAAGTTTTAGCTCCCAAAGTAGTAGATCCATTTTCCACCCAATTTGTGCTGAATGGGAATAAGGTTTCACACGTTACCACCACCGTAGTCACATCAGGATTTGAATCGGGTAATTTTCGCAATACCGATTTGATCTTTGATGTCTAATTCGATCGCTAAATTATATTGATGGCGATCGCAATCAATTGGCAACTGCCTTGACTAGTGCGATCGGTCAAATCTTACCAGAATTTCAGCCCAGTATCGCTCCTGGCAAACCAGGTGCGCGAATTGTCGTCAATCCCAACTTGTACCGAGCGGCAAATGCCCTGCGGATTCCCGATGGTAGCCTGACTACATATCAAGCAGGTACTGGCTATGCTGCCAGTTTTGGCACCGATCCTCAAGTTCAGCCTGGAGCCAGTCACCAAGCGATTTGGGTAGGGATGTCCCCAGTCGTCGAGCGCGAATTTTCGCGAGAATATCGCTACATCACGCTCCGAGATCCGCGCATCGTCGCGAGTGGTGGTGGAGAAGGCGGAAATGTTCCCATCGATGTCAATCTCAATAACTTCGGCTTTAATTCTAGCGGCTTGCAAAATGCCTATGGGCAAGGATACGTCACGGTATTCAATCGGGATGTCTCTAGGGTGGATACTGATACCATCCGTCAGCGCACGGATTATTATCCGCACATCAGTTTTACAGGTACGAATTTAACTGACAATACCCTCTGGCGATATTACACTGGGGCGATCGTCAATGCGGGATTTGAACCCAAGACTACATCACATATTAAAGCTTATGTGGGTACTGATTATGCGATCGTCAATCCGCGCGGCTTGAGTTTTGGGATCGGTGGGATCGGTTATCTCAATTCCGATCCTGAGTATGCTAGTCAACTTTCCGCTAATGCCAGTCAATCGATCGCTCTCGGCTCCAATCCGCGCCATAATCTCGTATTTGGATTCAATGCCAATTATATTATCGATGGCTTAATTACGCTCCAATCTCTCCCGATCCGCTCCACTCAAAGCTTTGTCAATGCTGGAGTAGCTGTGAACTTTGGCGATATCTCCATGGGTGGTACCCAATTTTTTGGTAACTTGTTACCAGAATCTGTCGAAAATAAAACGATCTTTAATATTAACTGGAAAGTAACCGACAGGTTGAAAGTAGGCGGATTTGTCAGTGCCTTCGATCGCAATATTTCTACCAATCCATTTGGTGCAAGTTTAAGTTATGATTTAGATCCCAACTCCAACTCGGCGATATATTTAGGCTGGAATGCAGCAGAGATTGATTTTCGGCGTACCCTTGGCTCCACCGCCAATCTTTACAAAGATAATACCTTTAGTGTTTCGCTACGTTACGGATTTTAATCAAAAGCCTAAAGCCTAAATGTTACCTGGCGATCTCCTAATCTATCGATATAATGGCGAATCGATCGTCCCCAAACGCATCGACATCGACGCGCATCATATTCAGATGGCGATCGAGATTATCGACTGCTTTACATCTGTTGTAGGCGGCACTCAGGGACAACTCGATGAGATGCTCTTGCACCTAGAAGGCGATAGCCCCGACTTTCGCGTCAAGCGGGGATTTGCCCATCTACTCAAGAGCCAAACATTCAGTAACTTTGAGATTGTCAGTCCGCTTTCACCTTCAGATTTACGCGAACGTGTTTATGCACTTTCCGCTATTTCTAGCCCCAGTGTCGAGCATAGTAAAGCCACATTAGCGACACTTGCCAGCAATCTCTCCCAAGAATTGAACGCCGAAATAATTCCCGCCCAGATTACCCAAGGATTATACGCCGATTTACCAGACAATCGGATTTTAACCGAGTTTACCGCACCCGATCCAGTGGCATTAATTCATCGCTACAATCTCTCCCAAGTGCAGGGTGTATTTTACCGAGCCAGCGAACTAACTATCAATGCCCATCGGAATGTCCCTGGGCAATATAAGCTATTATTTCGATATCTGAAATTGTTTCAATTGATGACATATATCGAAGGTGATGCCGATACTGGTTTTACCATTAAAGTCGATGGTCCAACTAGTTTATTTAAAGCTAGCACCCGCTACGGACTCGCGATCGCCAAATTAATTCCCGCAATTCTCCATGTCACAAAATGGAGCCTGAGTGCAACCCTCCAAACCAAAGATTTTTATACCGGAAATATCAAAATCGGACGCTATAGCCTCACCGACAAATGTGGCTTAGAAACCCACTATCCACCAGGAAAATCTTATGATAGTATGCTCGAAGCGAGTTTTGCCGATCGCTGGGACAAACTCAAAACCGACTGGGTACTGGAGCGAGAAGTAAATTTGCTCCCAATTCCTGGGAGTGTGATGATTCCCGATTTCCGATTGGTGCATCCCGATGGACGCGACTATATCCTAGAAATCGTCGGTTATTGGCGACCGGAATATTTACAGAAAAAATTCGCTCAAGTTCATAAGTCTGGCTGTAAGAATCTGATCTTAGCCATCTCAGAACGGTTGAATTTAGATAAGGCTGGATTAAATGCTAACGATCTTCCCTGTGAGGTGATTTGGTTTAAGGATAAACTTTTACCTAAATCAGTGTTGGAAGTAATCGATGCTAAACAGTTGATAGTTGATAATTGATAGTTGTGTAACACATGCGGAAGATAAATTACACATGTGTTGCACCGAGCAGACCCCTGATTTTAGTTAAAAGAATCAACATCGACTTTTAATGTATTTTTTAATCGATCGAATCAACAATTAGTCCGCTTTTTGAATGCTCCTGGGGGTGTGCCTATTTAAAAATCAAAATGTTCATTGGAGAACATTTTCTTGGAGACCAGCTCAAAAAATATCTGTAGAGATTGCGCTATTTTAGCTCACAACTGATGATGCTGCGATTGAATGATTCATTAACGAAAATTTTGAACATCGTGCGTTGTGGACGACCGCATCGATCCACCAAATAATAGGTACACCCAGCACAACCAAAAGGCAGCTATTGAATTAACCGAACCGGATTGAAAGTCGATCGATTAACCATTCAACCGCACCCGCCACATCTGTAACTATTTCCCCATCAGGCACCATCGGACGCCGTACCATAATCACAGGCAAACCCAACTCTCGGGCTGCAATAATCTTGGCATAAGTCGCATCACCACCGCTATTTTTACTAACGATCGCTTGAATCTGATACTCTCTGAGTAATTCGCGTTCTCCCTCTAGATGAAATGGCCCGCGATCGAGTAATAACTTACCTGGAGGTAATGAGATCCTCGGATCGGGAGGATCGATCGATCGCATCAAACACCATTTATCTGTCAGAGTTGCAAACGGCGCGAGTTGCTGCCTGCCGATCGTTATAAAGATCCGCTGTGCGCTAGCCGGAATCACCTGTACAGCCGCCTCAACACTCTCGACTTCAATCCACTTGTCTTCAGGCGAACGCGTCCACCCAGGGCGAAGCAGCATCAATCTAGGTATTCCCACTGTAGTTGCCGCAGTTGCCGCAGTTCGCGACATTTGAGCCGCAAAAGGATGAGTCGCATCAATCAGCAGATCGATCTGCTCAGTTTGCAAATATTTTACTAAACCAGCTTCACCACCAAACCCACCACTGCGAACATCGCCGACGAGACTTTTTGGTGCGCTAGTTCTCCCCGCGAGACTGGTAATAGCCACCAATCCAGGGAGATCGATCGCTAGATTCGCCAATCTTACCGCATCTCCAGTCCCACCCAAAATCAAGAGTCGCTTCATCACACCTAGCAAGTTCCGAGTAGTTCAATAATAATAAGTAGACTAGTACCCACCACCGAGAACATCTTTATGTCATCCACAGTTTACGACTTTTCCGCCACCAGTATCGAAGGTCAACCGATCGAGCTGAGTACCTATCGCGATAAAGTTTTGCTCGTCGTCAATACCGCTAGCGCGTGTGGTTTCACGCCTCAATACAAAGGTTTGCAAGAGTTGTACGATAAATATGCCAGCAAAGGCTTTGCGGTATTGGGTTTTCCCTGCAACCAATTCGGACAACAGGAACCAGGTAGTGCGGCAACTATTCAATCTTTTTGTGAAACCAGATTTGGGGTGTCTTTTCCCCTATTCGAGAAAGTCGATGTCAATGGTGCCAATGCTCATCCACTGTTTAAGTATTTAGAGAAATCCGCACCAGGAATTTTGGGAACGGAGGCGATTAAATGGAACTTTACCAAGTTCTTAGTCGATGGTAGTGGTAATGTTGTCAAACGCTACGGCTCGAATACCGATCCGAAAGATATCGCTAAAGATATCGAAGGACTTTTGAAATAATAACTCGCGATCGATCCGGATATTTTATCTCGATCGAACGTCAGCTATCAATTGATGTGTAGGGTGTGTTATCGCGTAGCGTAACGCACCAGATCGGAAATGATTGATAAAAATATCTAGAGCAAATGATTATGAATTCGATCGTGGTAATTCATTCTTACAAGTACGATGAGATGTGGGTATTCGATGATGAAAAAGTCGGACTCATCCAAGAGCCGTTTGTATCGGGAGCGGATGATATTATCGAACGCATGGTAACTCAGATTCCTGATGCCGAGTCGGGATTTAGCTTGATATTTTTTGGATCTCCTTTTCCTGGCTATCAGCTCAAATTTGATTGGCGACGAGCAGAACTGAGCGGAAATTGGTATTACAGTGCAGATTTAGATCGGGAAGGATGGCTGTGTCCGGCACTGTTCAGATATTTCGATGTCGCTCCCAAAGAGTTTTATGCTCAGTTTAAAGCAAAAACAAAATTGTAAGGTAGTGTAGAATGCAAAATATTCATACCCTAATCGATCGCAATTTCGCTCATCCAGATTATGGGCGGTTGCTCCAGCATCGCGATCGCATCAACCCCAACATTTTACACTACTCAGTCCAACTTAACGATTGGGAATCTCTAGCATGGGAACCTATTCACAGTGGTAAAGAAAAAGATACTGGTAGATTAGAAATTTGGCAAATTGATTGGCATCACTTTCAAGTTGACCAAACACAATCGCACGATCGGGATCGTGTTAATCGATCGTTGCACGTTTCGGCGCGAGATTTTCATGAAAAATGGCAATATGAATTATACCGTTTTAATTGCGAACATTGGGCGCGACTTGTCTCAACCGGAGATTGTCGATGCTACCAGATTGCTGAGTTTAAAAAGTTAGAACGTATTCCTGTCTTAGGTATTTTCATTGTCGGTATTGCTGGAACGGTAACAGGTGTATGGGAACATAATGGATATGCTCAAGAAGTAATCGAACGAGCTGATGTAGGGATTTGCTCGTAGTTCGTACAACTTGGTAATAGTGACGGTAAACCAGACACAGCATCCGATGTAGATCGAGAGATAATAGATACATCTATAAAATCTCATCACACTTGCTTATGAAACCCTTATTACAAGGTCAGGGATTGCCCCCATTTCCAGAGATTACGCCAGAGCAAGTCGTTCCCGCGATGACCGAATTACTGACTGAGGCGAACGCAGCATTAACCCAGCTTGAAGCTAATATTATCCCTACTTGGGCGGGATTGGTCGAACCACTCGATCGACTGACCGAACGCATCGGCTGGAGTTGGAGCATCGTCGGGCACCTGATGGGTGTCAAAAATAGTCCCGAACTCCGTGCCGCCTACGAAGAAATGCAGCCCCAGCTCGTCCAATTCTGGACGCGATTGGGACAGAGTGCCGCTCTCTATCAGGGCTACAAGGCGATCGCAGCCAGTCCCGAATTTGCTAACTTCGACGCAGCCCAAAAACGGATTATCGAGGCTGCCATCCGCGATATGGAGCTATCTGGAGTTGGTTTGACGGGAGAGCCAAAGCAGCGATTTAATGAGATTCAATTGGCACTTGCCGAACTTTCTAATAAGTTCTCTAATAATGTCCTCGATGCGACTAAAGCTTATAGTCTCACTCTGACTAAGCCCGAAGAAATCGCTGGACTACCACAGAGTTTACTCGCTCAAGCCGCGCAATCAGCCAGAGCCGCCGGAAATGAAGCCGCCACGCCCACCGATGGCCCGTGGACGATTACTCTAGATGCGCCTAGTTACGGCCCCTTTATGCAGCACAGTCAACGCCGCGACTTGCGGGAACAGGTCTATAAAGCGGTGGTCAGTCGGGCATCAGTGGGGGACTATAATAACTTAGAGAATATCGATCGCATCCTCGAATTGCGCCGCGAAAAGTCCAACATCCTCGGCTTCGACAACTTCGCCGAACTCAGCCTCGCCAGTAAAATGGCACCCAACGTCGCCGCCGTCGAAAATCTACTCGAATCCCTCCGTAGTGCTAGCTTTGAAGCAGCCAAACAGGATCTCGAAGATCTCCGCGCTTTTGCCATATCTCAAGATGCAGCCGAAGCCAACGATCTCAAACATTGGGATCTCGCCTACTGGTCGGAACGCTTGCGGGAAGCCAAATTCGACTTTAACGCGGAAGAATTGCGCCCTTATTTCCCCTTAGAGCAGGTACTATCGGGCTTATTTAACCTCGCGCACCAACTATTTGACATCAATATCACCGCCGCCGACGGACAAGCACCGATCTGGAATCCTGACGTGCGGTATTTCAAAGTTGCCAACGAGCAGAACCAACCGATTGCTTACTTCTATCTCGACGCATACAGCCGTCCGTCTGAAAAACGGGGCGGCGCATGGATGGCAGATTGCATCAGTCGCTCCAGATTGACCGACCAAGATGGGTCTAAAGTCCGGTTACCCGTTGCATATCTAACTTGCAATCAAACGCCACCAGTAGATGGGAAACCCAGTCTGATGACCTTCGGCGAAGTCGAAACCCTGTTCCACGAATTCGGACATGGCTTACAGCACATGCTTACCACCGTCGATTTTGTCGGCGCATCGGGGATTAGTAACGTCGAATGGGATGCGGTCGAGCTACCTAGCCAATTTATGGAAAACTGGTGTTACCATCGCCCCACCCTACTGAGTTTGGGCAAACACTACGAAACTGGCGAACCTTTACCCGAACACTATTATCAAAAACTCCTCGCCGCGCGGACATTTATGAGCGGGAGTGGGATGCTGCGTCAGATTCACTTTAGCTGGTTGGATATCGCACTCCACAGCAGCTACAAACCAGGTGGTACGGAAACAATTGCCGACGTTCGCAATCGCCTCGCCAAAATCAGCATGGTGATTCCGCCCATACCTGAAGACAATTTCCTCTGCTCCTTTGGACATATATTTGCTGGCGGTTATGCGGCTGGCTATTATAGCTACAAGTGGGCAGAAGTATTGAGTGCTGATGCGTTCGCGGCGTTTGAAGATGCTGGGTTGGATGATGCGGAGGCGATCGGGACGACCGGACGACGGTTCCGCGATACAGTATTATCGCTGGGCGGTAGTCAGCACCCGATGGAGGTGTTTACGGCGTTCCGGGGACGTGAGCCAGATCCAGCGGCTCTGTTGCGTCACAATGGGTTAGTTGCTGCGAAGTAATCTAGGATAATTTGGCAGGACTTGCCATGGTGGGCAAATGAGCTAATACTTCGATATTGAATTGTTAGTAGAGGTTTGCCCACCCTACAAAACTTAAAGTATTTAATTCTAGATTTTGGCGACGTTCTAATTTAGATATTGCGGGTTGCTGTACCTCCAGATTCGTAGGTTGGGTTGAGCTTTAGTTCAACCCAACTAGCATACCAATACCCTAGAGATGTTGGGTTTCATTCTTCAACCCAACCTACGATCGAAGATTTGGCTCGATCGATCGATAATTTGCTCAGGAACCCGACTTCTGCGATCGAGCGGGTTCCTGCTGGTGCTAGCAGTATGCTCTAAGCCGCCCAAGAACTATCGCCCAAATTGTCCCTAAAAGATGCTTGCACTTGCGCGGTAGGAACGATCGACCAACCTGAATAGAGCAGCTTTTGACTAGTTGCCCAGCCTTTGGAGCCGCCAGGAATTGGATAATCAGGAACGCACAAATGGGGAAAAGCGGTATGTGGTTTCCAAGGGTGATAAGGTTCCAATCTGAGATGTAGGGTTAACTTTCCTTTAGACACAAATGAGGGAATCCAACAAAGTTGTCCAGCCATTTTAGTATCCTCGTATATTTACCTAGCAATTTTTTCGACGATCGATCGCGGTTGAGTAGTTTCTGAAAATCTTGAATCGATTGCTCTAATTGAAAAAATCTTACGCTCACTTTGCCAAAAATAAGCTTGATAAAAAGTAACGATCGCTACCAGACTTGATTAACTCAATTCACATGATGTCCAATAATCATTGAAAGTCACCAACAGTTCGGTGAAAATATTAAAATTCACAGTTTTCTGAATATAGCCTGCAACATTAAAACCGTATGCTCCGATCAGATCGCGTTCTTGCTTGGAAGCGGCAACTACCACAACTGGAATGTGGGCGATCGTTGGATCGGCACGCAATTGTTGCAAGAATTCTAACCCCGTCATCTGCGGCAGATTGAGATCTAGTAAAATAATTCGCCGCTCGGCTGGGATAACTGGGGATTGTCCTGGCTCTCCTCGGAGCATTGCCAAAGCTGCGATCCCATCATTGGCAATATACAGGGGATTGGTAATGTGACCGCTTCTAAAAGCTTGTTGCACATTCATCACATCTGCTTCATCATCTTCAACTAGTAAAATATTTAGCATCAAGTTCTTCATCATGAGGGTCGAGCGGTAAACTAATTTTTGGGAACAACTGATTGTTTACGCCAGGTAAATTTGAAGGCAGCACCCTCACCAGCGGCTGATTCTAAATAAATCATCCCCCCTTCGGCAGCAATAATTTTTTTGACGATCGCCAATCCAGCACCAACGTTTTCTTGAAGATCGCGGGCTTTGAGGGTTTGAAAAATCGTGTAAATCCGACTTTGGTATTGAGGTTCGATCCCATCGCCATCATCAGCAACGGTGAATTCATAATCCTCACCTAGATCGATCGCCGAGATCGTCACTTTGCCCATTTGGGTAGGATGATGGCGAATAGCATTATCAATCAGGTGTGAAAATACCTGCTTGAGAGGCTGTTTGCGAGCACTAAAGATCGGCAGTGGCGCAGCAACATCGATCGTCAAAGTGGCTGGCGGTGCGAGCTGCTCGACGATATCGGCAACGAGACGATTGACGTTAACCTGGCTAATCGGAGTCTGGGCGCGTCCCGCTCGCGAGTATTCCAGCAAGCTGTTGAGCAATGCCTGCATCCGATAAACGCGACCGCGCAACAAGTGTAGCTGCAATCGAGTTTCATTAGGGCTATTGGGATCGAGATCTTCTTCAATCCATTCTGACAGACTGGCGATCGCCCGCAATGGAGCTTTGAGATCGTGAGCGGTAATATAAGCGAACTGGTCTAATTCACAGTTGCTCTGAAGTAGAGAGCGATTGGTAGAGTTGAGATCGTCGTTGAGATCGCTCAGTTGAGTAGTACTGGCATAGAGTTTGGCGGCTGCTTGTTGCCGCTCGGTGACATCGCGAATAATAACGATCCGCTCACCCAGGCTCGTCCCGCCGTCATCATCTACCCACTCCATCCGCGCGATCGAAAATTCGATCGGGAACCAGTCCCCATTTTGGCGTTGTCCCATCGCCTGTTCCAGTTTGCCAGTCGGTAATACTTGTTGCAGGATCTCGGCTGGGTGCAAGAATAAATGTTGATTGACTTCGGCTGCGGGCGTCAATAGCTGTTGCCAATTGCAGCCAATGATTTCGTCCGCTACATAACCAAACATTTTCGCCGCAGCCTCATTGAAGGTTTCAATTCTGCCCTGAGCATCGACAATCGCCACCCCATCGATAATATTCGCCACGATCGCTTCAATTAGACTGCGGCTCTCATTGAGTCGGAGCTGACGGGCGCGGAGTTCTGCCGCCAATTGTCGGAGTGTTTGGATGGTGAAGATCGTCCCCAAGATCCCGATCTCAGTGCCTGCCCACACGATCGTGGCAGCGATCTGCTGTTCGTCTTGAAGCGATCGCGTGCGTGTTGCCAGCAGTCGCCGTTCTTCGGCTTCAAATTGAGCGATTGTCTCCTGAAATCGCGTGATGTCTTGTTTGCCTGCTAGCAAACTATTGAGACGCACTTGCGGACGATCGACTACCGCTGTCACGGTAATACTCCGTTGTAAGGTGTTCATCCGCTGGCGCACAATTTGAGTCAACAACTTGAGCCGCTGTGCTTGAGTGGGTCGCTCGCGGACGAGCCGTTCGAGACTGGCGAGAGTAGGTTCTAGATTTGTTAAAGCTAGCTGATAGGGCTGGAGTAACACTTTTTGGTTGCCGACCCAATAACCGATCGCACTAGTTTCGGCATTTAACAGGTCGATCGAGATCCGCTGGCTTTTGCCCAAAACTTCGCTGGTACGCATGATATAGCGTTGTGCTGCGCTCGTTCTGTAGTAGCAAATATTGTGCGCCATCACTGTCGCTACCAAGCAAGCTAATGGAATACAAATGGCGATCGTGCCCCGTTGGGCGATCGGCATTTGGTTCCAATAAGTTTGAATATTTACCCAATAGTTCTTGATTAAATTCACTAACAGACTAATTCCAATCTTGTGACAGATTGTGAGTAGATAGTTGGGGTACTCATCTAGTGTTACTCCTCTGTTCAGTTTAGACATCTATCGATCGGGCTAAAGTTGGGTAAATTCGCCGCTCCTATCGATCGAATGTGGAGGAGTATCGACCAATTACTACATCGCTGATGACCGTCAATCATCGCCCAAAACATTGAGCATCTCAGACGTATAAATCTGATGAATGTTCCATGAACCAATCGCTTTGCCGTAATTATTGCAGCTCGAATTCAAATCGATCGTCATCACCAGCCTTGAGATCGTTAGTTTGCACTTTAGTTAAAATATTGATAATTAGATTAAAAGTTTCTTGCCCCAAGCGATCGCGAGATCTGCCCGAGTCGCGCCAAACTAATTTGACTGGACGCTCCACATCTACAGTTAACCGATCCCAAAGGGCATCGAGATTGTGTCCATAATATGCGCCAAAGTCTAGTATTTCGGCAATCTGGCGATGGAAGTCACTCTCGGTGTGGATTTTTTGCCCATTAAGTTCTACTTTCATTAATTAGGGCGACGCATCGCTTTCAACTTTCAAATTTTTAAAATCAACTATCATCGTAGACAGCGTAAAATAGATCCGATCTTTACCAATTTTCTCCAACAGTGCAGATCGCTGTAGCTGAGCGTAGAGATCTTGTTTCACTCTTGCCATTGCCAAAGTAATTTGTCTGGCAGCTAATTCATCATACAACTCTTCCAAAATATCCATGGCAGTGATATCAACTTCTACAATCGCCTCAGTATTTAGGACAAACCATTCTACCGGAGCGATTTCTGACTCGATGGCTCTCAACGCCCGAGATTTAAAATCCTCTGCATTCGCAAAACACAACGGGGCATCATAACGATAAATTACTAGTCCCGGAATTGTCGTTGCACCTTCCCAATCATCAATATCATGAAATCCTGGCAGATTTGGCACCATGCCCTGTACGGCATCATGAGGACGTGCCAATCGAGATAGCAATTCAACTACTGATAAACCGACGGCAATCGCTACACCTACGGAAATATCAGTGGTCAAAACACCAACTGTCGTAATCATCGCCAAGCAAAATTCACTGCGGCGAAATCGATATAGTCTGACAAATTCAGAAATTTCAATCAATCTAAAAGCCGCAAAAATCACCAGCGCGCCCAAAGCCGCCTTTGGAAATAGTGCCAAAACTGGGCGCAACCAGATTAGTACCGCCATTACCACGCCCATTGCCACCAATGAATATAGCTGAGTTTTGCTCCCCGATGTATCGGCAATTGCCGTGCGAGAGCCACTACTACTCACTGGAAACCCTTGCACCAATCCCGCCCCCACATTCGCCAACCCCAGTGCGAGTAATTCTTGGTTGGCATCGATCTTTTGCTGATGACGCGCCGCAAAAGATCGAGCCGTCAGCACATTATCTGAATAACCGACAATCGCAATCCCCAGTGCGGAGGCTAGCAGGTCTGGGAGTTGGGCTGAAAGATGAGGAATGACTACTTGGGGTAAGCCCGCCTCAATTGCACCGACAATGGCTAATCCCTGGCGATCGAGATCGAAAATTGCCACTGCCACCGTGCTGATTAATACTGCTAGCAGTGGTGCGGGTGCTTTGGGGAAAAATTTGCCGATCGCGACCAGGAACCCGAACGTTAAACCAGCTAAGATGAGAGTCGGCAGATGCAGGCGATTCCCCTCTGAAGATGCACCAAAGATCTGCTGGACAAATTGACTCACCTGGGTCAATACAGTGTTGCCTTGAATGGAAATCCCACTAATCTTGCCTAGTTGTCCGGCAATCATGACGATCGCCACACCTGCCATGTAGCCGACCAGAATTGGCTTTGAGAGTAAATTTGCGAGAAACCCCACTCTGGCAACATAACCAACCAAACAGATTGCCCCTACTAGCATCGCTAGAGTAGCTGTCAGCACTCCATAATTACTCCCATCTGCCAGCAGCAATGGTGCGATCGCCGCCGCCGTCATCACTGCTGTAGTTGATTCTGGGCCAACTGAAAGTTGACGTGATGAGCCAACCAGCGCATAAACGCACATCGCAGGCAAAATCGTCCACAGCCCCACGACAGGTGAAACGCCTACTATTTCCCCATATGCCATACATTGAGGAATCAGGTAAGCAGCAACGGTGATACCTGCGAGCAGATCGCCTCCCCACCACGATCGATCGTAGCCCCACAGTTGGCGCAAACCAGGCAATCCGAGCAAAAATTTCTCGCGCATGTTCGTTGCTAATCCATTTCCACGCAATATCTAGCCATCCTGAATAAGCAGCTCTGTGAGTGTAGGATGTGTCAGGCGATCGCTATAACGGACTAGTATTCGATCCTAGGGATCTGATTTAGGATCGCCATAGCGTAGGCAAAGCCCGATCGCTCTAAAATAAAAGGATCGTTGAGGACATATATTCATAGATGGTCTCCTGGTCTCTAGGTGGTGAAACTTTGCCAAGTCTATAGATTTACATCACCAACATCGGCTTGCATAGAAATTAAATATATCATATGAAATTATCTCAAATCCTCTCTCAACTATTAGTTGAATATGCCGATCGACCTTTGCCGCTATCTGTGCTACTCAACCAAGTGGGAAGTAGTGGATTTGGCACGATCTCAGGGATATTAACCATGCCAATGCTGATCCCGCTCCCGATCCCTTTAGCGGGATTTTCAACATTAGTCGGCAGCGGCATTATTATGGCTGGCTGTCAACTAGCTCTCGGTTACGAAAAACCCTATTTGCCTCAGCGAATTGCGCGGATCGAACTATCACCTGCGGCTTCCCAAAAAATTCTCAAAAATATTAATCGACTCCTGCAACCGCTAGAACGGATGTCTAGGCATCGATTTTCGCGGTTTAGTAATAGTTGGTGGGGGTCTCGCATTACTGGAGTTTGTTTGGCTTGGGATGCGCTACTGATGTCGCTACCGTTACCAATTCCACTTACCAATCTGATCCCCGCTTATACTATTTTGTTTCTAGCGATCGGATTGTTAGAATTTGATGGCTTATTTATTCTGATCGGCTATGGGATGACGATGGTGACAACTATTTTTTTTGCCAGTATTGCGGGGACAATTTGGCAATTAGCAAGTCATTGGTTGCAGGTGTTGATAAAGAGTTAGATCGCATCAGATCCTCAGATTTACACGCGATCGCTCCAATCTAAATACTCAGACAGTCGCGATCGCAGCATTTCGATAAGCTCTGGATTCATGTATAGCTGCTGCGGTGGGACTCCGCCACTGGTTGCGGCTACAGACAAATAATAACTGTTCGCGATACATAAAAACTAAATATCAACACTACCCAAAAGGGAAGGGGCAATCGCTCGATTGCCCCTTCCCCGATGTTATTTAATCGCTGCTAAGTGCAACTATGCTCCAACTTTTGCCGTCGAACGTTGTTTGCGACGACCGACTGGTGAAACACCATTACTGGCATCTGCACCAACGGCGATATCAGCTTTGTGGGTATTAGAGCCATCTTCAGGCGTTTGCATCATCAATACCAGTAGCGGACGACTTTGCAATTCGCGACGTACTAGGCGTTGGAGTGCAGATTCTAGTTCGATTTGGAGTCCAGTCCAGTCGATATCTAGCTGACCGGATTCAAATTTGCGGGCAAACCGATCCCAACGATCGCTCAAGGTATTTTCGATCGTTTTTTGAATCAATGCAGTAATCAGGGACTGTTCGACAGCAGTAACCACACCACGGAGGTTGACCTGTGGTTTTGCCATCATTTTACCATCTAGACCGATCGCGAGGGCAACAGTGACCACACCATCACCAGCTAGCTGTTTGCGCTCTTCCATTACCTGTGCTTGGTCGTGGACGATGCCAGCGTTGTCTACTAGTTGGATGCCTGAAGGAACTTTGCCAGCTTTACCGATGCTATTTTCAGTCAGTTCGACGATATCACCGTTATCGATGATTACCATATTTTCGGCAGGAATGCCAGTACTTTGAGCGGTTTGGGAGTGCTTGATCAGCATCCGGTGTTCGCCGTGAACTGGGATGAAGTATTTGGGACGAGTCAGACTCAGCATCAGTTTCTGATCTTCTTGACAACCGTGTCCCGAAACGTGAATCCCTTTGTCACGTCCGTAGATGACGTTGGCACCCTGCATCATCAATTTATCGATCGTGTTGACGACGGCGATCGTATTGCCAGGAATCGGGTTGGCTGAGAAAATAATCGTATCACCTTTGCGGATTCGCACTTGGCGATGTTGACCGTTGGCAATCCGCGTCATCGCGGCAAGAGTCTCACCCTGGGAGCCTGTGGTCAGCACTAGGACTTTGTTGTCGGGGAGATGATTGGCTGATTGCAGCGGCTCGAATACGTCATCGGGACAGTTGATATAACCGAGGTTCCGTGCGTGAGCGATCACATTTAGCATCGATCGACCGACCACACAGACTTTCCGATTGTACTTCATGGCAATCTCGATCGTCATGTTGATCCGGTGTACGGATGATGAGAAGGTGGTGACCATCACGCGTCCTGGAGCTTGAGAGATAAATCTGTCAAGATTGGGGAAGACGGAACGTTCGGAGGGTGTGAAGCCAGGTATTTCTGAGTTGGTGGAGTCACTGATCAGACACAATACACCTTTTTCACCATGTTCGGCGAGTTTGGCGTAGTCATAAGCCTCGCCATCCACTGGCGTATGGTCGAATTTGAAGTCTCCGGTATGGATGACGACACCGACTGGTGTATGCAGTGCCACTGTGAAGCTATCGGCGATCGAGTGGGTGTTGCGGATAAACTCCACGAAGAATGATTCACCGATTCTGACGATATCACGCGGCGCGACTGTTTTGATTTTAGTGCGATCGGCGACGCCAGCTTCTTCCAATTTACCTTGCAATAGTGCCATCGCCAAGCGAGGACCATAGATAATTGGGATGTCAAATTGCTTGAGGTGATAAGGAATCCCACCGATATGATCTTCATGTCCGTGGGTGACAATCATCCCTTTGATTTTGTGCTGGTTCTCGCGCAGATAGGTCATATCTGGCAACACGATATTGATACCGTGCATTCCATCTGTCGGGAAAGCCAAGCCAGCATCGAGCAGTAAAATCTCGTCGTTAATTTCAAAGACGCAGGTATTTTTACCGATTTCATGCAAACCACCCAATGGGATGATTTTGAGCGTAGGTTCGTGAGGATTTTTGGCGATCGTGGGGGCTGTAGATGATTTGATGATTGGACGCATTTAGCTAAACTTTAGATGAGTTGGATTATTTTTAGGCAAAACTGATTATTCAATCTATTAACTAGCCGCAGTTAACTTAGATTAGCTGCTTTATCTATTAGTTATGATTGAAAAGTTATTAAGTGAAATCGCTTCAGTTCGTTTGCCAGCAACGCTATTAGACTATCGCGATCGATCTTAGAAATAACAATATAGATAATATTATCTACCAAAACTATGCGCTAGAAATTTGCACTGGTTATATTAAACTAACTGAATATTTACGATCTAAATCGATGGCAGTAATACTGATGCCAACGCTCGATTTTGGATTGGTTGCGATCGAACAGGCTTTAATGGGATTAGCATCGCGCAGTTTGTGTTGCTAACTCGTCAAATGCTAATCTGGCTGCTTTCAAGCTGATTTATTCTTTTGCCTCATTACTCTAGTTGTATCACAATATCCACGCTGGGTCAATGACTTAGCGAGTGCCGCGCGATCGGATTGGCGGGCTGTGAGTCAATTAATCCCTGCTGGTGGAGTAACTCGGCAAGTTGAGGTAGTAGTTGGTGCGGTAATTCGCACATCGGTAGTCGGAGTCCACCGACTTCCCAGCCTTGGAGTTGCAATGCTGCTTTGATCGGCATGGGGTTGGGTGCGCCAAATAACCCTTTAAATAGCGGCAACAGTTTGAGGTGCATCTGGATCGCGGCTTGATTGTTGCCGGATGCAAATGCCGCAATCATTTGCTGGATCTCATTTCCCACAAGATGACTCGCCACGCTAACTACTCCCGTGCCGCCGACAGCCAAGATCGGCAATGTCAATGAGTCATCACCTGAATAAATCGTAAACTCTGGGGGTGTCAGGCTCCGAATCTGGCTAGCGATATCGAGATTGCCCGTCGATTCTTTAATGGCGACAATTCCAGCTAATTGAGCTAGCTTGGCGACTGTCTCTGGCTCTAGCGGCTGTCCGGTGCGTCCAGGAATATTGTAGAGCATCATCGGCAGATCGCAAGCAGCGGCGATCGCGGCAAAATGCTGATATAGTCCAATCTGGGGTGGTTTATTGTAGTAAGGAACTACCTGCAAACTGCCATCTACTCCCAGTTTAGCCGCTTTTTGGGTGGCTTCGATCGCTTCACTAGTCGAATTCGATCCGGTACCTGCAATTACTTTGGCTGTACCTGCGACGGCTGATTGGACGACTTGAAACAGTTGGTACTCTTCATCCCAACTCAAAGTCGGTGATTCACCTGTCGTACCGCACACCACGATCCCATCCGAACCATTTGCGGCTAGATATGCGGCTAATCTCTCGGCTTCTGCATAGTGGACGTTGCCTTCATTATCGAAGGGCGTAACCATTGCGGTGATGACTCGTCCGAAATCAATTGTCATGTATTAGGTATTAGGTATTAGGTATTAGGCTTTAGGGAAAAGAAATCCCTTCTACATAGCGGTGCCCGCAGGTTTCAGTAGTTGTAGATGTGGGGTGGGCACTGCCCACGGTTAGGTTTTAGGCGCGACCTATGCTCATAAAAGATTAGATCTACTTGTGCTTGAGCCATTTGTTCTCAACTAGCAACTCAGCAATCTGAACGGCATTGAGAGCGGCACCCTTGCGGATTTGGTCGCCGCAGAGCCACAATTCCAAGCCGTTGGGATGGGAGATATCTTGACGAATGCGCCCGACGAGGACTTCATCTTTGCCAGAGGCATCGATCGGCATCGGGAAATAATTATTAGTCCAATCTTCGACCAATTTTACACCAGGAGCTTGGGCGAGGATCGATCGCGCCTGGTCGGGATTGAAGGGTGCGGCAAATTCGAGGTTGATCGCTTCGGAGTGGGCGCGGAGGACGGGAACGCGGATACATGTCGCAGTGACGCGTAAGTCTGGCGTCCCGAAAATCTTCCGAGTTTCGTTGACCATTTTCATCTCTTCTTCACAATAACCATGTTCATCGATCGGGGTATTGTGCGGAAATAAATTGAATGCTAACGGGTAGGGGAAAATTTTGGGGATGGGCGGCTTGCCGTCGAGGATATCGCGACTTTGAGTCTCGACTTCTGCCATGGCTCTAGCACCTGCGCCGCTAGCTGACTGGTAAGTAGCTGCCACGATCCGTTGAATCGGCTGAATCTGGTGGAGGGGATAAATGGCCACCGCCATCAAAATTGTCGTGCAGTTGGGATTGGCGATGATGCCGTGGTGATCCGCCGCCGCTGCTGGATTGACTTCGGGGATGACTAGTGGGACATCGGGACGCATCCGAAAGGCACTGGAGTTGTCAATCATCACCGCTCCAGCAGCAACCACTTGGGAAGCTAAAGCTGTGGAAGTAGCACCGCCCGCAGATGCGAGGACGATATCCACCCCATCAAACGATCGATCGTCTACTACTTCGACTACGATCTCCTTACCCCGAAATTGCAACTTCTTACCTGCCGACTGCGGCGAAGCAAACAGCTTCAGTTCGCTAATGGGAAAATTGCGACTGGCGAGTAGGGCGATTAACTCCGTACCAACGGCACCTGTCGCTCCTAAGATAGCAACGCGATATAGATCGGACAAGGAAGCTGCCTCCACTGATGAGTAACTAGTTGTAAAATGTGTGCGTACAGATCCCAATTTTACTGCGGCTGCACGACTTAGCAATCTTCTAGACCGCCGCTGGGTCACAATCGAGAGCTAGCCTGAACGCCTCAAGCCCCGCCTAAATCCCAAATGCTTAATCTTTCAATACTTAATACCGAACGGCAATGTACTATCATCAGATAGGTGAATCGTGTAGATAAACTTCGCATTTTAATTAAATGATGCAACGATGGCGACTCGATCGCGGTAGTGAATTTGCAACATGACTTAGCTGACGGCAAGCTACTCTCGATCGTCATACCCATCGCTGGTTTAGCATATCATAATTACGCGATCTCCCAGCCCCTCCAATATCATCATTGACTGTTGTTAGATATACATACCATGAAAGTTACCCAGGAAAAACTCGAACAAAGCCGGATTGGTCTCCAAATTGAAGTTACCGGAGCACAAACAACTAAATACTACGAGCAAGCGATCCGCAAACTGACCACCAGTGCCAATATTCCTGGGTTCCGCAAAGGCAAGATCCCGCGCCAAGTGATCTTACAACGGATGGGTCAGGCTCAGATCAAGGCGATGGCTCTGGAAGCTTTGCTCGAACCAGCAATTAATGAAGCAATTGAACAAGAAACAGTGCCAGCCATTGGTAACTACCAAATCTCGTCCAATTTTGACGAACTCCTTCAGACTTATGTCCCTGGCGAAACTTTGACCTTCAATGCTGTCGTCGATGTGCCGCCTGTAGTGGAATTGAGCAACTACACCGGATTGAGTGTCAAAGCTGAGGAGATCGTCTACGATCCGGCTCAAGTCGATGATTTTATCGATCGCCAACGCCGCGAAAAAGCGACGATTATCCCCGTTGTCGGGCGCGCTGCCCAGCTTGAAGATATTGCGGTAGTTGACTATGTTGGCAAAATGGCCGACGGCACCGAGATTGAAGGTGCTCAGGCTGAAGACTTTGATATCGAACTCTCTGAAGGCAAATTCATCAGCGATCTGGTACATGGCATCGTGGGGATGAGCGTTGGCGAGACTCGGAATGTCAACGTTGTTTTCCCTGAAGACTATCCCCGCGAAGAATTGGCCGCTCAACCCGCGAGTTTCAAGGTTGTCCTCAAAGATCTCAAAGAGCAAGAATTACCCGTCTTAGACGATGATTATGCCAAGGAAGCGAGCGATTTTGATACCTTGGAGGAGTACCGAGCATCGATCGTCACCCGCTTCCAAGAACAGGCCAAAAAATCTACCGACCAGAATATCATCACCGCGATCGAAACAGCCCTGATCGATGTGGCTCAAGCAGATCTACCTGAAACCCTGATCGAGCGGGAGACGATGAATATCCTCAACCAAATGGCAAATCAGTTCAGCCAATACGGGATGGATGTCAACAAACTCTTCACCCGCGAAACAATTCCGAAAATGAAGGAAAATTGCCGTACCGACGCAGTACAGAACCTCAAGCAGCAACTAGCGATCGCGGAAATTGCCCAAAAAGAAGGGATCGTCGTCAGTGACGAAGACATTGCTACCAAAATGTCAGAAATCATCCCCCAATTAGCTGGCGAAAATGTCGATGAGGATCGCCTCCGCAGCTTCATCACTGAGGATCTCCAAAAGGAAAAAACCTTGGCATGGCTCAAGGAAAACGCCCAGGTAGAACTGGTACCTGAAGGCTCCTTGAAACCAGCAGTTGATGAAGATGAAGAAGAAGTAGATGCAGGCGAAGCTGAAGCGATCGATATTGTTGCCGAAGCAGTAGCTGAGTAGATAGTTGACAGTTGACAGTTGATAGTTACGCGATCCGTAGGCTTTGCCAAGGGTGTGCGGATCGAACCGCGATCGAGTAGCTTACTACTTACTCGATCGCGTCTGGAGTCTGGTTTACCGCACCAATTGCAGCGGCCGCTGGCAGCAACTTTAGAAAAGAGATTGGTATAATTCAATTAAGCCAGCAAAACGTGCTGACTTGAGCCGAATATATTACCTTTTTTAGACATACTTCACTATGCCGATCTTCACCTCTGCTTACAGTTCGATTACTAGCTATCACCAGAGCCAAATCTATGCAGGTACCAACGTGGTGCCGATGGTAGTAGAACAATCTGGAGTTGGCGAAAGAGCCTTTGACATCTACTCAAGACTATTGCGCGAACGGATCATTTTTTTGGGTACTCAGGTAGATGATGCCGTCGCCGACACCTTGGTCGCCCAAATGTTATTTCTCGAAGCCGAAGACCCCGAAAAAGATATCCAACTGTATATCAATTCACCAGGTGGTTCGATCACTGCTGGGATGGCAATTTATGACACGATGCAACAAATTCGTCCCGATGTTGCCACTACTTGCTACGGTTTAGCTGCTAGTATGGGAGCGTTCTTATTGGCTAGTGGCGCACCAGGCAAGCGTCGATCCTTACCCAACTCGCGGATCATGATCCATCAACCGCTAGGTGGTGCCCAAGGACAAGCCGTAGATATTGAAATCCAGGCGCGAGAAATTCTCTACCTCAAAAGCCATCTCAATGGGTTGCTAGCACATCATACCGGACAACCGATCGAACGCATTGCGGAGGATACCGAACGCGACTTTTGGATGTCACCAGCAGAAACTCAGGCTTATGGACTCATCGATCTGACGATCGATCGCCTCTAAACCCGCGCTGCGATGTTCGGCTCACGACAACCATCAATTTAAACTAGCGATCGCACCACAAAGCGTCTAAATTGATGGTACGCTCAGTCCACCAGCAATCGATCGCCAATCGTTGAGAACCTACCACATAGTCGATCGTACTCTATCTTGCTTCACGAGGCACGCTCTTACCATATGCCAGCTACTAAAAACTATGACTCCCACCTTAAATGTTCTTTTTGTGGCAAATCACAAGAACAAGTTCGCAAGCTCATTGCTGGGCCGGGAGTCTACATCTGCGATGAATGCGTAGAGCTGTGTAATGAGATCCTCGACGAAGAATTGCTCGATCCCAATGGGCCGCTCCCACATTCACCAGCCAAATCCGAACCCCCCCGCAAACGCCGCGAATCTGTACCGATCGATCTCCGCAAAATGCCCAAACCGCGCGAGTTGAAAAAGTATCTCGACGATCGGGTGATCGGGCAAGATGAAGCCAAAAAAGTCCTCTCTGTGTCTGTCTACAACCATTACAAACGACTGAGCTATGCCCAGTCCATCAGTGGTGCCGCTGCCCCTGCCAATCCCCCTACAGGCGCGAATGGCATTCACAAAGCCAATGCCGCTGACGATGGGGTCGAACTCCAAAAATCCAACATCTTATTGATCGGCCCGACTGGCTGTGGCAAAACGATGCTGGCACAAACTCTCGCTAAAGTATTGGATGTGCCCTTTGCCGTTGCCGATGCCACCACCCTTACCGAAGCAGGCTATGTCGGTGAAGATGTCGAAAATATCTTGCTTAGACTCCTCCAAGCTGCCGATCTAGACGTAGAAGAAGCCCAGCGCGGGATTATTTATATCGACGAGATCGACAAAATCGCCCGCAAAAGTGAAAATCCCTCGATTACTCGCGATGTCTCCGGCGAAGGCGTCCAGCAAGCACTACTCAAAATGCTCGAAGGCACAATCGCCAGTGTCCCCCCCCAAGGTGGTCGAAAACATCCTTACCAGGACTGCATTCAAATCGATACCAGCAACATCATGTTTATCTGTGGTGGCGCATTTGTCGGGTTAGAGAAGGTCATCGAACAGCGGATGGGCAAAAAGTCGATGGGCTTCATTCAGCCAGGTGACGCCCCCAATCGCGAACAGCGGACGGCGGATGTGATGAAACATTTAGAACCGGAAGATTTGGTCAAATATGGTCTGATTCCCGAATTTGTCGGTCGGGTACCCGTGATCGCGACTCTCAAGCCCCTAGACGAGAATACCCTCGTCTCGATCCTCACCGAGCCGCGTAGTGCGCTAGTCAAGCAGTATGAAAAGCTACTGCACATGGACAATGTTTCGCTTGAATTTCATCCCGATGCCATTCGTGCCATCGCCAAGGAAGCCCACCGCCGCAAAACTGGAGCGAGAGCCTTGCGTGGGATTGTTGAGGAGTTGATGCTCGATGTGATGTACGAGCTACCTTCGCGTAAGGATCTGACCCACTGCACGATCACTCGGGAAATGGTGGAAAAACGCTCGACGGCTGAGTTGTTGATTCATCCAGCAGCAGTGCCCAAACCAGAGTCAGCCTAGTTGCGATTGATTCGCCTCTACAAGTCTGAGGTTGACTGTGGATAGAGGGTAGCGATTCTAAGCTGAGCCTTTGTTCCCTGACGGTTCAGCGAAGACGAGCGATTAAATTGGTAACAATAGCAACTAATCATCACTCAATCTCAATTTTCATCCGGCTGTGAGGGTAGATCGAGCGTATAAGTAAATCAGAGTTGGTTAATAGTCAGTATCAAAAATCTAAGGAATTGGACATGATTCGCATTCTCCTGGTGGATGACCAGAAGAGCATTCGGGAACGACTCAAATCTCTGCTAGAGACTGAGCCAGATTTTGACGTCATCGGGATGGTAGATAATGGTTATGATGCGATCGAGCAAGTCAAATTATCGATCCCTGATGTGGTACTGATGGATATGGAGATGCCAGATATCGATGGCGTACTGGCTACCAAAATCATTTCGCATAATTCGCTCACTACCAAAATTTTGGTACTCAGTAGTCATGACAGCGACGAGTATGTCGCCGAATCGATCTACGCTGGTGCCAATGGCTACATCCTCAAAGGTGCCCCAGCACAGGAAATTTGTGACGCAGTCCGGTTTGTCCATCGGGGCTATATGCAAATTGCCCCAGGTTTGTTTGAAAAATTTATTCCCAATCGGAGTGATACTCGCGCACTCACCTGGCAATCTCCCCAGTCCCGCCATCGGCTCCCGCTCGATCGAGCTGAGTATACTGGAAATCTCGAATTAACTGGCATCAATAAACACACTCCGCATACCGCGAGTCTAGCTACGATCCCATTACGGCGATCGCCTAAATCGCTCGGGTGGTATCAAGCCATAGCATTATTATTAGTCGGATTGGGATTGACAAGTTCGTTCTATCTCCTCCGCCAAGTCCACACCACACCCCCTGACAGCACACCCCGTCAAGATCGCTCCCCACCGCCCCAGAATATCTAAATTACCTGCGATGCGACCCACCAAACTGGATGCCTAGCCTCCTGCTTGTGACTCCTGCTCGCGCTGCTTCAATAGATCGATCCCCCAAGAAGTACCCAACCGCGTAGCTCCAGCCAAAATCAATGCCACCGCTTGCTCGTGAGTGCGGATGCCACCTGCGGCTTTGATGCCGATTTGATCTTTAGTGAGATCCTTGAGCAATCGCACATCTTCCACAGTCACCGCACCACACCACCCCGTACCCGTTTTCAGCATCCGCGCTCCTGCTTCCATACAGATTTGAGCCGCAATTTCTCGCTCTGGTTGTGTCAGTAGTGACATTTCCAAGATGGCTTTTACTCCTTGTCCCGTTGCTTCGCAGATTTCGGCGATTTCACGATGCACATCGTCGATTTTCCCCGCCTTTAACCAACCAACATTAATCACCACATCCAATTCTTGGGCACCATTTTCCACTGCTTCCTGAGCCTCGTACAGCTTGCTAGCCGTCGTCGTGGCACCCGTGGGAAAACCAATGACGGTGCAAATCTGGGGGCGTTTTTGGTGCAGTAGCGACGTAACTTGCCGCACATAGCAGGGATTGACACACACCGCCGCAAATCCAAATCTTGCGGCTTCTTCACACCACTGTTCTACCATTGCCGGAGTAGCAGCAGTACCCAGCAAGGAATGATCGATGTATGGGGTGATGTCGATATTATTGGATTGTTCGGTTCGCATGGGGTGAGGAGTTGGGACTGGACTAATTTGAGTACAGACAATCGGATGTATGTACCCACTATTCACTTATCCACCATTGACGATCCACTCTTGAATCATCGCTCCAACAGTCTCGATCGAGACATCTTGAGATTGTTTCGTAGCGCGGTGGACGACTTCTACTTTACCATCTTTGAGCGATCGACCAGTGACGATCCGCCAAGGGATACCGATCAAGTCTGCATCCTTGAATTTGACCCCAGCCCGCTCATCGCGATCGTCGAGGATGGTTTCGACCCCCATCTGATTTAACTCGGTGTAGAGGCGTTCGGCGACCGCCATTTGTTGAGGATCGCTGATATTAGGCACGCAAATAATCGCATGATAAGGCGCGATCGCCACTGGCCAGATAATCCCATCTTTGTCATAGGATTGCTCGACTGCTGCTTGTGCCAATCGGGATACACCGACACCATAGCAACCCATCACCAATGGCTGCTCGTCACCCTGCTCGGTGGTAAAAGTGGCACCCATCGCCTCAGAATACTTGGTTCCTAGTTGGAAAATGTGCCCGACTTCGATCCCGCGCGCGGTTTCCAATAGTTGAGTCGGATCGTGGATCGCGCGATCTCCGACTAAGGCTTTTTGAACATCGACAGTTACCGTAGGCAGCGGGAAATTAGTATTCCAGTTGGCACCGACGACATGTTTTCCCGATTCATTTGCGCCCGTGATAAAGTTGGTCAGACTAGCAGCGGTAGCATCGACAATTCGGAGAAATTGGGGATGGACATTCGGATTAGCATTGATATATTCATCGCTCAAATCGGGCGCGATGTAACCGAGTGGTAATGGTTTAGCCACCCACTTAGCGATCGCGACCCCATCTGGTACATCTAAGGCGATAACTGTTTTGGCTCCATAATTGGGAGCTAACTTGACCAGTTCATTAGTAAGTTTTACCTGATTGACCTCGCGATCCGAACGGATGCTAATTAATACTAAAACCGTCTTGCCATTGTCGTAGACCGCTTGCTGAAGCACATTTTTGACAATCGAAGTCGGATCGCATTCGAGGAACTTTACTAGTTTATTTATCGAATTTGTATTCGGTGTATCCTTGAGTTCATAACTAGTAAAAGCAGATGTCACAGCATCAGGAGCCAGCGAAACGGCTTTCTCCACATTGGCGGCATATTTACCATCTGCCGTATACATCACATCATCCTCACCCGCCGCCGCCAGCACCATGAATTCCTGCGAACCAGATCCCCCGATCGCGCCAGAGTCCGCATCCACCGCTCGAAACTTCAAACCGCAGCGCGTGAGCATCTTGCAGTAAGCAGTGTGCATATCATCATAAGTCGCCTTCAGACTCTCCGCATCCGCATGGAAGGAATAACCATCTTTCATGATAAATTCCCGCCCGCGCATCAATCCGAACCGAGGGCGAATTTCATCCCGAAATTTACTCTGAATCTGATACAAATGCTGTGGTAATTGACGGTAAGACTTAATTAAATCTCGCGCCACCGCCGTGACAACTTCCTCATGAGTTGGGCCTAATGCTACTTCCCGCTTTTGTCTGTCAGTAAAAGCGAACATAATCCCCTCCGCCTGAGTATAAGTATCCCAGCGTCCCGATTGTTGCCACAATTCGGCGGGTTGGAGCTGGGGTAGCAGACACTCTTGTGCGCCCGTGGCATCCATTTCCTCTTTGACAATCTGGCGTACCTTGGTCAATACGCGCCACATCAGGGGTAGATAAGCATACAAGCCACTCCCAATCCGGCGAATGTATCCTGCCCGCAATAGCAGTTTGTGGCTGGGGATTTCGGCTTCGGCGGGTTCTTCGCGGAGGGTGACAAATAGGCTTTTGGACAGTCTCATCGTAATTCTTCGATTGGTTCACTCGCCTGACAATAGTAAGGCTTGACTATCGATATTATCGCAGGGTCGGGGCTGATGTGGGTAGAGCCATTGCTGGCTTATTCTGGGGTTCCTCGCCATTTAAACTCGATCCGTTCTTCCGCTTGGATAAATTCGATATTAAATAAATCAAATACCACCTCCCTACCTAATAACAAGGGAGCATCAGCAATTTCCGTTTGCAGCCAAGCTACGGGAGCTTGGAAATCATGTCCATCAATGGTTAGATCGATTTCGCGGTTGACGTATTGGATCTCACCGCCAACACCCGTACCTTCTAGTAAGATTTCTCGATCTGCTAGTCGAAACCCCAATAACTTGCCAATGTCCAAACTAATCAAACTTAACTCGGCACCAGAGTCCACCAGCATCAAAGCATCGTGACTAATCGAGCCATTCCCCAGAGTGACAGGATATTCTGGCTCCCATTCATGCCGAGCCATGCCATAGAATTTAAACTAAAAAAATTGAAATTCAGATGTCTGCGCGGGAATCCACTTTACCAGATAGGGTTCTCCTGCTGCTGTCGCGAGGGCTTCTACCAAATCCCAATTTCTTCCTGCCGCAAGAGCCGCGTGGCACTGTAAGCAACAAACTGACGACGATATTTTGCTCTGAGCATCCGACGATGTTGATGACCCCAGCGGATAATCGCTCTGGTTTGTTCGGGAGTAGGTTGCATCAGTTTCCGAGCAATTCTATTTTCAAATCTATTGTAAATCGCGCGCGCGATCGCGTACCCTCTCGTTAGTTGTCAATCTGCACCCAAGACGCTAACCAACAGAGCCTTCTGAGCGTGCATCCGATTTTCGGCTTGATCCCAAACGCGGGAGCGGGTTCCTTCGATGACATCAGCAGTGATTTCTTCACCACGATGGGCGGGGAGACAATGCAACACGATCGAGCTAGGATCGGCAAGGGTCAATAGTTCCTGATTGACTTGATAGGGCGCAAATACGGGCATCCTGGCATCGGATTCGGTTTCTTGACCCATACTTGCCCAGACATCGGTATAGACGATTTGTGCGCTGCTGACAGCCTCTTGGGGCGATTGCGTTACTAAAATTTGAGTACCCTTAATTGCGGCGATCGATCTGGCGCGATCGACTATTTGCGAATCGGGTATAAAATGCTCAGGACAGGCGATCGCGATATCCATCCCCACCGTCGCACAACCGAGCATCAGCGAGTGCGCCATATTGTTCCCATCGCCCAAATAAGCGAGTTTCAATCCCGCTAATTGTCCGAAATTTTCCTGAATTGTCTGTAGATCTGCGAGTACCTGACAGGGATGCTCTAGATCTGTCAGGGCGTTAATAATCGGCATCTGAGCATACTTGGCAAAAGTCTCCACATCCGTTTGCTCGAACGTCCGAATCGCCAGGACATCCAGATAGCGATCCAGTACCCTAGCGGTGTCTGCGAGTGGCTCCCCGCGCCCGATCTGCATCGCCCCAATATTTAAGTCGATGACTTGTCCGCCGATTTGACTCATTGCCGCAAAAAAGCTGACCCGCGTCCGCGTCGAAGCCTTGTAAAATAGCAGTCCGAGTGTTTTGTGACAGTTCGGTTTGAGTTTGCCTTGCTTGAGATCGGCAGCAAGTTGCAGGAGGGTGAGTGTCTCATCAGCACTCAGATCTGTCATGCTCAATAAATCCCGACCCTGTAAACCACTCATGCGATCGACCCTCACACAACTAAGATATTAATCAAACATCGAGAGCGACAATCTTATCACAAGATTTAGCAAAGCTGAAACCCTAAAGATCCCGCTGTGGTTAAAATTTGGAGATGGGAGTCTCGATCGCCAAACCGATTGGCGATCGATCTGCTAGTAATTAATTAGTAATTAGTGGATAAACTCGACCATCTCTCTAAACAAATACCTGTTGACTGAGTTCGAGTACCATTTGCCGCGCCCAGATATCGGCAGCTAAAATATCATCTAAGCTTGGAGTCAGAGTAAAATCGGCACGATGTTTGTCGCAGACTTTTTCGATAACTTTGGGAATATCTAGGAAGTGAATTTTCTCAGCCAAAAATAGTGCCACTGCTTGCTCGTTAGCGGCGTTTAAGACTGCTGGCATCGAGCCGCCTGCTCTGCCAGCGGCGTATGCTAGGTCGATACAAGGATATTTAGCACGATCGGGTGCTCTAAATGTCAGATCGCCAGCTTTGACGAGATCGAATTTCTCCCAATTGGTGGGGAGGCGATCGGGCCAGGACATGGCATATAGTAATGGTAGGCGCATATCTGGCCAACCCAACTGTGCCAAGACGGAGGTATCCTGTACCTCAATCAGTGAGTGAATGATACTTTGCGGATGGACGACGATCTCGATCTCGTCGTAACCCAACCCAAATAAATAATGCGCCTCAATCACCTCTAATCCTTTGTTCATCAAGGTGGCGGAGTCGATGGTGATTTTTTGACCCATCGACCAATTGGGGTGCTTGAGGGCGTCGGCAATGGTCACTGAGGCTAATTTTTCGGCGGGGAGATCGCGGAAGGCACCACCGGAAGCGGTGAGGATAATTCGGCGCAAGCCACCAGGGGGAACGCCTTGCAAGCATTGGAAGATAGCGGAATGTTCGGAGTCGGCGGGGAGTAATTTAACTCCATATTGCTCGACCAAGGGTAGCACGACGGGGCCACCTGCGATCAGGGTTTCTTTATTGGCGAGGGCGATATCTTTGCCTGCTTTAATCGCGGCAATAGTGGGGAGAAGTCCCGCACAGCCGACAATCCCAGTGACGACACTTTGAGCATCACCATAACTAGCGACTTCGATCGTACCTTGTGCGCCAGCGACGATGATGGGACGATAATCTAGCTCTGAGAGCGCGGCTTTGAACTCAGGTAACTTGGCTTCATTCCCAATCGCGACAATTTCGGGGCGAAACTGGCGCACTTGTCGCGCCAATAGCTCGACATTGCTACCCGCCGCTAGTCCGACAATCCGAAATTTATCGGGGTGATGTTCGACGATATCTAGAGTTTGAGTCCCGATCGAGCCAGTAGCACCGAGTAAAGTAATCGCTTTCACAATTTATGTTGCCGATCTTGTTCAGATTTGTCTAATCTCTATCATCTTACGGCGTTCGGGTTTTATTTACTCAGTTTTGGACGCACATTGCTGTGAATTTACAACCTCCTACCCTCTACCTCTAGATAGTTTTGAATCTTTGCGGCTAGTCTCGAAGCTAGGAAGGGACTGGCTAATTGTAGATGGGTATGAATTTCGATCGCTTCATCTCGATACTGGAGGATCTTGGCTGATGTCCAATGGATCGGTGGTGGCTGAAGATTGGTGATGCGGTCTGCCAATTTTACCATCCAAATCTCGATCGGATTTAAATCGAGATGATCCGGCGATCTTAAATCAGCTCAGTGGGATTGTTAATATAAGGCTGTAACTGTGGTTTATAAGCTTTTGAGCAAGAATTTCTTGATATCTTCAGAAGTATGAAACTTACCGAGATCGTAAGAACTGGAAGCCATAGTCACTACACCATTCTTGAATGTCATTTTTTTTGCTTTAGCATCTGGAACTAATGCAATCTCGATCGACTTAATTTTACTCTCGATTGCTGCCCGCGCAGTTGGATTTTTATTGAGAAACAATATTGCTCCTTTGAAGTGGAACAGTTGTCTGGCAGCATTTTCTAATTCTGTTTTATTGTCACCAAAGCTATCAAAATTCATGTTGACATCGATTGCGCCTAGTTTTTCATTACCAGATTGCCCGACGATGCTCGATTTAAATTCAGGGATATAGTCTTTAGAATATTTAGCAATTTCAGCTCTGGTTGCCAATGATTGAGCTACGACTACCTGGGAGTTAACCAATCCAACTGCGCTGACGATCGCGACGACACCAATGTTTAACCAAGTCTTCATCTATTGACGCTCTGGGGGTTAGGTAAATTTACAGATCGAATAAACCTGGGCATGAGCCACAAGTTACTCTTGCTGATGTGACTACACCTTATCATCGATCGATTCCCGAAACATCGATCGCGATCGCTGCATCAACTAAATTTAGCTCATATAAGCTCTCGTAGGCGATCGATGGTAATCTTCAAAATTACGTGTTTTTAACCGCAGAGGCGCAGCGATTTAATCCTTCCAGATCTCTGCTACTCATCTATCCCACTCCCTACTCTATGGCACAATTATAATAGAGTGCCAATATCACGCATCCCATGACAGCTAATCTTCCCCCCCAGTACGACGCAAAGACAACCGAAGCCAAATGGCAGCAGATTTGGGAAACTAACCAAACCTACAAAGTCGATCCGGCTAAAGGTGGGAAACCCTTTTGTATCGTCATTCCGCCGCCAAACGTGACGGGAAGTTTGCACCTGGGACATGCGTTTGAACAATCGCTGATCGATGCGTTAATTCGGTATCATCGGATGTGCGGGGATAATACTCTGTATCTACCTGGTACGGATCATGCGAGTATTGCGGTACAGACGATCCTGGAGAAACAGCTCAAGGCTGAGGGTAAGACGCGCTATGATGTCGGACGCGAGAAATTTTTAGAACGCGCGTGGGAGTGGAAGGCTGAGTCTGGTGGCACAATTGTCAATCAGCTCAAGCGGATGGGTGTCTCGGCAGATTGGACGCGGGAACGGTTTACGCTCGATGAGGGGTTGTCAGCGGCAGTATTAGAGGCATTCGTACGGCTACATCGGGATGGATTAATTTATCGGGGGCAGTATTTAGTTAATTGGTGTCCGGCTTCGCAGTCTGCGGTATCGGATTTGGAAGTGGAGAATAAGGAAACTAATGGGAGTCTGTGGTATTTTCGGTATCCTTTGAGCGATGGTTCGGGATTTATTGAAGTTGCGACTACACGCCCTGAGACGATGTTGGGCGATACAGCGGTGGCGGTAAATCCGCAGGATGAAAGATATCAGCATCTGATTGGTAAAACTGTCAGATTGCCAATTCTCGATCGCGATATTCCCATCGTCGGTGATGAATTTGTCGAGGCTGAATTTGGGACAGGTTGTGTCAAGGTGACTCCAGCTCACGATCCAAATGACTTTGCGATGGGCAAGCGTCACAATTTGCCGCTGATTAATATCATAAATAAAGACGGCACTCTCAATGAGAATGCTGGTGAATTTAACGGTCAAGAACGATTCGCAGCGCGGCGGAATATCGTTGCTAAATTGGAAGAACTAGGTAATCTAGTTAAGGTCGAAGCTTATAAACATACTGTACCTTATAGCGATCGCGGCAAAGTGCCAGTCGAGCCATTATTATCAACTCAATGGTTTGTCAAAATTCGCCCCTTAGCTGATAACTGTCTAGATAGCTTAGACAACCACAATGCCCCCGAATTCGTCCCCCAACGCTGGACGAAAGTATATCGGGATTGGTTGGTCAAATTGCAAGATTGGTGCATCTCACGGCAATTGTGGTGGGGTCATCAGATTCCCGCTTGGTATGCGGTGAGCGAATCTGGTGGCGAGATCGCCGATAATACGCCGTTCTTTGTTGCTAAAAGTGAAGCGGAAGCGCGAGTACAAGCGATCGAACAATTTGGCGCAGATGTCCAATTAGTTCAAGATCCTGACGTATTAGATACTTGGTTCTCTTCGGGATTATGGCCGTTCTCGACTTTAGGATGGCCGGAAAACACTGCGGATCTGGAGATGTATTATCCAACCTCAACGCTAGTTACTGGTTTCGATATTATCTTCTTCTGGGTAGCTCGGATGACGATGATGTCGGGATATCTGACGGGTAAAATGCCGTTTAAAGATGTCTATATCCACGGCTTGGTACTGGACGAAAATGGGAAGAAGATGTCCAAATCAGCTAATAATGGCATCGATCCATTATTATTGATCGATAAATACGGTACTGACGCACTTCGATACACGCTAGTTCGCGAAGTTGTCGGCGCGGGACAAGATATTCGGATTCAATACAACCGTAAAACTGACGAGTCGGAATCTGTCGAAGCCAGTCGAAATTTTACTAATAAAATTTGGAATGCAGCGCGATTTGTGATGCTGAACTTTGAGAGTGCAGAGTTTAAGATCGATCGCGATAACTTGACAAATATAGCACCTGAATCATTAGAAGTAGCCGATAAATGGATCTTATCGCGATTCCATCAAACTATCCACCAAACGCGCGCTAATATCGATCGCTATGGCTTGGGTGAAGCAGCTAAAGGCTTGTATGAATTTATCTGGGGTGACTTCTGCGACTGGTATATCGAGCTAGTCAAATCGCGCTTACAAGAGGGTGCAGATCCCGCGAGTAAATTAGTCGTGCTGCAAACATTGGCATTTGTGTTGGATGGGATCTTGAAATTACTGCATCCATTCATGCCACACGTTACCGCCGAAATTTGGCAAACGCTGACTGAAAGTAACGAGCAAAATGATATCTCGATGCAACCATATCCGATTAGCGATACTAGCCTCATTAATTCCGAACTCGATCGAGAATTCGAGCTGATCATCGGTGTCACCCGCACGATTCGCAATCTCCGTGCAGAAGCCGATCTCAAACGCGTGACGAAGATATCGATCGTTTTGCAAAGTGATAGTGCAATCGAGCGAGAAATTTTGGAGCGCGGCAAAACTTATCTCTGTGATTTAGCACAAATCGAACAGTTAACTATTGTCGATAAATTAGCGGAAGAACAGACAAGCAGCTCCGATGGAAATGCTTCACCAACGATCGCGAGTGTCTTTGCAACAGTCCAAATAATCCTCCCACTGGCAGGTGTCGTCGATCTCGAAGCCTTCAAAGCCAAAATTCAGAAGAAGATCGATAAGATCGATCGAGAAATCGCATCGATTCACACTCGTCTAAATAACACCAAATTTATGGAACGAGCTACTCCAGAAGTAGTCCAACAAACTCAAGATAGTTTGCTGGAAACCGAAAAACAAAAAGAGATCCTTAAATCGAGATTTGAACAGTTCTAAAATCAAAATGAAATGAATGTGTGTGGGATGCTGTAATGATGCTGACGCTCGAATCAAGTTCATCAGTCGGCTGTATAACTTTGTAGAGATCGATTTAATTTCGGATCTCAATCTATACAGTGATTTGCATGTTCATGAGGGACAGTAACAGCAGTATGTAAACCAATTACGAAGATGAACAGGATTAATTAGATCTATGGCAACCGCCAAGGCTGTTAGGACACAGCGATTGAAATCGCCGCTCGGAATGCAAAGTCCGCCTACGCGGACTAATCTAAAAAACGTCCTAATGAACTTGGCGACTGCTATATCGCTGTTGTAATGAGAATATCAACCATCTTAGAAGTTGTTGGTGAAAACTACCGAAGGAAAGCTTCTATGGTTGGTTGCTCAAAAGCCAATATATTAGTGCCGATCCGACGATGGGGATTGAGTTACCCAAGTTGGATGATTAAGTGCTGATTTCCAGCCTCGATGTTCATCCCAATGTCGATACTCAAGGATCTGATTGAGGATTGCTATCGATCGATTCAGATTGTGAATCGATCGAACCACCGTTCTTACTCTACACCGTCGATTGGTGCGAAGCCTTGGCGTTGAATATTCTCAGTCACCGTGCGCGGATCGAGGAATTGGAGCAGATAATCTGGGCCGCCTGCTTTGGAGCCGACACCAGATAGTTTATAACCACCAAAAGGTTGTCTGGCGACGATCGCACCTGTAATCGTCCGATTGATATACAGATTTCCGACTTCAAATTCGGCTTTGGCGCGATTGATATGCGAGGGTGTCCGCGAGTAGAGTCCGCCCGTGAGGGCAAAGTTGGTACCATTGGCGATTTCCAAAGCGCGATCGAATGTATCGGCTTTCATCACTGATAGTACAGGGCCAAAAATCTCTTCTTGAGCGAGGCTAGATTGGGAATCGACATCAGTAAAGATGACTGGGCCGACGAAATAACCTATTGCGGGTGTAGGTAGCTCTAGGGCGAGATTAGCCTCCAGTTTGCCCTTGGCAATCGTATCGCGAATCCGTTGCTGGGCGGCGGCATCGATGACGGGGCCGACCTTAGTGCCAGGATCGATCGCCTCACCGACATTGAGGGATTGGGTTGCGGCGACTAGTCGTGCCACAAATGTGTCATAAATCGGTGCTAGGACGATGACACGAGAGCAGGCGGAACACTTTTGACCGCTGTAACCGAACGCCGAAGCGACGATCCCTTGGACAGCTTGGTCGAGGTCGGCACTTTCATCGACAATAATCCCATTTTTGCCACCCATCTCGGCAATGACGCGCTTGAGGTGCTTTTGACCAGGTTGGAGGATCGCGGCACTGGCGTAGATTTGACAGCCAACTTCTTGGGAACCCGTGAAGACGATCGCCTGTACTTCAGGGTGTTTGACGAGATGGGCACCAACGGTCGATCCGCTGCCAGGGACGTATTGAAAGACGCCAGCGGGAATGCCTGCCTCGACGAGAATATCGCTGAGTTTGGCGGCAATTACGGAGGTAACTGCGGCTGGTTTGAGCAAGACACAATTGCCTGTGACTAGAGCAGCTACAGTCATTCCGGTGGGAATTGCGAGGGGGAAGTTCCACGGCGAAATGACGAGGACGATCCCTTTGGGACGATAGAAGTAGCGATCGGTTTCTCCGGCTACATCGTAGCTGATTTCGGCATCTAGTCGCTCCATTTCGGCGGCATAGTACCGACAAAAGTCGGCGGCTTCGGAGACTTCGACATCGGCTTGGGGGAGGGGTTTACCTGCTTCAAATACCATCCAGGCATTGAGTTCGTGACGACGGGCTTCGAGGAGATCGGCGGCGCGGCGGAGGATGGCGGCGCGTTGGGGAACTGGGGTGCGTTGCCAGGTGGTGAAGGCGGTTTTGGCAGCAGCGATCGCTCGTTCGGCTTGGGGGATATCGATTTGCCCGATCGATCCGACTATTTCGGCTGGATTGGAGGGGTTGACGGAATCAATTATGGCTGTGGTTGGTACCCGTTCGCCAGCGATGAGCGGGGCGTATGTTTTCCCGAACTGTGCTCTGACTGTGGTGAGAGCTGTACTTGCTGCCGATCGATTGTCGGCGATCGCATAGTCGGTATCTGGGGCTGGATCGATGCGGGTGACTGGATCGGTAGCTGTGTCGAGGGATAATGGTGTGATGGTAGCCCCGTCTGCATCGCCTTCACCCCAAACTGGAGCGGCTAGTAGTCCATCTAGCGGTTGCTCTGAGACGCTTTGACGGAGGAAGGAGCTATTGGCGGTATTTTCCAATAGTCGCCGAATCAGGTACGACATGCCAGGAATCAGGTCGCCAGAGGGACAGTAAACGCGGACGCGATAATCTTGCTGGGCGAGGGCGGTGGCGAGGTTGTCAGCCATCCCGTAGAGGACTTGAAATTCGAGGTGCTGGGGGGGGATCTTCAGGGCTGTGGCGATCGCGATCGCGTGAGCTTGAGAGCGGACATTGTGACTGCCGATCGCGGCGTAGAGATACTCGTGATGTTCGAGCAGCAGTTGAGTCATCCGCTCGAAGTTGGCATCGGTGGAGGATTTATGGTTGTATACGGGGGTCGGCCAGTGATTTTGACGGGCGGTAATTGTTTCCTGATCCCAGTAGGCACCTTTAATCAACCGAACAGTAATCGGTTTACCGCGTTGTTTTGCCCAGACGATGAGATCCTGTAAGTCCTGGTAGCTATCGCGGAGGTAGGCTTGGAGGGTGACGCCGATATCGGTGCGATCGCGAAATTCTGCTTCCATCAGCAGGGGCTTGAGCACCGCTAGGGTCGCATCCTTGTACCGATGCTGTTCCATATCAAAATGTACCGCCGCGCCCACTTCCTGCGCCTTGCGGAGCAAGATCCGCAGTCGATCGCTCACTCGCTCTTGGGAGCCGCAGACATCGAGGGGATCGAATTGGGAATAAAATGCCGTCAGCTTGACCGAAATCTGTACTCGGGCGAGATCTACCCCGTCAGCCCGATCGATCTGGGGGACGTTAGACCATTGTCCGGCAGCGGTGGTGAGTTGAGTCATCAACTCTAGATAGCGATCGAGATAGTACTGGGCTTCGGTTTCGGTGACTACTGCTTCGCCGAGGACATCGATGGTGAAGGTCATCGATTGGTGGCGGAGTCGTTCGATGCTTTTGAGTGTCTGCTGGATGTTTTCGCCTGCGATGTATTTGCGCGCGAGGGTTTCGACGGCGGTAGACATCGTAGTTGCAGCGACTTGTCCTGGCATCGAGTCGGGCGCGGTAAAGTTGAGCAGCCCCTTGAGTGCTTGGGGCAATTCCACATCGGGAGCGGTCAGATATTCTTGGAGATGACGGGCGATTTCGGATTTGGTCGTCAAAGCTGGCAAACAATCGATCGCGCGGAACAGTTGCACCCGTAAGCCAGGGTTGTCCATCGTCCAACTCAGCAGCTTGTCATCCCAGCGCAAGGTATCCCGCACTTTGGCAAAGAGCGATCGCTTGGTGGTGGTTGCGGCTAGCAATTGCTGGGCGATCGCTTGGGTTTGATGTTCGTAGGTAGCCTTACTTGTGGCTGCGGAACTGGATCGCACTGAATTAATAACCATCAAACAAACTCCTCAGGTAATGACCATCAATCTCACTTTGTACCGCTAGGCTCTGGTCATGTCAAGACCCGATCGACTCAGTAGCTGGGCTGCTCATTGAAGACTGCTATACTACCGACAATCTCAGCGGTTAAAACCGCTGCTTGTGATGCAAAGTCCGCCTACGCGCACGAATAAACTAGTCCGCGTAGGCGGACTTTGCATTATTAGCCACGATTTGCGATTCGCGCTCGTCGGGAAACCCGACGGTTTAGCGAATCAAGACACAATCTTAGGCGTTCCCATAAGTAGCAACTTGGGTTGCTTATCGACACTTACTTGACACTAAGTTTGCCGTTATTGTTGATTGCGATCGCCTCTACCAGTGGTTCCATCGTGGGGGCGACTGTTGGTGGCACTTCTACTAAGACGACTGCCGTTGGATCTTCGATAATTGGGTTCCGAGCCATAATCAAGGCGATCGCCCGACTGACATTATCGGGGAAGATCGTCACCAAGCCATGCTCGGGGGCATTGTCCAACGCCCATTCGATCGCTTCTGCTTCATTGAGGAGAATGGAGTGTGGCACCAAAGCTTTGGTATCTATGGCAACTTGCTCGATCCCTTGGACGATCAACTCTGCCACCTCACCCCAGGCGCGACCGCGAGTATCATCATCTTCCTTGATCGCGATCCGCTCGAAGAACGTCGCCGATAGTCGTCCCAGTTCTATCAGATCTTCATCACGACGATCGCCAGGGCCGCCGATGACGCCAATTGTTGGTCCCGTCCAGTTCTTGACAAAGCTGCCGACTGCTGCATATCCAGCAGGGTTGTGAGCGTAGTCTATTAGGACGTGATAGCGTCCGAGGTTGAATAAATTCATCCGTCCTGGCGTCTGCTGGACGGAGGCGCGAAAGCTCCGCAGACCCGCCCGAATGTGCTCGATATTCACCCCTTGGACAAAGGCGGCGAGACTGGCAGCCAGAGCGTTGGCAATCATAAACGGTGCGCGTCCGCCCAAAGTCAGCGGAACTAGCTCTACTTTTTCCACCCGATGTACCCAATCCTGCTGCAAGATCGTCAGGTAGCCGTCTGTGTACACTGCTGCAATCCCGCCGCGTCGGACGTGCGATCGCACTAATGGACAATCGGCATCCATTGAAAAGTAGGCGACCTTCCCTGGCACTTTGTCCGCCATTGCGGCGACCCGATGGTCATCGGCATTGAGGACGGCATAACCTTCAGGATGAACGGATTCAGCGATGACGCCTTTAACTTTGGCTAATTGCTCGATCGTCTCGATCCCGCCTAGTCCGAGATGATCGGCGGCGACATTCAAGATCACCCCGACATCACACTGCTGAAATGCCAGACCAGATCGCAAGATCCCACCGCGTGCGGTTTCCAAGATGGCAATATCTACCGTTGGATCTTGCAGAATGATTTGGGCACTTTGCGGTCCAGTGGTGTCGCCCTTTTCGATGAGTCGATTGCTGACATAGATACCATCAGTCGTAGTAAAGCCGACGTTATCGTACACCTGACTAAAAATGTGCGCGATCAGCCGCGTAGTGGTAGTTTTACCATTCGTACCTGTCACAGCGACAATCGGAATCCGCGTGGGTGCGCCTGGGGGAAACAGCATCTGGAGGATCGGGGCGGCGACATTGCGCCCGACGCCCTGACTGGGGGCAATGTGCATCCGCAAGCCTGGTGCGGCATTGACTTCGACGATCGTCCCATCCGCTTCGCTCAGGGTTTTGGTGATATCGGTGGTGATGACATCGATCCCAGCGACATCTAGCCCGATAATCCGCGAGACGCGCTCAGCCATCCACAAGGTTTCGGGGTGGATCTCATCGGTACGATCGATCGCGATCCCGCCCGTACTGAGATTGGCAGTTGCCCGCAGATAGCACACCTGCTGAGCAGGGAGGATGGTATCGAGGCTAACTCCCTGACGGCGGAGCATTTCAGCGGTCGAATCATCTAGCTCGATCGTCGTCAGCATGTTGTCATGACCATTACCACGTCGCGGGTCTTGATTTTCACGCTCGACGAGGGCGGCGATCGTCGTCACACCATCGCCGACAACGTGAGCGGGTACCCGCTCGGCGACTGCTACAACCTTGTGATTGACGACCAAAATTCGATGGTCGCTGCCTTGATAAAAATGCTCGACAATCACGCCTGCGGAGACTTCTCGGGCGCGATCGTAACCGATTTCTGCGTGTTCCCAGTCCCGAATATCGATCGTAATTCCCCGTCCGTGGTTGCCATTGAGGGGCTTGATCACGATCGGATAGCCATCTAAGCGATCGATCGCGGCGGCTAATTCATTAAATGAGTAAATCGTCATTCCCAACGGCACAGGCACGCCCATACTTGCCAAGATTTTCTTGGTCTTTTCTTTGTCACAGGCTAGCTCCACTCCCAAAATATTGCTATGAGAAGTCAGTGCTGCTTGGACGCGTTTTTGATACTTACCATAGCCGAACTGGAACAAGTCGCACGTCTCTAGATGCATCCAGGGAATCCCCATGCTCTCGGCTTCTTTTACCAGTGCCTCGGTACTTGCGCCCTGAGCGGCTTCATTGCGTAGCTCGACCAGATCGTGCAAATCTCGATCGAGTTCCACCTGGGGATAGATCCCCGTCTCGACAATACTCTGACACAGCCGCAATGCAGCTCTGGCGGCATATCGCCCTGCTGTTTCGACTTGGTACTCGATCGCTACTTGATAGATGCCTGGAGTGGCTGTCTCGCGGGTGCGCCCGAACCCCACTGGCATCCCTGCCAGGGTTTGCAACTCTAGTGCTACATGTTCGAGGATGTGTCCCATCATCGTGCCTTCCCGCACCCGACTCAAGAATCCACCCTTGCAACCAGGCGAGCAATAGTGCTCCTCCAAACTGGGCAACACCGCCACGAGGCTACTATAAAATCCAGGAATCGTATCGGAAGGTCGCTCCGCTAGCTCCTCCAAATCCAGCCGCAGCAAGATCAGCTTTGAGCGACGAATGCTCCAGTAGTTCGGACCTCGAAGCGTTTGAGTTTGAATAATTTTCATATAAGTTTAGATATCCTTAAGCTTATTACACCCCAAGTCGAGTGCAATCTTGTGGTTTTAAGTAAAGTTTCCCAAGGTGGAGCAATAACAATCTGCTAGGCTCACATCTTTTGTAGATCGATCGAGCACGCACTCTTACTTAATTTCAAGTTGAGGGGCTAATTCCGTATTCACTGCTACACATCGCTCGATTTTGAATTGGTGTACCATACCAGATTTCAAGTACGCTCGATGGACAGTCCTGCCAACCGATGGTGCCGACAGCTAGGATGGCAATACCAACCGCCGTTGATAGTCATAGCGATCGCCACAAGTCAAGACATGAACGGTCAGGTTATGCAGGCTCAGGGGCGAGGTTTCCCCTGACCTAAGATAGTTGGTATGAGTCAATCTCCCTGGATCGATGATAGTAATAGTGCCTTTGCCGAGGACTTCAAAGACTGTGCTATTTTCAAAAGCTGCACAAGTATCCTCGTCGATTCCAATCCCCAACTTATCAGGATGCGCCGCGATCGCACTCATCAACCGTGCCATCCGATTGCGGTTATGAAAATGTTGGTCTACCAGTAACTCGGGAAAAATACCTAAACCAGTGGTGAGATCGACTAACCCTTGACTCGGCGAGTTGCCACTGCTGCCTCCAGAAATCATCTTCTCACCCACGATCGCCGCCCCAGCACTGGTTCCGGCTAAGACGAGATTGCCACTCTTGATTCTTTGTTCGATCGCAGTCATAAACTGACTCCCACCAATCAGATCCCGCAGTCGCAACTGATCCCCACCAGTCAAAAAAACCCCCGTACAGCTAGCTAGGATATTCAACCAGCGTTCTTCGTCACACTCTTTGGGCTGACGAATATCCAGGATCTGCACTTGTGCGCCCATCCCCTGGAAGATCTGGTGGTAGCGATCGCCGACAACGCTGGGTTCTTGTGACGCGCAGGGAATGATGCCGATCGTCGCCATCTTGCCACCAGCACTTGTGAAGAATGCGGTCAAGATGCCGCACCCATTAACTTTGTCTTCTGCTCCACCAATAACCATGACCGGATAATGGGTAGAAATTACCATGGATTGTTGAGCCAGGAACGGCTGTACTTCAAGCATAAAACGATTTTAAGTGTCCCATCATATCACCGTGGTGCAGCAAAATCAAAGTTTAGTAGAGTCTAAGTAAATCTCCAGCTCGAGCGAGTCTGATTCGATCTACACACACCTAGAGCACACTAGCATGACTTTATCAAAACGGCTACCTATGTTTTTGTATTGCAGTTGACAGATCTAGATCTTGACTACATGCTGTATGCTGTATTCAGCAAATCGGTAGGGGAAGAGCAATCATGATGCAGAAAATGTAATGGCTCGACACGACTAAAACTGTGGGTAAAGCGATCGCCCAAAATATTACTAATTGTATTTTTCAGAGTTCTGAATGCCCACATTTTTAGTCTGGTCACGCCAGTAGGGTGGGCACTGCCCACCAGCTAGGTTTCAGGCATTATCAATTTGATATAAAATGTGAGTTACTCGATCGGCATTGGCGCGGCTATAAACTAGCAGCAATCAGCGATCGATGGGTTACTCCACCATCCACCATCCACCAATACTACCTCCTACCCACTAACCCCATATTGTCCAGTCAACTTATTGAGCTGTTGCACCAGTAAGCTCAAGAATAGCCCCACGTCGGTGACGACGCCGATCGACTCGATCGAGCCGCGATCGCTCAGTTTGGTCACCACGGCGGGATTGATATCGATACAGACCATTTTTACCCCTGCTGGGGTCATATTGCCGACGCCGATCGAGTGCAGCATACTTGAGAGCATCAAAATCAGGTCGGCACCTTCAATCAGGCGGGCGTATTCCGCTTGAGCGGCGACTAGATCCATCTGGGTATCAGGCAAGGGGCCATCATCCCGAATTGAGCCAGCCAGGGAAAATGGGACATTGTGCTTGACGCATTCATACATCACCCCACTGCGGAGGACGCCTTGCTCGACGGCATTGGCGATGCTACCACAGCGGCGAATGGTATTGATCGCTTTGAGGTGGTGACGATGACCGCCATGGACGGAGATGCCGCGCTGCATATCGACACCGAGTGAGGTGCCCATCAAGGATTGCTCGATATCGTGAACGGCGATCGCATTGCCGCCGAGGAGGGCGTGGACGTAGCCCTCGCGAATCAGTTGATTGAGGTGCTTGCTGCCCCCAGTATGGATCACGACTGGTCCTGCGACTACGGCAACTTTGCCACCGCGATCGCGGATCTGGCGCAGATCCCAGGCAATTTGTTCGACGACTAGTTCTACCCGTCGTTCGCTGGATACGCCTGCACCCATGAAGCTAAATTCTTCGGTGGCGACCTTTTTAATGGTGGTGGCGTTGCGTTTGGTGCGAATCCCTTCGCTACCGACGACGACTGATTCACCGAGTTGGAGATCGCGTAATAGCTTACAACGGGCGATCGATCCGGTCGCGGTGGTAGTAACGGCGATCGCGCCATCCATCCGCTGTCCCTGCACCTCGATCCATTTACCTGCAATGGCAATCTCAGTCGGATAGATCGTCGTTGCATAGAAGTCATCAGCGGCAACTCCAGCCTGAGTTACTGGAGCCAGATCGGCATCAGTCATCTCGTCTGTGGCACTCACCGCACCGAGATCGATCAGTTGTCCCATAATATCCGCCATCACCGCCACATCAGGAGCCGAAACCTTGACTTCTGCTGCTGATGTATCTAGCCGCTGTGCGCCGAGACTAAAATTCACTACTTGGAAACTACCACCGCCTGCGACGATCGTATCGAGCACCCGATTTACTAGTCCAGAATCGAGTAAATGCCCTTCGAGATGGATCGTCCGGCTTTGAATCTTCGAGGCTTGGGGCGACTCATGATAGGTTTCGGTGACTCTGAGCGTCAAACATTTGGCTGCACCACCTGCTTTGAGAAATTCTGTCAGTGGAGTCTCGACGACGGTGAAGCCGCGATCGTGTAAGGTGTGTTTGAGCCTGTCGCTCGCCTTGTTGACGACGATGACGCGATCGATATTGACCGAATTACAAGCAAAATTGACTGCATCCGCCTCCTCGATCGCAATCCGTTTGTCCGCTGGGACGCGTAACTCGATCAGGCGATTGGAATAGGTATCAAACGCCGCCGGATAGTACAACAGATACCCATCCACCAGCGGACAAAAGCAGGTATCGAGATGATAAAACCGTCGATCTACCAGCCGCAAGGATAGCACCTCGACATCCAACCACTGCGCCAAATAAGCATGGGAATCGAGTTCCGAGCGAAAGCCATAACCCGCCCACAACCACTGTCCACCCCGATCGAGCAAAGCATCTCCCGCCCCCTCAAATGGCAAACTTTGGGGCAAGGTATGGACTTTGTAACCCTGGCTTTCAAACCACTGTTGAAAATATGGCTCTTCACCCTGACGTTCGGGGTGAAAAAAGCGACTGAGCACGACAGTATTCCCAAGAATCAATCCAGCATTGGCAGTAAATACCATATCTGGCCATCCTGGCTGCGGTGCGACTAGATCGATCGACGCGTAGTTCTTCAAGACTTGATATAGCTGCTCCCATTGGGCGGCGGCTTGCTCCCGCGATGAGCGATGAATGTTGCCTTCCATCCACGGATTGATTACATAATCGACTTCGTAATGCTCGGGCGCACACATCAAAATTCGGACAGCATTAGTCATGGTTAATTCAAGATCGAACGGGACTTGGTTGGGTGTGGGCAGCGATCGGTGCGGTTAGCGGTGGGATAACTCTGAGCGATCGCGGACATTTGCAATAATTTAGACGCGTCAATTGTACCAATTGATGCATCCAGCATCGCAACATCCTTTCCCAAAAATATCTATCTACAGGCAGAGAGTTAGGCTAGAATTAGTATAGAAAGTAAATCGATCGACCAATGTCAATGGACATAGCCAGACTGATACTTCTACAATAGAATTACAAACCGTTTACTGGCTTGGTCATACTAAAACTTTGATAAGGAGATAAGGATCGTGGCTGTAATCGAGCGATATCGGATTAGTGACTTTCAAGACGAGGTGCGGACTCTAGTCGCACGGGGATTTATCGATCGCCAACAACGGATCTACGAACTCAAGCAATTTTTTGGCGATCGCCAATGGCGAGAGGTCGAACATCTGGTGGCTGCCTATGACTATGTGTTAAGAGGTCGGGTGATCGATTTGGTTGGGGCAGAATCTTGGGAAAATGATTAAATACCTGCGGGGATCGCTCAGTTGATGACAAACTACGCTGCTTGACCCATAACTCTGCGCTGAGCTTGGCACCGATCTTAGCACTGCGCGATCGCTCAGCCATGCTCTTGTGGTCTAGGCTTATCACCATTGGCTTCACCAACGCGGTAGGAAATATCATAAGGATTATCGACCTTCGTCGATGCCTTGGCGATCTCTAGCCCGATCGTATTGCCGTCCACATCATAATCTACTACCAATCCTGGGGCAAGTTGTGCTGTTTCTTCCACAGTCGTTGCGATGAATATAATTTGCAAAATATCCTTATCGGGGTCATAAATAACCTTCATTAGACGTTTGTATCCTTGATGAGATGACGATCGCGAGTGATGGGTTTTCTAAGCTGTAGCTAGAGACGCATGACAAGAGTGTCTAAGTACGCAGATCGAGAAATCCAATACTGTCCTCCATCCTATTCATAGAGCAGGTCGCGCTAATGTATCAAGGGTCACAAAAGTTCGGGGTAATTTTGGGAGGCTCAAAGCGATCGTAGTGAGCTGAGGTCAGACTTGAAGGCTATACTATGATAAATGTTTTGAGCCATCGATTTATGCCTAAGCCTGAAGGCGCGGTTCCCGATCTTTCATTGTCCCATGCTACGATTCGACCGATTGGTGTTTATGCCCTCTCAGGACTGGCGACAGATGGAGCACATTTACTCTCCGTCGATACGGTACGCGGCTATCTGGTGCAGATCGATCCGCACACCAATGACACGCGGATTCTCAACCCACCACACGTTCCCGATTGGATCGGGGTAACTGGGTTGACGCTGTGGGAAGATACATTCTGGTTTGCCAAAGGACAGGAAGTGCTGTGGTGCGATCGTCATCGCCTCATCCCCACAATTTTTACGCGGCTACCCTATCCAGTGACAGGAGTCGCCGTCTGCGACGCGAGGGTGTATGTGAGCTGTCAGAAGTCTGGCTATATCCACATTTTCGAGCGCAGTACGGGCAAACAGATCGCGCAGTTGCCTCAGCCCGGAGTCGGGTGTGAAACGCTGGCGATCCACGATGATGCGCTATGGGTATGCGATCGCGCCGAGCAAACGGTCTATTGTCTCGATCGTAACACTGGAGCGATCCGATTGAGCGCGCTCACCCCCTTTAGTTCGCCGACGGGGATTACATTTGACAATACTGATGAAAAACCAACTTGTTATGTAGCGTATGCCGATGAAGAACCCTACATTCGAGACGATCCCAATGCCAAATTTCCCTATCAGTTGACATTCCGCGATCGTACCTTTATTCATCCCTTATACATCCACCACGATCCTGCCGCCCACTATACCCTCTCCAACGGCTTCTTGGTCGAACTGTCCTACGTCGAAGAACTACTACCCCTCGAAGCCGTCACCCTCAACCAAGTCGAGTGGCGGATTGCCTTACCATCGGATACTCTGCGCCAGAAAGTGCGATCGATCGCACCGATTGGTTGTGAGTATACGATCGAAGTACAGGAAGGTCAAAAAGTAGCCGTTTTCAAATTCGACAGGCTCGATCCCCATCAGGGTGGACTAATTGGCTGGAAAGCGACGATCGAAATGTACGGTCTCAAGTATTCCCTCACTCCTGACGATCTCGAAGACAGTCCCACCCAAGTTACTGCGCTGGAGCAATATCTAGTCGATGATGACGATCTGGCAATGGATACGCCAACCATGATCCAAGCAGCCAAAGAAGCCGCTGGTACGGAGACAAATGTGCTGCGGAAGATGCTCAAAATCCGTAACTATGTCTATGACAGGCTCTCTTATGGCATCCAACCGCGAATCGATACTCCCGATGTCGCCCTCACGCGGGGCGTTGGTTCCTGCGGCGAGTACGTGGGCGTCTTACTCGCGCTCTCACGCCTGAATGGCATTGCCTGTCGGACGATCGGCAGATACAAATGTCCCCCCTATCCCGATCGCTTTTACCAACCCCTTCAGCCCGATTTTAACCATGTCTGGTTGGAGTTTTATGTACCTGGAGTGGGTTGGTTGCCGATGGAATCAAATATGGACGACACGATCGAACGCGGTCCCTATCCGACGCGGTTTTTCATGGGTCTAGCCTGGTATCATACCGAAATCGGCAAAGGGATCTCGTTTGAGAAAATGAAAGCAGCGGACAAGCCAGAGCATCTGTCGATGGGCGATCTGGCGATCAATCACATTCGCTTTCGGATCTTGGCAGAGCTAAATCCGCATGGAGGCTGTTAAAAAGTTGACAGTTGACAGTTGACAGTTGACAGTTGATAGCGAAGTTTTTAGGATGGGGATGCGAGCGGATGCGTTCCCGCCTTTGTTTCTAGGGCAATGGAAACGCACCAAGCAGACCCCACCCTAAAAAGCGGATTTATTTTCGGACAGGTTCCCTGTCCATGAAAATGAACCAAGCAGAATCCACCTAAAAGGTGGGGGATTTTCACCCCTGTTCTTTGTTAACTTTAGTTCATCGGGGGACTAGCGGTTCGCGCTGGTTTGTCGCGTCTTACCAGTGGCGTGATATTATCACCGAGTCGCTGCGGGTGGTGTGTATCGAGGATTTTCATTGCCAATTCTGGTTTGTCAGTGATAATTGCGGCAATATCCTTGCGCCTCAATAACTTCACCAATCGTCGTTCCTCATTTACCGTCCACACATAAACTGCTTTGTCAAGTAGTTTCATCCGCCACAAAAACCCAAATTTCAAGAGTCGAAAATGTGGTGATACAAAGTCTGCTCCGGTTTTAAAGATGCGATATTCAGGAAAAAATTGCGCTAACACACTTAGCAGTGGAAATCTACCCCGCACTTTTCCGAGTAGTAATCCCACTTTAATCTGAGGATCTAAATCTTTAATCTTGCTTACTGAATCATCATTAAAAGATTTGATGACGAAGTTAGCATACTTTAAATAATGAGTAGCCAACTCGACAATCCGCTCTTCATAACCTTCCTCTTTGATTTCGATATCTAGCGCGATGCGATCGCCACAGAGCTTGAGAATATCTTCAAATAATGGTACTGCAAAGCCTCTGCTATTGGCGATCGCTTGTAGTTCGTGATATTTGAGAGCGGCGATCTCAATCTCTCCTTGAGTTTCATCCTCAAGTAAGATCGTGCGATCGTGATAACTAATTAAGTACCCATCTTGAGACATCCTGACATCAAATTCGATCTGCGGAATCCCGATCTCGATTGCTTTTTGAAAAGCTTCAATTGTGTTTTCAGATTTGACTGTAGCTGTTTTACCGCGATGAGCCACGATCCCGATCCTCAGCGGCTGTACGGATGAGATGTGAGGTAATTTATTCATAACAATTTTAGCTAATCCCGATCTCTAGTTAGAACTGCGATGCTCGTACCCAGCAGTTGCGCTGACGCAGCGAACTATCTCAAGTCTAATAAATTATCCTTAACTATGTCCAACACATCTGTAGCCAATCGATCGAGTTATGTGTTAATATTGATATCTATTGCGGGTGTAATTCAGTGGTAGAATGTCACCTTCCCATGGTGAACGTCGTGAGTTCGAGTCTCATCGCCCGCTTTAATTTGCACGAGTGTTTTCCCTTGTTGTACATTTGTACAGTGACACATTCTTTGTCATCGGTACCACATTGCTGTCATCAAGACTAATTAAGTGTCTTCGAGACACATTCATGCTGTCAAACAATTGGTGACTAATTATTGTCATCTAAACGGACTTACGTTATTAAAAAGTCGCAATATGTTATTTTCGTTGCTTTTACATTAAAAGCGGGCGATGAGACTCCTTTCAACTATTCTTGAGAGAGAAGATTAGCTCTATTTAAGCTGACATGAGCATACTTTCAACCAATCCTCACGAAGAAGGATGGTTGTGACACCAGCCTTGACGTACTTAAAAGTCATGTCATTGCTCTTTCAACCAATCCTCACGAAGAAGGATGGTTGTGACGGTGGATTGGATCGCCGTTGGCTAGGTGGCGATCCTTTCAACCAATCCTCACGAAGAAGGATGGTTGTGACCCAGGAGTAGGGCTGTTTCTTCGGCGGGGCGTAGTGGCTTTCAACCAATCCTCACGAAGAAGGATGGTTGTGACGGGATGTGTCGATCGTGTATACCCCAAAAGGATTTGAAGCGTATCGATCGCGAACCAGGTCAGTCATACTTCTCGCAATTGCTATAAACTGATTCGATCGCTAGGTCGAAATTGCTCAGAAACCTGAGCCAGTCTAATGTTGAAGATTCAGCGCGAACCTACCAGGAAAATGACCCTTACTATAGGTTCGCGCGAACTTCAAAGAATAGTTTCCACACATGTGGATGATTGGGTAGCCACTGAGTAGTATATCTACATCCGTATTGCTGGGAGCGCACCTGATTCCTGTCTGCAAGAGACAGCAGCATCGGGACTCGCAGCTACCAGGGTCAGAAAGTAAAACAGTATCTCTACTGTCAAACAAACCCTCATTTAACGCATTGGAGCGGTTATTGCTAACATTCAACACGGCGCGATTAATAGTATTTATATTCTATTTTCTAGGTGCGAAGTTAGCAAGTTATGGAATTGTCCGTTTTGCATAGGCAGATAGGGCAATTTCCTGAGATCGATCGTTGGGACTTGCTCTAGCTGGCTGGTCGCCATATTCGATCGCAATCCCACATTGTCCAGCTTTGTTAACAATCAATTCGCTTACACGGTTATAACCTGAGTTCGATGAGGCTAGCCTCATCATCAAATCAATTACCTGACTGTGTTTGAGCCAATCACTACCAATCCTCAAAAACTAAGTGTTTCATAAATTATTATCAATAAGCTCTGCTTGTTGATAATTAGCGGTCA
>NZ_JBGSPA010000148.1:0-8033 GCF_041738855.1 Chamaesiphon sp. | reverse complement strand
ATGACCGCTAATTATCAACAAGCAGAGCTTATTGATAATAATTTATGAAACACTTAGTTTTTGAGGATTGGTAGTGATTGGCTCAAACACAGTCAGGTAATTGATTTGATGATGAGGCTAGCCTCATCGAACTCAGGTTCGTATGTGATGTGCCAATTCGCCCCGACGAGGCAGTGCTGGGGGCAGAAATTAAAGTGCCGACTCCCGATGGTAGCGTGACGATGAAAGTCCCGAAAGGCGTGAAATCGGGACAATCGCTCAAGCTGCGTGGCAAAGGTTGGACGTTACCCAAAGGGGGACGCGGTGACTTATTCGCCAAACTCCAGATCGTTACGCCGCAAGACCTTAATGAGATCGAGCAGGAATGCTACGAAAAAATTCAGGCAAATACCACCTTTAACCCCCGCGCCCACTTAGAGGAGATTAAGTTATGACCTTCAACCCTTTAACTGCACTCGATTAAAATCGGTGCTAGTGATGCAAAGTCCGCCTTCGCGGACTAATTGACTAGTCCGCGAAGGCGGACACTTCGTATCATTAGCAGAGACTTCAGTCTTTAGGTAACTCTTATAAGAGGAGATTAAATTATGACTTTCAGCTTATCCACAACTGTAGTTTCAGAAGAGGGCGATTGCTTATACACCTTTGAATATGCCGCCAATGCCGCTCAAACCTCGATCGCCGTAGTCCAAGTTTATGTGCAATTAGGCGTAATCGAACCCACAGGCTCGATGTTGCATTCCCGCGAGATTGCCCGCATCGCTCAGATTCAGCGGTTGCGGCAAGATTTGGGGGTGAACTTAGTTGGAGCCGCGATCGTGTTGGATCTGGCTCAGGAAGTGGCTCAGTTACGGGCACAGCTTGAGGTATATCGATCGCAGCCACCAAACGCACTATGAGATGCTCAAAATGACAGTAGTAAATACAATCGGTACCGATTTACGAGTTTGGATCAGTCAGACTTTTGCTCACTGGCGGGGCGATTTAACGGGGGGATTAACCGCCGCCGTCGTTGCCTTACCGCTTGCCCTGGCGTTTGCAGTAGCCAGTGGCGTAGATCCAAAAGCTGGGCTGTACACGGCGATCGTGGCGGGGACGATCGCCGCCGTCTTTGGTGGCTCTCCCGTCCAGATTACTGGCCCAACTGGAGCAATGGCGGTGATTCTTGTCGGAATTGTTGCTAAATACGGGATTGAAAAGGTCTGGATTGCTGGGGTGATGGCGGGAATTATCCAGGTTGCGCTGGGTGTTGCCAAACTGGGACGCTTGGTTAAATTCATTCCCTATCCAGTCACCGCAGGCTTTACAAATGGGATTGCGGTAATTATTTTTTGTGGACAGTTAAACAACTTTTTGGGGCTGAAATTACCGCGTAGCGAACATTTTCTACCTGGCTTGTGGCAGACTGTGACGCAGCTAGAAGGCTTGAATTGGGCAGCGATCGCCCTGGCAACTATCACGATCGTTAGCAAGCTGTTGTGGGCACGGATGACAACGAGCATCCCCGCTTCATTGGTGGGGTTAGTGCTGGCAACGGCGATCGCGACTTTCTTGCACCTGAATGTACCGACGATCGGCTCGATCCCCCAATCTTTACCGATGCTCCAGTCAATTCCGCATTGGAATGACTTCGGGCTAATTCGAGAACTGATTAATCCAGCCCTGGCATTGGCGGCATTGGGTAGTATCGAATCGTTGCTCTCGGCTGTAGTGGCAGATGGGATGACCGTCAGTGAAAAACATGACAGCGATCGCGAGTTGATCGGGCAGGGTTTAGCAAATATCGTCGTGCCCTTCTTTGGCGGTATTCCGGCTACTGGGGCGATCGCCCGCACGGCTGTAAATGTCCGAGCTGGCGGCAAAACTCGCTTGTCTGGAGTAATTCATGGGGTGGCGATCGCGATTATTGTGCTGACATTGGCACCATTAGCGGCGCAAGTGCCCCTCGCAGCACTGGCAGGAATCCTCATGGTAACAAGTGTGCGGATGATTGAGTGGGAAGCGATCGGCTTACTGATGCGGGCGACTTATTCTGACTTTGCCGTGATGATGCTCACCTGGATGGTGACAATTTTCTTCGATCTGGTATTGGCGGTGGAAGTGGGACTGATTGCAGCAGGGGCATTGTTTATCAAACGGATGAGTGAGTTGAATTTGGGCAAAATTCCTGAAACAGAGGCATTTCCACCCGGCATCCCGCTGGAGTTGAGCAAGCAAATTTCGGTTTATCGGGTCGATGGGCCAGTATTTTTTGGCGCGGCTGAACGGTTTGTGACGTTCTTGCGAGATGAACCTGACGTAAAATACTTGGTACTGCGGCTGCGCTATGTGCCGAACATGGACACCACTGGACTTGTCGCCCTGCAAGACATCTACCAAGATCTACAACGGCACGATTGCCGCTTACTCCTGAGTGGATTGCAACCCGAAGTCCAAAAGCTACTGGAGCGGACTGGCTTGATGGATAAAATTGGACGAGAGAACTGCTTTGAAACTACGGACGCTGCCATCTATTCATTAAATCCCACATTCGGCACTTCACTAACACCAAAGTTACTATGAAGCCCTCACACCAACAGCCCAGCAACATTTTTTATCGACAGAGATGCCGGAAGCGATCGTGCAGAAATAGCAATTTAGTGAAAGTATTGATGATTATAATTTTCAAGCATAATTAAATTATTAATTATTTATGAAATAAAAGTTATTGATAGAATTAAATTTATCAATTTACATTCATTAATATGAACAAAATACAGTTATAAATAGCGATAAAATATGCCTATCGACTGATTTATTTTTTAGATAGTTTTGCTAAGCTCGAAAGTATACAAATTGCTATTGATATCGGCAGTGATGTCAAAGTTATTTAAAATCATAAATCTGGGATATATTCCCAATTAGGAGATAATTGATGAGTACTAAAGTAGGTCTATGGATCGACCATCGCAAGGCGATCGTGGTAGCTATTACCGAGCAAGGGGAAAAGATTGAGGAGATAGTATCGGGGTGAAGCAAAGGGCGAACTAAAACAACAACTCGATAAAAATCACCTGAGCGGACGTATTGTAGATATCGAAACAGTTGACAAAATGACGAATCCTCAGATTGCGGCGAAGGTTCGAGAGTATTTTGCCAAGGAACATTCGCCAACAAATTAAATGACGATCGTGGTTGCTTGACTAGATTTCAATTCGCGATCGACCAGATGTTTTTTATGAAAAAGATAATTATTATCTCATTGGTATCTACGGGGTTTTTACTAGAGATGCCCTTTGAGGCAAATGCACTAAATTCACAACCATTTAGCCAAAACTTGCTTGAGCGAACGATTGAAATCGGGGCTAGTGTTACAAAGTCCGCCTTCGCGGACTGATTAACTAGTCCGCGAAGGCGGACTTTGCATCATGAGCGGAGACTTCCAGTCTCCAGGCTCTTCTTATCCCGTTGGCAAAGCCTCTCCCCTCAGAAAAACTGACTAATTTAGTTGAGGCAACAAACTTATGGTTTCTCCAGTCATTCGGCTAGAATCTACAGATCGCGCTCCCGTTGCTGGCTTATCAGAGCGAGATGCAATCGCCAAACTCGATCGAGATGGCTACAATGAACTGCCCTCGGCTCAAGCTCGAAATATATTGTCGATCGCGTGGGATAGTATCCAAGATCCGATTTTCCTGTTACTAGTCGGCGGTGGCATCATCTACTGGATTTTAGGCGACCATCAGGAAGCCTTAATTCTACTAGGTTTCGTCGTTTTTCTCACTGCAATTAGTCTCTACCAAGAAGGTAAAACCGAACACGCTCTCGAAGCCCTCCGCGATCTTTCTAGTCCTCGTGCTTTGGTGATTCGAGATGGACAACGCAAACGGATTGCGGGGCGAGAAGTGGTGCGGGACGATATTTTAATGCTAGCAGAAGGCGATCGAGTACCTGCGGATGCGATCGTTTTATCTTGCACCAATCTTTCCACCGATGAGTCATTACTAACCGGAGAATCTTTACCAGTTCGTAAAATTGCCACTGTGGATAACGTCGAAATGGCGCGTCCTGGAGGCGATGAATTACCCTGTGTGTATTCTGGAACGTTGGTAGTGCAAGGACAGGGGATCGTCAAGGTGCGATCGATCGGTACTCAGACGGAGATGGGCAAGATTGGCAACGCTTTACAAAAAGTGCCGCCAGAAGTGACTCCTCTGCAACGAGAAATGAATCGGCTGGTGAGTCGCTTATTTGGGATTGCGCTAGCATTATGTGTGGCAATTGTCATAATTTATGGAGCCACGACTGGAGATTGGCTAAAAGGAGTCCTCGCCGGGATTACGTTAGCGATGGCAATTTTACCGAATGAATTTCCAGTTGTCGTCACGATCTTTTTAGCTCTGGGAGCTTGGCGGATCTCTCAAAATCATGTTTTAGCACGTCGCACTTCCGCCGTCGAAACCGTCGGTTCGGCAACGGTTTTATGTGTAGATAAAACGGGGACGCTGACGCTAAATCAGATGGCTGTGCAACAGTTATTTGCCTATCAGGGGACGGGGGGACTGGGGGACGAGGAGACTGGGGGACGGGGAGACAAATTTATTATAGAAACAGAGAAACATCTCTCAATTCAGCACCGCCTAGAAAACTTCTATCCATACGATTTGGGGTTGCACTCACAAGTGCCACTCCCTGAGTCAGTCCACGAGCTAGTCGAGTTCTGTATTCTTGCCAGCCAAAGAGATCCATTCGATCCGATGGAGAAGGCGTTTAAGGAATTGGGAGATCGATCTCTCGCTCATACCGAACATTTGCATAGCGACTGGAAACTATTACGCGAATATCCGCTCTCACCGCAGTTACTCGCAATGTCCCATGTTTGGCAGTCAGCAGATGGCAAGCTGTATGAAATTGCTGCGAAAGGAGCACCAGAAGCGATCGCCGATCTCTGCCATTTTACGCCCGAACAGCAAAAAAATATGGCAGCCCAAGTCAGTGAAATGGCAGCTCAAGGATTGCGAGTATTGGGTATTGCTAAAGCATCCCTATTAGATGCACCACCTCCATTTTTGCCACCGCATCCGGTACTTACGCCCGAACATTTACCCGATAAACAACATGATTTCCCCTTTCAATTTCTCGGCTTAGTCGGACTCTCAGATCCAGTCCGCCCAACCGTTGCAGCGGCAATTCAAGAATGTCATACCGCTGGAATCCGCGTGGTGATGATTACAGGTGACTATCCAGAAACGGCTCAAACGATCGCTCGTCAGGTGGGCTTATTGCAGACGGGAGACACGATAACTGGAGCAGAATTGGATCGCATGAGTGAAACCGAACTCCAGCAGCGGATTCAAAATACCAGTATCTTTGCCCGCGCCGTTCCCGAACAAAAATTACGCATTGTTAATGCTCTCAAAGATAAGGGTGAAGTCGTTGCCATGACTGGCGATGGTGTCAATGATGCCCCTGCACTCAAAGCCGCCCAAATCGGGATTGCGATGGGGCAACGCGGTACAGATGTGGCGCGGGAATCGGCGGCGTTGGTGTTGTTGGATGATGATTTTTCATCGATCGTGCAAGCAGTGAAATTAGGACGGCGAATTTTTGATAACCTTCGCAAAGCAATGTCATATCTAATCGCGATTCATATTCCGATCGCGGGGATGTCTTTGATTCCCGTGTTGTTTAAGTTGCCATTAGTATTACTACCGATTCACGTTGCATTTTTACATCTAATTATCGATCCGGCTTGCTCGATCGTCCTAGAAGCCGAACCTGCTGAAGCAAATGTGATGAAGCGTCCACCTCGCAATCCCAAAGAACCATTATTCGGTAAGAAAACTTTGGGTTTAGCCATGTTGCAAGGGGGTGGAATATTAGTAATTATTCTGACAGTATTTGCGATCGCGACATACCGCAAGCAAGGTGAATTAGATATACGTGCGTTGACATTTACGACGCTAATTATAGCTAATTTAGGACTAATTTTGAGCGAAAGTTCGACCTCTCGCCTGAGTCTGAAAATTCTGAAATCACCCAATCCGACTCTGTGGTGTGTAATTGGTGGTGGCGTATTTTTTATGGCGATCGTGCTTTACATTCCGTTCTTGCGAGAATTGTTTAGCTTTTCCTTTTTACACTCGACCGATCTAGCTATTTGTTTAGGTGGTGGATTAATTAGCTTGCTCTGGTTTGAATTATTAAAGCAAACTACAAAACGAGAGCTTAGATAGATCGATACAGATATTTATACCCACTCTACAGCTACTATTAATTACCAAAAATAAAAATGGAACCTATTCGGATCTTTTACTTTTCTGACGTGCTTTGTATTTGGGCTTATATTGCCCAAATTCGACTGAATGAGTTGAAAACAACTTTTCAAGACAAGATTGAAATCGAACATCACTTCGTCTCCGTCTTCGGTACAGCTCGTGAAAAACTAGAGAACCGCTGGTGCGATCGAGGCGGATTGACAGGATATAGCAACCACGTTCTAGATGTCGTCAAAAAATTCGACCACATCACCGTTCATCCTGATATTTGGACAAAAGTTATACCGCCTTCCTCTACATCTTGTCATCTTTTTCTTCATGCGATCGAACTACTAGAAGTCAAAGGTTTAGTAGATCGATCGGAACAGATATTTGAAAAAGCAATTTGGGCATTTCGAGAGGCATTTTTTACCGAATTAGCAAATGTTTCAGATCGACATGTGCAATTTGAAATTGCCGAAAAATTAGGATTACCCATCGCTGCAATTGAAGCTCAGATCGATAGTGGTGAGGCATACGCCCAACTTTCAAAAGATTTTGACTTGGTGAAAGAACATACAGTTACGGTTAGCCCTACGCTGATTTTCAATGAAGGACGGCAGCGACTAAATGGCAATGTGGGCTATCGAACGATCGAAGCCAATATTCGCGAGTTACTGCACAATCCTCCAGAAGAACAATCCTGGTGCTAGAAGTATTTAAACTATTTCAGGAGAAACGTATGATGTTTAAGAAATTAATTCAGACGATATTATTGGGAGTTATAATCTGGTCTTGCTTCTCGATCGATCTCCTGCAAAATTCTATTTTAGCGGCAACTCTGACAGAAACCACATCGATATCTCAATCAAAGACACCAAATCCATCTAAACCGCTCAATTTGGAATTAAGAATCGATCGATTTCTGATGTCGATGCCAGCAGGCTATTACACGATCGCCAGTGTCGAAAAGCTAAAAAGCCAGTTAGAGAACTCTCAAACCCTATTGGTGGATGTGCGAGAAGCCTCTGAATATCGATCGGGACATATCCCTAATGCAATTAATATTCCGCTCCAAACTTTGGCTCGAAATTTAAGTAAAATTCCAACCGATCGCCCTGTGGTTCTGTACTGTTCTTCCGGCTATCGATCGGGCATAGGAGTGATGACGCTGCATCTATTTAATTACGACAACGTGCAGGGGTTTCCCCCTAGCTTTGGAGGCTGGAAAGCCGCAGGGGAATTAGTTGTTAAATAACAAAGTAACTAATTACTTGAAATTATCAAAAATTTTAATTTTACCAAGGACTTTTACGATGAACTTTATCTGCTCGAACACGTCTAAAATTCGTCCAATTTGCTGGCTATTAGTCACTTCAATTTGTGTTTTATTTATATTTTTTATTCCCCTACCCGCCTTTGCTACTGTCACCCAAATTGAAGAAGCTCCAGGACAGATGCTCTACCAGTCCCGCCAAAACCTGCGCGATCGCACCGGAAAGTCCTGGCAGGTAGTCGCCTTCAAGCGCGTCCGTCCCGATGGTAGTGCGATGATTTCCCTGCGGCTGGTAGGCTTTCTGGGTGCGGTGGAATTAGACCACACTCAACCTCTAACCCTGACTACATCAATGGGGCAAACTTTGACCGCCAAAGATGTTACTAACCTGAGTTCGATGAGGCTAGCCTCATCATCAAATCAATTACCTGACTGTGTTTGAGCCAATCACTACCAATCCTCAAAAACTAAGTGTTTCATAAATTATTATCAATAAGCTCTGCTTGTTGATAATTAGCGGT
>NZ_JBGSPA010000147.1:0-45787 GCF_041738855.1 Chamaesiphon sp. | reverse complement strand
ATGACCGCTAATTATCAACAAGCAGAGCTTATTGATAATAATTTATGAAACACTTAGTTTTTGAGGATTGGTAGTGATTGGCTCAAACACAGTCAGGTAATTGATTTGATGATGAGGCTAGCCTCATCGAACTCAGGTTCTTTGGGTGAATAAGAGTGAACCGAGGTTAGTTCTCGATTCTCTGGCACAGAGGCTGTACTTAACGGTAGGCTTACGCCAACGCCAACGGGTATTTGGATCGAATCCATTTGATTTTTAATTAAATGTTGAATTTTGAATAATTTTGACGATCGCATCGCCAGCACGCGCACTCATATACTTGTCTTGGTCGTATCCGAGTATCAATTCCCATGCCTGCCGAGGATACATATCGACTAGCGGTAAGGAGACATTGTGAAGCATCCATTGTCCGTGGCGTTCGTCTTCTTTGATATGCAATTCCCAGTATCCGGTGGCGGTTTCGGACAGTCCCAACCGATCGGCGGCGGCGATGTAGTCTTGATAAGTCGAGGGACCGACAATTTCAAAGTAGGTAAAACCACCGATGTAACGCAAGAAATTGCGCTTGCACTGTGTGAGCAGAAAGTTGTGATTGATGGACGCCAAAACTTCCCAAGGCACCAAATCAAGGTAAGCTTCTGGGGTCGAATCGAGGTTGAGTTCTGCCATCATTTGAGCAAAGAAGGTAGAATGCTTGCGGCTGAGGCGACCATTTCCATATTCTTCGAGCAAGACGCGGATCAATGTCGCCTGGATTTCATTGCTAGCACCACCCAACAGCTGGCATAGGCGGCTTGATTCTACCAACCCATCCAAAGAGGCGATCGCAATCAGATGGCGATAGCTTTTGAGGGTCATTTCTTGTCGTAAATACTGCTTATTTGCCGATATTGGGGGTGTTAAATCGGCATCCCCACGCGCAATTAATGCTTCTTTAATTTCATTAACTGACAAGTTTTTGAGATTGAGGTCGATCTGGGCTGATTCCCAAGCTTGCCAAGGTTTTTCAATCCGATCGCGTACCCATTGCACGTACAGCGATCGCTCGTTAGTATATTCATTTAAATCTTTGTACCAGATAAAATTAAGTCGGTTAATCCGGTACAGAATCCGCTGCAAAAACCAATTTTCGATTGCTGATGCTACACGATCGATGTACGCAACTGCCAACGCAGTCTGTAAGGCGGTTTCAAACTCTGCTGCTAAGTTTGGATCGAGCGTTACCTGTCGATCGAGATTTTCGGTAGTTAAAAGCTGACTAAATATCTGCTCTGCTTGGTGATAATCTGGCGTTGCTGTAGACAAAAAATCCGTTGATGCCTCCGTAAGAGACAAATCGGGACGCAATAAAACCATAATTTGTACGTTCTGAGTGAGAACAATGCTGAGGCGATCGCTGTAGGTAACGAAATTGCGATCTACACATTCTTAATATAATTAAGCAAGATCGCTAATTTTATCTCTCTTACGATAGACAAGTAGTGAATAAAAGGTGGTACTTCTAAAAATGTACTATTTTCCCGATCGATAGCCTTCTAGAGCCAGCGCAAATTGGTCGATCGATCTTGGGGCTGGAACTTGGGACATGCTTGGAGCTAGTCGCGACCACATTTGCCACAATAGCGGCATCCCCAGTTGGAAATTCGGCATAAATTGGAGCTGCTCGAACACGCTTAAAGTCTCACCCTCAGCGAGTAACTTGCCCTCATCCATCACCAACATCCAATCCGCCCATTCATACACAAAATCTAAATCATGGGTGGCAATTAGTAGCGTGGTGCCGAGTTGAGCGATCGAGTCTAGCTCTGTCAACAGATTTTGAGTTTGCATCGGATCGAGATAAGCCGTGGGTTCGTCTAGGAGCAATAACTCAGGCTGTAATGCCATTACTCCAGCGATACTTACCCGTTTTTTTTGACCTAAACTCAGGTGTTGAAGCGGTGACATCGCGAGAGTTTCTAAGTTAAAATCAGCGAGAGTTTTAGTTACTTTAGCAGCTACTTCTGCTGTGGGCAAACCTTGATTGCACAGCCCATAAGAAATATCTGCCGCGACAGTAGGTGCGACGAGTTGCTGTTCGGGATCTTGAAATACTAAGCCGACTCGTTGTCGCCAGCGTTTGAGTGCAGATCGATCGAATGTCAGTGGCGTATCATCGAGGATTACTGTCCCGCGATCGGGTTTGGACAATCCATCCGCGATCGCCAACATGGTAGACTTACCGCAACCATTGGCACCGATTAGTGCCGTCTTACGCTGTTTGGGCACCCGCAAGCTCAACCCCTGCAATGTCGGAGCTGTTGCCATCGGATAACTGTAATAAACATCGCGAAACTCTAGTAAATATTCAGACATAACAGCGATATAGTATTTCTCCAACTACTAGCACCACACAGCCGCCGATCGATTCTCGCGCATAACGCGGCGAATATTGATAGGTATCAGGTTGCCAAAACCGAAATTCTTGCTCGAAGCCGCGCGCTTTGACAGCGAGTGTCAACTGCTGATAACGGCTAGCCGTCCGCTGAATTAATTGTCTAATCAATAAACTCAAACTATTCATCGCCAACCGCTGCGTCCGATAACCACCCCGCGCTATTTGAGCCGTAATAATTTGCTGAGCGGTATCTGACAATAGAAAAATAAAGCGGTAAGCCAGTAGTAATAGCTCAACCAAAATCGGCGGACAGCCTAGCCGCTCACAAATAGTAGCTAACTCGATCGCCGGAATCGTCAGCACGATAAAAAACAACGCCGCCGTACTCGCCATCGAGCGAAACACCACTTCTACCGCCTGGAGCAACCCCTGACGACTCAGATAGAGGTACCCACCCCAGAGATCCATGTGCCACAAAGCATCGGCTGGCACCACTGACGAACTCACGCTCGTATAGTCAAGGATCAGAGCTGGCAAACTAGTCACCAAAAATGTCAAAACGCCCAAGAGCATCGCACCATATACTTGCGCCGGAATGCCAGCATAAACGACGATCCACACACTCATCCACCCCAAAATGACGATTTGCACCGGATAGTGAGTGACGAGGGCAAGCAGCAACACAGCGATCGCAAACCAGAGTTTTTGGGCTGGTGGTAGTTGGCGGAGCCGATTGCTATAGGCGAGTGTATCGATGTGAATATTCACTTCCGCTCGGAACGACCTTTGTAAAGTCCGATCGCATACCCGACAAATCCCGCGCCCAGTGCTGCTTGGGAGGCAAATAGGAGGCTGGCAATTTCACCACTCGCTGGTTCCATGACCGCACTAAACCAAGGCTGATAACTGGGCTGGATTTCAGTAATAGCATCTTTGGCTCGATCGTCAGCTCCGCCAAACTTACCCTCTTTGACAAATATCAAGGGCGCGATCGCAAGGATGATTACGCCACCGATCAGGAGCCAGTTTTGGGTAGTTTTACTAGGTTGATTCATAGTTGGGCTTCCTGAATTTGCATCGAATTGAGAGTCTTGAGTTCGTCAGCGTTGTAGGTTTTGAGCCAGTTCCACACTAGTACTGTCAGCAATCCCTCACTAATGGCTAGGGGTACTTGGGTAAATGCAAAAATACTCCCAAACTTTACAAACGATGCGACAAAGCCGCCAGTGGGTGAGGGGAAAGCTAGCGCAAGCTGAATTGAAGTAACGAGATAGGTAATCAGATCGCCTAATGAAGCTGCCAAAAAGATCGCCAGACTGGGATTGTGAGTCATTTTCCACACTCCCCGATAAATCCAGTATGCTGCAAATGGCCCCGCGATCGCCATCGAGCAGGCATTGGCTCCTAGTGTAGTCAAGCCACCGTGAGCTAGCAACACAGCCTGAAATAACAGTACCATCGCGCCCAAAACTGACATCACTGATGGCCCAAATAACACTGCACCCAAACCCGTACCTGTCGGATGGGAGCAGCTCCCAGTGACTGAGGGGATTTTGAGTGCTGACAAGACGAAGGTAAAAGCACCGGACATGGCTAGCAGTAGCTTGAGTTCGGGATTAATCCGCGTAATTTTGGTGAGCGATCGCAAGCCAAAGAAGAAAAAAGGAATAAAGACTAGCCACCAAAATCCTGCCCAAATTGGGGGTAAATATCCCTCCATAATGTGCATCGCATAGGCTGGGGTTGGCGATCCAATGACTAAATACGCGCTCAAGCCAACCATTGCTAGCAATCTAGCCAATTTTTCAGACAAATATTGTGTCACCTTGAACCTCGCAGATGAACGTGATGTATTTCAACCAATGGGTGTTCTGACTCAGTTAATTCAAAATTTACCAGGATCTAACTAGCAAATTATGGCACTTTGAACACATTACAGTTGCGGGACAGCGTTGGATTTCACACCAATCTTTCCCCATTGATTTCCGTGGCTAACTATTTCCAGAATCGATCGCTCTTGGGAATGGTGGCACCAACGACTGGTTACATCCTAGCACCTCAGATCCAGTGTCACTGTGAATTATTGAGAATTATAGCAACCGCCACAGTGATGAGGACATGACAACGACTGGAAGTCGTCGCTCATGGCGCAAAGTCTGCCTCCGCAGACTAAAAGGCAGAGTGTCTTATCTGTCTTGGCGATTGCTCTAGTAGCTTAAAGGTGCCATCTGCTAAATCTCCACTCTTGCAACTGTTCTACCTGCTAGTGTTGAGCCAAACGCTTCGCCCGATCGACACGTCTCGATGCACTCGTCCACAGCAGCCCAAGTATCATAAATCGCTGTCTGTCTTGTCGCGCCATACCTGGAGGGAACCTCCAGAGCGCGCGCCGCAACTATCAACTATTCAACGTGCGCCCAATTGTTGCAACTGACGAACGATTTGGGCGTGTTGACGATCGCCAGATTGGTGTTGCTTTTCATTCCGAAAATCACATTGATATAAACCCATTTGAGCATATTCTAGAGCCGAATAACTCTGGGAGCCGCCAGCGGGAGCGTGAATATCGGCACCTGCATCGATTAATAACTGGACGATCTCCCCATAGCCTGCATAAGCAGCACTGGCGATCGGTGTAAATCCTAATTTATCCTGGAGATTGACATTGGCTCCAGCGCGGATCAAGAGTTCGACAATCTGAGTATGCCCTGCGGCGGCAGCACTGCCAATTGCGGCACCGCGATCGAGATCGAGATTGACTTTGGTTGCCAATAAAGAGCGAACCCGATCGACATTGCCAGCACCCGCAGCTTGAATGAGTTGGATCGATTCTAATCCAGCGGTGGAGGCACCTGCTTGCATCAGGAGATTGAACAGCGGATAGTTTTCGGCGGCGGCTACTGCTGTCAAGACCGTATGTCCAGAGTCATCTTGGAGATCGAGGTCGGCACCAGCGGCGATCGCTGTCTCCACGCAGTCGAGGTAACCAGAACCAGCCAGAGCCGCATAGAAGATCGCCGTTTTGCCACCAACACCGCGTTGATTGACATCCGCGCCGCCAGCAATCAGCAATCGAACGACATGCTGACGATTGCTAGCAAAGAAGCTGCCCGCAGCCATCATCAGTGCCGTCATCCCCGCCGATCCCAATCCATCATCATCGCTGAGGAGATTGGGATCGGCACCAGCCGCCAACAAAATATTGACAATCGATCGATGTCCGTGATATGCCGCTGCCATCAAAGCTGTATGTCCCTGTGCGCCCAGTTCATCGACTTCGATCCCGATCTCAATGGCGCGATTCACCTCATCGACATTGCCCATTGTCGCCATTTCGATCAATTTCTCTACGGGGCGATTTTGTTGGCGAATCCGGCGTTTGTGGGTGGCTTGGAGGAGCTGTTCGCCATCGCGATCGGCACAGAGTCGAATTGCGGTATTCACCAACGGATACAGGTATTGATAAATCTCGCGCTCTTCACATTTTGCTGCCAATAAAATCGGTGTCTCCCCTCGACTCCAGACATTGACATTCGCCCCAGCCGTCACTAGCAATTGGACGACCGATCGATGTCCGTGATGGATGGCAGATAGTAACGCCGTCCAGTCATCTTGTCCGACTGGGGCATTGATATCGACGCCTCTAGGCAGGAGCATCTGAATAATTTCGACTTCACCGCGCTCTGCGGCTAAACCAAGCGCGGTAGTGGCAGTACTACCACAGTGGGGATTGGCTCCCGCAGTCAACAACTGCCCGACGAGATCGACATATCCCCGATCGATTGCCATCCCTAGCGGTGAGTATCCCAAGTTCCAATCATAGCGATCGAGACTAGCTCCAGCTTCGATCGCCTGTAGTGCTAGGTCCAGATCGCCATCGATTACGGCTGCCATTAATGAGGTATTTGTGGCATTTTCTTCATAAATGGGAGCTAGTTCTAACTCTGCTGATTTAGTCTTACTTTGTCCAAAAATATCCGTACTAGTCTGAGTGTCGGGATCGTAGTATTGACACTCATCATCATCACTCTGGGGATCGTCTCCCAGTTGACTCACTGGGAAGAGACTAGCATCGATATCCCCCAGCAAGTGCCGCTCGGAGGTGACAACCCGAGTTGAGTCGATGAGTAGTTCTGGCAAACTCAGATCGTCGAGATCGATGGCGTAGGTTTCATTATCTTCCCACGTTGCACTGGCGACAAACCGATCTTCATCAGCGATCGACTGTGCGGGTAGTGTCTCGAACCGAGCCTCGATGGCGGCAATATGGTCGAGTTGTTGCTGCGGGAAATCCGGTGGTAGCGTATCAACGGGTGTTAGTGGCGGCAAATTATCAATTACGTATGTCGCACTCTCTTCCCATTTGTCCATCGGCATCGCTAGCCGATCTGGCTCCTCGTTTGCCTCCACCATCAGTCGATCTAGATCGGGACTCAGATCGAAAGCATAAGTCTCACCAGCTTCAAATTCGATCTCTTGCTTGGGACGCTGGATCGAAGTAATCGTATTGTCACCATCAACAAACATTTCTAGTGCATCCAACGTCGCCGATCGATCGAGAGCATCATTGGCGGCAAAAACTTCATCGAGATCGAAGGTATAGGTAGCCTCAGCATCTGAGCTAAAATCTTGCCAATTGGCAACAAGTCTGTGCAAATCTGTGTTGTACTGCTCGGCTACTAGCGGCTGGGGTGCGATGGGGACAATCTGCTCTACCTCAGTGGGATTGGCAGTTGGCGGTTGATGGAGCAGCTCGATTAAATTGTCAAATGGGATCTCTTGTTGGTGCGGATCGGGACGGAGAGCATCTGGTAAAACCGATCGTTGCGATTCCGTAGCAGGGGGATTGGGGGTTAGAACTACATCGCTGGGCGACTGTGGCGGTGAATATCTGGGTGAGTGCATCCGAGCACCAGCAGCGACGAGTAGATCGACGATCTCCAAACTCCCTTGCTGACAAGCCAATGCTAATGGTGTCTGTCCGCGATCGTTGGGGCGATCGATCGCTACTCCTAGATCGATGAGGAGCTTGACTCGATTGTAGTTAACTGCGGCGATCGCGTCAAATAAGCTCTGAGTTTGGGGATCTACACTCATGATTGCTGTGTCCGAATTTGCTGGGTGAGAGGAGATATGCCTGAGGCACTGCCTATAGTTTCATCTTTCCCAAATTTCCGACCAAAATCGCTACCATCGGTACTTTGCTTTTTATCGATCGCCATTCATCTCCCCATACATCCCCTAAAACCTAAACCCAAACTCCCTCTACCCTCTTGCACTGTCTTAACCGATAATAAAAAGACTTCAGTTCTTCATGCGATCGATATGTTTGGTCAAATTCCGCTCAGTCTTGTACTCATCAATGTCGGCGGGTTGCTGGCACTCATCGGCTTTTTCGCTTATGCGATCGACGATCCGACCTTCAATCTGATTGGGTTCTTCTATGGTATCCCGCTATTTTTGGGCGGATTGGCTCTCAAATCAGCCGAACTCGAACCAGTCCCCTTTATCAAAGTCACGCAACCAAATCTCGTCAAGCTGCGTGAAGCACAAGCCACGCCCACACTCAATCAAATTCGCAAAGATGTCACCCGCTATCGATACGGACAAGAAGCGCATCTAGATGTCGCACTCGAAAAACTCGGACTAGCTCCCAGTGATGACGATCGTCCAGTGCTGACAGGTTTAGAAGAATCAGAAATTGGGGGAGCTTACGCGCTGACTTTAGGATTTTATTCGCCCTTTATGACGCTCGATGTCTGGCAAGAAAAGCATGAAAAAATCACTAAGTTCTTTGGCCCAGGGATTAAAGTCACGATCGAGCCAGATGACGAAGAAGAAGAAATTAAGGTGACATTGATTGTCGATCGCGCTCAGGAGCGAGTTACTTCTCCAGTCTAATGGCATACCATTGAAAATACTGTCCTGGCGACGGGTTTAGTTCGCAGATAGTATCTAGCAAATATCGAACGCGCTCGTCAATGCCGGTGATTTCGCGGACATCGATCGGCAAATCATCTGCAAATTTAGTGGCAATTTCTTTGAGTTTAGCAGACATTTCTGCGGAGGTAAATATCTGCTCGGGTAGATCTGTCTCCAGAAAAACATAGGCATCGTTATTGAACATTAAAGAGTCACTCATGGGAATAGTGGATGGTGAATGGTGAATGGTGAATAGATGAGGCTAAAAATCTTAATATGTATTTCAATCCTACTGTAACCATCTAATCTTTGCTTACTTCATGCTCTATTAATTACTTTTCAATACCCACCAATTAATTTATGAATCCACTGATCGCGCTTAACTATGAACCTGCGCTCGAATCACTAGGTGCTGACTACTATGATGACGTAGTTGCAGCAGAATTTCCTCAACAGATCCTGCGCTTTCGGAATGATGACTTGTTAATTCAGTTAGGAATAGAGCCGACGCAGGTGACTGACGAGCATTTTACTGAAGCCTTTGGTAAATTTACTAGTCCAGCGCATCCGTTCCTAGCCTTACGCTATCACGGTTATCAATTTGGTGAATACAATCCTAGTTTGGGCGATGGACGGGGATTTCTCTACGGACAGGTGCGGGGTGTCGATGGCGAACTCTATGATTTTGGTACCAAGGGTTCGGGACGGACACCATACTCGCGGGGTGGGGATGGGATGCTGACGCTCAAGGGTGGCGTGCGCGAGGTATTGGCGGCTGAAGCTTTACATCAGATGGGGGTGAGGACTTCCCGCTGTCTGAGTATGGTGGAGACAGGTTTGGACTTGTGGCGCGGTGATGAGCCATCCCCGACGCGTTCGGCGGTGATGGTGAGATTTAGTCGATCGCACATTCGATTTGGTACCTTCGAGCGATTGCACTATCTCAAACGTAACGATCTGATTCAGCAGTTATTAGATCATGTAATTACCTATTATTACAGTCATTTGAGTCTAGTTGCAGGGGCAGCACGTTATGCCCAATTTTACAATGAGTTAGTGCAACGAGTCGCCATATTAGTCGCCCAATGGATGGCAGTAGGTTTTTGTCATGCGGTCCTCAATACTGACAATATGTCAATTACTGGCGAAAGTTTTGACTATGGCCCTTTTGCCTTTCTACCGACTTACGATCCAGACTTTACTGCTGCCTATTTCGACCACTATGGACGTTATAGCTATGGCAACCAACCTGGAATATGTAAATTGAATTTAGAACTACTCCAGCAGCCTTTGAGTGCGATTATCGACTCCTCAGAGATGAGCGCAGGTTTAGCCAAATTTGAGGATTACTATTTTCTGGAGTACAAGAGATTGATGCTCCAAAAGCTCGGCTTTGAGGGTGAGACTACGCCAGTACGGGATGAACTCTTGGTAGCAACGCTGCAATTGCTGGCAGATACCCAGGTGGGATATCATCAATTTTTTTATCGGCTAACTCAAGCATTTCAACACCGCTGGAGACAGGAGACTAATTACTTCAAAGAGGATGAGTTCTCACCAGAGATCATTGGTAATTCTCATTATCAGCCCTGGCTACAACTCTATCGACAAGCTCTCGGCGCATTGCCTGAAACAGAGTTTGAATCAGTAGCTATCCTCATGACGCGATCGAATCCGCAGACGATTTTACTCCGTCCACAGATCGAAGCAATTTGGGACTCGGTCGCTCAATCAAATGATTGGGAGCCTTTTAATACATTACTCGCCAAGATTCGATCGGGTAGCTAGTTAACCCAAGTTGCTACCTACACTCAAAGTGGTTAAAAACACTCCTTCGAATACTTAGTCCGCGCGCGGACTTGGCAATATTAGCTGCGACTTCAGTTGCAGGCAGTCAGTAGATAGCAACTTGAGTTAGTGAGGATCTCAAAAATAATTTAATCTTAACCACAGAGCAACAGAGAAATTAGTAATGATAAGTGTAGATCGCTTTTTAAAAACCGCGCTAGTGGTAGGTGGGGGACAGGGAATTGGGTTGGGATTCGTCCGCAGATTACTCGCCGCAGATGATGTAGAGCGTGTCTATGCTACTTATCGACGCCTGGAATCAGCAACAGAGCTACTAGCGATCGCGGATTCCAGGTTGTGCTGTGTGCAGATGGATATCACTGACGAGTCACAAATCGCCGCAGTGATTCACCAGATCCAAACTGAGACAAAGGCTCTCCACTATGTCATTAACTCCGTAGGGGTTTTGCATGAAGGTCAGATGCAGCCAGAGAAAAGTTTACGGCAGATTAATAGCGAACAACTATCGCGTTATTTCCAAGTCAATTGCATCGGTGCGATGTTACTGTTCAAACAAGTACAGCCCCTGATCGCACATCAAGATCGATCGATCCTCGCTACAATTTCGGCAAAAGTTGGCAGTATTGGCGACAATCATAGCGGTGGTTGGTATGGCTATCGTGCCTCCAAAGCTGCCTTAAATATGTTTATCCGCACCACCGCGATCGAGTACAAACGCAGGTGCCCCCAAGCGATTCTGGTGGCACTTCATCCTGGTACGACGGATACGCGATTGTCGCTACCCTTTCAGCGCAATGTGCCACCTGAGCAGTTATTTTCAGTCGATCGCACTGTGGGGCAGTTATTGGCTGTGATGGCTGGATTAGAGTCTAGTGATAGTGGGGAATTCTTTTCCTGGGATGGGAGTCGTTTACCCTGGTAGATAGCTCATAGAGCTAACATCAATTGCTTAACTGAGCTAAATGATTAACTGAGTGCGATCGCTCCGTCAATCATTTTTTCAGCACAGATTATAATAATCGCCAAATGAATGGATAGCGATAAGGTTCGTTAGGGTTGTTTAGCACTGCTAAAATCCCGAAAATAGGTGGTACTAAGTGAAACAGGAAAAAGGCAATCCCAATTACCCAAGCCAGGGGAATCGTAAAAAACAGCAAAGTGAAGAAAGTACCAAGTCCGGCTGAAATAGCTCCGTATAGCCAGATATTGAAGTGATAGTTGAGTGTTTCTTTGGCAGTTGCCTTGATAACTGGGTCATCAAATAACAGCAGGATTACCAGTGGGATTGCGGAGGTAACCAGCAGTGAGCCTAAAAAAATCGAGCCATGACAGATTAACGAAAACAATTTCCGTTTGCCACTACTGCTGAGATTGCCAGTGTTAGTCATTTTAAATCCTCACAAGTAACTGAGACTAAAATCTATATATGGTAAGTCTAGCATAGCTTACAGCGGTCTGGTAGTACGTTTCTCCTGGGTGGAAATCCGTCACTTTATTACTGGAAACATTTCGATCCGATCGACTTTCATACCATAATAAGGACTTACTGCCAGCTCCCTTGTGCAGCTCACATCACTCGTACATGGCTCCAAAATCTGGTACAAACTCTCATCCCTACGGATATGAAAGATTTGTATTTACCTGCCTACTCATCGGTCAACTCTGGCTACATTTGCTCCAGGGCAAGACGTGCTGGCGAAAAATCTCCGAACATTTGTTCAAAACTGGCCCAGCATCGATGATTCCCGTACTACTGGTGAATATCTTGGCAGGAATGATTTTTACGATTCAAGCCGCCAGACAGTTAGAATCCGTGGGAGCAATTAATTCGGTTGGTGGCGTATTTGCGCTCGCCTTTTGCCGAGAACTCGCACCAATTCTGACGGCTAGTGTGATTGCGGGACAAGTTGGCTCGGCATTTGCCGCCGAGATTGGCTCGATGAAAGTCACCGAACAAATTGATGCCCTATATACACTCCGAACCGATCCGATCGATTATCTGATTTTGCCACGCGTGCTCGCCTGTTGTATGACGGTACCAACTTTAATTATTTTAGGTTTAGTCTGCGGTCTGTTGAGTGGTATTTTTGCGGCTACTCAATTCTATCAAGTGCCGCCGCTGGTATTTATGGAGTCAGTTCGCAGTTTTTTGAAAACGGCCGATCTCATCAATCTCGGGTTTAAAGGCATAGTATTTGGTGCCACGATTGGGACGATTGGTTGTGGTTGGGGGATGACGACTTATGGCGGTGTCAAGCAAGTCGGCGAGTCAGCTACCGCCGCTGTGGTCGTCTCTGGGGTTGCGATTTTTGCACTCGATCTCGCAATTTCGATCTTATTTGGCGATCTGCCGCTCGGTCAGCCGCTGTAGTTGTAGGTTGGGTTTCGCTTTGCTCTACCCAACATGCTTAAAGATTGCTGGTGCTGTAGGTTGGGTTGAGGCACGAAACCCAACCTACAGACTACTCACAGTAGTGCGAAATTGAGAGTTTCCAGATTGTAGCTAAACCAAAGAGTCATATGTTGGTGAGTGAGTGTCAATGTCTAAACAATGGTGGCAATTGAGCAGTTTGGTTATGAGCGTGTTGGTGGTAGCAGGTTGTAGCAAGAATACTTCCCAAATTACTGCAAGTAATAGTCCGAGTCCAGCATTAGCTGCGCCTCAAGATGTCTGGATGAGTCAATTCGAGCAACTAAATGGCACACCTTATCTTTATGCACCGATTTATGTAGCCGAACAAGAGCGGAAAAGTATTCTCAAACAGATTAAATCTGGTAGTTATGACAATCGCAAAGGCTATGCCGAGATCGATATTCGTAACTACATGTTCGTCCATCGAGATAACTTGTCTGCAACCAAACTATTCACTAATAATAATTCGCGAATAATCGAACTAGAGCAAATTGGCGAACCTGCGTCCGGGAAGAAATTAAGCACATCGATGAATCAATCATCGCTAAAAACTGTCAAAACATTGTGGTATCTCCGAGTTGTTGCTGATACCAATGGCGATAAACTACTAAACGAATTAGACCGCAAACAAATCGGCCTGTCTGATGCTGTTGGTGCAAATTATGCTGAAGTTATCAAGGATATCGATAAAATCTTATTAGTTTATCCCAAGGGACGCTATCAGCGGCTAGTATTTTACACTTCCGCAAATCGGCATTTTGTTGCGGATGTCGATCTGCTCAAACGGCAAGCTCGGATCGAGCAGCTTCCAGCCTTGAAATAGACAATAGCTGAGTTTTAGTCGATCGCAGTCAGTCAAGTTATAATCAGAGACTAAGCTCACGCAACCTCCCCATGTCCACCGAACTCCAAACCCAGCTTCAAACCGAACTCGAAATTGCCGTCGAACATCGACGTAATTTTGCGATTATTTCGCACCCTGACGCGGGGAAAACTACCCTGACAGAGAAACTCCTACTGTATGGGGGGGCGATTCATGAAGCGGGTGCAGTCAAAGCCAGACGCGATCAGCGCAAGGCGACATCCGACTGGATGGAGATGGAGAAACAGCGGGGAATCTCGATCACCTCGACAGTGTTGCAGTTTGAGTATCAGGGATTTCAGGTAAATCTGCTCGATACACCCGGACACCAAGATTTTAGTGAAGATACCTATCGGACACTCGCAGCGGCGGATAATGCGGTGATGCTGATCGATGCAGCCAAGGGTTTGGAACCACAGACGCGCAAGTTATTTGAAGTGTGCAAAATGCGCGAGTTACCGATTTTCACCTTTGTGAATAAACTCGATCGACCCGGGCGCGAACCGCTAGAATTGTTGGATGAGATCGAGCAAGAATTAGGCTTACAAACCTATGCGGTAAATTGGCCGATCGGTACCGGAGATCGCTTTAAGGGCGTGTTCGATCGCCATCAACGCAAAGTTCATCTGTTCGAGCGGACAGCGCATGGCAAGAAGGAAGCGACCGATACGGTGATGGATCTGGACGACCCACGCCTGAAGGAGATATTAGATCGGGAATTGTTCGAGCAACTGCATAGCGATTTAGAACTCCTCGATGGGGTAGCTTCGGATTTGGATTTGGAGCTGATCCATGCAGGTTATATGACTCCGGTATTCTTCGGCAGTGCGATGACCAATTTCGGGGTTGAGTTATTTTTACATTATTTCTTGGAATACGCTCTCAAACCTGGAAACCGTAATTCCAATATCGGATCGATCGATCCGAGTTATCCCGAGTTTTCGGGCTTTGTGTTCAAATTGCAAGCCAATATGGACCCCAAACATCGCGATCGCGTGGCGTTTATTCGAGTCTGTACTGGTAAATTTGAAAAAGATATGACTGTCAGTCACGCCCGCACGGGTAAAACCGTTAGACTATCTCGCCCCCAAAAGTTATTCGCTCAAGATCGGGAATCGATCGAGGAAGCATATCCAGGCGATGTGATCGGGCTAAATAATCCTGGTGTATTTGCGATCGGCGATACGATTTATACGGGGATGAAGAAGCTTGAATATGAAGGGATTCCCTGCTTTTCACCCGAATTATTCTCCTTCCTCCGCAATCCCAACCCCTCGAAATTCAAGCAGTTTCAAAAAGGAGTCAAGGAGCTACAAGAAGAAGGTGCAGTCCAGATTATGTATTCCGCAGATGAAGCCAAACGCGACCCAATTTTAGCAGCAGTGGGACAGTTGCAATTTGAAGTGGTGCAGTTTCGGATGAAGAATGAATATGGAGTAGAAACAACGCTCGAACCACTCGGTTATTCAGTGGCGCGGTGGGTGTTAAATGGTTGGGATGCTCTGGATAAAGTCGGGCGATTATTTAATACTTTGGTTATCAAAGATCTCTGGAATCGTCCGGTGTTATTGTTTAAGAATGAATGGAATGTCAATCAGTTACTAGAGGATCATCCTAGCCTGAAATTGAGTGCGATCGCGCCCATTACAATCGGGTCTGTATCGATCTAGAACATCTGAAATAACCTCTTTAACTATTAAGCGATTTAATATAGCGATCCTATTTGATTTATGAGAATCGAATTGGATATTTTGAACCGCAGAGACGCAGAGGGCGCAGCGATACGCGCTCGCCTTTGTTCCCCGACGGTTTAGCGAAAAGTGCGTTCTTGGGCTTTGCCCAAGTGAAGCACCTTTTCAAGACAGCGGCGTTTTTATGTCTAGGGTTCCCCCGAATAAAAAAACGACAAGACAGCGCATCAACACAGAGAAGAAAGAAAGATCTTCTCACAACTCACTTAGGATTGCTATATAATTACGCCAACCACCAAATTCAGTGATTTCGCGTTGCCCTTCACACAAAAAGGGTTCGCCCAAAACACCCAAGACCTCACTGTTATCGGCTAATTTAATTTTACCAATACATAATCCTGCTGGCTCTTGCTGTAAGATCTTGGCTAGTCCAGCTAACGGCAAAGACCAGATTTCTAGAGCGATCGATCTACCATCTGCACTTACCCTCATCATCGCTGGATGGCGATCGTCGATCGACCACAAACGGTAAATTGGTGCAGTTATAGCTTCTATGATAAATACAGCACCAACTGCTTGCAAGTTAATATTTAATTCTAATCCTTGCATCAAAGTTCCGTTAACAGCTATCTCGCAATTACCTGCCAATGTCATGGTCATCTAACATAGAGAATCAGATCTATACTCAGAGCGTAACATAAAAGCACGATCGCTGTGAGCTTATGTGAGTCATGAATCAAAGGCTGCAACAGCATATCGACAAATCATGGCATGGAGATTTCGATCGATAGTGTTCAATGAGAACATTTTCCGATCCCGCTCTGGCTACTTAATGGAATTAGACTTCTCGATCTGGGGTAAGTGAGCTGTAGAAGCTTACAATAAATTAAAGATTTCAGCTTCAGTAGTTATCGATCTATCTCCGCAAAATATAGTAGGGTCGTTTTTTTGAGGGTTGTTGGTTAGTTGTAAATCTCAAAAATATATATGAATAATAATGCGCTTGATTCTCATTTTATTGGCAGATCGGCTGCATCAGCAGAGGATCTGAGCGAAAAAAACTATGCCAATCGATCCTACCCTCACCCACTACCAAAACTAGAGGTTAAAAACGTTGCTAAGTCTTATCCTGTCCGTGGTGGTCAAACTTTAACTGCGGTAGCAGATATCAATATTAAAATCTTTCCCAGGGAATTTATTTGTCTAGTTGGGGCATCTGGGTGTGGTAAATCCACCCTACTGAATATCATCGCCGGACTCTTGCCACCTTCTACTGGCGAAATCTTGGTAGATGGGAAATCCGTGACAGGTCGCCCTGGCTCCGATCGCGGTGTAGTATTTCAAGGATACACTCTTTATCCCTGGCTGACAGTGGCTCAAAATGTGGCGTTTGGGTTGCAATTCCAGCAAATGACCAAGATCGAACAGCGAGAACAAGTGCGTTATTTCATCAATGTAGTGGGGCTAGAAAAATTTGCCAATAGCTACCCCTCACAATTATCAGGCGGGATGAAACAACGGGTGGCGATCGCCAGAGCTTTGGCAAATGAACCTGCTGTCCTCTTGATGGATGAACCCTTTGGTGCCCTCGATGCCCAAACCAAAGAACAGATGCAAGAATTTTTACTGGAACTGTGGGGGAAAACCCATGTGACGGTGCTGATGATTACCCACGATGTGGAGGAAGCGATCTATCTATCGCAACGGATCTATGTGTTGAGTTCCCATCCTGGTCGCATCAAGAGTGAGATTCCGATTTGTCTACCAGAACAGCGGACGCTAGATATCAAATTAGCTCCTGAATTTGTCGAAATCAAGCGACAGGTACTTCAGGCAATCCGGCATGTTAGCTAGTCAGATCGCTACCCCTCACTGAAAACTCCCATCATCATGACAACTAGACAGGTCTGCGATCGTTGGTTTACAACTCAACAGGTTGAGGAGGGACTATATCTCATCACGGAGCCCCATTATTACTGGTACAATCGCGCTAATTTGTGGCTGATTAAAGGTCAGGATCGGGACTTGCTGCTTGACACGGGGTTGGGCGTAGCGAGCCTCCGCCAACATATTGCCGAATTAATTGATAAACCGTTACTCGCGATCGCTTCCCACATCCATTTCGACCATGCTGGGGGGATTTATGAATTCGAGGAGCGGGCGATCCACACCGCCGAAGCGCAAGCCCTGCGGGATGGCGATGCTCATGAAGCCCTCTGTACTCAACCAGGCTGGATCGATATCGACCATTTTGAGTTGCTACCCCATAGTGGCTTTACCGTGGAGCAGTACAAGTTTCATGCTGCCGAACCCACCCAGATTTTACAAGCAGGTGATGTGCTCGATCTAGGCGATCGAGCATTGGAAGTACTCCATCTCCCCGGACATTCCGTCGGTTGTATTGCTTTGTACGACCATCGATCGCGATCGTTATTTGCTGGCGATGTGATTTACGACGGTGAATTATTAGACGAACTCCACTGTAGTGATATTCCGGCTTACTGCCAGACCTACGAACGGCTGCAAAAGTTGCCAGTAGAGATGGTGTATCCTGGTCACTATCAACAGTTTGGCACAGAAAAGTACCAACAGATCTTGGGAGAATATCTCGACCGACGACGGCAGCCAGGATGTCCGAGGGAAGTTCATAGCGAACATAACTCTTAGATCGAGATCGAGTTCAATGGTGGAAATATCCGCCCCGAAAGTCAAGCAAACTCAGAATTTCCACACCCACTATTCATTCTAGCGGAGTTAATTGTGACGATCGAATCTATCTCTATCCCTCTTTCCGAACCGATTACTCGTAAACATCGCCACCTCTCACCTTCCATATTCTGGAGTATCCGGCAGGGATTCCCGAAGAGACTGTCGGTATTGCTAGTGGTCATGTCTTTGACCGTGCCGTTGACAGTTTGGACGATCGTCAGCTCCTTACAAATCATTCCACCGATCTTTTTGCCGACCCCCACGGCAGTACTGGCAGCGGGATTCACAATGTTTACCGAAAATAATCTCGGCGAGGATCTGCTCTCTAGCTGTAGTCGAGTCCTGGCTGGTTTTGTATTTGCAGCAGTAATTGGGGTACCCGTGGGTCTGGCGATAGGCACTTTTCACAGCATGGATAGCTTACTTTCGCCGATCGTGGGAACGGTACGTTACATGCCCATTACTGGATTTGTGCCATTGATTATTATTTGGGTGGGATTGGGAGAACCATCGAAAATTTTAATTATCTCGTTAGGGGTGGTGCTATACAACATCATCATGGTGGCTGATGCTGTTAAATTTATTCCCAATGAAATGATTAATGTAGCTTACACTATGGGTGCTAGTCGCTGGGATGTACTGTCGAAGGTGATCGTCCCTGCTACTTTTCCCAGTGTCTTAGATACATTACGTGTTAATATTTCAGGAGCTTGGAATTTTGTAGTGATTGCTGAATTATTAGCTGCCCAAAGTGGCTTGGGATTCAAAATCATCCAAGCTCAACGATTTTTGCAAACAGACAAAGTACTGTTTTGTATCATGTTGATTGGAGCGATTGGATTGGCGATCGACTATGGATTGAAGTGGGTTGCGCGATTGATGACTCCATGGGCAGACCGAGTCCGTCATTAGGTGTCAGATATTATTCATTTTCGTTGCTTCAAATATATATTGTCTCAATGCTAAAACTATCTGCTTGGCTGCGTTGGATTTTCTTGTCTTTTATTGCATTCACTCTCGCTGTCGCCTGTACGCAGCAGCCAAATAATCCGCCTCCGAATGCTACCTCATCACCATCTTCATCTCAGCCTTTAGTATCGGCAACCAATAATTGGGTAGGTTATTCTGGACATCATGTGGCAGTCAAAAAGGGCTTTTTCGCTCAAGAAGGATTGAAAATTCAAGACTTATTTTTTCAAAGTAATTCTGAACAAGTTACTGCTGTATTGGCTGGGAAGGTCGATATTGCCTGGTTGACATCTGGTGATGCGATTCAGATGATTGCTAAAGATCCATCATTCAAAATGATTTACTTGGTGGATTATTCCAATGGAGGTGATGGCGTTATCGGTCGTAATATCACTTCCCCCCAGGATGCCAAGGGCAAAACAATTGCCCGTGAAAATGTTTTGTTTGAGCGAGTATTGCTCCAAGCCTATTTGCAAAAGGCTGGTTTGACTGAGAGTGATGTGAAAATCAAGGATATGTCGGCAGCGGAAGCAGCGACGGCTTTTGCATCGAAGCAAGTTGATTTAGCTGTAACCTATGAGCCTTATATGACTAAAGCTGCTGCTCAGGGCGGTGGTAAAGTCGTATTTTCCACTAAAGGTACCAACTTAATCGCCGATGTGGTTGCCGTCAAAGCAGAACTGCTAAAAACGCGCCAAACAGATCTCCAGGCTTATTTTCGAGCTGTCGATAAATCCGTTAAGTTGCTCAATGCTGGCGATCCGGAAGCCTTGAAGATTTCTGGTGATAAATTGGGCGTATCTGCGGCTGAGGTGAAGGAGCAACTAACTGCGGTTAAACTATTTGATGTTGAGGCTAATAAGACGATTGCTTTTAATAAGAGTAACCCTAATAGCTTGATTGGCAATCTAGATCTAACCTCTAAAGCTGCTGTGGAGTTCAAGATTGTGCCTCAGCCACTGCAAGTTGAATCACTCTATGATGATTCGATCGTTAAATCTTTATAGGTAATTAATGCTTGCGCTGAATTTAGGATGGCAGCGGCAATTCATCTGCCGCTGCCATTGATTTTGTCAACTACTAGTGCTAACTATTGAGGATCGATCGATGTCTGACCCCCTGACCCCAGAAATTCAAGCTTTGCAGACATCTCTGGCAGCCCAAGGCGTTAAATACGCTTTAGCGAGTTTTGCAGATATTCATGGCATGTGTAAGGCCAAATCAGTACCCCTATCCCATCTAGGACAGATGATGGCGGGGTCGGAACTATTTACAGGTGCTGCTTTAGATGGTGTGCCTCAAGCAGTGAGCGACGACGAAGTGGCGGCACATCCCGATCCCACTTCGCTGACAATATTGCCCTGGAAATCAGACGTAGCATGGTTTGCTAGTGACTTGTACTTGGGGGATAAACCCTTTGCTGCTTGTAGTCGCGGAATTCTCAAGCGGGTCTTGGCGGAAGCCGCGACGATGGGTTTTACGTTTAACCTGGGGATTGAAACAGAGTTTTTTCTGCTGCGGGAAACAGCGGACGGGCAGGTAATACCAGTGAGCGATCGCGATACGCTGGCGAAGCCCTGTTACGATCTGCAAGGTTTGTTAGATAACTACGAATGGGTGACTGAAATTGTCGAAGCCATGAATCAGATGGGCTGGGATGTGTATTCCTTCGATCATGAAGATGGCAATGGTCAATTTGAGACTGATTTTGCCTACTGTGATGCGCTTAAAATGGCCGATCGATTGGTATTTTTTCGGTTAATGGTCAAGGAGATTGCCCGTAAGCACGGTTTCTTCGCAACGTTCATGCCCAAGCCGTTTGCTAATATGACGGGTAGTGGTGCCCATTTCAATATGTCCTTAGCAGATATCCACACCGGAGAAAATCTGTTTGACGATCCCAGCGATATCAGGGGGTGTAAGCTCTCAACTCTGGGCTACCAGTTTATCGCCGGAGTATTGAAACATGCTCCGGCGATCTGTGCGACGATCGCCCCAACGGTGAATAGTTACAAGCGGTTGGTTGCCAGAGGCAGTATGTCGGGATTTACCTGGGCACCTGTATATGTCTGTTATGGCAACAATAATCGCACTAATATGTTGCGAATTCCGATGGCTGGTGGTCGAGTAGAGTGTCGAGCCGCAGATATTTCTTGCAATCCTTATCTGGGGGCGGCAATGCTATTGGCGGCAGGTTTGGAGGGGATTCGGTCAGGTCTAGATCCAGGCGAGCCGCATACTGAAAATATGTACAACTATTCGATGGCTGAGTTGGCGGAGATGAAAATCTCGTTTCTGCCCCGCACATTGGGTGATGCGATCGCGGCTTTTGCCGCCGATCCACTTAGCGAGCAAGTAATGGGATCGTTGATGTACAAGAGCTATGTCGATTTTAAAACTCAGGAATGGCAAGAATATCACAGTCATGTTTCAGATTGGGAAATTAAGCGTTATCTCAAGTTCTTCTGATGTCTCGATCCGCTCCCGCAGTCACGGTGAGCAATCGATCGGATGTAGTGACCCAGCCGATCGCGCCATTCTCCGCTAATAGTACATCGATCGCCGCTTGATGCTCGATCGCCCTCATCGCGGCACAACAGTCTGACAGGAGCAAGCAGTAAAACCCCAGATCGCTAGCTTGGCGGTAGCTGGCTAGTACACAGCACTCTGTCGTCACACCAACGAATAGGAGATGGGTAATCTGTTGCTGATGTAAGGTATCGGCGAGATCGGTACCGATAAAGATTGATTGAGCGGGTTTATCAATTTGCAGCTCATCATTAGTTGGCTGTAGTTCCTCGATTAACGCTGTGCCTAATTCGCCTTGGATTAAGAACTTACCCATTTGCCCCAATCGACCGATCGGATGTCCAGCATTAGCATAGCGCAGTGCTTTACTAGGCGAAACATCAGCTAGATCTGGTAAATGGCTTTCCCGCGTATACACGATCGACAGTTGCTGCTGTCTTGCCCAAGCGATAACTCGTTGGATGCAGGGGATAATCGCCCGAACACTGCTGAGATCTGCGCCTAATTCACTACCAAAAAATCCCTGTGGATGACAAAAAACATTTTGCATATCGACCACAATTAAAGCCGTATGCGCTAGCTGAAGTGGGAATGAGTGTCGATCTGTTGGTACCTGAATTACTGGCTCGGTATGAATAGGCATTTCGGTTATCCGCTAAGATCGGTTGGCTCAGAAATAAAATTATATAGTAGTTTTTGATTGCACTTGTGCTAATTTAGATCGCGAATAAGTATTAGAGGATACTGTTATTTGCCTATCTAAAATTATTCGATCGACTAGTTCACTTTTTGAATTCGATCTGCTATGATTCATGCAAGGTGACTAGACAAAGTTGCCAGAATTATCAAAATACAAGTCAGGATCGTTTCTAGGGTTCCGATCGAGCATTATCGATGACTGGTCCGAGAGAAGCAGCCGATTGGGTGTGGAGACACACTACTAATTCGGTCACACGGCGGGATAAAAGCCCGGGAGAACCACTTCAGCTTTGCTGTGGAACTCCGTGGCTATTGGTATCTTCCCCATCTGTGACCTCATTACACACCCAATCTAGAGGACTTGCGATGAATACTACTCTAGCTCCACATCCCGATATCGACCCCAGCTTGGTACTAGTCGATGAAAAGCTACCAGGCGGCGACTACTGGCACGGCATTATCAAACGGGGCAACACACTTCGCATTACTGACTTAGCTGGCTCTCATGGCGTAGCTTTGGTTTGCTACAACGCTGACAATCCGATCGAACGGCTGAATGTCGCCGACACAGCCAAAATCCAGTTCAATGCCTTCCTCAAACAAGGGATGGTGATGTATTCGGATATGGGCAGAATATTATGCTCCATTACTACCGATACATCTGGCTGTCATGACTTAATCTGCGGGTGCAGCAATAAAATAAGTAACGAGGTAAATTATGGCGATGGAGATTTTAGAAATTCTCGCAATAACTTCCTCAAAGCTCTAGGTAAACGGGGATTAACCCGCAAAGATTTGATGCCAAATGTCAATCTTTTCAGTCGGGTGGCTGTATCACCTGACGGGTATTTGCAATACGATCGCACCTGTGAGCAAGCCGGTAGTTATATCGATTTACGGGCTGAGATGAATGTCCTCGCGATCGTGTCAAATTGTCCCCATGTTTTGCATCCGAGTACTGAATACAAGCCGCAGCCGATTCAATTAACGATCTGGAAATCGCCAGCACCGACGGCTGATGATGTTTGTCGGACTGCTAATCCTGAAGTCGTGCGGGGATTTATCAATACCGATACGTTATTTGCCCAGGATTAATCGATTTTTAATTAATCCAAGTTATTTGAATTGTTGCGTAGATCTTTACCCCACCCCAGCCCTCCCCTGATCAAGGGGTGGGAGCAAGATAAGAAAAGCCCCCCTTTATAAGGGGGGTGGGGGGGTAAAGATCTACGCAGTAAAGAAAGAAATCGATCCCACATCCATTAACATCATCAACCCAAAAACTAAACATGATTTCTACAATTTCCAATCCCACACTCGATCCGGCTAATGCTATTTATGATGAAGAAATTCCAGCCCGTCAACCTTGGTCGCGAGTAGTCAAATCTGGTCAGACTCTGCGTATTATCGATCTCCAAGGCAATCAAGCAGTCGATACCCTATTTTATAATGCCCACGATCCATCCGAGCGATACAGTGCGCCCGATACGATCGTCCGTCAAGGCAATATCTTTATCACCACTGGCACCAAGATTATTTCCAATGAAGGGAATGTGATGATGACGGTTATCAATGATACCTGTGGTCGTCACGATACTGTCGGCGGTGCGTGCAGTATGGAAAGTAATTCCGTCCGCTATGGATTGCACAAAAAACATCTCCACGCCTGTGTGGAAAACTACTTACTAGAATTGAGTAAGTATGAAATGAATAAGCGGGATTTGGTGAGTAATATTAACTTTTATATGAATGTGCCTGTCAGTGCCGATGGTAGTTTAGAAATAGTTGATGGTATTTCTGAAGCAGGGAAAATTGTCGAGCTACAAGCGGAGATGGATGTGATGGTATTGATTTCCAATTGCCCCCAGGTAAATAATCCCTGTAATGCTTATAATCCTACTCCAATTCGATTAGTAATTTGGGATAAACAATAACAGGTAAACTTTGGCTCGTTATAGTTTGGCTCTGAACATGAGTCAACTTGGAATGATGTCTTGCCATAACTCGGCGGTAATAAATCTCGACAGATGCCCCAGATTTGTTGTCGCAATTACAAGATCTGGAATTTCAAGAGTCATGGCTTGAGCCACCAAAATCATATCGGCATCGATGGTTTTGTCTCCTGCTGTCGGTTGACCTTGCTGGCGAGCTTGTGCCCAAAGTTTTGCAGCTTGGCGCATTGCCGTCGTTGTAATGGGCCTGCATCCAATATGATGACTCGGTTCACCAAGTTATCCCCTTCTTCTCTATCGGGAACAATTTACGATCGGAGAGACGATCCTCATCTAATGCACGAATTAAGTATGCTCCTGTCTCTTGCTGTTCTTCTTCACTATCTTCATCGTCGATCCAAGACTGAAGCAGGTTAACGGCCTCAATTTGCTTTTGCTTGAGCATAATCGAGCTTGTCAAAAGTTGCAGGGTCACAGACTCGATCGACAGCCCTCGCTGTTTTGCTTCCTGTAATAGATATTGCTCTATTTCAATTGGGAGATCCAGGGTTAGCGTCATAAGTCTTGTGGGGAATATGTCCTATATTTTAACGTAATCATTAATTGGAGCGAAGAAATTATCATGGCACAACATTTTGGATCGAGATCGAACTTTCATCGAGTTTCGATCGCACTTAGCCCTGTGCAGCAATACTTGTGGATGTTGGGTTTCGTGTCTCTACCCAACCTACGACTACTACAACTAATAACTATGGTTGAACACAATTGGATAGTTTGCCAAGTGTCGATCCATAATTGTGCGCTGGTTACGGTGAAACTTTGCGTCGGGTAAACCAGAATAGAGAAAGTGAATATAATTCCGAACCAAACCCATTCCCGCACAGCCCAAAGTTGGAATATTTTCGATATCTTCGAAAGTAGGCTCGCGGATTGGCCTATCATCGCACCAGATATTGCCAGCAGAAATCCGCGTTGAAAATTCAGATGGAATTGTGACATCAACGGGGGAACCAAGATGCCAATATCCCGACCGTATAACACCAGCACCCGTATCGATTAGTGAAATTACTGAATCAAGTTGGGTCGGGTATTGACCAGAAGGAAGTTGTGTCGCGGAAATGCCGAGTGTAATTAGGTTCCGAAAGTAAGAGGATTGCCAAAGAACCACGCAAACGGCATTGAGACCATTATCTATTGGAACGCCAATGAGATGTTTGGTCAAATTACGCTTCCGCGTTTTTGGATATGGTGCTAGATCCGTCATTTCCACTCAGAGTAATACATCATAACTATATTAGTCTGCCTTTCTAACTTGTACCGAGCGATAACCCATACCTAAAAATTCACCAATTATGCTCGATCGAATCCTGATTGCCAATCGCGGCGAAATAGCTTGTAGAATCATTCGCACCCTCGACAGGTTAAACATCCAATCGATCGCAGTCTACTCCGAGATCGATCGACATGCACCGCATGTAAATATGGCAACCGAATCATTCTATATTGGTAAAGCCACCGCCGCTGAAAGTTATTTACAAGCCGATCGAATCTTGCAAATTGCCCAAGAAAATCGCGTTCAAGCCATCCATCCTGGCTATGGATTCTTGAGTGAAAATGCCAACTTTGCGACAGCTTGTGAAGCTGCCCAAATTAACTTTATCGGCCCGACACCAGCACAGTTACAGCAATTTGGACTCAAACATACCGCCCGATCGATCGCGGCTGATAATGGCATTCCGATGCTAACTGGTAGCGAATTACTGGAGAGTCTAGCACAAGCTGAAACGATCGCGTCTCAGATTGGCTATCCAGTGATGCTCAAAAGTACCGCTGGCGGAGGCGGGATTGGCATGGAAATCTGTCGAGATAGTAGTAGTTTATTAGCAGCATTCGATCGCGTCGATCGATTGAGTAATCAGAATTTTAGTCAGGGGGGGATTTTTCTAGAACGTTATCTATCCCGCGCCAGACATATTGAAGTCCAAATCTTTGGTGATGGGAATGGGCATGTGATTGCATTAGGCGAACGCGATTGTTCGCTCCAACGACGCAATCAAAAAGTAGTCGAAGAAACTCCCGCTCCAGGTATCGATGATAATATGCGATCGCAACTATATTCCGCCGCTGTCAAATTAGGTAAAGCTGTCAACTATCGATCGGCTGGAACGGTAGAATTTATCGTCGATGCCGATAGTCAGGAGTTCTACTTTTTGGAGGTAAATACGCGCCTGCAAGTCGAACATGGCGTGACGGAATTAGTCGGTAATATCGATTTGGTTGAATGGATGGTAAGGTTAGCCGCAGGAGAAGATATTGATTTGGCTAATTACCAATATCAGCCCCAAGGACACGCAATTCAAGTCCGAATTTATGCCGAAGATCCCCATCATAATTTCCAACCGAGTGCTGGATTATTGACTGCCGTAGATTTCCCCGCTGATGTGCGGGTCGATCGTTGGATTGAATCAGGTACTGAAGTCACGCCTTATTACGATCCATTATTAGCCAAAGTTTTAGTACATGGTGTAGATCGAGATGATGCAATCGTTAAACTCCAAACTACTTTAATTAATACCACGATCGCCGGAATTGAAACCAATCTTGATTACTTAGCTCAGGCAATTGCTCACCCTGAATATCAAGCCGGAAACGTCCATACCCAGTTTTTAAATACCCTCGATTATCAACCTCAATCGATCGATATTCTCGATCCTGGTATCCAGACTACTATTCAAGATTATCCAGGGCGGATCGGTTACTGGGATGTCGGCGTACCGCCATCTGGCCCGATCGACCATTTGGCATTTCAACTGGGGAACCGACTCTTAAATAACTCTCCAGATGCTGCTGGCTTGGAATGTACGGTGTCGGGGCCAAAAATTCGCTTCAATTGCGATCGCGCGATTTGTTTGACGGGAGCGCAGATGACAGCAATGCTGGACGGCGTACCCGTGCAGTGGTGGACGGTTATTTATGTCAAAAAAGATAGCGTATTAAAACTATCCAGCATTACCGGAAATGGCTACAGAAGCTATCTGCTGGTCGCTGGTGGCTTTGATGTCCCCAACTATCTCGGTAGCAAATCCACCTTCACTCTCGGTCAATTTGGCGGGCATGGGGGACGCACTCTTTGCACTGGCGATGTCCTGCATCTCAATGATTCGCCCACAAGTATTCCCCCGAGCGGTCTAGATCCCGCTCTGATTCCTACCTATCCAAATCATTGGGAAATTGGCGTAACTTATGGCCCCCACGGTGCGCCGGATTTCTTTACCCCTGCGGATATCGAGATGTTTTTCGCCACTGACTGGGAAATCCATCACAACTCAGCTCGAACAGGAATTAGATTAATTGGTCCGAAACCAGAGTGGGCGCGGACTGATGGCGGTGAAGCGGGATTGCACCCATCAAATATTCACGATAATGCTTACGCGATCGGGACGGTCGATTTTACAGGCGATATGCCGATTATTCTCGCCCATGATGGCCCTAGTTTGGGTGGCTTTGTCTGTCCCGCGACGATCGTGCAAGCGGAATTATGGAAGATTGGTCAACTAAAACCAGGCGATAAAGTTCGGTTTCAGCCGATCTCGATCGATCGAGCCAATGCTTTAGAATTAGCTCAAGACCGAGAGATTGCCACCCTGATATCTGAAGCAAGAGACTATCCTCCAGAACAAGTATTGTTAGTAGATAAATTACTTGCTAGCGATGATCTCACCACCTACCGTCGATCGGGTGATAAGTATCTATTAATCGAATACGGCGAACTAATCCTCGATCTCAATCTCCGGTTCCAGATTCACGCCTTAATGGAATGGTTGAAAACTCATCCGATTGCGGGCATTATTGACTTAACTCCTGGCATTCGATCGCTCCAAATTCACTACGATAGTCGAATTTTACCCGAACCTGAATTGCTCGATCTCTTGACCACTGCTCGTTCGAATTTACCTAGTATCGAGCAATTAACCGTACCGACACGAATTGTCCATTTACCCTTATCTTGGGATGATGATTCAACCCAACTGGCGATCGATAAATACATCCAATCGGTTCGCGCTGATGCGCCATGGTGTCCGAGTAATATCGAATTTATCCGCCGGATTAATGGTTTAAATTCAGTTGCAGCCGTTCGCGAAATTGTTTTTGCTGCTAGTTATTTAGTATTAGGATTGGGCGATGTTTATTTAGGCGCGCCAGTTGCCACTCCGATCGATCCGCGTCACCGTCTAGTCACCACAAAATATAACCCCGCTCGAACTTGGACACCCGAAAATGCAGTAGGCATTGGTGGAGCTTATATGTGTATCTACGGGATGGAAGGGCCTGGTGGCTATCAATTTGTCGGGCGGACTGTCCCAATTTGGAATCGTTACCGACAGACGGCAGACTTTACTAAACCGTGGTTATTGCGCTTCTTCGACCAGATTAGATATTTTCCTGTTTCTCCAGCAGAACTATTACAATATCGCGAAGATCTAATTTATGGAAGAGTGAAATTAGCGATCGAAGAAACAACATTTAGCTTGTCAGCGTATCAGCAATTTCTTTTCGCTAATGCCGATGATATTGCCAAGTTTAAACATACTCAACAATCCGCCTTTCAAGCCGAAAGAGATGCTTGGGAAGCCGCTGGAGAGTTCACGAGACAAGCCATTGAACCAGAAATAGCTCCTCCTCGATTGACACTCGATTTACCACCCAACTGTACGCCCATGACCGCTCATTTAACCGCAAATGTGTGGCAAGTTGTAGTTAAGCTAGGAGACATAGTGAAACCAGGAGATAAATTAGTAATCCTCGAAGCCATGAAAATGGAAATGACGATCGAAGCAGAGGCAGCAGGATCGATCGAGGCTATTTATTGTATCCCTGGACAAATGGTATCTACTGGACAAGTATTATTGGCCTTTAAGAGTAGTCGATCGATCTAATGTATGTTCTATCCCTCTTCTGTCACTCTGGGTAAGCTAAAATGAAATACAAAGGCTAGAGATACTTATCCCGCAGGTTTACTCACTCTTAGTTCAGCCATGCTGGCATTACTGTTGAATCAGGATTTCAGCAGATCCGAGGCGATCCTGAAGCACAGGCAAAAGATCTAGCGATCGCCACCTATCATTCTCGATCGGTGGATTAGTCTCCCGTTCGCGTTATCTTCTGTTGAGACAACCGCTAATGGCAACAAGATAATCTAGTTTTTACAGTACAACAAGAACAGTACAAAGCCGATGGCGAGATTTGAACTCGCGACCAATTGATTACGAATCAACTACTCTACCACTGAGCCACATCGGCGGGATCGGGTAAAATTAATGTACCCAGCCAATTATTATAGACGGAATCGAGCACAAAATGACAGAATTAAAGCCAAAGCCCAAACCTGATTCGATCGATCCCGAGCTGTGGCAGCGGCTTCAGGCTGAGGCCAAATCACCTTTTCGAGGTTTGCGTCAGTTTGTTTACGTCAGTTGTGCGCTTTCTGGGGCAATTGGTGGAGTGGTGTTCTTCTTTAAACTACTTGCGGGTCGCGATCTCGAAGCAACTATTCCCAATCTCGCGCTGCAAATTGGGGTGGTAGCATTAATGGTATTCCTGTTGCGGATCGATAAAGCTCAGGTTTGAGCTGGTCAGGGGATCATGCCCGATTGTGTGCTAATTTCAATCCGCGATGGCTGGAGCGAATTATAGCAATTGAGCAGCTTGCTATAATAACTTTTCGACAGCTAGGCTAAACTCTTCATAAGATTTGACCCCGACGATCGTTGCGACTTTTTCACCTGCTTTGAAGAAGATAACAGCGGGAATACTTCTAATCCCCAATTTTTTTGCCAAGTCGCGATTGGGATCGATATCTAACTTGTAGATCTCCGCCCGATCGCTATATTCTGCCGCCAATCGATCGATTAATGGTGCCACTAATTTGCAGGGGCCACACCATGGTGCTGTGCAGTCTACTACTAGGACATGTGCCCCTAGTAACCGCGCTTCAAATTCTGTTTCATCTTTAAGAAATTCAGCCATAGTTATTTTTAAATATATCTAAACATAAGATTGCAATCTTAGCATGTTTGTAGATCTAAAATAATTAAGCCTGACGGTTATTTTTATCAACCTAAGTTTAAGGTTGAGCTTAGTAGTGAGTTAACTTATTTACGACTTTCCATCCGCCACAATAATACAGTTAATGCTGCCGCGATCGCCAGCAGTAGTGCAGCCAGATGAAATGTACCCTGAAAGCCTCTGACAATCGCTTCAGGTGCCGCTAAAGTCACATCGATCGCCTGACTACCAGCCAAGGCGATCATGGCGAAGATAGCGGCAAATAGCGGTAATCCGGTAGTTTGTCCGAGTGTCCGCGTCAGTGAGAGCAATCCCGCCGCAATCCCCACTCGCTGCGGTGGTACCGCCCCAAGAATGGCACCATTATTTGGCGATTGGAAGATCCCCCAGCCCAAGCCGAGGGGAATCACTCGCAACACATAATCGAGATCGCGAATGTTGGCATCTAGAGTACTCACCGCCAAACAACCGATCGTCATGAGGATTAGACCAACTAACATAATACTGCGCGTCCCAAATCGATCGCTCAAATTTCCAGCTAATGGTGAAACTAATCCCCCGATAATCGGTGTAATTGCCATTAATAAACCAATCCGCTCGATCGGGTAATGCAGGACTAATTGCAAGAAAAAGGGAATCATAAACGAACTTCCGCCCAATGCCATAAAAGCCAACCACCCCGTCAACAAACTTAGGCTAAAAGTCTGAGCGCGAAATAAACTCAGATCGAGCATCGGTTGACTGAGGCGACTTTCTAGCAAAATAAAACCGACTAAACCGATCGCCGCCGCAAACAATAACCCCAAGGGTAAACTATTGGTAAAACCGTAACGCTGTCCCTCGGTCATTCCCAACGAAAAGCAGACCAAGACAACAGAAATAACAATCGATCCCCAGAAGTCGAAACTTTGGTGACGATCGCTGTGCTGCCCTACTGGGACATATTTGTGAACTACAAAAGTGGCGAAAATTCCGATAGGAATATTTACTAAAAAGATCGATCGCCACCCAGACAATCCAATCAAAACGCCACCGATTGAAGGCCCAATTGCAATCCCTGATGATACTACTGCGCCAATTACCCCCAATGCTTTACCGCGTTCGGCGGCTGGAAATACCTCGACAATAATCGCCGCACCCAACGCCGAAATCATCACCGCACCCATGCCCTGCAAGGCTCGCGCACCAATCAAAATGCCGATCGAAGGTGCCAAGCCGCATAGCAGCGAACTCACCGTAAAGACGATTAAACCGCCCAAATACAGCGACTTTTTGCCCAATATATCACCCAACCTCGCTGCCCCCAAGACGAGGGAAGTGACAACCAATACATAGCTCAATCCCACCCACTGCACCGTCGCAAAATCTGTCTGTAAATCTTTAACGAGGGTAGGTAGCGCAATATTCACGATACTAGTATCGATCGTGTACATCAATACTCCCAAACTAATTCCTAGCATCACCCGCCATTTGTCAACCGTTTGCTGCTGGTTATCGGTAGCTAAGGGTGGCTCTGGAGATCGATCGTTCATGAGTGAAATAGCTAGTGATAAGTGCGAATATTTTTCAATGCTGAGTACCGATGATCCGTAAAGATGGCGATCGAACGATAAGCATCACATTATCGCTGTTTTTGCTGACTAATGCACCGCGATCGTTTGTGGTTGGCGATCGCTTATTTGAAATTCGAGCTGTCAAAATGGAATTAATTACTGGAGATAACTTAATCAGTCAAAATTTTGATAAGTTACAGATTTGTCAGCTTTTAAATAACTGTCTAACTTGAAATCAAAGCTAAAAAAACTAGGGTTCGATAAATAATGTTAATTACTTATCTCACCTAGTATAGTAGATCGAATAGGAAAGTTGATTTGCGATTAAGCAAACACGAACTGAGCTGGAGTCAAACTACTAGATTGAATTCCGGTCAGTAAAGCTAGAGTTTTGCCACCGAAGACAATCGAAGTATCTGTGCCAACTTGAGTCAGTTTCAGGCTAGTTGCACTGATACCCAAACTATTGGCACCTTGAATACCGATGACATCGGTACCGATTTGGAAATCCAGAACCGTATTCGCCGCACCAGGCAGCTCGGCATTGGCGATCCAGAATTGGTCGGCACCCGCACCACCAGAGAGGAGATTCCCGCCACCAGCACCAACGAATAACTTGTCGTTACCGTCGCCACCTAAGCCGCGCCCGTTGGTACCGAGGTATAAGGTATCGTTACCAGCACCAGCAGAGATCCGGTAGCCAGTGGCATCAACAGCCTCGAAGATATCGTCGCCAGCACCACCGAAGGCGCGATCGAGATTAGCCACAAAAACGATATCATTACCGCTACCAGTCTCGATCCGGTTGTTACCAGCTAGGGCACCTGCGATCGGAATGTCTACCTTGTCATTACCAGCACCCGTAAATATGATGTCATTGATCCCGTCAAACCCAGGTGTAGAACCAGCGACTAAATCGTCAGCACCTGCGGTACCGGAAATTAAGCTAGTGGGATTGACAGGCGGAACGGCGATGACTGTATCCTTGCGGGCGGCGAGGTTTTGAATCCGTTCGTCCAGGGCTGGAGCGGTATCGGCTTGCTTGAATGGCTTGGTGGCATTGGGATATGTCTGAACTAAGTATTCAGCTAGGGCATCTTGCTCGGAACCGAAGCTGGCGAAACTAGCCTTGCGGAAGCTGGTGGGTTCGACTAGTGCCGCATCTTGTTTGCCGTTACCATTAAGGTCTTCGATCGCCTCAAAGCCGTTGTTATTGGCATCTGGTTCGCCGAGGAGATCGACTCGATTAAACAGGGTAGGATTGGCAGTTTGAAAGGCTGGGAAGGGATAATTATCGCCACCACTAGCCAAGAAATTGAGCGTGATGACGCGAAAGGTGCGGCTGGGATTGCCGACGACTTCCCCATTTTGGACGACTACCTGTTGGGTACCGCCTTCTTTGTCTGGCTCTACTGTCAGTGATAAAACGCGATCGCCCACCGGACGAGTTGCATCGAAGCTGAATTTAATCCCGCCAAACTGACCGAATTGTCCGGGTGTCGCACCTGGAGCAGTTCCGGCGACCGAATGTTCGATCGTCTGTAAGAGTTGCGAGGCTGTCAGGGTGACTAATGCTAGTCCATTATTAAACCGGAGCGAATTAGTGATGTCCAGTTGTGAGATATCACCTGCGGCTTTATTAGCGAGAGGATTAGCTGCTGGTGGTGACTTGATGGCATCGGCGGCATTGGTACCACCTGTGGGGAAAGTGACAACGCCGATATTGTCGCGAATCCCGCCACCATTTTTAATCGAGATTGTGACAGTCGGATCTAGAGCTTTAGCGATCGCTAAATTGGCATCAGCACTAATATTACCAAAGTTGGTTTCCTGAGTGCGGACATCACTGCGCGTACCATTCAAGAACACATCAGTACGTCCGAAGATCGCTCCATCTTGAGCAGCGACGACGGTTTTGAGCTTATTGACGATCGCTTGAACTTCAGGATCGACTAAGGTTTGGGCACCAAGTGCGGCAACCCCTGCGGCATCAGTGGCATAAGCACCGCTGACAGTTGGATCGTAGCTATTGGGGACGATGTTACCATTGGCATCGAAATCAACAACCAGCCGCCCGACATACTTATAGTTACCGTCGGTATTAATCAATGCGATCGGTTTACCATCTGCACCAGTCGAAAAGGTGGGATACTGTCCCTGATTGGTATCGCCAGCCCGCAAGACATCATTGCTGTCGAACAAGCGGGTATTAGAACCGCCAGCCATGATGATATCGACATTCTTGAGGCGTGTCGCTAATGCTTGCTCGATCGCGATTTGCTGCATGTGCGCCATCACGATCACCTTGTTCATGTCAGGATTGGCAGCTAGTAGCGCATCCACATCGGTCTGGATTACCGCTGCTAGGGCATCGAGTTCGGCAGCAGTAGGCGTACCCCCAAAGGTAGCGGGACTTACGGCGACATTACCAGGGCTGGAAATATTCCGCAGTGTGGGCGTAGTCGCACCGACAATCCCAATTTTTTGACCGTTGACATTGATGAAGGTGGTACCCGCAATTTTACCAGCAATTTTATTCGCTTCTTGTCCGTCAGCCGTAACTAGCGGTGCGAGATTGGCATCGGGCGCAAAGTTGAGGTTGCCGCTGAGGTAGGGGAACAGAGCACCTGGATAAGCTGGGAAGGCAGCAGTGGTTCCCGTTGCGGCAATTGCTGCCCCTGGCTTCAACAAGTTAGCAACTAAAGTGGTACCCAAGTCAAACTCGTGATTCCCAAAGGTAATCGCTTGCACGCCTAATTCATTTTGAATCAGGATATCCGCCCGTCCCTGTCCGCCAAAGGCAAATTCGCTGGCATTGAGGAACGCACCAGGAATATAAGCATCACCGGAGGAGAGGACGAGGGTATTGGGGAAGTCGGGCGCGGTACCCGCATCGCTACCATCTTGGTTTTTGAGCGCGTTCAGGACTGCGGAGAGGCGCGGTGCATCTTCTAGGGCGGGAATGCCCGCTTCTTGGTCGGCAAAATGTAGCAGTTGCAGCTTGAAATCAGCCATGTTAATCTCCTAAAATTGTGTTGATGGTTGAGCTGATGTGTGCGATGCGCTCGATCGCACGGGTTTGAGTTCAGAAAATAGCTACACTTGTGGCGATCTTCATGCTCGATCTTGGTACCTATAATATTTTCATAGCTAGATTAAGGATGACTACAAGGCTGGTTAATAAACTAGTGCAAATTGGTAATCTTGAGAAAATTGTTATTGCAAGTATCGATTTTGTAGCTAACCAATCGATCGACTGTTAAATAATCGCCTGACTCGAACTTAGGGACTTGCAAATTAATAAACCACCATCGATTAATAACCTGGTGCGTTACCATACGGGATCGCACACCCTCCAATTCGGGAGCTTATTTTCTTGCTAATCGCTTAGAGGATGTTTGGAAAGTCCAATTGCTACGTTTCAGGTGGGTAAATCCCCCTAAATCCCCCTTAAAAAGGGGGACTTCGATCCGGTTCCCCCCTTTTTAAGGGGGTTAGGGGGGATTTTCTAGGATTTACGAGTGCTATCTTATACTTTCCAAACATCCTCTTAGTAGCGATCGAAGATAAAAAAACTAGGCAAAATAAATAATGTCAGTTATTTATCTCACCTAGTCTAGATTACACAGGAAAGTTGAGTTGTCACTAAGCCAAGACAAATTGACCAGCGTTTCCGGTATTCAAGCTGCTGGCTTGAATACCTGTCAGCAAGGCTAAAGATTTGCCACCAAAATCGATCGAAGTATCGCTACCAATTTGAGTCAATTTGAGGCTAGTCGCACTAATCCCGAGGCTCTTGGCACCCTGAATGCCAATTACGTCGGTACCGATTTGGAAGTCCAGAATCGTATTCGCCGCACCTGGAAGTTCAGCATTGGCAATCCAAAATTGGTCGGCACCAGCACCACCAGAGAGGAGGTTGTTCCCGCCGCTACCAGCGAAAAACTTATCGTTACCATCACCACCTAAGGCGCGACCATTTGCACCCAGGAAGAGGGTATCTTGACCGATACCGCCAGAAATCCGATAGTCTTTGGCATCATTCGCCTCGAACACATCGTCGCCAGCCGTACCAAATACGCGATCGCTATTACCGACAAAGATGGTGTCATTACCGCTCCCAGCATCGATCCGGTTTTTTCCGGCGATCGCACCTGCAAGTGTGACATCCACTTCATCGTTACCAGCTCCGGTAAATACCAAGTCATTGACGCCATCGAAGCCTGGTGTCTCGCCAGCAAATAATTCATCGGCACCCGCAGTTCCAGAGACCAGAGTTTGGCGGCTGTCTGTGCCAAACATGGTTTGGTACATCAGCTTGTAGATCTCGGTATTGTCGAGGGTGCTGGGCAATTTATCAGCATTCATCCCATAGGCTTTGGAGACGATACTACCTGGAAAATCAGGCGTACCCACCCAATTCACCACAAAGTTACCCATCGGACCATCGATGCTATCTTTTGCGCTAAATGGTTTCCAGGGAAACTCTGCACTCGCGGTGCTACCAGTTGCACCATCAAAATAGGCGCGGTTGGTATTGGTAGTAGTCGGGTTAACTCCAAAGAATGGAACTACTGGCTCGCTATTTTGAAGCGTGGGTGAGGTCGTGAAGTTACCAGTAGGAGTAGTCGGACGATTGTAAGGAGCGTACTGGAATACTTGCAAACCACCTGCATCGCTATCTGCTGCTGTAATTACCAAAGTGTTGGGGTCTTGGGTATCGATGTAGTTTTTGGCGACACCGATCGCCGCATCAGCACGGCGGAGTGCTTCGATCGTCCCAGCAGCGTTATTATTATTGGCGAAGTTATCGGTACCTTCTTCTTCGAGGGTAATAAAGAAGCCATCGGGATCGCGTTTGACAATTTTCAGCGACGCCTCTAGCATTTCTGCGACAGTTGGAGCCGTCGCGACATACAGAGGTCGGGGGCTGGCTGTATTCAAGCCTAGTGCTTCTTCGGTGCGATCGTCAAAGGTGTGAATCGCGGCAAATACACCCAGAATCTTACTGGGAGGATTGGCACCATTTACCACCTGATTCATTTGGTCTTCGGTGTACACTACCGTGTATCCGAGCGACTTGGCTAGATCGATGAGGTTGGTCGTCGGACGGCGTGCTGGGCTGCTTTCGGACGCATCTAGAGCCGCAGTAACGTGGAATCCGGTAGTACCTTTGGGTAGCATGTACAGCTCCCCACCGCCAAAAATGACATTAGTACCCGAACGAATCACCTGCTCGATGATTTCGGCGTATTTATCCCGCGCCCGTGTGTTATCGCCATCGCGATTGGTAGTTTTGGCAGCAAAAGCAGCGGAACCAGGCTCGGCGAGGTGTCCCGACTGAATCAGCGCGGTAGCTTTACCAGCTTCGATCGCTTCTTCTAAAATCGTCTTACCTGTATTGCCAGAAGCTGGTACAACGACGGAGTTATCCTCTTCCAAACCAAACGACTCATTGAATACCTTCTTCCCAGTGGCATGAGTCACAGCTCCGGCGTTGGAAGTACCCGTCAACTGGTTTTCCATGTGTCCCAGGTAGACTCCCGCGTTGGAGAGATTGTCCCAGTTCAAGCGTCCATCTGGCCCCTTGTCGATGTTTCGCAACGCCATGTAGTGGGAAGGGCTGGTACCATCGGGGTGGATGAAGATGACGTTACCAGTACTTTTTGTGGCTGCTGGAGCTTTGGTGGCAACAGGATTGCGCGCGGCTAATTCCTTCTCGAATAATGTCTCGTACATCAATTCGTAAATGACCGTATTGTCTACTGTCGCAGGCAATTTGTTCGAGTTGAGACCGTGCGCTTTGGACACGATCGAACCACTAAAATCAGGCAAACTAGCCCAGGCAACTGCGAAGGGGAACACATCACCACTTGCATCGGGAGCGGATAGGAATGGGAGTGTACCCGCACCAGTTTTACCATCTAGCGGGATGGGACGAGCGACAGTTGTGGGGTTGTTATTAATCGTGCCGACAGGTGTAGTTGCACTGGCGACATCAACTACCTGCAAGCCACCCGCATCGCTATCGGCGGCGGTGAGGAGTAAAGTATTGGGGTAACGATTGATGAAATCCACAGCTACGCCAATCGCTTTGTCCGCGCGGAGCGTACCTTCGATCGTCCCAGCGGCGTTATTATTATTCCCAAAGTTATCAGATCCCTCTTCTTCAACGATCGCGATCGACCCATTTTTGAAGTTGGGGTGTTTCTCCATCAACTTCTGGGTAAGTTCGAGCATCTCACCGATTGTCGGTGCAGATTCCCTGTACAGCGGGAGATTCGCTGCTGCTAAAGCTTCTTCTGGTCGATCGTTAAAAGTATGAATCGGTGCGAATACACCCAATACTTTGGTAGGTGTGATGGGAGTCTTCGCCGGATCGAGCAGATCTCGGAGTTGCTGCTCGTTGTAAACTACAGTGTAGCCTAACCCCTTCGCCACATCGATTAAGTTTTCGGTGGGACGGACGAGCGCACTCGTACTCAGCGTATTGTATTCAGCCGCCGTGCCATGAAAACCAGCCTGACCGACTGGAATCATGTTCAGTTCGCCACCGCCCATGATAAAGTTCACGCCAGAATTAATCACCTGCTTGGCGATTTCTGTCAGTTGAGAGCGGGGAACAGTCTTGCTACCATCTGAGTTAGTAATATCCTTGGTCTTAGCAACAAATGCTGCTGTACCAGGCTCATAAATGGCACCTGATTGGACTAGCGCAGTCACTTTACCTGCATCTCTGGCTTCTTCGACGATCGTTTTGTTAGTGCCAGCCAACGATTTGATGGCGGTATTATCTTTCTCAAAACCGAAGGATTCGGCAAAGACTTTCGCGCCTGTCGCGTGGGTGATAGCACCACCGTTGGATGTGCCGCCTAATTGATCTTCCATGTGACCGAGATACACACCCGATTTATCGAGTTTGTCCCAGTTTAGTCGTCCATCGGGACCAACTTCAACAAAACGCGCCGCCCCATAGTGAGATGGGCTAGTCCCATCGGGATGGATAAAGATAACGTGATTTCCAGTTTGCATAACGATCCAAATTTGGTTAATTGGTGAAAGATTGCGTGGAGTCGGTTACAAATGGTTTACAAGCAGTTTTAATCAAATATTTTCTCCAACTATCGATCGAATGTGTGAGATCGATTCATCAGAGAGATCCGATCCGATCGCGTAAAGTCCAATCGAGCAGTGACGATCGGGATTTAATTTAAATCCAATCTGCATGAACGAATAATCTTGAATACTTGGCTAATTACTCATCCAAAATAATCAGTTACTTTGGCAATGAGAATCATTATCTATGATTTCATAAATAGGTTAAGGTTCCCTAATAAAATAGTTAAGGAACTAAAGAATTGACAAAATTGAGTCGAGTAATTGTATCAAAACGATCGCATTTTAGCGGATTAGGGCACTGCTCTCGATCGAGGGCTGCTAGCGTTGGCGTAGCCTACCGGAGGTAATCGCATCGTGCCAGCTTTAACAAAATCTAGGATGGGAATTAATTGAACAACATACCGAATGACTAATCATCGACAGCTACCATCACGTCGCTAGATTTGATAGTGACATAAGCGGGTTTTCCTGCTGTCAACTCTAATGCCTCGGCTGAGGAGCGAGTAATCACAGATACAGCTTCAACATTTGGGGCAATTTCGAGCAAAATCTCAGCATTAATACTACCCAATCTCACCTGTTTGACAATGGCTGGGAACACATTCCGAGCACTGACACGCATTGCCCGAATTTCTAGATTGCGGGTAGGTGCTGATTTTTGAGGAGTGGCTATCTGCAAGCTGAGATCGGACAGCTCGCGATCCAAACCTCTCACCAATTGACGGAGAACATCAGTTTTCGATCTTTGCATCCGTTCGCAGTAGCTCTCCAGCAGTTGTCGCTCGGCTTCGGGCAATTGAAATGTAATCCAACCTTGGTCTTTACGGGGCACGATCGACTACCAACTAAATTGGTAATATTTTGACATAGAGTTGGTATTTATTCAAATAATAGGATAGCTGTTAAAAATATCTTCACCATGCGTGTAAAGTCTTGGCGAGTTGGGCTGTTGAGCTTGTTGATGATGGTAATTGCGATCGTCTATGCCCAACTGACTTCAACTACCTTACCGCCGCAGCAGATCGCACTCGATCCCCCTGCGCCAACATCGACAATTTTGGTCGCAGCAGCAGCCAGTCTCCAAAAATCTCTGCAAGAAATTACGCCACTCTATCTCAAGGCAAACCCCAGCCACACTATTAACTACAACTTTGCAGCTTCTGGTGCATTACAACAACAGATCGAACAGGGCGCACCTATTGATGTGTTTATTTCGGCGGCTGACAAGCAGATGACTGCTTTACAAGTAAAAGGATTATTGGTATCGGCAACTCAACAGGATTTATTAACCAATCAGTTGGTGTTAATTGTTCCTAACCAATCCTCTATGTCTTTAACTAACTTTCGGCAACTCATCCAGCCAGAAGTTCAGCGGATCTCGATTGGAGAACCCCGCAGCGTTCCAGTCGGACAATATGCTACAGAGTTTTTGAAGAATCTAGGCATATTGGAGCAAGTAAAGTCTAAATTTGTGTTGGGTAATAATGTCAGATCGGTGCTGACTGTGGTAGAAACGGGTGATGTCGATGCAGGAATTGTCTATATCACCGATGCTAAAAGTTCAGATAGAGTTACAATTGTGGCAACTGCTGACAAAAAATTGCATTCGCCAATTCAATATCCGATCGCTGTCTTAAAGTCAAGTAAATCATTAGCCGGAGCTAGGCAATATGTTGAGTTTTTACAAAGTAAATCGGCACAAGCTATATTTAGAAAATATGGATTTGGGATTGCTAAACCTCGATCTTAATTAAATGTCAATTCCCGATTTATCTCCACTCTGGATTTCTCTGAAAGTATCGATCGTCGCAACGATGATTACATTGGCGATCGGGACGATGGTTGCTTATAAAATGTATTACTTTCGAGGCAAGTGGCGATCTCTGATTGAGGGATTTTTGATCGCACCACTAATTTTGCCACCGACTGTCATCGGCTTTATCCTGCTAATTCTACTGGGTAAAAATGGTATTTTAGGACAGATGCTCACCCAATGGAATCTGAGATTAGTATTTACATGGTACGCCGCAGTTTTAGCAGCGATCGTCGTGTCATTTCCCCTGATGTATCGCGCTGCATTGGGAGCCTTTGAGCAGATCGACTCTTTGCTGCTAGATGCTGCCAGACTAGAAGGTGCATCAGAAATATCGGTGTTTTGGTATATTGCTTTGCCCTTAGCGATGCCTGGAATTCTAGCGGGTACCGTCCTAGCATTTGCCCGTGCATTGGGCGAGTTTGGCGCAACACTGATGCTAGCCGGAAATATCCCCGGACAGACCCAAACAATGCCGATGGCAATTTATTTTGCCGTTGAAGCAGGTGCAACTCAGGAAGGATGGTTCTGGACGATAATTGTAATCTGTATTTCTTTAGTGGGAATTACGATCGTTAATTATTGGAAAAATTAAAACGGCAGTTCTGTCCGTCAATAATAAATTCGATCGCATTCCAATCACCAGTTTGCCGAGAGTTTAGCAAGAAAAGACAGTATTGTGATGTCCATAAACGATATTCCACTTCGCCTTACTAGCTGCCAACGCTCGATCGAGCCAGTCCAATTGTTTCGCTCGTTCGGGCGATTTTGGATCGACGATATCGTTAGTATTTAAGACAAAGAACCGCACATCACCTTGTCCATGCATATAATAACGCTGACCCTGCATATTAAATTGAGGATAGGCAACTTGAAGATCGCCATTCATCGTCCGTACATCATGATTGCCCAAGGAAGCATAAAACTTCACCCCCCGCTGTAGCAAGTCTTGATAAGGAATGGCAAAAACTGGTTTAATTTTTGAGAACTCTCCATTTGTATAAATATTATCGCCAGCGAGCAAGACGGTATCGAAGGGATTTTTTTGATGGTAGCTAGTGAGTGCGCGACCAACGGCATATTGATTGATACTTCCAGTACCTGTATCGGCAAGCACAGCGAATCGCTGCAATAACTTTGACTGGGGTATAGTTATTGCGTTTACGCTATCTTCATTATCAAAATTATTGAATAACAGTTTCCCGATCCCAGCGATACCCAAGCCAGTTAAACCAGCTCCAATCAAAAATTGACGGCGATTATTGCTCATAGTTTTTAACGAGTTGTACAGAATAATTGAAATATCGATTTTATGACAACCAGCGCGGATGCCAACCGGAAAGGGGTAATCGTTCTGCTGTCACCGGAGTATCGAGTTCGCGAATATTCGGCGGAATGGGAACCAACCACAAGATCCCATTACTATCGCCTTGAATGATTTGATTGGTACTTTCCCCTCGATCTACTTGGTCGAACATTACAGCTAATCCATCTGGCGATAAACTCATCTGAATACCCTGCTGAATGGGCAACAGCATCATCATAACAATTTTTTTAGTCTTGAGATCGATCGCCGTTAAATAAGGTTCTTCATAACTGTTATTACCCTGAGTTTTCAGCTCGGTAGCCAAGCAATACATCAGGTCTTTGGCAGGGGAAAATTTAGCATCCCAAATCGAGCCATTGGTCTTCAATACCTGCTGTTCGATCCCCTGGTTGTCAACAACAAATAACGACCTTGTATAGTCACTATTATATTCAACCATTGCTGCGGCTGTGCCATCAGCCGTGAAACTCAATACATTACCAAATCTGGGCAAAAAGTCGAGATTACTACCTTGAATCGGTGTGAGGGGGAAAATTGAGATCCCTTCTCCCACTGCGGCGGCGACTTCGCTACTATCTGGGGTGATAACAAAATCTCCACTTTGTTTCAGTTTGATTGGGGGTACAGATTTATCGAGTGTGACTACCCAGAGCGCAAAATCGCTGGATTTTTGGCGACTGACTCTTTGCACGACTATTTTTTTGCCATCGGGTGCGAGATCGAATTTGACGTTTTGATATTCCCGATTGTCGAGGATTAATTCTAGTTTGCCAGGGGGTGTAAATTGAGTATCGCTATTGCGAGGGACAATGCCAGTACTAACACTATAAATCTGTTGACTGGCGATCGCGGGTTGATTATTTTGCAGTGTTTTAGTATCAGTTGCGGTAAAAATCATGGTTTGACTATGACGATCGACTTTAAAATCAGTCACAACTAATCCAACTGGGCTGATAGTTGTCGATTTGTGAGTTTTGAAATTATAGATAACGATCCGACCTCTATTTGTTTCCGCACTGCTGATATAGGCAAACATCCGATCTGGTGTCCGAAACTGCCCCTGAAATGGCACGATTTCTTTACCGCTCTTGTTCCCAATTGCTTCTTTAGCTCCTTGTAGTCGGATCTGGTAGGCGTTTCCATAAGGAGCTGGATTCGAGAGCGTATAAGCCAATTTAGACCCCGCCCAACTGATTTTGCCAGGTAGTGGGGGGTCGATCTGGAGTTGTTTTTCGACGGTGAGACGATCGACAGGTCGATTGAATGTCAGCGTAAATGCGGTATCTTCAGCACTAATATTCCGATTTTGCCAATTAAAATCGCGCACTTGCGGCAATGTCCGATCGCCACTCCATAATAAAAGCAAAGTGACAATTGCCAACCCTGCGATCAGTGTCATGGCAATGCGATCGATTGGAAGTAAAGCTTTACGGGTATTCACAGGGTATGAAATGTGGGTACAAAATATCTGACTTAAAACCTAAACCCCAAAGCCCAAAGCCTAAAGCCTAAAACCTAAAACCTAAAACCTAAAGCCTACTCCTGATAAGGATTCTTCGGAACTGGGATCGGCTTGACTTCACTAGCTTCGATGACTAATTGACGACTACCAGCAAATGTTTCGACGATCGCTTTGCCTTTGATTTGGAGCCAACTATCTTGGGGATAGGTTTGACGAGTACCTGTAAATTTGATGGGGAGAGAGACAGGATAGGCATCTGCGGCACAACAGGTAATGATAAATCTCGATAACATGAAGTAATTATCAGGGAGATTTTTGGGGTAAAGCACAAACCCATTAATATTCGCTTTTTGACCCAAATATGCATCGGGTTCGGGATAATTATTTAGGGTTCTGACCCAATCTACCAGGGTTTTGGATTCTGGCTTCACACTGGCGCGAAAGGCTTGGGTTTGGTTGCGAGTAACTGTGACGGATTCTGTGGAAGCTCCGCGCTGAAAAGCGGCTTGACTGGTAAATAATTTGGGGGTAATAATCAATCCGGTGACTGCCGTACCCAGCAGTAGCATTGTCGCTACACCTTGCGGGAGTAGACTAAGGTGCAGTTCTTGAGCAGTGGCGATCTTACCTCGATATAGTCGCCAGCTTTGGAGGATACCGATCGATAAGAGACAACCACCAGTGACAGTGATGAGTAGATAGTAACTGGGATGAACCAGAATATATAATGTTCCATCGATCGCGTATTTTAGTAATAAAATTCCCCATGCTGTGACCGCCGTAATATCTAACCATGACTTCCGCAGACTGGAGCGATTTGGTGTATTAGCTGACATGGAAGTTTACAAATAGGGTAAAGAGAAATGTTAACTGAGTCGCGATCGCAAATATATAGAAGATTGCTTTCGGCTTGAAAATTGACAACATTAAACCGATACTTTTGAGATCGAACATCGGCCCAAATACCAAAAATGCCAAGAGCGATCCGCTAGTAAAGGTTGCAGCAAATGACAGGGCAAAAAATGAGTCTACAGTAGAACAAATCGAAATTGAACCAGCAAGCAGCATCATCACCACGATCGATAAAATCGGCCCTTCACCCAAACTAACGATCACCTCTCGTGGTGTCAACGTTTGAATCGCTGCTGCTACTGCACTCCCTAATACCAATACACCGCCTAATTCTCGCAGTTCTTGGACGACATTATCCAATACTAGATTCATATTCGCGTGCAGCGATCGTTTTGGTGGCTGCATCAGATCTTGAGTCATTTTCACTGCTACCGCGCCACCACTACCAATCATAAAATCACCGCCATCGAGGAGACTAGAACCAGTACTAGTTTTCGGTTGAGCGCGAATTGTTCCCAAGGCGATCGCGGGTTGCAAAATGGGTTTAAGATCCTTTTGAACGCTAAACATCCAACCGACAATTGTCGCAATGAGTAGCGAAAATACTACCCTCAATACTACTATTTCCGGTCGATCGCGAAAAGCAATCCAAGTAGACCAAATTACAATTGGATTTACTGTCGGTGCAGCGAGTAGAAAGCTAATCGCTACAGGCATCGGTACCCCCTGCATAATCAATCGCCGCGCTACAGGTACATTGCCACACTCGCACACAGGAAATAAGAACCCGATACAACTACCTGTCAGTGCGCCCAAAACCGGATGCTTGGGCATGTGAGCGATCAACCATCGTTCGTCGATAAAAATCAGTAGTAAGCTCGATAACAATACTCCTAGCAATAAAAACGGGATTGCTTCTACCAGTAAGCTTAAAAAGAGGGTAAACGCATTATTAAGCTGTTCCATGTTTGCTGTTAGTCATTATTTAACTGATACCTCGAATTGTCCTGCCCCAAAACTCAGTCATGGTGGGAATGGTAGCTGACTAATGCTGAGAATGATGCCAGGATGTAGTTTGAGACCTAGCTCGACTCAGCCGCAGCGTCAAGCATCTAGTCTACCCCAATCAAATCCACTTGAGATGACAGCGACAATCTGGTTTTCCCGACCAAGTGTGCCACTAACCCATTTGCCGCCACTGCTGCTAGCAGTCTACCCCCGATCGAGCCTTGAATAATAATATCCGGTGTGCCAGCAGTCATCAATCACCGTTAATCCATGATATTGTTTATACTGTTAAGCGATAATCATTCTCATACCTAATACTTCATGCTAGAGATTCAGCAATTAGCTGTTAATTACCGTGGAGTATGTGCTTTAGAGCAAATTGACTTTCGGGTCGAGCCAGGGGAATTAGTGGGGCTAATTGGGCCGAATGGAGCGGGTAAGAGTACGTTACTCAAGGCGATGCTAGGGCTGATTCCGACTGCACATGGCACGATAAAGTATTGCAATTGTCCCTTGTGTCAGCATTTGGAACGGGTGGCATATGTGCCCCAGAGATCGCAGGTGGATTGGGATTATCCGATTACTGCCCAGAATGTGGTGATGATGGCGCGTACCCGCCAACTAGGCTGGTTCCGGCGTCCAGGTGCCGCAGCGA
>NZ_JBGSPA010000146.1:0-18959 GCF_041738855.1 Chamaesiphon sp. | reverse complement strand
ATGACCGCTAATTATCAACAAGCAGAGCTTATTGATAATAATTTATGAAACACTTAGTTTTTGAGGATTGGTAGTGATTGGCTCAAACACAGTCAGGTAATTGATTTGATGATGAGGCTAGCCTCATCGAACTCAGGTTTGTAGATAGTCGTTTTTAGGAAAAATATTGCTTTAGTTCCAATTACAGTTTCTATTTTATTCGCTGTCGTAGCGGATTTCTGTGATTGGCGATCTCGATGACTGTAATCTGCCCTTGGTGGACAATATACCATTCCTAGAATCGATGGTTTTAGAGTGATACCTGATATCCAAATAACCAAATTTTAATCAATACTGATTGTGGATAAAATTAAACTTAATATTGATAGTTCCAACGACATTTTGGGTACAATAAATGAGTAAGTAAGTGTTGAAGAGCATTAGTATGTCAATGTTTTGGTATAAATTTTTTGTTGTTTTATTTGCTCTGACAATGGCGATCTTATTCGATCTCTATATCTACGATCCACGTATTAGAAGAGTTTTAGAGAATGATGATACTAGTAGTATCCTCAACAACGAACTTGTCATCCGATTTATTGCGCCAATAATTTTATGTAGTGCTGTCGGAATGATTGCTATATTTGGGTTCTATACTTATCTGCCCAGTCCTAATGTCTATCAAATCAGCTCGATATTATCAGCGTCTCAAATTTACATCGTCGATGATTACAGTTCGATCGGTGGGGTTTCTTTCAAGTGCGATTCCAATACCATCCACTTAGGAAATGCCGAAGTTAAGGAGGTACCTCGCAGCCGAGCGGTAGACTCTAGTGCTAAACTCTGCAATCAATGAGTGTCTCGTCTCGATCGGATTGTTACGATCGATTTATTAAAATATTCAGAATTTTAAGCATGAGAGGATATTAAGATGGCTGTCAAACCAATTATTAAAAAAAGACTTCCGGCAAAGGTCAAGCAGCTTTCCGAATTACCAACACATGACAATATCGACTACTGGTATAAGCATTCGCTCGAATCTAAGGGGTATGCTTTAACACATCGCCCCGATCTCGATTTCTTCTGTCAATCGGGTTATAGCTTTGTCCACATTGAGCGATTATCCATATCAATTCGTGACTTAAAAACTATCCCCCCTGAAGTTTACCAGCTCCCAAATCTCAGGTATTTAAAAATATGTAGGTGCGATATTCAAGAGTTGTCGGAGGATCTAGGCAAACTAGTCAATCTGGAACGGCTAGAGGTAAGGTACAACCACCTTACTAAATTACCTGCATCGATCGTCAAACTTACAAAACTTAGAGAACTTAACTTACACGACAACAATCTTACCGAACTACCAAGAAATATTGGGAAACTTAGAAATTTAGAAGATTTTGTTCTGTACAATAATTGCCTTAGCGAACTGCCAGAGAGCTTTTGCAAATTGCAAAAGCTAACGGTTCTCAAAGTACATCATAACCAGATTGGAAAACTACCAGATAACCTTGGAAATATGATAAATCTACACTATATTAGGGCTGAAGATAACTGCATTGAGACATTACCCGAAAGTATAATCAACCTGCATAGATTATCAACAATTGAATTATGGGATAATCCGCTAACAGATTTATCGATACTTGGTAAAATGTCGGCAGAATTGAAGGTTAAGTATCCACGATGGAATCCGCTCGACCGTCAATTTTTAACTACTGTTTCAGCATGGTAGGCTGATTGGCTTGAAACATCTTCTTCGCTAATCGATTTTGTCGGGATCTCAACTAAATTTCTGCGTGACCCTGCTGTGCCGCTCTTTCCTGCTGCCAGTAGTGAATTTCAGCAACGCTTGGATGAGCTATCTGTGAAGAAAACTACTGTGATTAACTAAATGCCTAAGAAACTACCTTGGTTCGCAGTATTTAATCAAAGCTTAGAGGATGTTTGGAAAGTATAAACAATTACCAGTAGAGAAAAAGCTTCCGAGACTTGTTAGGCTGGATAAAATTCAAAATCCAAACAGCCATCAAGGAAGCCATGATCCAAGCCTACACCACGGAACTGACAATAGAACAATATCAGTTGCTAGATTCACTTTTACCACCACAAGCACAGAGAGGAAGACCGCGCACAGTGAATATGATGTTGGCGATCCAGGGAATTTTATACATCCTAGTTAGTGGTTGCGCTTGGAGACTAATGCCCAAGGAATATCCACCATATTCGACTGTTTACTACTACTTCAGTAAGTGGCGCAAAGACGGCAGTTGGAAACAGATTCATGACCGTTTAGTAGAATGGGTAAGAATTTCAGAAGACCGAGAACCTAATCCAAGTGTTGCCAGTGTTGATTCTCAGACAGTTCCAACAGCAGCAATGGTAAGTGAGTCAGTCGGCTATGATGCTGGGAAGAAAACTAAGGGACGAAAACGTTTCACGATGGTCGATACATTAGGACTACTGCTGATGGTAAAAGTAGTTGCTGCTGACATTCAAGAGCGAGATGGTGCCAAACAACTACTTACGGAGATGAATAAAGAACGCCACCGAGTCCCTCGATTAGCAAGAATCTGGTTTGATGGAGGTTTCTCCGGTTCAGATTTCCTACATTGGGTGATGGATATTTGTCACTGGATTGTTGATGTGGTCTTACGACCTAATGGCAGCAAGGGTTTTGTTCTTCTACCCAAACGCTGGACAGTAGAACGCACTTACGGCTGGTTGCACTGGTGTCGTCGTCTCAACATTGATTATGAGCGTTTACCTGCTTCTTCAGAAGCTTTCATCCACATCGCTATGATTCGACTTATGCTACGCAGACTTGCTTAATTATTTTATACTCTCCGTATTTCCAAATATCCTCTTAGGGCTAGAAAGATTTCAGTTGGCATTTTTGAGCTGGCAAATATTATTACAACAAAACCACAAGCTATTGGAAGGTAGCCACTATATCTTTTACGAGCTTATTAATCCACCAGAGCGATGAACCACAGAATCTAAACCTGGAGTTAAAAGAGAAGTAGCAGCCAAGTCTTGATAACTTGAATGTTGATAGTAATGGTAAAAATAAATGACTTTAGATATTCGCGCTCGATTAGGCTGGTTTTGGAAAACTCTCGGAAGATGGTAAAGTTATCGGAAACAACTGATTAAAGATTTCAATTTGTCCGATCGAGTATCAATCGTCTGTGATAAAAATCGCTAATTATAGTCTACTTCAAGTTATCAAAAAAAGTGAAAAACATATTAATTGCTATAGCAATCACAATCACCTCAGTCCAACCAATGCCAGCTCAAGCTTGCTTAGGAGTAGCAGAGGAATTTACAATCTTCTTTGATAAAATACCTGTCAAGTTGAATGATCAGACAATTGCTGAAGTTAAGATAGAAAATATGAAACGAGGAGTTAGTACTGCTAGAATTATTCGATTAATTAAAACGAAAAATAATGTTGTCAAAGTCGGCGATCGCATTATCCTAAATTATCGAGTATCTAGTTGTACTCAAGTTGCCCATGTCGGCAATATCGGAACTATTGTTATTAAGGGTTTTGTCAATAGCGACAACGAGCGTAATCTCGTCGCCTACCCCTATCAACGTCGCTATCGCGATGGCTATTTGCAATGAAAAAGTTAACTAAACAGCTACTCGCTATTATTCGAGAGTCACTAAATAATATTAAAAATTCACCAAGGCTTCAAATCTCATTAATAGCAGAGATGGCTTGTATTCTTATATTGTTTGACGATTTATTAGTTGAATTTGCTGGAATCTTAATTTATCTAGTTTATAATCTGATTTCCAATAGTGAAACAGTGTGGAGTAAAGAACAATTGAAAATATCAATGTTTCTCTTTTATATAGTAACTATATTTGGCTTGGTTTGGCTCGATTCAGGATCGTGACAGATTAATATTTTATTAATAACAAATGAATAGTATTAAATTATCTCATAGTCTAAGCATACTACAGTTACCTGAATCAGCATCTCTAGCTGATGTCAAAATCGCCTATCGCACGTTAGCGAGGAGGTGGCATCCAGATCTTAACTCAAATCCCAATGCTGCCGAAAAATTTATCGCGCTCGATAACGCTTACAAAAACGCGATCGAGCTATTAAAAGCGATCGAAGCCTCGACTGTCGATCGTAATCGACAACGACCCAAGGTAGACCGCGAACCTGCTCCGCCACCAAAGGCAGCTAAAACACCGCCACCACCATTGAACGAGCATGATGAGCAAATCAAGACTCAAATGCTTGCTTATATTGCTACTTTGACGAGACGTGGGATCTATCGGGTGGCGATCGCTGAAATTGAAATACTTCAAGCGACCATCGGTGAAAATCTCGAAGTCAATCGAGTACAAGCTGAACTCTACAAAAACTATGGCATTCACTTGGTTGATTGCAATAGTTTTGATGACGCTCGGATTTATTTCAAGAAGGCTTTGGCGATCGATCCCTGTGTTGAGTTGTGGGGAAAAGTCGATCGCCAATATGACCGGATTCAGCTCAAGATGCTTGAATTATCTTGAGTATTTCATTTTAACCTTTTTAAAACTTGACTTATGGGCTACAAAAGCAAACTCAAGCAATCTCAAAGACCACTTCGCACCGCCTCCAAACAGCTTTCTAAGTATCTCAACATTCGAGTCCTCGATACCACATCTCGCCGTTCGTGGGTACTCCTGCACGTCTCTATCCCCAAATGGCATATTGATATCACTGACTGGTTCCACGTCTTTTGTGAGGATGACGAACACCTCCAAATCGAATACACTTTCGATCCAGCAGACTGCGGTACCGCCACATCTATCCAGCTAGCAGGATTGCTGAATATCCTCTGCAACCGGATTGTGACCTCCTTCGCCTATCTGGTTTCTACCCCTGATGGTATGGTTGCTATCGATCGCTTTGGTGAATTAGATACGCATAGCTTGTGGGAATAGTCTATCGATCGGTAGAATTTGGTGTAACACAGAGGGCTTTCCTATTGCATAAATTTATCCGAGGATAATCGCCATAGCCAGATTCAGAAACGAGCCTGTTTATTTATCGATTGCCTGCAATTAGCCAAATAACCCTCGCAGCCATCGACCAAATCGTTGCCCTTGAAATCGGTAATGAGTCTGAGCACGAGTCTTCCAGGAGCGAAAGCAGCTTCGATCGACAGTAAAAGTAGGAACCTTGCCGACATCGTAACGATATTCCCCTTCGGTCAGATTGAGTGGGTCAATGCCTTGCCTCAACTGGGATACCTCAAAGCCCGTCATCAACCTAGCTTCTGGATCGATATTTATTTGCTTGCCTTCGAGATCGTATATGTTAAAGCTATAGAAGTTTAGGAGCTGAGTATGACACGAATGCGTTTTTTCAATTCGCTCCACTATTTTCGACAGCTCCTTTGCAGTCAAAAAAGCAACGCTTCCACCTACGAAATGACTGCCATCATAAACCAATATTTGATAAAGACTGGATTCGGTACTAAAATCTCTCAATTCTGATAGCTGACTAAATAGCTGTCGTTCGATATCATCTGTAATTTCCATAGTTCAATTTATCTTGGTAGATTTACTTATTTAATGTCGCTGGCAAGATAGGATTAGGTTCGGGATTAACTACTGGTTTCTCGCCGATTTTGCGAGAAACTTCAACCCCAACTTCTTCCAAAATCACCGTAGGCGATAAGCTCTCTCGCTCGTCAACTCGCTTCACCAAGACTGTACCATTAGCAAGACGGTCGCCGAGATCGATGTAACGACTGGAGGATTCGTTTGGCAGCTTGACAATAACTTGCGTCTTACCTCCTACTTCAATTATGCCAGAAACTTCGATCGCCATCGCTTGCAGTGGCTTGGCGGCAACTTGTTCCGATCTAGCGGCAATGTCAGTCATCCCAGATGTTTTTGAGTTAGGAGCATTACCTGACACGGGACGCAGGACATTGTGATTTCTAGCTTTAGCAATTTTGGTCGATCCCAATCTAGGGCGGAGGATACTACTATTGGCAGACCCCGATTGAATAGGTTTGATGGCAACTGCAATCTTTGGTAAAGCTCGATTGATGCCAGTTCTAGGAAGAGAGGAGATTGATGAGTTACCATCAGGAATGATGCCAGCAGGGATCGCACCCTTAGTAATCTTGCCATTGCCAGTCATGGGGTTTAAGGCAACCCTAATAGTTGAGCGCGACTTGTGCAAGCCAGATTCGATCGACACTGACTTAATGGCGATACTTCCGGCTTTGATGGGTTTACCCATTGGATCGAGGAGAATTTTTTTAGCTACTTCGATCGGTTGCAGTGCCAAAGCTGCAAAGGGATCGGAGCGACCTCTAGCAATGGTTCTCGCCCAATTATCACCATCAGTCGAAGCGATCGAACCAGCAGCGACATCTACAGATCCAGATTTTTTGCCTGTACTTGTTGGCGTGTTGGTAATGACTGGAGGGATGGTGGCTGCGAGTGTAACACTCGCACCAACAGGAGTCGCTGATACGGCAGCAATGGGGCGAGGACTGACCGCTGGGCTAGCAGCCGCTGGACTCGGACTAGTGGCGGGGGGAGTGGGCTTGTTAGCATCACCGCAGCTAGCTAGTGCGATCGCCAAACTCCCGACCGTTCCTAGATAAAACCAAGATTTATTCATTAATTTATAGACTTTTTTACAGAACCCTAATCGCAGTTAATAGCAATCGCTGATTATCTGATTATTATGCCCTGAAAGATCGGGCGATCGATAGATTCGATCGACGAACATAACGAGGAGGCATCTTGGGCAAACTAACCCTCTAAAAAGTAAGAAATCTAGATACCAATAGTTACAATTATAAGTACTTGAATTCCAAGGATAAAATCGCTCCAAAAGCTGTCTCCGTCTAGAGATCGGCTGTGAATTCACAAATGTACTCTAGCCAGAATTCGAGCTTATTGCTGCTATTCTCAACAAGCAATTAGCGCAGTCGAGCTGTCATTCTAATGGCGCACCTAGTGGTATGGGCGCGAGTAATTCCCGAGTCAATTCTCGCTCTTGAGCTGAGGTTAACGGTCGATAAGGCGGGGCTGAACATAATAGTGCCACCCACACAGCTAACGGCATCAACATCAGACAGAATACGCCCATCGGCTTCAATCCACTATTTCGCGATTGGGAATACAGCCTGTCGGATCGCGACATTCGGTAAGGATTGCGGATCTGCTTGACAATCGTATGCGCGCCTAGATAATCATCGATCGTCACGTAATACCGCGACGGGCTAAAACCGACCTCCGAGCAATAAGACCCATCGTACTGGGCACAAGCTTTTAGACATGCAGCAGGTGGACTATCGGTTTTACGGATGTACTCATCCTTAGCTGGTTCGCGAAAGCCTGGATGTTCGGTCGCGACCCGCTCGGCTAGATACCTACGCTCCGATTCATATCCTTGAATAATCGATCGCTGAAGGAGATCGGAACCATGCAGGAAAATCCATTGGTACTTATCTTGTTCGAGTGAAAGCTGTAATTCTTCAACTTTGAGGACGATATCGGCAGGTGAACTCATAAAGCTTTCAGTATTATCTACACTGATTATTCCCATCAACTGTCGATCGTCCATCACCCTTATTAGATTTTCACCGATCGCAATTGCAACCATAGGGAAATCGATGCTTGGTCTTCTAAATCTGTTGCCAACCGAACGATCGTTGCTACAACTTCATCTTGTGGAGCATCCACAGCATAACCATTTAGCTCCAAAAATACCGCCATCAGCACGAAGCCAGTCCGTTTATTCCCATCGATAAAGGGGTGGTTTTTAGCGATGCCATAACCGTAAGCCGCTGCCAGATCGAATAAGCTGGGCGCGTCTCCATAAGCCAATAAATTGCGCGGTCGATCCAAACTTGCCAAGAACAGATTCTCATCCCGAATCCCATGACTCCCACCATTTTCACTGATTTGGCTGTCGTGAATTGTTCTAGCCAAACGCTCCGATATCCAGGTTGGCTCCATCACTCAGCCAACTCCTGTAAAGCATTACTATATTTGCTGGCAACCTTGCGATACGCCGCCATCCCCGACTCAAATCCCGGATCGCCAGCGACAAGCTCGATGCCGTTAGTTGTCTCGATCGCTAAAATAGTATCCCCTTCACCTACTTGCAATTTCTGTAAGATCTCTGCGGACAAAGTTATGGTCAAAGAGTCGTCAACTTTGTAAATTTTAAGTGATTTTATCATAATTATTGAATTATTTACAATAATTATATCACATCTACTTCTCGTCTTTTGTCAACAATTGCAATTTAAAATATTTTTCTTATTCTCTAATTATCTTATTTACTTTTTAGATTAGATATGATAAGATAAAGAAGGAGAGACAAAAAATGTTGAGCCTAGAGAAAGTACTCAAGCTATGATTATGAGCCAAGCAAAATTAGAAGACTACGCTTTTTTAATAGATCGCCAAAAAGATGCACGTATTTACCAATTGACATCGACTAGACAGTTGTTTCGCACCATTGATTGTATTGACGGCGGCTACCACCTTGACATTTACAATGCAGGTGAATGGCTCCCAGAAGGGATTAAAACTATGAGCCAGATCGTTGACATGGCGGCTAATCCTGAGTAGCTTAGAACCACATCACGGTACAAATACCCCAACCATAAAACCAAATGAAAACCACAGTACAACCACCCGAACTCACCGCCATTACCCCCATTCAAACTACCGGATTAGTCACAACCACCAAAGATCGGTTTGCCGCCGCAGAATATGTCGATACCAATGCGCGACTGCCAAAAATTACCGCTCTACGCGGCGAAAATGGCAAGGAAGAATGTGGTTACTTTCTGACGGAATCAGAACTAGCCAAAGCTGCCTGGGGCTATATCGATGAAAGTGAATTAATCGTATATCAGTATAATTCTGGAGGTAAAGAACGCGGTTTATTAATCCAGAATCCTCGAATGCTCGTCGTCCCCCGCAGCCCCTTATTTGCATTCGATCGCGTCCTTTCCCGTCAAGAAGAACGCCTCTACGTTGTCGGCGCATACCAAAAATCCAAGTATTCCAACCGCGAACAATTTGGCACAGCGCAAGCCTATGAAGTCCTCTTGCTCGACAAAGACAATCAGCCCCTGCATGAAATCGGGCTAGGTTACATCGCTAAAGGCAGCAACCAAGCGTCATTCTCGTCGCATTGGCAACAGCTCGTTACCGAAGTCACTAAGTGTCACGCGATCGCTAACGGCATCCCCGCCCGAGCCAAAGACATCCGCTTCCAGTGCCTGTGCGTATTCGAGTTCGCTACCAAGCGCGAACTAGCGGGTACGGTTGCCAAAAGCCCTGCTTGCAAAATAGACAGCCATACCTCACCTACGCAAGGCAACTGGGAATCGTTTTTCCTCGGACGCAATGACGAAGTTGCCGACAGGTTTCTCAACCTGATCGTCCCTACCACAGAGCTGATTTTGCCAACGATGGCTCAAATTGAAGCTGGTGAGATCGAAGGCTAGATCTAATTTTATCTTTAGCTAACATGCTCGGATTGAAAGCTATTAATAAATCTTTCAATCCGCTCCTATTTACGTGCAGCTATTAAAAGAAATCTAGGTGAAACAAGAATTTATCAAACTCGCCCAACTAATGGGATATCAGCCAACGCCTACAGATATCGATGCCATCCTCGAACAGAAATTCGACATTCTGATGAGAAATGGCTGTATGGATCGCCGCAATATGGAATTAGCTATTCGATCGTATTTCACCGATAAATTACCCAAAGAACACCCTTAATGTACCGCTCCACCGCCGCCATCGGTTCGGCAATTCAACACCTTCGGCAATTCCCCGAAGCCAATCGCGATCCGATCCTAATCCATGCAATTACCGAACTGGAAACCGCTCGATCGATCCTCGTCCACCGCTGGCAAATCCGTAGCTCGATCCACTGGAACAGCAGTCCCGCCAGAATTAAATTTAGCACTACCCAACGGTACAACGGCTTTGTCTTTGATGCCAATTGGTCACTTCACAGCGGCGGCATCGCACTGAATAATTTCGTCGATCTCGTCGGTATCGCGGGAGATCGCCAAGAACGATGGTGCGATATCATCAAATCCCTCAACTTTGCCAGCAGTTGGCTCAATCGAGACTTTGGCAATGAAGCTACCTTCAAACAACTAACCCTAGCGATAAATCTCAACTAATGGACGAACTCTACCCGCTCGAACTCGAAATTGTTAAATTCCTTTATCGCGGCTACAACGCTGCCGATATCGCCTCCCTCACCACTCTCACTAAAAAGGGAGTGAGCGACCGTATTCGTTCCATCAAACAAAAGCTTGATGTCACTACCATCAAAGCGATCGTTTCAACCTATACAGCCACGCTAGCATCTAAATAAATCATGAAGATCGAAGCCTTTATTTCATCAATGTCAGAGCTTAAATGGCAGCTAGTAACTCCACCGAATAGCAATATCGACCGCAGTTTAGTCAAGCAATCTTACAGCTCAGAAGGGCACAGTATTCGCCTAGAAATTTTGCTTTGGAATAAAGATAATTGCATTCAAAAAGTTAATCTTAGCGTTAATTCTGGGCATAATAATAGTGATACTGAAATTACTAAATGCAACTCTGCCGAAGAAGCTTTGTATTGGATTAAAGAAGGTATTAATCATTGCCTTTCCATCTGATATTTTATGCTTTATAACTATCCAATTATCAAATATCCGATCGATATCGAACAAAAGCTTCAAAACCAATTAACGACGGTATCTTTCTCAACAAAGCCAAGCCAGTTAAGCTACATTGCCAAGCCACAAAAATTAAGTCGGCTGAGTTTCTACTTAATCTGTGGCTGCTGGATTAGCACAATCGTCATCCTGTTCGGGTTATACCTCACGACTCTATCCGCTGAAATATTAATCCTCGCCATCGCAATTCTGGTAGGAGGGCTAATTAGGTACCAACGGTTTCAACAAACACAGCAAGCTCATAAATCTCAACAACAGCATCGCATCTCTGCCTCTCGCAATAACCAACGGCGAAAGTCATTAGCCAGAACGCCTGATGACGCTTTCTTATCCGAACGCATCGATTGGTCTGATAACGTGCTGGAGCTAAAACGATCGACCGATCCCATCTCGACCGAAATCGATCCAGCCATCAAATATTTTCTCAAACAGCTCGCGCAGCTCCCTGGGACGGCTACTATCGGGCATACCTATAACTCTAGGTCGGGCTTATCCTACACTACTGGCATCGAATTAATCGTCCCGAACGGGCTGGGGATCGCCATCGAGATCGATAAGCCCTATCAAGATTCAGGCGAACCCTGTCACTGCTGGGACGACAACGATACCGATAAACAGCACGACCGCTATTTGCTGAGTAAAGGCTGGATTGTCGTCCGCTTTACCGAGCGGCAGACAATTACCAATCCCAAGGGCTGCTGTGGGGTTATCGCTGAGTTAATCATCGAACTAATTCAAGACAGCTCGTTGGTAAAACTAGCAAAGTCAGCAAAGACTTTAAAGGTGTGCCCGCAGTGGTCTGTTAAAGAGGCTAAACGCATGAGCAAGCAAGGATTTCGCACCCATTATTTAAGAGACAATAGCTGATATCTTATTTATTTTTTAGATAAGATATGATAGAATAAAATAGTGAAGTACCAACTAGATTCAATTAAATGCAGCTCAAAGTTAACGATATTTATCGAATCAAATGTGCGATCGGGCGTACTCTGTTTTTAGGACGCTACAATTGGAGCGATCTAGTTGACTAGTTGAGATCGAATCTGACGACTATGGCGGTAAAGAAGGTGCTTATCTGCGCTTTAAAATGAGTCAATCTAGTGTTAGTTTCAGCAGTAATGGCATAGTGCATATTCATTCGATCGGCGGTCGCAAATCGGTTAAATTCACCCATCTCGATATCAACGACTCGATCGATCTAATTCTTACTGAGTTAGCTGCTGTTAGTGCAGGGAAGGTTTAGCATTCAATTGGAACTTGAATCAAGCCAAAATCGGATGCTACGTCAAAATATTATTAAATATTTAGATGATAAGCAGCCGATTTAATTATTATTCTAAATAGTCGGTCGTTAGTAATAGATTGCAAGTCATTCAAGGGAATACTAAGTATAGTTTCCGATCTACGGTATGAGTGGAGAAAATAAAGGCTGGGTTTCTTTCGACTGGGACACTAATATTAACTGGGGATTTGTCAATAACAAAGAAAAATGGTTGAAAATTGTCAATTACTATCGAGAACGATCTGACCTCGATATTTATACAGCTAGGCGAAGTCAAGATATATCTTCTTACTTTTTACAATTTGGCTTCTCAACAACTCACACGGGAGTGCTAACATTGGGCGAATTCTTTGATGCCAATTCGATGCCTCGTTTGTAGCCAATATCCGCCAATTTTTTAAATACCCGCCATGCCCAAACAACCAACTAGCTATTCATTAACCAACCATGCTTGCAGTCATTGTGGCGGTCGAATCTTAGCGCGATCTGGTGGAGCTGGAATCAGTGGCTATATTAATTATTTATGCTCCTGTTGCGAAGCATCGGGATCTGGCATGATTAATCCGCCTATTTGTTATTGCAACATGAAGTGGCGCGGCTCTGATGTTAGCAACTACCGTTGCGTCCATAAAGAAGAACTAATTACCTCTCCTTGGCTTAAAGACGCTTGCGCTCACTCTGGTTATGACTTCGACTCACAGCAAATGGTCGGCATGGTTTGTTTAGAAGCTGAAAAAACTGCAAGGAAACGCTGGGAGAATGTTCGCAAAGAGGCAAAAACATCATGAACATCCTCGATCAACAAGAAATAGAGTAGACAAAAATAACTAAGATTAAAATTTATGAATACTTCAGAAAGAATTGATTTTTTTTCAATAGCATTTACCGCAGATATTATTAGATGTAAAAACGATCCTGTAAAATTATCTGCGCTTGAGATCGAAGTCGAACAAATGCTAGAAAAAGTATTCAAAAAAATTTCAGACCGACATAAAGTAAAAGGAACTTTTTATCTAATTATAGCGATGCTTAAATCTATTATTACTAAGCAGTCAAAGCTAGACATAATCAGTAAGGAAATAAAATTAATTACCAGTGAAGCAGCTAAGTTAAGTAAAGTATTATTAAAACAATATCGCGATCGAGAAAAGTTAGAAATTAATGAGGGCATAGATTTACTGATTAATTCTATACCTCAAGGTGATTGCTGTATGAACTATCCATTTCAGGCGATCGTTGAAGACATAATGATGGAGATTGGTATCTAGTTTCAAAATTGATTAATTAATTCAAAAATAAGAGTATGAACCGACTAATCTACGACATCGAGATTGCCAAGGCAATCCCAGGTAAAGAACGTAACACGGAAATCACATCAAAAATTTTAGATTTAGGATTAGCAAGAGAGCTAGTCGATCCGAATACTGGCAAGAAATTACAATTAGCAGGGTTAGGTCGATGACAGGTAGAGTAGAAAACGACCATTATCCAACTCCCAATTGGATGACCGAATCACTGATTAAACATGCCAATATTCAAGGCTCGATGCTGGAATGCTGTGCGGGAGAGGATTTAGCAATAGCAAAAGTTTTTGAGCGAGAAGAGCGAATTAGGAAAATCTGGACAAATGATTTTTACTTCGATTTCGTAAGCGATTATGGACGCGATGCAACATTGAAGCATAATTGGCAGAGGTTTCCGATTGTTGAATGGGTTATAACTAATCCACCCTTCACCCACTATCTTCCCATCCTGCAACATGCTTTAGTCCATGCAAAAGTAGGAGTAGCAATGCTCCTCCGCGTCACTGCCGACGAGATGGTGGTGAGCGATAAAAATAAAAGTCGATATGACTGGTGGGCAGACAACCCCGAAAGTTTAGCCATCAAAATGCCTCGCTATTGCTTTGCGAAAAGCTCAAAAAGCGGTAAATTTAGCACCGATTCAGCTTACTGCCAATGGTTTGTTTGGCGCAAAGATGGGTACCAATATCCCAGCCCAGTCATTCGCTTACCTTACGATCGGATTCCCAATTTCAGTCGCCAGCCAATTATAACTAACGAGTGAGCGAACAATTCCAGCAGACATAGAAATACTAAGATCGGATCTAACTAAATTAATAGAGTCAAGGGCTAAGGCGATCTCGAAGTTCCAAGATCGAAAAGTAGCTAGCCTCGACAAAGAAATTAGACAACTTCAAAATCGAATTTACAACCTTGAAGGTCGAAAACTGTGAAGCAAATAATCCGTGGAATTACCCTACACCGCCCTTGGAGCCATGCGATCGCCAAACTTGGCAAAAACATTGAAAATAGATCGTGGGAGTGCCCTCTCCCAATTGGTAGTTACCTTGCCATCCACAGCGGTAGCAAGTGGGATGCTCAAGCCCAGGCAACGATCGAGCGGATAACTGATACCAAAGTCAAGCAATCAGACGACCCACCAGGACAGATCGTGGCAATCGTTAGATTCGGCGGCAACGTCACCGCATCATCATCCCCTTGGTTCATCCCAGGCAATATCGGCTGGCAACTCCCAGATATTACCCCAATCGATCCCATTCCTGCTAGGGGTCAGCAAGGACTGTGGGAGCTACCTCCCGAACTACTCGATCGAGTCCGAGTCGCCTATCAAACTGCTACTACTAAATTCCACGACATCTATACCTTCGGCTACGGCAACCGAATCGATTATACCGAATTACTAGAATGCTTCGATCGCAACGCCATCTCGACTTTAATCGATGTTCGAGCCAAGCCTTATGCTTGGAGTCCGATTTGGGATGGGAATTCAATTGCCAAGCTGTGTCTAGATCGCACAGTCGCCTATCAGTCCCTGCCAGAATTGGGGAATACTAGCGGTTCGAGCCTCTGGATTCCCCCAGACCTAACCCAAGCCAGGGTCGCCCTCGCGCAAGTCACCAATCTCCTCAAGATGGGCAACGTGCTACTAGTATGTGCAGAGAAAAATCACAAGCAATGCCATCGTGCCGAAATTGCTTTGCAACTTCAAGATCGAACGAGCTGCGCCATTACTCACAAAAGCTAATTGGAAATAATTAAATGGACGACACTTTTGCTAAAAAACTTGAAGAGTTACTGACGATAACTCTCCAAACGCACCAAGATAGTGCCGACGCCTATATCAATCGCGGCTACCTGAGAATTATGCAGCTCGAAGACTATGCTGGCGGATTAGCCGACTTAAATCGGGGCTTGAGTCTCAACCCCAACAATCACTATGCTTTCTACAATCGCGGCTACCTCAGAGAAACCCAATTTCAAGACTATTACGGGGCATTGACTGACTACAATCGAGCGATCGCATTAAATCCGAACTACGGTCGTGCTTATGGTGCCCGCGCCGCCCTCAAATATCTGGAGTTCAAGGATTTTTCAGGTGCTTTAGCTGATTATAACCGCACGATCGAACTCGACCCCGATGACATCATCTCTTACAACAATCGTGGCTTACTAAAGGTAGCCTTACGAGACATCAATGGTGCTTTAGCCGACTATAATATCGCGATCGAACTTGCGCCTAATGACATTGCGGCATATTGTAATCGCGCTACCCTCAAAGCGATCGAACTCGAAGATTACGCGGAAGCATTAGCCGATTACAATCGTGCTATTGAAATAGATCCTGACGATCCGAAGCTTTATTATAATCGGGGATTGTTGAAGGAGTATAAGCTTGAAGATACTTACGGAGCTGCCAAAGACTATAAATTAGCAAGCGAGAAGGGGATTAACTTACCATGAGTAATCTCATCGAAATTACTGAAGCAATCGTCATCATCGTAGTTGCCTCGATCGGATTATCTTTTGCTTGGGTCTTTGTTTGTTATATCGTGGAAAATGTGAACAACCATAACAGCTTCCTTACTTTCATTAATGAAAAAGGTCTGCCAATCGAAAAAATGACCAAAGTTTTTCCATTTTTTGTAGTCTTGATTTTTATCTTGTATCGAGCCAGCTCTCTCTAAATTAATAGAACCAATGTCATCAGGTAAAGCTCACGATCTATCGATCGCCATCATGCTCCCTCCAGTAGTCATCACCGCCTTCATCTATCTCCCTACATTCATCCATACCGCCGCTGCACCAATAATCGCCATCAGTGGCTACCTCATCGGAGGAGTTTGGATGAGTCCCGATATCGATCTCAAACAATCTCGTCCCAGCCAAAGATTGAGTATCCTTTCGCCACTCTGGAAACCCTATCGAAAAGCGTCTGGACATCGGGGGTTCTCACACGTTCCAGTCGTCGGCACGTTGTCTCGGATGATTTACATTGCCATACCCGCAATCTTTTGGGCATTAATAGTTAGCTACAATCCCACTAATTTTCTGTGGCAAAACCGAGAGAATTTAGCAGCTATATTTTTGGGACTTGAAGCATCCTGCTTCGTGCATCTAATCATGGATTATGTACCAGGCTTAAACCGCAACTAAAAATCATGAAACAATTCATCAAGTCTTTATTCGATAGAAGAGAACTATATCGAGTCATCGAAACAGACAGAAGGGGTCAAGAATTAATGACTTTGTATTATATCTACAAAACAAATCTAAATTTCCTGCCGATGACACGGTTATACCTTGTTATTAAAGATGGAGAATATTATGTTAAATATGGAAAATGTGACATCACTCATGGTAACTCGACCTACCAATTTCCGTCAGGTATCAGTACATATATAGATTCTGATTGGTTATACGTAGATAAGGTTGCTACTCCAAATACCTTAAAAGAAATTGCCGCAGCTACTCTAGACACACTTGCTGCTGAAATAGTTAAGATTATTCAATTTGACGTAAAAATACAGGATGAGTCAGTTGTTGCAAATGACGTCGAAAGAAAGTTGCTTCAGGCAAAAAGAGCAGAGTTATGGTCTGAATACCATAACCCATTTCAAATCACGCTTGGTAGTCTTTTTGCGCGATTAGAGAAAGAGAGAGCTGTCCTAGAAGGACATCTCTCACCAAATATGCCGGAGATAAGTAGCGATGTCTCATTATTATTAAATACGGAAATTGGATCGGACTACTCCGAACGACAACTAAAAGTAAATAATCTTTTGGAATCTTTCAAGGAATTAGATTAATGGTACTAAATATTGAAAATGAATAATTACCAACTCCGACCGTACCAGCAATCTCTAGCAGATGAAGCGATCGAGATCTTTACAAACTCGGCATCGCTATTGCTCCAATTGAGTACGGGCGGCGGCAAAACGATCGTCTCAGCGCATTTAATTAATATTGCCATTCGCTCGGGTGCCAAATGCTTGTTCTTAGCGCACCGCGAGGAACTAATTGCCCAAGCTGCCGACAAGCTAGCCGCAATCGTCGGGCAAGAGCCTGGAATCATCAAAGCTGGATGTCAGCCAAATTACGATCTACCCATCCAAGTTGGCTCTATTCAAAGCATGGTCAGACGCTTGTCCCGTTGCCCCAAATTCGATCTAATTATTGTCGATGAATGCCATCATGCCACGTCAAAAACATATCGCGCGATCCTCAATTATTTTCCCACTGCCAGAGTTCTAGGCGTAACTGCCACCCCAATCCGGTTGGATCGGAGCGGCTTTAGAGATATTTTCAGCAAGATGATAACTGGGGTGACTACTCGCGAACTGATCGATTTGGGTGCCCTCAGTCCCTATAAATACTTTGCTACCGAACGATCGATGTCGATCGTTGGCGTCGGCAAAAAAGGTGGCGATTATAAATCTAGCGATGTTGCCACTGCCAACCCCGTCGAGGGTTTAGCTGGAGATTTAGTTAAATCTTACCGCGACTATATGAACGGCAAGCAAGCAGTAGTCTTCTGTGTCAACATCGAACACTCGATCTCCATCTCCGCTCACTTCAACGCCGCCGGAATCAGATCGGCGCATTTAGATGGCAATTCTACTCCAACAGAGCGATCGACGACAATGGCAGCTTTTCGAGCGGGTAAAATCCAAGTACTGACCAACTGCGCCCTGTTCGATGAAGGGTTGGATATCCCTGGCTTAGATGGTGTTATCCTCGCTAGACCCACAGTTAGTTTAGGTCGATATCTTCAAATGGTCGGTCGCGCCCTCAGACCGTGTGAAGGCAAAGAACATGCAGTTATCATCGACATGGCTGGCAATTGGGATCGACATGGCTTGCCCTGCGACGATCGCCAGTGGAGTTTAGATGGAGTGCAGGTCAAGCCCAGAGATAAGACCAAGCAACTCCAACGCCAACCCACAGGTGAGGTAGTCGAAGTAGCAATCGATCTGACTCCCACCGGAATCAAATTACTCGAAATCGCTAAAACAGCCCTAACCCCAGAAATATTGCGCTGGTTCAACCAGATCGACTGGTTAGTTACCATCCAAGCCGAACACGGTCATCGCAAAAGTTGGTGCGTGAGCGAACTGCTCAAGTCCCAAGAGCAGCCGCCACTTGTCGCTTGGAAATACTTGGGGAAACAGCTCGACTACCATCATGGCTGGGCAAAGTACAAGTTTGCCGAATGGAAAGCACCGATGGGTAATCCTCAAGCTGAAGACAATGAATTTATTCATGACCTGTGGACGGTAGCACTCCAGCGGATGAACCCAGGCAATCGCAGCTTATTTGAGCTATTTGGCACCCTCGAATCGATCGTGGGGAATCGGGCGATCGTCCGCATGAAGTCAGAAACGATGAAAAGTATCGCTGCCCGAAACATGCCCATCCTAGCCAGCCTCTTGTCTGAGATGTTAGGCAGATCGATAGCAGTCGAACTTACCGTAGCCGCACCAGCGCAAATATTTGAACTTTGCTACTAGATTCCATTCGTGACAAGTTAAGAAGTGATCGCAGTTGTCAAGCGGGTTTGAGAAGATGGCTTAAAGAAGAATTGGTCGCCACTTCGTACATGTTCAGGAAAAGGGGCAATAATCAATTTGACGTTGGGTTTACGAATAGATTT
>NZ_JBGSPA010000055.1:0-15425 GCF_041738855.1 Chamaesiphon sp. | reverse complement strand
GCCGAGCAAGTAGCTCAGTTAGCATTTGAACTGCTATCTGCCGAGCGAGAATAATTTAGCTATAAAGATCTACTTTTGAAATAGCGATCGATACTTTTGAGTGGTTTTAAGAATGAGCAGATAGAGAATAGGTAGTACTATTTGTCAGTGAACTGTGGAAAGATTTTCCTCCTTACGCAAAAACCCGCTTCAGCAGCGGGTTTCGAGCAATTCAGAATCCTTAACCCGGTTTTTGGTTCCAATGCTACTCAACCCCCAAAGAGCATGACACGAAGAAGTATTGCTGCTCCAACCGCAATTGTTTTCCTTGAGAGGATTCGTCGTTGGGATACAGGACTTTGGTAATGTTCTCGCATTCACTTTTCTCTTGCACGGCACCAAAGTAATCCCCTTTGTTGAATGCCTCAAAATCAAAAGACTCAGGTGCTTCAGCTTTCCAAAGCCGCAGTGTATTTGCCGTATTTGTCTGAAAGCCGAGAATGGGCGTGTCGTAAGGAACTCCTTTAACTACTTTGTAAGGCACCCACCGCGTTCGATAACGATCGCGTTCGTCAGTGTAGGATTCGGTGTGACCGCCAAATTTGACCTCTAATTGTGCCTCTGGGCGGGCAACTTCCCAGGGGTTGCCGTAACGCAGCCATTTATCCGTAATTTCGACTTGCCAGCCGTCTTTGATATCCTGGTCAAAAATGCCGTATTCGTAGCGAATCCCGTAACCGATCGCGGGTATTTCCAATGTGGCGAGCGAGTCGATGTAACACGCTGCCAAACGTCCCAAACCACCATTGCCTAATCCCGGTTCTTCTTCCTGTTCGAGCAACGCAGTCAGGTCGAGTCCCAATTCCGCCATCGCCTGCTTGACGATGTTGTAAAGCCCCAGGTTGATCGAGTTATTGCCCAGGTGCGGCCCTAGTAGGAACTCGGCAGAGAGATAAGCGACCGTCCGGGGTGCTGTTTCTAAGTAGGTTTGAGTGGTGTTCAACCAGCGATTGAGTAAGCGATCGCGCACCGTATACGCCAATGCCATGTAGTAGTCATTGCGAGTGGCAACCTTCGGAAACTTCGCCTGGATGTAGTATAAATGATCCAAAAACGCCCGTTTGATGGTTTCGACATCAATCCCCGTGCGATCGTCTTCAATTTGAATGTTATTGGGAACGATATTGACCATAACTCTAGCTCCTAATAGATGAGAAATTGTAAGTAGGCAAGTGGATGGCTGATGACCCCAGCGGTTTCAATCGGCTTCGGTGGTCGATCGACAACTTTGTTTTTCAACGGTTGTCCCCGTTCAAAGTCATTGATGTTGGAGAGCGTCGTGGTGGCGATCGATTCTAGGGCATTACGGGTAAAGAATTCCTGATGCGCTGTGATGACTACATTCGGAAACGATTGCAGCAGTTGGAAGGTCGTACAATGAAGGGCACCCATTTTTGGAGTGCCCTTGAGATTAAGTAATGACGGTTGGTTTTTCCATGCCAGTCAGTTCGCGAATGTGCGCTAATTCCTCCGCGATCGCAATTAAGTCTCGCAATGCCACTTGTGGGTCGAGGGACTGTTTGGTCGCATCTGCCTCAAAGCTTTCGAGATAAAGTCTGAGGGTCGCTCCTTGGGTACCCGTTCCAGATAGTCGGCAGACGATCCGCGAACCATCGGTAAAACCAATCCGCAGACCTTGATTTTGACTCACGCTACCATCGATCGGATCGGTATAGCTGAAATCATCCATGAATTCGACTTCATACCGCCCGAAAGTTTTGCCCTTCAGGGTTGGCATCAACTCGTTTAAGCCAGCCATCAAGGTATGGGCGCGATCGCTATCGATGGCTTCGTAGTCATGGCGTGAATAGTAATTGCGTCCGTAGATCTGCCAGTGTTCTTGCACGATTTGCTCGACCGATTGCTGGCGGACTGCCAGAATGTTCAGCCAGAAGAGGGCTGCCCAGATGCCGTCCTTTTCCCGGATATGGTTGGAACCAGTGCCAAAGCTTTCTTCCCCACAGAGGGTGGCTTTCCCAGCATCCAGCAAATTCCCAAAAAACTTCCATCCCGTCGGTGTTTCGTAGCAATCAATGCCCAGTTTCGCCGCGACTCGATCGGCAGCCTTACTGGTTGGCATGGAGCGGGCAATTCCGGCTAAGCCCTCTTTGTAACCTGGAATCAGCGTTGCATTGGCAGCCAAGATCGCTAAACTGTCACTGGGATTGACAAAAAAGCGACGACCTAAAATCATATTCCGATCGCCATCCCCATCAAAGGCTGCCCCAAAATCAGGCGCATTATCGCCAAAGAGGATCTCCACCAGATCGTGGGCATAAACTAGGTTGGGATCTGGGTGTCCGCCCCCAAAATCTGTCAGCGGGATGGCGTTTTGGACGGTTCCGGCTGGGGCACCCAACCGCTGCTGAAAAATCTGGTCAGCATAGGGTCCTGTCACCGCGTGCATGGCATCAATGCACATCCGAAAGCCATCGACGGTGAGAAATTGCTGGATCCGATCGAAGTCAAATAAAGACTGCATCAAATCCACATAGTCATTAACCGAATCAATGACTTCCACTACCATGCCACCCAATTCTGATCTGCCTAATGTGTCAATATCGACATCAGGAGCATCGATAATTTGGTAGCGATCGATCGACTTGGTGCGATCGAAGATCGCTGCTGTGACCGTTTCGGGCGCAGGTCCACCATTGCCAATGTTATACTTCACCCCAAAGTCGCCATTGGGTCCGCCAGGATTGTGACTGGCAGAAAGAATAATCCCCCCAAAGGCATGAAACTTACGGATCGCGCAGGATGTCGCGGGGGTGGAGAGAATGCCGTGCTGCCCGACTTTAACTTTTCCGATCCCATTGGCAGCAGCCATTTTCAAAATAACTTGAATGGCTTCTCGATTGAAGTACCGTCCATCTCCACCCAGAACCAGTGTTTGTCCCTGGCAGCCTTCGATGCTGTCGAAAATAGATTGAACGAAATTTTCTAAATAATGGGGCTGCTGAAAAACTGGAACAGACTTGCGGAGACCTGATGTACCTGGTTTTTGATCGGTAAATGGTTGTGTTGTAACAATGCGACTGGTCACTAAATACTCTCCCGAAGGCTCAATATCGATTACTGAATCACAGAATACAGGATTCTCCAAAAAAGAACGCCGAAGTGCAGATAATCTCTATTCCGGCGTTCCTTCAATGGACTAGTAAGGCCATCTCCAGTTCACAGTATCGGGACGATCGATCCCATGTTCGTAGGCATAAGCAGTACAAGAAATTTGCTCGTCTTTGAGCATTTCCTTGACATGGGCACCGGCAACCATCACTTTCGGCACGCGATCGATGACATCGATCGCAATACTAAAGCGATCGATCTGGTTTTGAATCGCTAAGTCTAGTGGCGTGTTAATATTGCCCTTTTCCTTGTAACCGCGCACATGGATATTGTGGTGATTAGTGCGACGATAGGTGAGCCGATGGATCAGCCAGGGATAGCCGTGGAAGTTGAAGATTACGGGCTTATCGGGCGTGAACAGACTATCAAAATCGCGACTGCTCAATCCATGGGGATGTTCCGTCTCTGGTTGCAACTTGAACAAGTCGATTACATTCACAAAGCGAATCTTCAGATCGGGAAAATTCTCCCGCAACAGACAGACTGCCGCCAACGATTCCCGGGTGGGAATATCCCCAGCAGTTGCCAGCACGACATCTGGTTCGGTTCCCTGGTCATTGCTGGCCCACTCCCAGAGATCGATCCCCTTGGTGCAGTTCTTCACCGCTGCATCCATATCGTGGTATTGCAAATGCATCTGTTTATCCGACACAATCACGTTGATATAGTTCTTGCTCCGCAAACAGTGATCGGCAACGGATAACAAGGTGTTGACATCGGGCGGGAGGTAAATTCGCACTACATCTGGACTCTTGTTGAGCACCACATCGATAAATCCTGGATCTTGGTGGGTGAAACCATTATGGTCTTGCCGCCACACCGTCGAGGTAATCAAAATATTGAGGGATGGGACTTCTTCGCGCCAGTGGATATTATTACAAATGGATAACCATTTCGCATGTTGATTAAACATCGAGTCAATCACATGGGCAAAGGATTCATAAGTCGAGAAGAAACCATGCCGTCCCGTGAGCAAATAGCCTTCCAGCCAGCCATGCAGCGTATGTTCGCTCAGCATCTCCATTACCCGACCGTCGGGAGCAAGTTCGCCCCCATCTTCGTCTTCGGGCAGGTATTCCCCAATCCAAAACTTCTTGCTGACTTCGTAAATGGCACCCAGTTTGTTGGAGGTATTTTCATCTGGACCAAACACGCGGAAGTTAGTCATGTTTTGCTTCATGATATCCCGCAGGAACGTCCCTAACGGTGCGGTGTTTCCGGCTTCAATCGTGCCGGGTTTCTCCACCTGTACGCCATAATGACGGAAATCTGGCATGTGCAACTCGTGCATCAATAAACCGCCATTGGCATAGGGCGTAGATCCCAACCGCTTGTCTCCGGTGGGCGCGATCGCCTTAATCTGCGGTAAGAGGGTGCCGTTTTCATCAAAGAGTTCTTCTGGCTTGTAACGTTTCATCCACTCTTCTAACAAGCGGAGGTGTTCGGGATTGCTATGCATCTCACCCATCGGCACTTGGTGCGATCGCCAGGACCCTTCCACCTGATGACCATCCACATTAGCCGGACCCGTCCACCCTTTAGGTGTCCGCATCACAATCATCGGCCAAATCGGACGAGTCGCCACACCGCTAGCACGGGCGGCTTGTTGAATGCTGTGAATCTGGGCAATGCAATGATTCAAGGTCGCCGCCATTGCCTGGTGCATCGATTCTGGATCGGACCCCTCAACAAAGTAGGGTTCATAGCCATAGCCTTCAAACAATGCCTTCAGTTCCCGATGACTGATCCGCGACAAAATCGTCGGGTTATTGATCTTGTAGCCATTCAGGTGCAGTACAGGCAGTACAGCACCATCCCGAATGGGATTGATGAACTTATTCGAGTGCCAGGAAGTCGCCAGCGGTCCTGTTTCTGACTCACCATCTCCAGGCATGGACACCACAATCAGGTTGGGATTATCGAAGGCAGCCCCATAGGCATGAGACAGGCTGTACCCCAGTTCGCCACCTTCATGAATGGAACCAGGCGTTTCTGGGGTGCAGTGGCTGCCAACGCCACCAGGGAAGGAGAACTGCTTAAAGAACCGCTGCATACCGGCTTCGTTCTGACTGCATTCCGTGTAGAAGCGGGAGTAACTGCCTTCTAGATAGCAAGGGCCGAGAAAACCAGGAGCACCGTGACCGGGACCGACCATGAATAACATATCCTGGTCGAATTTTTCGATCGCTCGGTTCAGGTGAGTGTAGAGAAAGCTAATCCCAGGACTCGATCCCCAGTGACCGAGCAACCGCTGTTTAATCTGTTCGGGTTTGAGTGGTTCCTTGAGCAAGGGATTTTCCCGCAGGTAAATCATGCCCACCGCCAGATAGTTTGCGGCTCGCCAGTAGGCATGAATATTGCGCAGTTCTTCTGCATTAAGCGGTGCGCCCTGAACTGTGGACCGCGCTGGTCCAAATGCACTGATGCTAATTTCTGCGGTTGGTTTTGGAGGTGTTGCGACCATAACGTTCGAGTCCTATCTCCGAGAGTACGATGTTTCTGGTGCGAGGCTGAAGGATTAGTCTAAGTAGTTAGATAGAATTAATTACACAAGATTTTGCTTGGAAATATTTTCGGCAAGGTGTTTGATAATCATAAATGTGTAATTAATTTCGTCTAGGTACTTAAATGTTGCTAATTAACCCATCGCTGCGCCTGGTCAATGCCTGAACAATTTGAACTTTTTCGAGAGTATTATTGCTCTATCTACTGTTTAAACTAGCATCGATCGCAACTTGAATGGAGTGTTAATTAACACAGAAGAAATGTTAAGTCTTATAAAGACACTTGAGAACTGTAACGCCGGATTTTCGCTTTGACGCGCACTTTTTCTAACGAATAAACTAATCGTTGGGCTTGATGTTGATAGAGGGGAGTACTCAAAATTCCTGGTAAGTTGTCCATCAACTCTCTAGCGACCTGTAGCGAACAACCGGAGATTCGCGCGATCGTATTTGCCCCTTCAAAACTGGATTCTGCCGTCATCGCTAGCTCGACCTCAACCTGCCAAGATTTGGGGTATCGATCGCCGATATCAATCCGGCGCAAACTGTCGGTCGTTGCTAAGACTATCAATCGATCGCCATTTACCAGCAAAATATCATCGGTCGGCATTAAAGTCGGGGGATTGGGACTGCGCTGGTGCAGAATGGGTACTACCCCATACCCAGAAGCAATTTCAGCTAGCAACAATCGATCGAGCGTGTCGCCTGCTTCGATCGCGTATTCCGTGACTAAAATAGTCTGCCGATCGCAGTGGAATAGATTTAGAATATTTTCGCCAAATGCCGCTCCAGCAAACACTTCTGCTGATACTGTCTGCATCCCTAGCACGCGCGCATTTGGCAGCGTTTTCATTAGATGTTGGCTCAATCTTTGTCCCGATGTCCGAATCACCAGATCGAGCTGCGGATCGATCGCCTGAACCATTAAGGCGACTTCGAGATTGAGCATTTCGTCGTCGGTGACGATAATGACGCTTTTGGCAGTCGGGAGATTGGCTTGTGCCAGGGACTGGGCGATATTACCCGTAATTATCGGCAGATCTGGCAAGATTGTACTGTTGATCTCTGGCTGCAATGTCACGCCCACGACAGCTTGCTTGACTTGCTGTAGCAAGAGGGCGACTTGTTGCCCGACTCGGCCTAAACCGATGATGATAATATGGTTCTGCTGTGGTAACGGCGGTCGCTGCTTGACAAATTGAAATTTGGATGACAAGAGAGACTCGGTTAGCACCGCATACAACACGCCGACAAAGGCAGTACCAGCCAGACTCAACCCGAGGGCGAAAGTTTGGAGCCACCAGGGAATCGTCGGAATTTGCTCGAAGTCGCCAAATAAATCGCCATAGCCTCCTAAGAGTAAGATCGCTGAGGCATAAAATGCCGACAACCAAGTCGTGTTGGGATAATATTGATGAAACAGGACGGTAGCGATCGCCAGTAACAACACAACAATCAGACAACAAATTAGAGCCACGCGGCGGACTTGTTGCTGAAAGTTCGATCGCCAAAACTGCATAAATCGATCGCCAGCGCGGCGCGCCCAGCGAGCGATCTGGGGTTGTTTGGTTTTTTTGCCAGCCGCAATCGGTCGATCTGGGGTAGCGTGAAGTGAAAATCGATCGGCAATTTCAATATAAGTAACTAAATCGCCAGCCGTAACTAGCTCTTCAAACTGCCATTGGTAGAAACCTGGCTCGGTTGCAGATGCGTTGTGAGCGAGTAGCTTCTGGCTGCGCGTATCGATCTGGTGTAGCTGACGAGCATTGCACCAAGGATGGTCGGGACTCATGCGTTGTCGCACCACCCGCAACCAGTAACCATCTAAATTAAAAAAGCCCACGGTATCCGTACCCAGCGCGGCAATAGCAAAGGAGTGAGCGGGAAGTTCGATCGGTTCGTAGGCGATAAAATTGCCGAGTTGTTGGCTTAATAGTCGATTGAGATTGGTTTTGGCCGATCGCACGACTAGCCGCGTCTGCGGGTTGAGTTGGCGGATGGCGAGGGCGATTTCGGCATTGACTCCCTCGTTACTAGTGACAATCAGGGCAGCGCGACAAGCTTGAATTTGGGCTTGCTCTAAAACATTATTTTCACGGCAATCGCCAATGATGAGATCGTCTAATAAATTGACTAAATTTGGAACTTCCCAACTTTGAGGCGCTACTTGTTCGATCGCGACGATCTTCACGCCAAATTGCTGGAGCGCCAGGACGCAGTGTTGTCCGAGGCTACCCAAACCACACACCAAAAAAAGATCTAATTTCATGCGCTTTGGGCATCACCATACCATGTTGGGACAATTGTACGCTAAGGCTGCGTCGAATATAGAGGAAGACTTTTTTTACCAACTCTTAGTTGTACATCGCCTTAATATCGTTCAAATTAGGCAAGATCGACTTCACGACACGATCGAGACAATCACTGCGATCGGGCTTCATGATAATTGGTTCCGAATTGAATAATCAATCGTTGGCGGTAGCGGAGCCTTTGCCTTGCAATAGCCTACCGTAAGGTAATCGCCAATCCCAACTTAACAAATTCTGGGTAATTGCTCGCCACTCAATAGATCGAGCCAGCGAGTAGTTCCCAGCTTACTATTTAAGATTACAGCAGGTGTGGTGGCTGCGACAACTTGACCGATCGCGCAAGCAGTTTCAGCTTCTCCAGTCTTCATCTGAGCCGATCTCAGGATCGCCAAGGCTCGATCGAGATCTTCTGGGGCGACAAACGCCACAAATCGCCCCTCATTGGCAATATACAGCGGATCGAGACCGAGTAGTTCGCAGGTTCCTTGCACCTCCTCTAGGACGGGAATTGCCGACTCTTCGATACTTGGCTAAAATGCGAAAGTTTGGTGATGCGGTCGCTTTACCTTGGTAGGCAAACTCGATGGCGTAGTGCCCTAAAGGGCATGATATTTAAAAGAGGGGGTTTGGGGGCTACGCCCCCATGTAGGGGCGCAGCCCCTACAACCCCAATCAAGATCGTCCTTTCTTGTTTAGGACTACCCTCAATGGCTAACTCAACGCTGACAAAACAACGTTATCAAAGTCAAAATCATGACCCAAAGAGTAAAAGAAATTCTCAGTTGGTATGGCAGTGACAACCCTGGAACTTTGTCAAACCTGTCTCGACTACTCAATCATGGCAAACTATCTGGAACTGGGAAGCTAGTAATTTTACCTGTAGATCAAGGCTTTGAACATGGACCTGCTCGAAGTTTTGCCGCAAATCCTGATGCTTATCATCCTCATTATCACTTCAAGTTAGCGTTGGCGTAGCCTACCGAAGGTAATCGATTCTGGCTGTAATGCCTATGCCGCTCCGTTAGGATTTATAGAAGCTGGCGCGCGTGAGTTTGCAGGACAAATCCCCTTAATTCTTAAAGTCAACGACCATGATGTGCTGGTGGATGATGCCGATCCATATCAAGCAATGACTGGTAGTGTTCAGGATGCGTTGCGGTTAGGATGTGTCGGTATTGGCTTTACGATCTATCCAGGTTCTTCCCATCGGCTAGATATGTACGGACAAATTCGCACCCTCGCCGAAGAAGCGAAAAGGTATGGATTAGCCGTAATTATCTGGTCATATCCCCGTGGATCGAGCTTGAGTAAAGCGGGAGAAACTGCGATCGATGTAACTGCATACGCTGCTCACATTGCCGCTCAACTTGGAGCGCATATCATCAAAGTTAAATTGCCAACCGCACACATTGAGCAGGAAGCAGCAAGAAAAGTCTACGAACAACAACAAATTCCCATTCAATCTCTAACCGAACGGGTGAGCCATATCGTGCAATGTACTTTTGGTCGAAATCGGATTGTGATTTTTTCTGGTGGTGCAACGGAGAGTGACGTAACTGTATTGGATGAGATTCGAGCGATCGCCCAAGGTGGTGGATTTGGTTCTATCATCGGTCGCAACTCATTCCAACGCTCTAAACCTGATGCTTTGGAGTTACTCAACTCAATCATGGAGATATATGGGGGTCAAATGAGCATCTGTACAGAAACTTACGCTAAGGCTGAGAACGTTGCTAGGTAAGCATTTCAGTATCAGTATTTTTGTTCTATAAGAATTGGAGAGAGTCAATATTCTATGCGTACCAGTTAACCTCTAGGTTAATTGGTACTGGAAATGAGTACGGTAAGCAGGGGTTTCAAGCCTCTAAATCTGAGAGGGTTCAATTGGTACAGTTTTCTGACGGGCAATCTGGATATTGAAAACAGCTTGTTTAATCCTTAGCGTAAGTTTCTGCTCGATTACTCATTTCACCCCATTTGTGACAAGTTAAGATGGGAGTACAGTTGTTAAGCAGGTTTGAGCGGCCGACTCGTGCTCCGCTACTGCGGAGCATAACGCACCGATGCTGCTAAGTTAGCTGGCTGACGTAGCTTGACATGTCCATTGAGAATGTTGTGTTCGACGATCGGTAAATCGGTTGGCAGCGATGTCGATGAAAATACTGGCTCGGTGTCATTATCGATCGGATTGCGCGACATAATTAACTCGATCGCTCGACTGACATTTTCGGGCAAGATGACGACCAACGCATTGCTAGGAGCCACATCTAATGCCCACTCAATCGCCACAGTCTCATCTAAGCAAATCGAGTATGGGACAGTAAAATTAGCCGCGATCGCCTGTCGATCGATCCCTTGGACGATCCAATATGCCGCGTTACCGCTTGGTCTCCCCCGCAAATCTTCGTCTTCTTTGACGATAATCTCATCAAAAATTGTCGCCGCGATGCTGCCCAATTCGATCGAATCTTCGTCACGCCGATCGCCAGGTCCCCCGATTACACCAATTTTCGGACCAGGCCAGTTCTTGACAAAGCTACCCAAAGCTGCATATCCAGATGGGTTGTGGGCGTAGTCTACTAATGCATGATAATTTCCCAACTTGAATAAATTCATTCGGCCTGGTGTGTGTTGCGCCGAGGCGGTGAAGGTGCGGAGAGCCGATCGAATCTCCTCGACTTTCACGCCTTGGACAAAGGCCGCCAGACAGCCAGCTAACGCATTGGCAATCATAAATGGTGCCCGCCCGCCCAGCGTCAGGGGTACTTGCTCGGCTCGCTCGATCCGGTGAATCCAATCCGGGTGCCAAATCTCCAGATAGCCCTGGTTATAGACGGCCGCAATCCCGCCCCGATGAACGTGCGATCGGACTAATTGGTTCCGCATATCCATCGAAAAATAGGCAACCCGACCGATGACATTTTCGGCCATCGCTGCCACCCGCTGGTCGTCGGCATTGAGCACGGCATAACCATCGGTATGCACCGCTTCGGCGATGACTGCTTTGACTTTGGCCATTTTGTCGATCGTGTCGATATCTCCCAAGCCGAGATGATCTGCTGCCACATTTAAAACTACCCCGACATCACAGCGATCGAAAGCCAAGCCCGATCGTAAAATACCACCCCGGGCAGTTTCTAACACGGCAATATCCACCGTCGGATCTTGAAGGATAATTTGGGCACTTTGTGGCCCAGTGGTATCACCTTTTTTCAACAGGCGATCGCCGATATAGATCCCATCCGTCGTGGTAAAGCCCACCGCCGCGTAAGTCTGACTGAAAATATGCGCGATTAGCCGCGTTGTGGTAGTTTTCCCGTTGGTGCCCGTCACCGCGACAATCGGAATCTGCTTCAGCGTTCCAGGGGGAAATAGCATCTGGAGAATGGGCGCAGCGACATTTCGCCCAACACCTTGACTCGGAGCCAGGTGCATCCGTAATCCAGGTGCGGCGTTAACCTCAAGAATCACGCCATCCGCTGCGCGCAGTGGTTTGGTGATATCCGTGGTCATGACATCGATCCCGGCTACATCCAGCCCGACGATCCGCGAGATCCGCTCTGCCATCCACAGGTTATCTGGATGGATCTCGTCGGTGCGATCGATGGCAATCCCACCTGTACTCAAATTGGCAGTCGCCCGCAGGTAACAGATCTGACCTGGTTCCAAAATGGTATCGAGAGTAAAACCTTGACTGACCAACATTTCAGCGGTAGCTTCATCTAATTGAATCAGGGTCAACAGATTGTCGTGTCCCACACCTCGGCGCGGATCGCGGTTTTCCCGATCGACTAGAGCCGCGATCGTTTCTAGCCCATTCCCGACGACATGAGCGGGTACTCGTTCTGCCACCGCCACTACCTGATGATTGACAACCAAAATCCGGTGATCCCGTCCCTGATAGAAATGTTCGACAATTACCCCAGTGGATACCTCACGGGCGCGATTGTAGGCTACTTGCGCGTATTCCCAATCCTGAATATCGATCGTAATCCCCCGCCCGTGGTTGCCATCTAGGGGCTTAATCACAATTGGATAACCACCCAACCGAACGATCGCCTCTTTTAATTCGCTAAAGGCGTAAATCGTCTCGCCTAAAGGAACGGGCACGCCCATCTGAGCCAAGATTTTTTTAGTATTGTCCTTATTACCAGCAAGTTCTACCCCCAACACGTTGGTATGGGAAGTCAAAGCCGCCTGCACCCGCTTTTGATACTTGCCATAGCCAAACTGGATTAAATCGCAGGTCTCTAATTGCATCCAGGGAATACCTAGCCTTTCGGCTTCGCGTAGCAGTGCGTCAGTAGTTGCACCCAAAGACGCTTCTGTCCGCAGATTTCTTAGATCGCGTAAATCTTGTCTCAGTTCGGCGAGGGGATAACTACCCGTATCGATAATGCTTTGACACAGCCGAAGCGCCGCTCTCGCTGCATAGTGTCCCGCCTCCTCATGGTGGTACTCAAAGACAACCTGGTAAACCCCTGGATCTGCGGTTTCACGGGTGCGACCGAAGCTCACATACATCCCCGCTAAAGTTTGCAGTTCTAACGCCACATGCTCTAAGATGTGCCCCATCATCGTGCCTTCCCGCACTCTGGTGAGGAATCCCCCCCGACAACCGGGCGAACAAAAATGCTCGTCTAGAATCGGCAAAGCCTCCACGAGTCCCTCATAAAAGCCAGGAATGGTATTGGAAGGTCGATCGGCTAGTTCCTCTAAATCTAGTCGGACAATAATCAGCTTCGATCGGCAAATACTCCAGTAGTTTGGACCTCGAAGTGTTTGGGTTTGGAGAATTTTCATAAGTTGGTTGGGGAACTTTCGCTGATTCTATCTAAATTAAATCCAACCTGAAATTAAATCCAAAACCCTCCGCTATACTCAAATCTTTTCTTGAATATGCTGAGGTATTATTCTTATCTTAATTTCAATTTGAATCGCTATTCTGTTGTACAATAACCCAGATTTGATGATTATGGGGTCGATTTCGCAAGGCGGAGGCTACGCCAACGACTGGAATTTTTCAAACCGTATCAACATAGCACGAGTCGCTGCTTGTAGTTGTAGCGATCGCCTCGACGCAATACATGAACCATGAGATGATGCAGGCTACGTGGAGAATTCTCAGCAGCCTCTGGATGGTTTGTGTGAGTCAACTTTACCGGATCGATAATGGTAATCGTTCCTTGCCCCAGCACTTCAAACGTGCCATTACCCCGAAATAACGATACTAGATTCTTGTGAATCACATGGGACGATCCCGATCGCCGACATCTTGCCACCAGCACTTTGAAAGAAAGCTGTTAAGAAGGTGTTTGAAAAGTTTTCCTTAACGCTTTTTGATACCTCAGATACCGTATATCTCTCACGAGAGAATCGGTGTTTAGGCGACTTTCAAAATTGCTCAAGTAGCTTTTCTTACCTCAGCCGACCCTTTTCAAACAGCCTCTAAGCTCGACTTTATCCATTTTTAAACGTCCCTATTTGAGACTGGCTCTGGGACTAGATCCGATCGGAATGACTTTTCACCGATCGAGAGAAACAGGTAATGTGCAAAAAGTCTAAACCGCTAGAACCTTTATGGTGAGGGGCTTAGATCTAGCGCGATCGAAAATGGATAAAGTCGAGCTAAGATATCGCAACCATTTACCTTGTCTTCTGCTCCACCGATCGCCATTGTGGGATAGCGGGTAGAAATAATTGGATACTGGGTAGAAATTGTCATGGATTGTTGAGATAGGACAGGCTTTACCTCAAGTATAAAACTCAAGCAAGTATAGCATCATATCTAAGGTTCGGACAAGCCTTGTTAAATTAGCTAAATAAAATCAATATCGAACATTGTAACGATCCTTACAGAATTAATCTAATTTCTAACAAAAACAACGTTACAATATACTTGGAGCGATTCAACAAAAAACAAGGAGGCTAAATCAAATGACTCAAGCAAGTTATCAGGAATTGTGCCAACTCAATCAGTCGATCAAAGACAAGATCGAAGCAGAACGGAGTGAAGCCGTTAAATTATTTAAAAAAATCATTCAGAAATTCGATTCTGATTATGGCACCAAAAAATCACTCAAAATCCTAGACTCCAACCGAAGCATGGGACGCAATATCTCTAACGAAGTTTACATGGAAAACAGGATCCAACCATGGAATCTTAATCTATGCTTAAACTTGACAGAAACTACCCACATAGATTTCGTTGCCGTCAAAGTTATGGCATCAAAGAATCATGAAACATGGAAGTTTAAAGTTGATGGAAAAGACCTAACAGTTAACTTCGATAATTCAGAAGAAACAACAGAAGATTGTTATAGCGAAGCCAGTAAACTTGTCTATGATAGTTTTTTACAAGAGATAGAACTCGGACACAATCTTTACAGTTTGAATTAGTGAATGGATGAATTTAAATTACCAAACGTCACGATCTCGATTGAGATCGATTTCGAGCTTTTGTTACAACAACCCCTAAGGTAATTTTTTTCTTTAAGAGTTGTTGGGTTATTTTTTCTGCTTAGTAAGTAGCAATGGTTCGGACAGTTTCAAAACCTTGGATCGCAAACCCACTATAAAGCCAGCATTTTAGTCTTTATTTAACTTCCCGTGTGCGTTTGAGCTAACAGTTAATTTAATCAAAGTATTAATCCCCAAAGCTTACAGCTTCGTTGTAAAAATGTCCGTAGTATTGAAGTAGGAATGTAAAGGAAAAGTCGTCAATTCAAAGATGAAATGCAATGCTTAGAGATCTTTGCCGAAATGCAAAAGTTTGGTGGTGCGATCTCTTTATCTTGGTATGAGATCGCCCGATCTTTTCTCTCAGTTTCTAAATATAGCGATCGCAATACAGCAAACCCTTTATACAGATAGATAATTGAGGCGATCGCACCTGAGATTGCTTTCATTATTCAGTAATTCGATTACGCTTCGCAGTCAGATAAAGTTTAATTTCCTCAAGTTGCCTCATCTTTTCGCCGATCTCTTCAAGTTTGCGATCGATTACTTTCAATTTTTCCGCAATCGGTATTTCTGTCTTTCCCCAAGTATCTATCAGATGCTTAATCTCATTCAGTGTGAATCCCAAAGATTTGCCTTGTGTAATAATGACAACTCGTTCTAGCATCTCTGGACTAAATTCCATGTAGGTTCTCATACCTGCTTGACGCTCTTGTGATTCAATCAATCCTTTTTTTTCGTAAAAGCGAATTGTGTCCTTAGTCAAACCTGTTTTCTTTGCCAATTCACCTATCAGCATGATATTTCCTCAAAATTAAAATCACCTCTTGACTGTGGAGTATAGTCCATTCGTGACAAGTTAAGAAGTGATCGCAGTTGTCAAGCGGGTTTGAGAAGATGGCTTAAAGAAGAATTGGTCGCCACTTCGTACATGTTCAGGAAAAGGGGCAATAATCAATTTGACGTTGGGTTTACGAATAGATTT
>NZ_JBGSPA010000053.1:0-13834 GCF_041738855.1 Chamaesiphon sp. | reverse complement strand
CTTGATTCTCTCCTGAACACAGTCTTTGCATAGCTCTCCAAAGTACAATGCTAGGTCTTCAGTTTTGGCAGTTGGTACTAACCGTAAGAATTCTTCCCCACTGACCGCATCTACTGCTAATAATCCATTTAACTTCTCTCTTTTTTTACTTTCATCTGATGGCACTTGAGGTCGAGTATTCTTTTCGGCCCATCCATAGTATGTGCTTGGTCGGTTAGATACTGCGAATTCATCAAAGAATAGAATTTTCTCCCCACGCTTTCTCTGACGCATTTTTTTTTTAGAATTTTTACAAATTTCTTTTGTTTTTCTGGATCGGCATTGTCATAATCTCGATGTGCCTTTTGATGTGATAAGTTCAAATTATCTAGTATTTCATAGATTCTCGATGTTTTTAGATCTACTCCCCATCTTTGCTTTATCACTTCTACTATGATTTTTCCTGTCCAGATTTCTCGGTCTATCCCGTACTTAGTCGGTCTATCGTTCAGCACCATTCCTTTGATTTCCTGCTGCTGTTCTGGATTGAGCCTTTCCTTCACTTGATGCTTGATTGGCTCAACCAGCCCCTCTAGTCCCGTTTCTAGATATTTACCTATCCATTTGGCTATGGTTAAATCTGTACATCCTAATAACTGGGCTACTTCCGCTCTGCTTGAACCTTCGCTTAGATATCTTATAGCTGATAATCTCTGTCTTATATATGATTGCTGATTTTTGTAATACAATCGCTGCCACTGCTTCTTATCTAGACTTACCGATCGCAATCTTTTGCTTAGATTCATTCATTTTTTCCTCCCTTCTCTAGTAATTATACCCTTTTCTATACTCTTTAAGCGGGAAGGGAGTAACATTAAAGCACATTTAAAGCCTATCTCGACAACATAGATGATTGCCAGATCTGGATATTCAGCGATACATAAAAATACTTTTATCTTTTGGTTATTTATGTGCTTTTGACACCATAAATAATGTCGAAAGCAATATTAAGCTGTTGCAAATCAGACTCTAAAATCTCTCTTTGATTTGCTAAATCGCACAGTTGACTTACTAAATTAACAACTTCATAAATTATATTATTGTTTGGCACCAAAATAGGAATCTTCTTTATGTAATTAGATGAGTTGTTTGTACTTATATTAATAGTGCGAATGAGATCGTTACATGTTTTTGAATTGAAAAAGCCTAGTAAATACATCAAAAGATGCTCTTGACCATGCTTTGGAAAAACCCCAACTATAGATTGATCGAATAATCTCCCATCTATTAGTGCACCAGTTATTGCACTAGATGAAACCATCGGTACGGCAATACCTTGATTAAAATAAAATTGAGAATTTTGAAATCTGGCTTTTTTTTTGTTAATTACCTTGTAATCATGTATCGCTGCTCTACTCCAATCCATGAACCATTCAGATGATTTGTGAAAGCGTCTATTACCACCTTTAACAATTGGAATCCAGTGCTTTTCTCCTTCAAAACCATCAAGTGGAGGTTTTGATAATCGATCTCCAAACCAAACTAAATTCATATCTATCGGTTGATATTTTTTTACTCCACGAGTAATTACTTCAGATCGTCTTAAATAGTGAGCATCATTACCAGAATAAAAGCCAGTCACTACATGACAAATACTTTCGATAGTTGGTAAATTACGTTCTAGTAATTCCTCAACCCATGGCTCTGTTGATATATAAAATGACTTTGAAGGATTGGTTTTTAACTTTTCATAAGAAAACTCGCCAACTTCAAATTTACTTTTCTGATTTGTTAATAGGTCTTCAAACTCTTGAGGGCAAGTAAAACCCTTATATATAGGAAACTTCCAGTTACTGCTAGGGATTGCTTTTCTAATTGAAATAATACATAACCCTGCGTATCCAAAATTAACACCTGGGAAAAATTTAGAGGGAAATAAAGTAATCGACTCTATTTTATAATTAAGCAACAACTGATTTCTCAACCTTTCATGCAGGTGAAGTGTCAGAAATGTATCGGGAACAATGAAAACAACGCGACCATTTGGCTTGAGCATTTCCATTGCTCTAATCAAAAAAATGCCATATGTTTCTTTTGCATAAATTCCTGGATAAGTTGCTTTTAATTTATCTCTTTTTTCTGGTGTTTGATAAGCTCCATAAGGAGGATTTGCAATGATTCGGTCATAGCTATTTAGTGACTCAATAAATGCAAAATCAGCTTTTTGAATATTGATATTATTTGCATTAATATATTTTTGTGTAAGGCTGCTAATACTTTGGTCATTTATATCAAAAGCAGAGATATTTGCATCGCATTTACGCCTAATAATTTCATCTATAAAAGCTCCATCGCCAGCACAAGGCTCCAATACGGACATTCCAGCCTTACAGTCCAACAACCCAACCATATAATTTGTTATATACTTGCAACTGGTATAAAAAGCTTGAAATTTATCTTGCTTTCTTTTAACTAACGCTACCATACTAAATATTTGTTTAGATCGTTTTGATGAAAGTGATCATTAGTTTCTTGGGAGAGATCGGTATTCCAGGAAATATTATTTTCAATCCAATTCGCTAAATCAAAGCCACTGTACTCTTTGATTTTAAAATAAGTATCAGTTCCACAGTAAACACCCCAGATCCCAGATTTCTTTAATATTTGAAGATAATGATTGTTGTCATCTTCATTCGCCCGTACAAATAGTATACATTCATTATTCGATCCGATAATATTTTTATATATTGAAGCAACTAAAAGGAGACGATTTGTGTTACCTTTTTCATTCGATTGAAAGCCACTTTTGAAATCAACATTAAAATTGGTTTCACTAATTCTAAAGTGCAGATCTAGCTCTAGTTTTATTTCACCAGAGGTAACTAAACTCCAGACTTTATCATAGTAAGATATGAGTTGAGTTGTTTCGATGCTGCTCAGATTTAGATTGTGAATATACTGTAAAATTTCATCTTGTAGTTGCTCTCTAACTTGCGAGAATAATGGAGGCTCATAGAGTTCAACGTCAGTTCTTACAGGATAGTCAAAGCATAATTTGCAGAAAGGTTCCCAGAGTTCACCAACCCTGCGTGAAAAAGCCATGTATTCATATGGCCACACCATATTTCTAAACTCAATCATTACGACATAGGAGCAATAAGTGACAATAAGTACATTTTTTAGGATCTCATCTTTGCCCCACCCTTGGGATAATGCTCGCTGAAAAATTATAGTTTTAAGATTTGTCGTAGTTAACGAGATGGCTTTATTGATTGCAGCACCTCGTTCTTTGAAGTCTTTTTCACCATGAATCCTAATGATTGCGCCATGTGATTCCGCTGCACGATCTCTGAGATAGTTCAAAATCTCGGCTTTGTGCATGTAGAGATTTCTTGTGATGATCGTGTCCATTCTACTTTTATTGGTAATGAAAAAGTCCGCAGGTGCGGACTTAAATAATTAAATTAAATTAGTGACGAACTTAGCGTCTGGCTAATTTCTTGGAGATCTTCCGTAACCGAATTGATTGAGGAGTGACTTCTACTAGCTCATCACCACTGATGTATTCTAGAGCGCGTTCGAGCGTCATATCGATCGGTGTTTTGAGCTGTACCAATTCTTCCCCACCAGAAGCTCGGTGGTTGGTTAATTGTTTGCTCTTACAGATGTTGAGTTCGAGATCCTGTGGACGGTTGTTTTCACCGACGATCATTCCTTTGTACACCTTGGTTCCAGGCTTGATAAAGAATGTACCGCGATCTTCTGCACCCATCAGCGCATAGTCAGTAGCGACACCTTCTTCAAAAGAAATCAATACGCCATTGCGACGAGCAGAAATATCACCACAAGTCGGACGATATTCAAGGAAACTGTGATTCATGATCCCAGCACCGCGAGTCATCCGCATGAATTCACCTCTGAACCCGATCAAACCACGAGCAGGAATAACAAATTCTAGGTTGGAACGACCATTCATCCCAACGACCATATCTTGCATTTCACCCTTGCGTTGACCGAGACGTTCGATACAGCTACCGACGGATTCTTCGGGGACATCGAGGGCGAGTAGCTCAAATGGTTCGCACTTTTGACCGCCAACTTCACGGTAGATTACCTGTGGCTGGGAGACTTGGAATTCAAATCCTTCCCGACGCATATTCTCAATCAGAATACCGAGGTGAAGTTCACCACGTCCAGCTACAGCAAATTTATCAGCTTCATCGGTTTCATCGACGCGCAGGGCGACGTTTGTTTCCAATTCACGGAATAGTCTGTCGCGAACTTGGCGCGAGGTGACGTTTTTGCCTTCGGTACCAGCAAAGGGCGAATCATTCACGCAGAAGGTCATCTGCAAGGTAGGTTCGTCTACCTTGATCATTGGCAGAGCCATCGGCATCGTAGGACAGGTAATTGTCTCACCGATATTGGCATCGGCAAATCCAGTCACAGCAACGATATTACCCGCTGTCGCGCTCGGAATTTCGATCCGCTTCAAGCCATCAAAGCCCAAGAGCTTGGTGATGCGTCCTTTGGAGATCGATCCATCTTCTTTCATCAGCGCAGCTTGCTGACCCATCGTAATCGTACCATTGTGGATCTTGCCGATGACAATCCGCCCTAAATAATCAGAATAATCTAGGGTAGTAACTTGCAGTTGCAAGGGCTTGTCCGAGTCACCAACTGGGGGTGGAACATGCTGTAAGATCGCCTCAAACATCGGTACCATATCGGTACCTTTGGTTTCCATGTCGTTCTGGGCATAGCCACCGATCCCCGAAGCAAACAGGTGCGGGAAGTCACACTGATCGTCATCAGCACCGAGTTCGAGGAATAAGTCTAATACTTTATCTACGGCTACATGGGGGGACGCTTGTTCGCGATCGATCTTGTTGACAACGACAATCGGGCGTAAGCCTTTTTCTAGGGCTTTCTTTAGCACGAAGCGGGTTTGGGGCATCGGCCCTTCATTGGCATCCACAATCAGGATACAGCCATCAACCATGCCCAATACGCGCTCGACTTCACCACCGAAGTCCGCGTGTCCAGGGGTATCAATGATGTTGATTAATGTCTCTTTGTATCTGACGGCAGTATTTTTGGATAAAATTGTGATCCCACGTTCGCGCTCGATGTCGTTGGAGTCCATCACACAAATAGGCACTTCCTCACCTTCGCGGAAAACACCGGATTGTTTTAAGAGCGCATCAACAAGGGTGGTTTTACCGTGGTCTACGTGCGCGATGATGGCTACGTTACGAATGGGAATGCTCATAAATTGTGGAGTTAGAACTCTAATACGGTCTGATGTAGACGATGGAAATTTACTAATCTTTGTAAATATCTATGTATAATTGTAGCCGATCGTGGGTACTATTGCTGCGCGGGATTGCGATTACCTACGGTAAGATTCGGTAATGACTCATTGCTTGCACTCCTGAAAAATCCCCTCCTCGGAGGGGATCTACCCGCCCCGCCCTTCTCTTCGAGACGCTCCGCGAACGGGCACACCTGTCTTGTCGGTTTTTTTATTCGGAGGGCACCTCCGAATAAAACCGCCGCTCCGAAGAGGGGATTTTTCAGGAGGGATTTTTAGGCGAGATTGACTAAGCCGCGATCGATCGTCTCACCCTTACTATCGATTCCGGTCAGGAGAATTTGGTCTTGATAAACTTCAACGATGCCGAAACTATGGACGCTTTTGGCAAATGCTGTCCAGCTCGGCGCTTGAACTGGATATAGCTTTGCGCCGCCACCACCACAGACCATATAAGTAGTACCATGGATCGGGATGGATCGTTGATAATTATGATCGTGACCATTGATCCACAGGCGCACTTTGTGTTTTTTCAAAATCGGGGTGATATCTTTTTCCATCATCTTATTGACTTCATAGACTCCAGCAGAATAAATATTGTGATGTCCATAGACGATATTCCATTTAGCTTTACTCGCGGCTAATGCTCGATCGAGCCAGTCCAATTGTTTGACTCGTTCGGGCGATTGGGGATTGATGATATCGTTCGTGTTGAGGACAAAGAACCGAACATCACCTTGTCCGTGAGTATAGTAACGCTGACCCCGCATATTAAACTCAGGATAAGTGACTTGAAGATCGCCATTCATTGTCCGCACATCATGATTGCCCAGAGAAGCATAAAACTTCACCCCTCGCTGGAGTAAATCTTGATAAGGGATCGCAAAGACGGGTTTAATCTTGGTAAATTCCCCATTGGTGTAGATATTATCTCCAGCCAGCAGGATGGTATCAAAGGGATTTTTTTCGTGGTAGCGAGCCAGAGCGCGACCGACTGCATATTGATTGATACTACCAGTACCCGTATCGGCAAGGACGGCGAATCGCTGCAATAACTTTGACTTGGGGATTGCTACTACCGACACAAGATCTTCTGTCGCATTGGATCGATCGACCAATAGCTTACCAGCTCCAGCTAGACCCAATCCAGCCAAGCCAGCTCCGACTAAAAATTGACGGCGGTTAGTACTCATAAATTTTGGTGATTTGTCAGGGGCTGACTGAATAAAGGTGATAAATTAGAAGTAAGTGAAACTAATCCTAACCGAAATGGCACCCCGATCGAGGACAGGTAAGCTAATGCAAGGATTGTTTGGGCGATTTGGGAAAAAGAACCTAAAATCATCAGTCACTCGGACAAATCCACAACCGAACGATCCGCTATCCCAACCAGAATATGACGATCGAGATCCGATCGCGAGTAGATATGATACCGATGAGGAAGAGACTAATTGGGATGATGCCGAAACACTAGCTGATGAACCTAACTTGTGGGCGCAGCCTCTGGCTAGTAAAGTCGTCTACGCTCAACCCAGCGCAAAAGTAGCGACACCGCCAACACCCATCACTCCAGATCTCGAAGACTGGGATGAGGCTCTACCCGCAGCAACAGTTAAAAGTAGCAATCTCCAGGAAGCTCGGCGAGGTAAGAGTCCAGCGTCTATATCACTCACTGAAGATGTTTGGGATGAGAGCCTGCCCCAACAGACATTTTCACCCAATAGTAACGTTAATCTCGATCGATCTGCACCTGGACTGATGGATCGATCGATCGGGTTCTGGCATGATACATTACAGCAATTTCGTCGTTTCCTACCAGCACCCATTCGGCAGCTCTCTGACACGATCCTGACGGCAATTGCGATCGCGATCGTGACCGTGGGGATCTGGTTTGTCGATGGTTTTTTCATTCCGAGGATCGAGCCGTCAGTGGTGAAGACACCACCTGTACCGATCGCTGCTCAACCCTATTCTCAACCCGCGATCGATAAAATATTAACTAATCCCGAACAGGCATTTATCGAAGCAATTGAGACTCAATTACGTGATATCACCAGTCAGTATCCAGACGATCTGATTCAAACACTAAACGTCGATATTGCCCGCGATCGATTAGTTGTCCGACTCGATCCCATTTGGTACACGCTCGACGATGAGCAACAAAATCGACTAACCGATCGGATGTGGCTGCAAGCTCAGGCAAATCAGTTTAGTAAGTTAGAAATTCAAGACAGTCAAGGGGTTTCGATCGCGCGGAGTCCAGTAGTGGGTAAGCACACGATTATCTTGCAGCGACGACAGAGCAACTAAAGATCGGTCAGAGCATCGAGATATAATCTTAAAAGTCAGCTAATTATTACAACTGTTTGGAGGTGCTATGACAATCTCTCAGTTTCAGGTATTACGCCCTCTCAATCTCAGCAGTCTCAAGCTGACTGACGAACAGTTTTATCAACTCTGTATTACCAATCCAGAACAACCACTCGAACTAACTAGCGAAGGAGTACTTATCGTCATGCCCCCAGTTGGTGGTGAAAGTGGCAATCGCGAAGCAGATTTATTAATCGATTTAGGAATTTGGAATCGACAAACTCAACGAGGAAAAGTATTTAGCTCCTCTACCGTTTTCAAACTCCCATTGGGGAGTCAGAGATCGCCTGATGCGGCTTGGGTTGAACTGTCGCGGTGGAATGCGCTATCTGCTGAAGGTCGATCGAAGTTCCCCCCGCTTGCTCCAGACTTTGTAATTGAGCTACGTTCTCGCACTGATAAATTGTCGGATCTTCAGGAAAAAATGCTGGAGTATCGCGATAATGGTGTCCAACTAGGGTTGTTAATTAATCCCCAAGACCGAATTGTTGAAATCTATCGAATCGATCGAGCTGTCGAAGTCATCGAATCGGGAAATTCGATCGATTGTGATGACGTTTTGCCTGGATTCACCCTAGATCTGATAAGAATTTGGTGAAATCGTCTCGCGATTAGAGGATAGCACATAGAAAGTTCTCACCTAGCCGGACTGAAAAATCACCTCGACATCGCGGGCACCATGCAAGACCCTAATAACATCAATACCATCTTTAAGCGGAAAATAGAAAATTAGATAATTGCTCACTGAAAAACTCCGCAATCTGGGTGTCAGCTCGTCTCGAATCGCGCCCATTTGCGGAAATTCAGCCAATGACAGCAGTTTTTCTCGAATTCGATCTAAAAGTCTATCCGCAGCCTCAGGGCTGTCTTGCGCGATGTACCACCAAATATCCTCAAGATCGGTTGCGGCTTCTGGACGCTTTAATAACTGCACCATCTAAATTTTCGCATCCTGTTGTCGAGCTGTAAGCCGCTGACGACCATTGGCTTTAATCTCTTCAATATCCAGTGGTGTTGCCTCACCGCTATCGATGCCTTTTTGAATTTCGCGTCTGAGTTCCTCGACGCGGATTTGACGCAAACTGTCGCGCTCTTCAAGGAGACGCAGCGCGTCGCGCATTACTTCACTTGCCGAGTTGTAAAGACCGCTCTCAACCTTGCTTTTGACAAGATTTTCAAAATGAGGTGTCAGCGAAATGTTCATAATGCTTGCTACTCTGGATTAAATCGATAATAACAGGAAATAGCAATGATTGTTATTTACGGCTCTATTTATTCAGAAAATCTACCAGAAAGTAGAGCAATTTCGAGCGTGTGCTACCTGGAGTCAGCTTGGATCTGACGAGAAGATGGGATCGTCAAAGGGATGTTGATAATAGTCAGCATAAAGCACCAGACATGCGATCGGACTCATTGATTGAAATCCTCTCACATATCTGGTGCCTATTAAACTAATTAAGCAATCTATACTTTGTCGTTAGATTTTAGTTTCTTTCTCATGCGGAGTGCTGCTGTACCACCGATGAGAGTACCAACGATCGTAAAAGGTTCGGGAACGGCTGTAGAGTTTGTTACAACTGGTGGTGGGGCGTTAACTCCTGCTTGGGCAGTAATGTTGATACCAGCGAAAAAGATATTATCGTCGCCTGATGGATTTGTTGTATCGATCCGGATTTGGCTAATACCACTAGCTAAAAATGGTTTGAGAGAGTATAACTCATCATCAGATCTAGCTGTTGTTGGGGGTGCGAGAGGATTAACTGGGTTATTAATACTATCTCCAAGCCCTCCAAAGGTAATTAGTGCTCCGTTTGCAGCAGCTCCATCATCTTCTCCACCAGCAGCACTAGTCAATCGAGAGCCATTAATATCCACTGTCGAGAACTGTTGGGTGCCGTTTCCTTGAAAGCTGAAGCCAATACCTAGAGATAGCAAAGCTTCAAAATTAGGATCGGTGAGCTGAGTAGAAGTTAGAGGAGCGGATAAATTAATAGAAGTTGTGTCTCCTGACGAATTTGAGAAGCCATCAAGGAAAGCAATCGTTCTTTCTGCTTCATTTGGGTTGCTATAGACAATTGCTAGAGCTTCACCATCAATACTGGTACTATTGATTTCACTCAGAATCGAAAAAATAAAGTTTGAAGCACTCCCATTTCCGACCTTTGCAGCCACCTGAGTAGTCACATCTGTCCGAAAAGCTGTCAGATTAGCTGTTGAAGTACCAAGATTCGTCCAAGAGATACCACTATAAGTAGTGCCGTCAAAATTGACAGTAGGGGCAGCACTATTACCTGATGCGTTTGTACTATAAAGGAATGCTTTTTGGATAGTCGATCCTAGTGGTACAAAAGCATCGATATTGCCTACGGGAGTATTGTTGCCACCAACAGCATCAAGCGACCAATTTCCGTTGCCATTGAATTGATATGAATTTAGGAGGACGGCATTGGCTTTAGGAACTGACAAAGTTCCCATTCCAACAACAGCCACACCCGATCCGATCGCTAAACTTACGAGTCTTTTTAGTTTCATTGGGTAAATTATCTTCCAAATTAAGGTACTTAGGGGTTTTCGGTCTAGAGCGGATGGAAATGTTTTCCGCGGTCATGCACAAAGTGACAGTTATGTATTAGTCACGATACCAAAGTTTTTTTGGTACATACAATACTACTTTTAGATTCGTACACCTAATATACCCTGAATTTTCAAAATGTATCTGTATTAGCTAAAAATAGTTTGCGGATGTAGTGAGCACTAACAGCGATCTCGTCTCAATCACCCCAACCTACTCCCTTTCCACTCAAGAAATAGACATCATGATTCATCATCCACCATTCACCATTCACCATTCACCCCCTACCATAGATGTCTAATTTGACACTGGGAAGGGAGTAGCTCGCCTTGTAATTTAGTGCGAGCGTTGCTTCGCGCTGCAACAGTGAGATTGCACCCGTCTGGATCTGTTCGGGTTCTACACAAATGTGGACAGTGCGATCGCCAAACGTGGCGCGACACTCCAGTATCGAGCGATCGCGATCGAACATAATCAGTCTCAATTCAGAATCTCGATCGACCGTCTGAAGCGAACACCTCAAAACCAACAAAGATCGAACTACCCGATCGATCTAGTACTGTCTACTCAAATTCAAAGCTGAAAATCCGAATATAGCCAGCAAAAAGCACCAGCCAATTTAGCGTCATCATTGCTGACATCGGTAAATTTGGCTGGTGCTCTAATTAATAATCAGTCTAAGATTTACAGTTTGTTAGTTGCTTTCAATCTCTTTCTGGTGCGATATGCGGCGGTAGCTCCGATCAGAGTACCCACGATCGTAAAAGGTTCTGGAACGGCAGTTGGATTACTCACAGATCCGATTGCTACATTAGCATACCGAATTTTGCCGCCTGCGACGAGGAACTCACCAGCACCGTCACCCCAGAACTCAACAGTAGTAAATTTATTGGTATCGTCTATCGCACCCACAAATACCCCAGGACCACCACTCGTTAAATACGCATCACCAGTTACCAAGGATTCACCGACTTCGATCGGAGCACCCTTATCAAAAGAAAGATACAGTGCTGAAGGTTGACAGCAGGTTCCCCAATCACCGACTTCAAAACCTAGGGCATTAACGGGGCCTTTGAAAGTGAATTGGATCCCACTGGCACGGGAAGTTTGAACATTTCGCGAAGAAGGACTAATATCGATGTTATTTCTTCTCAAATCCCCGCTTTGGCGTTGCTCCAGAACATTGGTTATACCTACATCACGCCAGCCGAAGCACTCGCCCATCGTCAGGGGAAACGATCGAAAGTAGTACTCGAAGATATTCTCACCGCCCAACTTCACCAGCTCAATCAGATCGAACATCGGGGTAAAATTCATCCGTTTAGCGATGCTAATATTCAAACTGCTGTTGCCGCAATTAGTCAATTTCCTTACGACGCTCTCTACACTACCAGCGCACAGATTTATGACTTATTAGTATTAGGTAAAAGCCTCGAACAAACGATCGATGGTGATAAGAAAAGCCATCAACTAAAATATATCAACTGGGAAAATCCCGCGAATAATGTCTATCACGTTACCGATGAGTTTGAGATCGAACGTCTCAATAGTACCCAAACTCTTCGCCCCGATCTTGTCGTATGTATCAATGGGATTCCGTTGGTGGCGATCGAATGTAAACGCCCAGATCTTAATGATGCTATGGGTGACGCAATTAGTCAACATCTCCGCAATCATCGCCCCGATGAGATTCCCCACTTTTTTTGTGTCACTCAATTTTTGCTGGCGATCGCTCAAAACTCCGCTCAGTATGGTACAACTTACACTGACAAAGAATTTTGGGCGGTGTGGAAAGAAGGTATAAGTTCACGAGGCTAAGGCAGAAGCGAAGGTGGAATTTCACCAGAACGAGCAGCCGAGACAGATTCAACCAAAAAATCCAGAATATTACGCTCTTGCAGATTAAGTGAAGATACAACCGTGAGTAAACGAGACACAAACTCGCTGCCAGCAGCAGAATCTGACCCAAAACTAGTCGGTCGCCAAATGACAGCAGGGCGAATCGCTCTTTCCGCTGCATTATTAGTTGGCTCTACTCCCTCTTCACGCACAAATAGCCATAAAGAATCGAACAGCTTCAACAGATTACGACATGTCCGCACAGTTTTAGCCAGTGGTGTTTTTTCATACTCACCAATCTGGAGTTCGGCAGCGAACCTAAAACTGTTTGAGCGGCAGTACTAGCTCGACTTAAAATCACCTGAAAACAAATTATCAATGGCGTTACCGCCACCCACAGCCAGCCACTAGTCTTGGTGGCATTTTAACCGTCCCCATTCCGTTGCTTAAATCCGGTCTCAGCTACTCCGACGATCGGTTGTTGCTGAATGTAAACTTGGGCCTCAGTTACGGCAGCACTAACTGCTTGCTGGGCGGGTGCCCCGATTCGTGACAAGTTAAGAAAAGTCGAGGTTTGTCAAGAGGGGAAAGAAAAGATGTTAAACTCAGACTAGCACAGAGTTAGAACTGAGTTTGACCAATGCCCAAAAAGCGGAAAACAAATCGCGACCACGCCAAGCGAAAACAACGTCCGATGATGGAAGACGAGGCAATAGCAGCACAATTAGAACAGCTAGTCACATCAGCAGTAGTAGCACAAGAGAAGTACTATCGCCAACTCGGAATGAGGGAGCGTGGCGGGTGACCCGCCCAGCACAGAATCTTGAATCTGCCATTGATGGTAGCAGCAGTTCTGACACTAATCTGGCGAGATCTAGCTGGGGTAAGAGAACTAACCAGAATACTCAACAGGGAAGGATTCCTATGGTGTGAACCCAAGCAGGTGAGTCAGCAAGCACTATCTCAAAGATTTCTGACATTTCCCGCCGAAATATTTGAGAGCATATTTAAAGGATTACTCCCAGAATTCGAGCAAAAATGGCACAGCCGCAACAAAAGGCCACTACCAGAAAGCATTCAATTTGCCCGCACAAAATTTGAGAGAATTTGGGCTGGTGACGGCTCAACACTAGAAGCAGTCTTTAGGAAATTAGACAGTCTGGCAGAGCGATTATTCACCAATAGTTACAGCATCCGTGACCGAATCGTCAAAATGGGTGCTGGTAATCAAACAACTCCATGTATAACGATGAGATTAGTGGAAATCAGAGTGGGCAAATCTTGGTATTCTTATCTAACTAGCGTGCTCGATCCACTGATTTTACCTCCCTATGTAGTTGCCGATTTATCTAGCAGAAGATGGCGAATCGAGGAGGCATTTAATACTGTTAAACGCTTATTGGGCTTGAGTTATATCTGGACAGGTTCACTCAATGGGATTAAATTACAACTTTACTGGGCGGGAGACCCGTCCAGTGGGCAACTTGGCTATTTTATGCGGTATTAGTAGATCTTGGTGATGCTATCGCCGACGCATGTATCTCTTCCGTTCGACCGGATTTCTTTAGAGATGATCTATCGTGGTCTTGATCATTTTTATGTCGCCCATCACAAAGGTTTAGCTACTGAACCTATTAAATATTTTACAGCTCCTGAAAATAGGGATTTAGGTATTGTTAAATCTATCCGAAAGCCATTCAAGAAATTGATTATCGATCCCTTCCCAGATCGAGTGAACAGGGAAGGGTCATTCTTTTTTG
>NZ_JBGSPA010000037.1:0-39947 GCF_041738855.1 Chamaesiphon sp. | reverse complement strand
ACACTCTAGATCTCAGTCCGCGTAGCGATGCGCGCTCCTCGGGTTCCCCGAGGGTTTAGCGCATCAAGACAGGCGGACTTTGCAGCACTAGCGGCGATTTTAATCGCTGTGCTGTCCTAACTGCCTTGGCGGTTGCTATACAACGACTCGAATTGTGGGATCTTTAGTCGAACGCGGAATTATTCAACGACATCAGCGTCATTTTATCGTTTCACTCGCTGACGCAGCCTCTGTGAAAGAGCATCGCGATCCTTTCTGGCACTATGAAATTTAGACTTTTAACTTCTACATATGAGCAACATCATTCCCGCCAACATCGTCAAACCCAAACCAGCTTGGAAAGTGTGGTTCGATCGCCTCCGTCATCTACCATGGACGTGGCGAGTCATGTGGTTTTATCTCAGTGCGATGCTATTTCTCCCCCTGGGGGCGATGTTTGCCAAAGCTGGGAGCGGCGGCTGGGCAAAATTCTGGGAAATAGCTAGCAGTCCAATTGCTTTAGCTACTTATGATGTGACCTTTACCACTTCGTTAATTGCCACCCTGATTAATGGTCTGTTTGGCACTGCGATCGCGTGGGTCTTGGTGCGGTATGATTTTCCTGGTAAGCGCATTGTTGATGCTTCGATCGATCTCCCGTTTGCACTACCTACCTCAGTGGCTGGTCTGACTTTAGCCACTGTGTATAGCGATAATGGCTGGATTGGGAGTATCTTCGCGCCATTTGGCATCAAAATCGCCTTCACACGGTTGGGAGTGGGGATGGCGATGTTATTTATCTCGCTGCCATTTATTGTCCGCACTATTCAACCAGTATTGATTGAGATGGAAAAAGACATTGAGGAAGCAGCCTGGTGTCTGGGAGCATCGGATTGGCAAACTTTTCGGCAAGTGATTTTACCCCCACTGTTGCCGTCGATTTTGACTGGGATGGCTCTAGGCTTTTCCCGTGCGGTGGGTGAATATGGTTCGACTGTCATTATCGCCTCCAATACCCCTTTTAAAGATCTCATCGCCCCAGTATTAATCTTCCAAAGATTGGAGCAATACGACTATGCCGGAGCAACGACAATTGGCGTAGTTTTGTTGGGAATTTCGTTATTACTGCTCCTGTGTATCAATATCCTTCAAGCTTGGGGTCAGCGTTATGAAGATTAGCACTCCTACCAATACTTTAGTCCGGCAAGGGCCAGACAAAAAACAACTTAATTGGATTCCGATCGCTTTAATTGGCATTACGCTCGGCTATATTAGTCTGATTATTTATATTCCCGCCATCAATGTCTTTTATCAAGCATTTCACAAGGGGATCGATCCCTTTGTCGCCAATCTCACCAATTCCGAGTTCTTGAGTGCAGCAAGAGTCACTCTATCACTAGCCTTGATTACTGTCCCGATTAATACTGTGTTTGGGCTGTGTGCGGCTTGGTCGATCGCGCGGCACCAATTTCCAGGGCGGACGCTATTATTGAGTATTATCGACCTGCCATTATCGATTTCTCCGGTGGTGGCTGGTTTGATGATTATGTTGCTCTACGGGCGTCAAGGCTGGTTTGGGGGCTGGTTGGAAGATCGCGGCATCGGGATTGTGTTTGCTTTTCCAGGGATGGCTCTGGCAACTGCGTTTGTGAGTATGCCGTTTGTGGTGCGGGAGGTGATTCCGGTGTTGGAAGAGGCGGGGGTGGATCAGGAAGAAGCGGCGAGAACTTTGGGCGCAAGCGATTGGCAGATTTTTTGGCGGGTGACGTTGCCCAATATTCGCTGGGGGTTGATGTATGGCGTACTGTTGACCAATGCCCGCGCGATGGGTGAGTTTGGAGCGGTATCGGTGGTATCGGGAAATGTGGCAAATGCGACTCAAAGTTTGCCGCTGTTTGTTGAGGATGTCTATAAACAATACGACACTGAAGCGGCTTTTTCAGCAGCGGTTGTTCTCGCTTTACTCGCTGCGGTAACTTTGGTACTCAAGGAAATTTTGGAAAGTAAAACGCGGATTAAGGATGAGTGAGGATTGTTGGGTTTCACATTCGTTCAACCCAACCTACAGATCTAAATATAATACATTGGGCTGCTCTGACGCTGAGTCTCTAATGTCTTGGCTAAATCTTGCAGTGTATAACTTTGTAAAATCTCATTTACTGAGTCTTTAATACCTGCAAATGTTTGGGTGATGACAGTTTTTTCGAGGGTATTGGGAGTGGTTGGATCGACTTTTTTACGATCGCCACTACCTTCGATCGCCACTACCACATCGAGTAAGGTAATCTGCCACAATTCTCGCGCGAGGCGATAGCCACCTTTCATCCCCCGCTGACTGGAGAGTATTCCCTGCCGTTTGAGCGAGGTGAAGATCTGGTCGAGATATCGCTCTGGTAGGGACTGACTAGCGGCAATCTCATTGACTTTGAGCGGTTTGCCTTGTGCCTGCCTGTCGGCGATTTCGAGCAGTGCAACTAAGGCATATTCTAGGCGAGAAGATAGTTCCACTGGCAATTCGATCGGATACTGTCTTTACGATATCACGGTTTTCCGCTCGACCTGTAGTAGTAACTTATAATTGATGAGGGGCAGATGTTGTCTAACTTTTGTAGCTCGACACTCCGTAAGCGGATTTTCAAATTTGGTATAAAATAAGTCTTTATTTTAAGTGTAAGTTGACGTCAGATTAATTAAATATTTTAGCGATCGGGTATTTTAAATCAATGGGCATATCAGTAAAAAATGTATCGAAGCAGTTTCGTAGCTTTCAAGCTGTCGATGGTGTGGATCTGGAAATCGAATCGGGTGCGCTAGTGGCTCTCTTGGGTCCTTCGGGGTCGGGGAAGTCAACGCTGTTGCGGTTGATTGCGGGGCTGGAGACACCGGATCGTGGCAAAATTTGGCTCACAGGTACGGATGCTACCAATCAGAGTGTTCAGGAGCGAAATATCGGGTTTGTGTTCCAGCATTATGCGTTATTTAAGCACTTGACGATTCGGGAAAATATCGGGTTTGGACTGAAGATTCGCAAGGCTAGTGCTGCCAAAATCAAAGCTAGGGCGGATGAATTGCTGGAACTGGTGCAGTTGTCGGGGTTGGGCGATCGCTATCCGTCCCAATTATCGGGCGGGCAGCGGCAGCGGGTGGCTTTGGCGCGATCGCTTGCTGTCGAACCGAAGGTATTGTTGCTAGATGAGCCGTTTGGGGCGTTGGATGCCAAGGTGCGAAAGGATTTGCGGGCTTGGTTGCGGCGGCTGCATGATGAGGTACATGTGACGACGGTATTTGTTACTCACGACCAGGAGGAGGCGATGGAAGTCGCCGACAAAATCGTGGTGATGAATAAAGGTCGAATTGAGCAAGTGGGCACGGCGGCGGAGATTTATGACCGACCTGCGAGTGCATTTGTGATGAGCTTTATCGGCCCTGTCAATGTTTTACCCAGCAGTGCGGATATTTTTCAAAATAACGGGTTTGAAGCCAATCATCCTCAGGTCTATCTCCGTCCCCAAGATATCTCGATCGCGACAACCCCCGATAGTACGCTGACGGTGGCGACAGTAACGCGGATCATTCATCTCGGGTGGGAGATTCAAGCAGAGTTGGCACTGGCTGACGGGCAAATTATTTCGGCGCATCTGACTCGCGATCGGTTTGATGAGTTACGCCTGGAAGCCCAGCAAACTGTGTATATCAAACCCAAAGAATCTAAATCTTTTCCTTTGTATTACTCGATTTAAATTTTTACTGATTTATAGCAACCGCCAAGACTGTTATGACACTTCAGCGATTTCAATCGCCGCACGCGCAAGCAAAGTCCGCCTGTCTTGTCTTGACCGAAACGCTTAGCACGAGGAGACCTCAGCGCGATTTCGGTCGCTGATGCGCTGTCTTGACCCAAACACATGCGGAGGGAACCTCCGCGTGATTTGGGTCGCTAAACCCTCGGGGAACCCTACGTATCGCGCATCGCTACGCGGACTGATTTAACGTTGAGAGGAAATCCTTATTCCGAACTCCCATTGATTTGTCTAGTCCGCGTAGGCGGACTTTGCATCATCAGCCGAGACTTCCAGTCTCAGGCTATTCATCAGAAGTCGGGGAAATTCATGAATTGCCCCGACTTTTAGTTTGAGTAGCTAAACCATTGATATAGTCGTGGAGGTGAGCGATCGCGCGCTCCAGATAGATATCATCACCGTACAATTTACTCATCATAATTGCCCCCTCGATTGTCACAAACAGAATAGTTGCTACCTGTTCGCGGTCGATAGTAGTCTCAATCTCACCCTGACGAATGCCTAGCTCGACAATACTGAGAATCAGTGCGCGGATACTATTTACAGCTTCTTGGGCATGGGTGCGTAACAGCGGGTGAGTATCATCGCTCTCGACCGCCGTGTTCAAAATCGGACAGCCACCGACACCGATTGGTTGAGTCGTAAAGCCCTGAAAACTGTTAGCAAAAGCGTGTAATCGATCGATTGCCGTGTTTTGGAGCGATACTTTAGCCATCGCCGCTGCCAGTATCAAACCGAGCGTATAGTCAAATGCGGCTACTGCGATTTCATCTTTACTTTTAAAATGATAATAAATCCCACTTTTGCCCAATCCTGTCAGCCGCGTAATGTCCGCGATTGACGATCCGGCGTAGCCATTCTGATTGAAAATAACCGCAGCCGTTTCGATGATTCTTTGCTTAGTGCGATCGGCTTTAGACACTGGAGCTTAAATAATTTCCATATATACTAATATTTTAAGACAATTTAGATATAGACGTCAATGTCATCTTGATACTTTAGGTATGCAAAAAGTAGGATGATGGCTAGTTATAAGTAACAAAAGTCACAGATCTCTTGCCAGATCCGTTCGCTGACATTGGTAAGCTGATGGTCGCTCTCCCACTCCAACAGCCTTACCCAGGGACGACTTCCACTAAAGTTGCGACTCGCAGAAATCGGAATCACGTCATCATTAACCCCATGAATAATTACAGTTGGCAGGACGCGATCGATCTGAGTAAGAGGATATCTATGAGCGTCAACAACGAAATTGTAATGTAGGGGTGATAAATTTTTGAGAGCATGATGATAGATTGGTAGGTAGTAGGTATTTTTCCATGAATTTAATTGGCGATCGCCAATCTTTGGTAGCCAATGATTCAGAAAATCAAAAGCAGGTGCCAAAAGTATCAGTCGCTCGACTTGAGGATAGTCTTGAGCGATAATTGTTGACACCCAACCCCCAAGACTAGAGCCAATTAAAGTCACTGGGGAGCCATCTTTGGGAAATAAGTCCACAACTTGGGCGATCTGCCGCGCAACTGTTAGATGAGTAAAGTCGTCCTGATTGAGATCGGGGACTTGTAACTCGATCCCAATCTCGGCAAACTGCGATCGGATGTATCGGGCTTTGGTAGAGCCAGGGCCAGATGCAAAACCGTGTAAGTAAATATACATGCACTAGTGGGTGATAAGAGGGAGAACCGATCGCGTTTTTGCTCCCAGTGGACGACTAAATCTGCATCGTTAGTTGCGAGTTTGGCTCTGGTTGGATGCTGTTACTAGGTTACCCACACCGCCCACTAGAATTTTCAATCCACCATGAACCAATCGCCGCTACCACAAAGGTACTCGATCGGCAGGAGGGGCAGGCGTTGGGGTGGATGGCGTGCTCTTCTCCGGTAGTGGATCGGTGGGCGGTGGGTAGATGATGACTGACGGCACAGGCGATGGCGAGGGCGTGACTTCAGGCGATGGGGATGGGACGTCGATCGGGATTGGCGACTCAGATGGACTGGGGACAACTTCTGGACTGGGTTGAGGCGTCACTGGCTCTGGATCTGGTTGGCGGTCATTTTTGGGTGTCGGCACTGGCAGCGGTTGGGGCGTGACGATCGATGGGCGGGGACTTGTCTTTGGTGGCGGTTTTGGGGTGGCTGTTGGTGTTGCCAGCGGGACATTACAGCCAGTGACTTGGTTATTGTAAACCCAGCCTGTCGATCGATCGGCCATTTGAATTTGGATAAAGGCATCTTGGGCGGCGAGGAAGACTACTTTTGTACCCCGAGGCAAGTTGGCTTCGATCTTGGCATCGCGCTGGGGTTGGGCGCGGACTCTAGTTGAGGGTAGATCGGTGGGTGTAGCGATCCGGCAGCGATCGGATTGCAGATCGGTAGCAAAATCTCGCCGATCGAGTAAATTGTTGCTAAATAAAGCAAAACTACCCACAGCCGCCCCAATCGCCACGATCCCACCCACGATCGGGAGCAATGATGTCCGCGCTGGTGGTGACGGCTGAGTCCCTGGCGATCCTGACGGGGGATAACGGGTGACGCCAGGAGCCACCACAGTTGCTGCTGAATCGATCCGCTGATGCGGCGGCTGAGTGACTGGGGGTGTCTGGATGTAGGTGGAGTGGGGGGTAAAAGTACCCGTACTCAGCCCCCGTACAGCCTGGAGAGCCTCTGTGGCAGTATGATAGCGATCTTTGAAGTGATAGCGAGTCATCTGCTGGAGGATGGCAACTAGCCGAGGATCGGCGACAGTGAGATGCTCCCATTTGAGTTCGCCAGTGCGATCGTCTGCGGGCAGATCGTAGGGGTTGACGCCAGTCAGAGCTTGGATCGCGATCGCGCCCAAGGCGTACATATCGCTACTGGCACGCGGATTGCCGGAGGCTTGCTCGATCGGCATATAGCCAGGTGTACCGATCGCCACTGTCATCGTATTCTGTCCGTGCAATAGCTGTTGATTGCGGACTTGTTTGATCGCGCCAAAGTCGATCAGAATCAGCTTGCGATCGACACTGCGACGCATAATATTATCAGGCTTGAGATCGCGATGAATCACCCCCTGAGCGTGGATAAAAGTCAGAATTTCTAAAATCTCTTCTAGTAGTTCGATGACTTGGGGTTCGCTCCACTTCGCTGCATTTTTTAGTTCTGTGGAGAGGGGATGCCCTGGTATGTATTCCTGAACCAAATAAAATTCTTGGTTCTCTTCAAAATAAGCCAGCAATCGCGGAATCCGATCGTGATTTCCCAATTGCTGCAAGACGATCGCTTCTTTCTCAAATAGTTTGCGCGCGAGATCGAGAAGCGCGCGATCGGCACTAGCTGGCTTGAGATGTTTGAGTACGCATTTGGGATAGCCTGGTAGATGTAAGTCTTCAGTGATATAGGTTTGCCCAAATCCCCCAGCACCCAAAACTTGGAGTACGCGATAGTGTCCCGCTAATAACTGACCGATCATCTAATAAATCCAGCTCCTCAAATATCTCAACTTTACCCTTTCTCTCGACTAATTGACGATATATTGAAGCTTTTAGTGGCAGATCTGGCAACTACTCCTTTCTCAGCGGAGAATTAGACGTTTAGGGTAGAGGGTAGATGGTGGATGGTGGATGGTGGATGGTGAATGGCGGATGGTGAATGGTGGATGGTGGATGGTGGATGGTGGATGGTGAATGGCGGATGGTGAATGGTGGATGGTGGATGGTGGATGGTGAATTGTCTATTTCTTGGGCGGGAGGGAAGTAACCAGGATTGGTAGTCCAAATCGCCATCAACTGTCTACCGTAGACAGTTGCACAGCTTGCTCGATCGCCCAACTGGGGCAACCGCGCTCAGTTTTGACAATCTTGCGGTGAATTTCTTGCCCGAGGGCATTTTTTAATACTTCAGTCCGCACGATCCGATCGCCTTCTTGGAGGTAGTTCATCAATACTGTCATCGCCTTGAGCTTGAGTGATGCTTGCCGCTGTATGAGGGACAGTGCCGGATCTGCTGGTATCGAAGTGTCAACTGGCGCGGGACTAGCGGGCGGCTCTACTGGCGCGACAGGTGCTACTTGCGGTGGCAAATTGGAGCTTTGGGGTAGCGGTGGACTATTGTCGATCTCGCTACTATTGAGTAGTTCGCCGATCTGATAGATGCCCTCAATCCGATCGACATCCTCCGTATCTTCGGTATTGAAAGTGTTCAAGTATGACTCCAGATCTAGCTCTTCATCTAGTGCTGGCAATCGCACCGCTCGTTCTGTTTGAGTAGCACTGTTGCGCTCGAAAGGCTCTGGAGCAAGGCTCTCTAGCGGCGGCGATCGCCGGATGCTGGCGGTACGCGCAGTTGGATCTAGTGGTGACAATGAATTAGCTGCTGGCTGGGGCTGCCCTGCTAAGGATGAACGCGATGGCAAAGTAGATCTAGTAGGATCGATCGCGCTGATGCCACTAGCTCGCGACTCGATCCACACGACATATTCTTCCGGCTCGATCTTGATTTCGCCCCTAAGTGTGCGGAGGATAAAGTTACCTTGTTTGGGCTGCAAATCTTCAACTAGACACCAATTACCTTTACTAAATGTCAACACATCAATTGGTGGATGTGGATTATTGAGCTGGTAACGTTTGTGATTCCACCATACTTTCCATAATTCAATTACTTCGGTATAGTTTAACTTGTAGCCATCAGGAACTTGATAATAGTGATATTCAGTAAATTCAGGATGAGAGGATTTCTGTCTAGTCACAAATCCTAAATCCAGCAAGTTTTCAATAATAGTGGATCGATCGCTATAACTATTACTAACTAGCACCTTCCGCTGCCACTGGTTGACCTGCTTACTAATTCCAATCAACCTACCATTGCGATCGCTCAATCTGATTGAGGTTTCAGTCGCTTCTAATTTTAAGTTTTGGCTAGAGCTAGACTGCTTTTGACCCCGAGCAAAATAACCAATAATTACTAATTCTTCAGTCATCAAATGAGGGTGTCTATTGTCGCCAGTGGAGAGGTTATTTGTTTCTGTCATGGGGTTATACCAGCAAGAGTTTAGCGATCGAAAGTTTTCAGGGACAATCTTAATTAGCGATCGGTAGCAGGTACTATTTTGATAGATTAATTACTAACTGCCACTTTGTCCCCCAATTTTAGCTATTCAAAATTGGAATCTGGCAGTGGGTTGAGCGATTTTGAGTATTTTGACTTAGCTAAAATGTGCAATCACGATCCCCAACTCGATTCAGGCAGCAGTCCTCAATGAGCAGAGCGATCGAACATCTATTTATTATCGCCAACTTTTTACCAAAGTGGGATCTAACCCTGCTATGCTAGAAAGGCTGTGCCTACATACATATATTCCTATGGCAGTTCCAAAGAAGAAAACGTCTAAATCCAAACGTGACAAACGCCGTGCAACTTGGGTAAATAAAGCCGCCATCCAAGCCAAAAAAGCCCTGTCATTGGGTAAATCCGTACTCACCGGACGCTCTACTAGCTTTGTTTATCCTCAGCCCGACGCCGAAGACGCTGCTGAATAATCACAGCTTCCTTGGCATCTTCGATCGCGTCGGCTCTGCCGCATCGAGAGTCCATCCTTGCCGCAGGCATCTAAAAATTGGCGACATGAGGATCGCACATCCAGGAGACTCCCGCTTACTGCCCGCGCAGAAGCGGTGAGCAGAATGGAGGTTAAAGACAGGTAGTCCTCTAAAATTGTCAATAGGAAGCGAGGATGAGCGCAGAGTAACACTTGAGAGATCCCAGATGTGGCAAGATGAAGGGGTCGATGATATCAATCTTTTTTAACAGATGCAAACGGGCAAAAATTCGATCCTCAGTCGCTGTCTTGGCGCAGTTGTATCGGCGGGGAACCCGCCCACACTGCGCCGCTGGCGACACTGGTTGCAGACTGGAGTAGTCGCAATCTTACTAGTGAGCCTATCCGCTGGGCTGAGTGCAGCCACTTTACTACCATCAGGAAATGCGATTACCGACGCACAGTCGATCTTGCGGTATGCACTGCCGATCGACAATAAACCAGTCCGAGATCTCCAAGATAGTTTGGAAGATATTTCCAACCATTTGCGCGGCAAACAGTGGAGTACGATCGCTAATGATGTCAAAAAAGCTGCTGGGATCTTAAAAAATAAACAAGCTGATATCCTCAAGGCTGTACCCGCAGCCCAGCAAGCTCAAGCCCAAACACTGCTCGATGAGATTGGGACTAGTGTAGCTGCGCTGATTATTTCTACAGATGCCAGGGATAAGCCCCAGGTACAAGCCGAACGCGCTGAGGCTCTGGCTAAAATTGGTACGCTCGAAGCGGAGATGGTGACGGGTTTCCCCTATCAAGTACCTGCTGACTACAGTGACTTACCACAGTTGCTAGGGCGCGCGACGATCGCGCTCACAACTACCAAAGGAGATATCAACCTCACTGTCGATGGTTACAACGCACCAGTTACGGCTGGCAACTTTGTCGATCTCGTCAATCGGGGCTTTTATAACGATCTCGCCTTCACGCGAGCTGAAAATGATTATGTGCTCCAAATTGGCGATCCACCAGGCGATGAAGTCGGTTTCATCGATCCCAAAACTAAAAAGTATCGAGCGGTACCACTCGAAGTGATGGTCAAAGGCGATAAAGAGCCGATGTATGGAGTTACGATGGAAGATGCTGGGAGATTTCGCGAGGAACCAGTTTTGCCGTTCTCTTCCTATGGTGCGCTAGCAATGGCACGCCCAGAAAACGATCCCAATGGTGGCTCGTCTCAATTCTTTTTCTTTCTGTTCGAGCCAGAATTGACTCCCGCAGGACGCAATCTCCTCGATGGACGGTACACAGTATTTGGCTACGTCACATCAGGACAATCAGTCCTCGGACAACTCAAAGCTAGTGACAAAATTGTGTCGGCAAAGGTGATTACAGGTGGAGATCTGTTGAAGGCATAGCTTACCGATTAGTTCGGGGTGTTGCTCGGACTAATTACTGGGCTGGGGGTGGTTGTTGGTGTCGAAGTAGAATTACTTTGAGCATATAACCAACCGCCAGCACCGATCGCCATTAGCAAAATCAGTCCGATCGCCCCGAATACTAAAGACTTTTTGGCACCATCAGTAGTCGATATCGGTGCTCGATCGAGATCTGAGCGATCGGTTTCGGGACTACTCAGCAACAAGGTATCAGCCTGAATCAATGTAGCCGCATCCGCCGGAAAATCTTGCAGGACGGTACTTTTTCCGGCTTCAACGGGTTGCTTGACCTGGCAATGAACGAGGGCAACAGTGGCATTATCATGACCATTGTGGGTATTTGCCATGTTGATCGTGCGCTGACACGCAGTTGCCAGATCGACTTTTCCTTCCAAAACGGGGAGGATTTCGGTTTGCCAGTACTGTTCGACCCGATCTCGATCGCTCACGCCATCAGAACAGAGCAAAAAGATACATTCTTCATCGACGATCGAGCGGCGAATATTGGGATGCAGTGCAGTGGAAGAATTCATCCCCAAGGCTTGAAACAGCGACCCCGAACTACTCATCCCCAAAGCTTCTCGATACAACATCCCACTGAGGCGGACTTCCCGAGTTGCCAAGTCGTCATCTAAAGTCATCTGATGACAACCAGTCCGCGTGATCCGATAGACGCGACTATCGCCAATATGGGCGATGTACGCCTCATGACCGTAGATCAGGCTCATTACCATCGTCGTCCCCATTCGTTCCCGTTCCTGGCGATTTTCGCTGTCATTGCGGAGACTGATCTGGTCGTTGGCAACGCAGGTAGAGTTCTCGATTTGAATGGTAATACTATCGGGATAGCGATTTTCCGGTTTACTGAGGACGTTCTCGATCCGGCGGCGAATAGTATCGATCGCTAGGCTAGAAGCTACTTCACCGCCTTGATGTCCGCCGACACCATCACAGACGATTGTCAGGCTCAGATCGTAGCCAGTATTTTGATACAGCGGGTCGCCACTAGGGGGATAGCAAGCATCCTCATTCTGCTCTCTAGTCGGCCCCGTATGGCTGAGGGTGATATAGTTACAGTTGAGAAATTGTTTTTGACCCACAGTCCGCAGTGCTTCGTCAAGTAGCGCGATCAGTTGGGTGGCAGTTGTCACATCTTCTTTAATTAGGCGATTGGAGATTTTTTCCAAAGTCTGGGCGATGCCGATCCGCGCATTTTTTTGCCAGGATTTCCACAGTTTGCCGAGTTCGGCTAATTTGGGCGGTGAGTCGCCATTGGGCACCAACTCGATCGTCCGCAACAATCCACCTTCCACCCGCAACAGCTCTGGATGTAGTAGCGTTCTACTCACCCCCTCTACCTGCATGGAGTCCCACAGGTTGGCGATTTGCCACAGCCAATTGAGCTGGCGCATCGATCCGGCAGTTTTCCAGCTTTCACCGATTTCTGGCATCACCTTGCCTGCGAGTGCGGCTCCCAAGCCCTCACTATAAATCGGTACTTTTTCGAGCAACCAGAGCGTACTTGTTCTCCGTCCCGATCGATTGTGAGCGATCGAGCCATACACTTGCGGCACATGGGGACGGTGCCCGAGCAATCGTAAGTAGGGAGTGATATACTCAGGGACGCGATCGACTACCTCTGGCTGCCATCCTGGCTTCAGATCCAGCAGCACCCGATTGTTGACAACAACATAGCGGTTATTTGCCAATGTTTGACCGATTTTCAAGCTAGAGGCATCTTCGCCGAGCGTCCATAAGTATACTTTGGGGATTGCCGTGCGGCAATGGGCACAAAAATTATGGCTCGGTAAATTGGGAGCTTGACATTCGGGATTTGGGCAGATAATTTTTGCCGCTATTGGGTTGGTCATGGGATTGGGGGTGCTCCAGTCAGTCGATAGTTTGCGCTATCATGGCAAGTCAGATGTGATGGTTGGGGCGGTATCGATTGCCTTCGGTCTAGCAAAGCTGAGCGATCGCTCGCGCTTGAGTGGGCGATCTGTGGTGATGATTTAGTTGACCTTCACAGCCGCCGTCGGTGACTTTCTCGATTGTGGAAACTCTACCAGTTGACGTCATGCCAAACTAAACACTACTCAACCCAAATTCTAACCTGCGATCGCTTGCTAAATCTCTACCGCTAGCAAAAATAAATCTGCTTATCTTATAAATACCCATGATTCACCCTTGTCAAACACCTTTGCCTCTCAAAAGTGGAGATTTATTGAGGGTCATCGCTCCGAGTGGGAGATTGCGGGATCGAGTGCAACTCGATCGAGGGATCGAGATTTGGCAAAAACGCGGTTATCGAGTCGAAGTAGCACCAGCAGTTACCGCAGGCTGGGGCTACTTAGCAGGCACCGATCTCCAGCGGCGCGAGCAGTTGGCGGCTGCTTGGGCCGATCCCGCATGTCGGGCGATCCTGTGTGTCCGTGGCGGCTATGGTGGGATGCGGCTGTTGGAAGATTGGCAGTGGGGGGAAATTACCACACCAAAATGGCTGATTGGATTTTCAGATATTACCGCCCTATTGTGGAGTCTCCAGCGGCAAGGTATCGTCAGTGTGCATGGCCCCCTGTTGACTACCCTTGCTGATGAGCCTGATTGGTCGCAACAGCGATTACTGGACTTGGTGACCGGACAGCCACTGCCGCCGCTTCAGGGTGATAGCTGGGTCGGTAATGTGGCGCGGGGGCGACTCTTGCCGTGCAATCTGACTGTCGCTACCCATCTCCTCGGTACCCCATTTCAACCAGATTTTAGGGGTGCTATTCTAGCGATCGAAGATGTGACTGAAGCTCCCTATCGGATCGATCGCTTGCTCACTCACTGGCGGCTTACTGGCGCACTCTCGCAGCTTGCAGGGATTGCGATCGGCAGGTTTAGTCAATGCGATCCGCTGCCTGGAAGTTTTAGCTTTACAGTAGAGGAAGTACTCCGCGATCGACTTACAGATCTCCACATTCCGATCGTCGCCAATCTCCCCTTCGGACATGATGGCTGCAATGCCGCATTACCCGTAGGTGTCGAGGCAGTTTTAGACGGCAATACGGGAGAGCTTAGGTGTGAGGGGAAGGTGTTAGGCTTTAGGCTTTAGGCTTTGGGGGGAAAGGCTTCGGACTTCAAGTAAAAATTATTTCGCGACAATACGCTCAACATCTTATGAAATTAGTTTGTGGCAACCTCCTAAATTCAAGATTCTAACTCAAATCCTAATACCTAATACCTAATACCTAAAGCCTAGACTATGACTGGACGAGAACTCAGAGAAATTATCTTGATAAAATGGGGCTATTCCTATGATGTCCAAATGCGAAAAACGCCAACCAAAATCTACTTACAGGTGATGTGGAAATACCAAGAACAAGCATCTTTTCCGCTCTCTGAAGCAGACTATCTGGCGCATTTAGATAATATTGGTTCTTATCTAGCCGCAATGGGTAGTGTCGAACAAGTTCAAAATTTCATCGAAAAAACAACTGAGAAACCACGACTGGGAAAAGCCGTCAGTATGTTACTAGATTTAGGCGATCGGACATCAGAATGGATTTTGTAAGTAGGTAAGCAATCCTAACTGAAAAGCTAGGTTGATGTAGGGTATGTCAGGTGGCTGCCGTAACGCATCAGTATTCGATCTTAAAACCTAAAACCTAAAACCTAAAGCCAAAAAAAAGAGGGTAGTACATCACTCCCTCTCGATCGCTAAAATCAGTCTAACTCACGTTAACTTAATCCACCTAAACTTTCGCAACTACTTTACTTTGAGTAGTCAAATGTTCGTAAGTCGCTCTCATTTTGAGACCAACCATCACTTGAAATAAACCTGTGCCATTGGTGGAACCAGGATACTCCTTGTGTTGGAGGAGCAGACTAGTCATTTCGCCTGTATGTTTGGTCGAGATATTGCTCAGGTGGCTCTCAATGTAACTTACCTGTTCCAAGTTGCCTAATTCGCCATCGATTTCGAGCACAGATACTGGATTCCCATAGTAGAGATCGGGACCGTAGAACATCTTGATGCCAGGGTAGGGACATTCAAGTTTGCGTCCGCAAGGTCTCCAATCAATAGTGGAACCCTCATCAAATAAATAGACGGGACTGAAATCTGATACACCTTCACGCTGCATCAGCCGCACCCGCAGCAGCTTGCTCTCTTTGTCATCTAAGAGCTTAGTCGGCAATACTTGAATTACCACGTCAGCATGACCGCGCTGTGGCTCGATATATGCTTCAAAATCTGGACGACGAGATTCGATCGCCGCTAAGACATCATCATAAGTGTGTCCGCGTTCTGCCATATCGCGTTTGATTTTCCAGGCGATTTTGACATCATCAGTGATATCTAGATAAACGCTAAAGTCAATCAGCCCCCGCACTCTCTCATCATACAGTGGGTGCAATCCTTCAATCACTACCACATGATTGGGTTCGATTTTCTCTGGGGGGTCGATCAAACCAGTTTCATGATTGTAAATTGGTTTATCGATAACTTGACCGCTTTTGAGAGCTTTGATTTGCTCGTACATCAGGTCAAAATTATTGGCGCGCGGATCGAGTGCTGTCACTTTTTGCTCTTTCCGCTGATATCGATCGAGACTATGGTAGTCGTCCAAACAGATTACCGTCACGAAATCCTCTCCAAACAAGTCGATAATCCGTTGTAAAAACGTTGACTTACCGCAACCGGAATCTCCAGCCACGCCAATTACTACCACGCGATCCACCTTACTGGTCATAGCTATCCTCTATATATTGAAATTATTTGTAAGTATTTAGTTCTAGTTCTTTGAAATAAAATTCTACCTTAATCCGACCGCCCAAACGAACCAACTTCACATCAATTTTTCGATTGGTTCTGGTCGATCCTGGTGCAATTATCGCTCGAATCGGGTACTATCGCGATCGATCGAGCAGAAAATCGTACATTTCAATACAATTTATAACGATAACTACCATTTAGACTAGTGATGGAGATGATGAATTGCGGTGTGGCTACCAGATCGAACGATACTCAGCCAATATCATAGCCTACTTGGTGCCAATCGATCGCAGCAGACTTCCTGAGATCTTCAGCACACGACACCCGCGATCGCCGCTAGACAGCCAAATTGACAGTAGCGATCGACTAATTTGTGGCGATCGTCCGTTCCACTCTTGTGTAATCGCACATAGCTACGGTATTCTGACTGAAATATGTTTATATATTGCAGGTTGCCTGCTCCCTAGTTTCAGGACTGGGAGAGATCGTTCGATCGAGCGATCTTTAGAAGTAACTAAAGTTATAATATCATCTATTATTTGGGGTTCGGAGATACAAAATACCTATGTACAATCCAAGTCTGAGCGGGAATGCTGGTAACTCAGCAGCTAATAGTCGGTTGTTTGTGTATGAAGTGAGCGGATTGCGAAACCCTCACTCGACGGAATCAACAGACAGCAAAATTCGTCGCAGTGGTAGCTCATTCATCACCGTACCTTATCAGCGCATGAATCAGGAAATGCGCCGTATTGCCAGCTTAGGCGGCAAGATTCTCAGCATTCGTCCCTATGATGCCCACTCTAAGTCAACTTCTATGGAGAGTACCGAACCAATGACAATTGAAAGTACCGAACAAATGACTGTGGAAACTGTGGAAACTGTCGAAACTAGTGAATCCGCACCAACGGCAGTCACTACAGCACCTCCAGCCAAAAAACATGCCGATGTCCCTGTCAACATCTACCGTCCCAACGCTCCCTTCGTGGGCAAATGTGTTTCCAACGATGGACTCCTCGGCGAAGGTGGTATCGGCATGGTACAACATGTGAAGTTTGACATCTCGGCTGGAGATTTACGGTACTTTGAAGGACAAAGTATCGGCATCATCCCCCCTGGCAAAGATAGTAAGGGTAAAAACAACAAGATCCGGCTGTACTCGATCGCCAGCACCCGTCACGGTGATGATGTCGATGACAAAACTGTCTCCCTCTGCGTCCGCAAACTAGAGTACAAAGACGAGAAGACTGGTAAAGAAGTCGAAGGTGTCTGCTCGACCTTCATCTGCAATCTCAAACCAGGCGATGAGATCCAAATCACCGGACCAACTGGGAAAGAAATGCTCCTCCCAGAAGATCCAGATGCCAATGTGATCATGATGGCAACTGGAACAGGGATCGCCCCATTCCGTGCTTACCTGTGGCGGATGTTCAAAGACAACGAACGCCATGCCAATCCCGACTACAAGTTCAATGGTCTCGCTTGGTTGGTATTTGGGGTCGCAACCACTCCCAATATCCTCTACAAAGACGAACTCGAAGAAATTCAGGAAAAATATCCCGATAACTTCAAGCTCACCTACGCCGTCAGCCGCGAACAGAAAAATGCTGAGGGTGGCAAAATGTACATCCAAGATCGGATTGCCGAAAACGCCGATGAACTCTGGTCGCTGATTCAGCAAGAAAAGACCCACGTCTACATCTGTGGACTCAAAGGCATGGAAACAGGCATCGACGCTGCACTGACCACTGCGGCAATCAAATCTGATGTCAAGTGGGCTGAATACCGCAGCCAAATGAAACGTGCTGGTCGTTGGCATGTAGAAACCTACTAACTAGAGAGTAGATGGTAGAGAGTAGGGAGTAGGGAGTAGCGAATCAAGACAGGGAGTGGGGAGTAAAGAATAGCTACGAATTATTTTCCTACCCGCTACCCCCGACCTTCTACCTTCTACCCTCTACCCCCTATCCTCTTAATTACGAATTATTTTCCTACCTGCCACCCACTACCCGTTACCCCCTATTCCTATGGTAAAATTGCATACAAACCGAGCAAACCTAGGTAGTAAAAAGGATTGGAGTCATGTCGTCAGCAGTAGAAGTTACAGACGGTTCTTTTAAAGAGGATGTCCTTGATAGTGAAATTCCAGTATTAGTAGATTTTTGGGCACCTTGGTGCGGCCCTTGCAGAATGGTCGGCCCTGTCGTTGACGAAATCGCCGCACAGTATGAAGGCAAGATCAAAGTATACAAGCTCAACACTGACAACAATCCCAATGTCGCTAGTCAATATGGGATTCGGAGTATTCCCACGTTGATGATTTTTAAAGGTGGTCAAAAAGTGGATACGGTAGTCGGTGCCGTACCCAAAGCAACTCTTTCCAATACCGTTGAAAAATATCTCTAACTGGCGATTTCCACAAGTCACTCGCTGCACGATCGACTCGCAAGCAAAGTTCACAGCGCAAGACTCGTGCTCATTCGCTCGATCCGCTGGGATGAGATGACTATCATGACATTCCCTGTGATTCTATTGTGGGACTGATGATGAAATAATCGATCGTGTCTTGCGCTGGTGCGATTGCGCCCCGCAATCGCACACCCGAAAAATCGATCGATATTTTTGCGGCAACGCTCTTCAAAATCGTACTTACACTGAAGCTGTAAAGTTCCAATTGTCAAGACAATATCCTAGAGCGAATTTTTGCGTGGATTGGAAGCGTCTCAAGCTAGATTAGCTAACGAGACGCTTTTCTGTGTAGAGTTGGTGACAATTGCGAATGAGATCTAGGCTAAATAATTTTGAATTAATTTCATGGACGAGCTATTTGACCTCAAAAATGACCTATCGGCCACGATCGATCGATTGCCACAACTCCCCCATGGTAAATGGATTCAACGTGCTCTAGAGACGATTTTACGGCTAGCACAGACTGATATCGACAGACTTGACTGGAAAATCCTCAGTGCATCGATCGGGGATATGGAGCGGGCTTTTCAGGTATTTTATCCCTATCGTCACATTCGGAAGGTGGCGGTATTTGGTTCGGCACGCACTCCAGAGACAATGCCGGAGTATCAACTTGCCTATGACTTTGCCCAAGCGATCGCACAACAGGGATTCATGACAATTACAGGTGCTGGTGGCGGGATTATGGCAGCCGCCAATGCTGGAGCCGGAGCCGAGAATTCATTTGGCTTGAATATTCAGCTTCCCTACGAGCAGGGCGCGAATAAGTATATCGCTGGCGATCCCAAATCAATTCCGTTCAAATACTTTTTTACGCGGAAGCTATTTTTCTTGAGGGAAAGCGATGCTGTCGCCCTCTTTCCAGGTGGATTTGGTACTCAAGATGAAGCACTAGAGACGCTGACACTGTGCCAAACTGGTCGCTATGGCCCCGTACCGCTCGTACTGATCGACAAGCGTGGTGGTACGTATTGGCGAGACTGGGATAGTTATTTGCGTCAGCATTTAGCCGCGACGGGATTGATTGGGGCAGCGGATCTTCAGCTGTATACGATTACTGATGATATCCAGGTGGCGGCTCAGGTGATTCGGAATTTTTATCGGGTATATCATTCTAGTCGCTATGTTGGAGCGGAATTTGTGATGCGACTAAAGGTGGCGATTCGCGATCGCGATTTAGATGTTCTCAACCACGAGTTTAGCGATCTGGTGGCTAGCGGTAAGATCGTCCAAACTACTGCATTAGCTGGTGAAGAGGAAGACAATGAGATCGCTCATTTACCGCGACTCGTCTTTAAGTTCGATCGGCGTGATTTTGGCAGGCTGTATCAAATGATTGGCAATATCAACCAAATGGGGATCGATCCTTGTATCGATACTCATCCCGAATCAAAGTAATTGATGGCGATATAACTATCTATAATGAGCAAGGAGGGATTCGCCCCCAGACCTTCCGATCCATAGCCAGAAGCTCTATCCATTGAGCTACTTTGCCCTCGTCCTGTGCCGACGATCGCATGTCTCAAACAACCTAAAAACTAAAAAGGCTCGATCGGGCGATCGAACCTTTTAGTTTGGAGTAGTGGGCAAGGAGGGATTCGAACCCCCGACCTTCCGGTTCGTAGCCGGACGCTCTATCCACTAAGCTACTCGCCCCAGTCCAGTACACAATCATAACATACCTTAGCCCGATCGTGCAAAACTTTTCCAACGAGCATAAATCTGAGCCAACGGCGCAACTGACACATTTGGACGAGCGCGGCGCAGCGATGATGGTAGATGTCGCCGACAAAGCCATCACCAAACGCACCGCAGTCGCTGGCGGACAAGTCCGCATGTCTCTGAGTACCCTAGAGGCGATTCTGGCAGGCAATGCGCCCAAAGGTGACGTGATTGGGATTGCGCGGATTGCAGGCATCATGGCTGCGAAACAAACTGCCAATCTGATTCCATTGTGTCATCCACTCCCCTTGAGTCAGGTATTGGTAGCTGTGACGCCAGATCGCGAGTTACCAGGCTTCCAAATTCGCTCGACAGTGACGATCAAAGCAGAAACTGGTGTGGAAATGGAAGCTCTCACGGCAGTATCGATCGCGGCTTTGACGCTGTACGATATGGCAAAAGCCCTGGAAAAGTCGATGCAAATCGAGAATATCCGGTTGATTAGTAAGACTGGGGGTAAGTCGGATTTTAGGGGGGATGCTGGATAGTGGATGGTGGATGGTGGATGGCTATATTTCCTTTACCCTTTCCCCTCATACCTAAAACCTAAAGCCTAAAACCTAAAACCCAAAGCCTAAAACCTAAAACCTAAAGCCTAAAACCTAGTGAAAAAACGGGTTACTCTGACCTTCCCCAAACGAGCGATTCAGATGCCAGTTGCCTATCGACTGGCAAAAGATTTTAATATCGCCGCCAATATCATTCGCGCCCAAGTAGCTCCCAACCAAATCGGTAAACTGGTGGTGGAGCTAGCTGGAGATATCGATGAACTCGATGCGTCCATCGATTGGATGCGATCGCAAGGCATCCAAGTTTCGACAGCCAATAAAGAAATCTTTGTCGATGAGGATGTCTGTGTCGATTGTGGGCTATGTACTGGCGTGTGTCCCACTGAAGCTCTCAATTTGGCACCTGAGACTTTCAAGCTCAATTTTACGCGATCGCGTTGTATCGTCTGCGAGCAGTGTATCCCGACTTGTCCCGTCGGCGCGATCTCAACCAATCTCTAGCCCACATTAGCTCCCCGCAGGGCTAAATCGGTCTATGATGGTATGAGAGAATAATAAGATTTATTAACCGTTGTGACGATCGCGACCGAATCTAGTGAAAGTTCGCTCATTATTACCCACTGGAATGCCCTCAGTCCCATCTGGCAAGGTGGATCTGAAGTAGTCCAAACTGGCTTACCACACCAACAGCTACCCCCAGCATGGCAAATGTTATTGCTTGGCGATGGTTCGCCGACGCGACATCTCCAACTACTCACGGGCGAACCGACAGAGGTAGACGTGATTGATATGTCCGCGATCGGCATGGACAATGATAGTGCGCCGAATTCTCTAGCAGTAGTACCAGGGCCGAGAATCCGGCGTCAAGTCTGGCTCCGCACTGCTTCGGGACAGAGATTGGCTTATGCTACTTCGTGGTGGGAAGCTCGACATGTGGATGAGTATCTAGAGAATAAATCTTTACCAATCTGGGCGAGTTTAGCCAAGTTGCGTACCGAACTGTATCGGGATGTCCAGGGGATATATTATGGCGAGTCGCCAGCACTGACTCAAGCCTTTGGTGAAACAGGGCCGTTTTGGGGTCGTCACTATCTATTCTGGCATCGCGGTCAACCATTGACGCTCATTTACGAGGTATTTTCACCATATCTCCAGCGATATTTAGGGACAATTGGGTAAACAGTTGACAGTTGAGCGCGAATCACTGTCTGTCTTGTCGCGCTATACCTGGAGGGAACCTCCAGAGCGCGCCGCAACTGTCAACTGTCTGCTTGGTGCAACACATGCGGAGGAAACCTCCGCGTGATTGCATCCGCAACTGTCAACTTTTTAATATCTCCATACACGCGGTAGAAACCACCTCTTTCCGACTCTCGCACCGCATCGACAACATAGCGAGAGCCTTGTTTCCGTAGGTTCTTGGGAAACTGCACATTCCAATTCGGATTGTACCCATCCGAGACTACGCGAATCCGCAAATTGACACCTTCGGGCACACACTCAACGATGACGCCGCCATCCTGACTAACGGTACTTTCTAAGATTGTCGAAGGTAAAATTGCAGCTAATTTGGGTGATTTGACATTGACTACTGCTGGTACAGTACCTGCTTGTGCTGACTGGATGGCTGCTGCGCTAGCATCGATACAGGCGAGGGTGCCGTCGGTAGTGACGATGTAAAGTCGAGCGTCTAAAAATTGCATTGAAAATGCCGAACCGCAGCCTGTAGCTAGCTTCCACAACCGATCGCCACGATCGTTGAAGCAGTAAATCGAAGAATAATTGTCCCCAGCAAACACGTACTTGCCATCGGCAGCAGCGGCACAGGAAAACACAGTACCATCACATTGATAAACTTGTCCGGCGACCCCAGTCTTACTAAAAGCATAGACGCGATCGTCACCAGTACCTGCATAAATAGTAGTTTCTTCTTGCCAACCAAATAATACAGCACCACCTGTCTGGCGATCCCAAATGACACTACCATCATCCCAGTCATACATAGTTACACCACTACTATGTCCGTGATAAACGCCGATTTCATCACAGCGTACCATCCAGCCAGAGCTGCCTTTACTCTGGCGCGTCCACTGAGATTCATCCTCATGGTTGATTATGGTGACTTTGCCATTGACATCAGATACACCCAAAATACCGTCGGCAATATCTAACCAAAAAATATCGACATCAGGGGCAATCTCATAAGCGACACGGGGCACTTTGCCATTGAGATCGTAGACTTTGCCGTCATCACAGCCCGCATACAGCCAGGTATCGTCAGCGACGATACATTTGACCCCATCGGGTAATTTGAACTGCTGGAGTACCTTCCCGGTGGGTGTGAGCGCAAAAATTTGGCCATTCTCATTACCCACCCAACAGCGATCGCGATTGACAAAAATCCCAAATGCGGACGCACCAGAGTTAAACTGCCATAATACCGGAGCTTGATTGGCAGTCGATTGATTGCTGACGATCGATCTTCTAGTGACGGCTCGTTTTTGACGAACTCCCGCGACTGCTGCTTCATAACCTTTGCGACGTTTTTCGTTGAGCTTCTTGGTGGCTTCCATAGTCGCTTTCTCGGCGGTAGGGTAGCTAGTTGTTTTGCTCTGTCCGGTATCGCCAATCCGACCATAACGAATCGTTACGTCTGTGTCATTGACTGTGACTTCATAAAACTTGTGCGCGCTGCCAGTATCTTCCGAGAGTTCGAGATAGGTTTTAATTTCAGGCATAGATTGCTACCACGATCGTCTTAGCTATGCTCATTTTACTCAGACAACCAGTCTAAATGAACGCCACGATCGCCCGAGCGACTGTTAAATTATTTCTGAACCTGATAGTGTAAAAATAGTTCTTGTTCGACTCGATCGACACTCAGCAGTGTTAGTCTAGGAGCTAGGTCTGGAGTAAAGCCGCAACCAGATACTGGCGTAGGCGCAGCACTACCACCGTAGATAACTGGGCAAATAGTCAACCACAGCTCATCGATAAAATTAGCCGCAAATAAACTCGCCGCTAATTCCGAGCCACCTAAAAAGCAAATATGTTCGAGTCCTAACTTTGTCAATTCGATTGTCACAGCTTGCCAGTCAATATCGCTCCCGTCAGCTGTTTCGCACTCGAACACGCGACTAAAACCCTCACTCTCTTGCCAAGCTGATGCACCTTTTTTGGTGGTTAATAACCAGCGATCGATCGGTTGACTAAAAAATGGTAACTCTGCGTCAATTTTCCCACTCCGAGAACAAATAATCTGCGGTGGTTGTGCTGGTTGTCCGCGATCGATTCGAGCTTGAATCAACTCTGGTTTCTCTACCAACACCACACTACCACCATCTTTGAGTGTACCGCTACCAACTAAAATCGCGTCAGCTAAAGCGATTTGTGCTACTAAATGAGCATAATCGCGATCTGAACTAAATGTTGGTGGTGATTTGGCAACATCGCTAATCTTACCATCTGCGGTCATTGCTAGAACTAGTGTTACTTTCATCAAGATCGATCGCGTAAGAATTTGTTAACAATTGGCCGGAGTGGATGCCACCCTCGGCTAATTTAAGATGCTAACTTGAGTGAATCACGAAACTCATTTGCTGCGGCTAGGCGCGATGTTTGTGCCATCAAGACACATCGGGTAAGTAGATCGATATCGAGAGTCATCAGTTCGGGAATCTCACTGCTGATTACGTCCCGGCATCAGAATTTCGAGTGTATAGCGATCGTCAAATAGGCGGATACCGCGAACTGATGCAAAGCCTGCCTGAATCAGCTTAAACTGATGCCAATCGAGATCGTGGTAACTACTCGATCGCTCGTCACAATCTAGTTGGGTGAGCGTAGCTTGGGTCATCATCTTCACCGATTTCAAGGTTAAAATCGGCAGTTACGCCGATACCAGCATTTTAATACAACCTTTTCAATACATAATCCGACAGATCGAATAACGCTTGCAACGAAGTTGAGGGAGCTAACCCCGTTAGTTGAGCCAATGCCAACTGGGCATGATGCTTGGCGAGGTCGCGAGATTTGGAAATCCCTTGACTACTCCGTACGAGGGCTAGAGCCTGCTCCAAATCCGCTGCGTCTTCAAACTCGGTCGCGATTAATTCGACTAGTTGAGGGTATTCCTGCATCGCATACAGCGTCGGCGCAGTAAGATTGCCACTTGCCAGATCTGAGCCAGCAGGCTTGCCCAAGACTTCATCTGAGGCAGTAAAATCGAGGATATCATCGACGATCTGAAAAGCAAGTCCCAAGTTCCGCCCATACTCATATAGTTGCTCACAAATCGCTGTGGACTCATCGCTGAGTAAAGCAGCCGCTTTGGCACTATTGGCGAGGAGAGAAGCGGTTTTGTAGTAACTTTTTTCTAAGTAGGCTTCGATCGAAAAATCCGTTTCAAATTGATTCAATCCTTGCTGAATCTCGCCTTCAGCTAAGTCCATGATCACCTGGGACAGTAGTTTGACGACTTCGAGGTTGTCCAAGTTGGCTAGATACCAGGACGACTGAGCAAAGAGGAAATCCCCAGCCAATACTGCGATCCGATTGTCAAATAGGCTATGAACCGTAGGCACACCTCTCCGTGTCTCGGCAGTATCTACCACGTCATCGTGGACTAGACTTGCCGTGTGGATCATTTCGGTAATTTCGGCGAGTCGGCGGTGACGCGGGGTGATTTCTTCACCAGGCATCGTCGCCCGCGCAATCAGTAGCACGATGGCTGGACGCAAGCGTTTGCCACCAGCCCCAAAGAGATGTTCGGCTGCTGCGTAAAGGATCGGGTGACGGGCACCGACTAATTTTTTGAGGTTCTCTGTCAAAACTTGGAGGTCAGCTTCGACAGGAGTAAATACGGATTTCACTGAGGTCATCGATCGAGCGGCTCAGAGGATGAGTTTACGAAAGTTTACATACATTCTAAGCTATTTTTCCTCTACATAGGAAATAGGCTTGAGGCTTTGGGTTTTAGGCTTGAGGCTTGAAGCTTGAGGCTTTAGGTTTTAGGCTTGAGGCTTTAGGTTTTAGGCTTGAGGCTTTAGGCTTTGGGTTTTAGGCTTTAGGCTCTAGGTAGCAGGGTTGGTACTAACACCTAATACCTAACACCTAGCTCAGGAGACAGTAACTGGAGGGAGAATTATCTGTTGGACGAGGGGTGGAGTGGGTAGCCACTGGGTGGCAATCCGCGTAAACTGCGTGGGGTCGCCACTGACAATAAATTTGGTCGATGCAGCCATGCTATGGCTCTGGATGCCGAGGACATTGAGTTCCTTGGCGGCGGCGGTTACCACGGCAACAGCAGGATCGATAAATCTGACCATGTGAGGGATAAATTGCCGGAAGATCGGTTCGAGGTGCGGATAGTGAGTACAACCATAGACTAAAGTATCGATCGAGCGATCGAGTAGTGGGTGCAGATACTCTGTGGCGATTTCCAGCGTATGTGGCTCATGAATCTGGTTATTTTCAATAATGGGGACAAATTCTGGGCAAGCGACTTGCCACACCCGCGCTTCAGGATTGGCTTCACCAATCGCTCTGAGATAGGCATTGCTAGCGACTGTCGCTGGCGTAGCAATTACCCCAATCCGCTGTCCCTGGCGAGCTGCGGCTCTAGCTCCAGGTAGAATCACCCCCAAAATCGGCAAGTCGTATTCGCTCTGGACGGTTTCGAGGGCGAGGGCAGAGCTGGTATTGCAAGCCATAATTGCCATCTTGACCCGCTGCTGCACCATCCAATCCAATGTTTCACGCGTAAATCTTAAAATCTCGGCAGCACTGCGGGTACCATACGGGACTCTAGCTGTATCGCCAAAGTACAACACTGACTCATGAGGAAGTTGGCGATATATTTCTTGCAAGACAGTCAATCCGCCCACCCCACTGTCAAATACGCCGATTCTGGCAACTTGTTCGTGCTGAAGCTGTCGGGTAGCAGTAAAACGCTCTTGCATATAGCTGTGAAAAGATCGAGTAGATGTAATAATTAGTCGATCGACAATAATTAATTGCGATCCTTGATGTACTGGATAATTCCTTTAGCAATGCCTTCTGCCATCACTTTTTGATAATCCTCACGGCGGAGGCGTGCTGACTCGGCTTCGTTAGTCAAATAACCCATTTCGACCAGAATAGCGGGGATGGCGGATTTACGCAAGACCAAAAATCGTGCCGAGCGAACGCGGCGATCGTTGAGGTAGAAACCATTCTTATTTACATAATCTACAGTCGTACTGTGAACGGTTTCGGCAAAAGAGCGACCGAGATTGTAGTGATATAATTCCAAGCCATTGACATCTGGACGATTGTCGATCGAGTTGGCATGGATACTGACAAATAGTGTCGCTCCAGCTTCTCTCGACATCGTAACCCGCTCGTCCAATCCGACAAAATAATCGCTATTGCGGGTCATCTTCACCGCAATCCCCTGTTTTGCCAAAATTTCGGCGACTCGCTTGGCAACGGGTAAAATTACATCTATTTCCTTCAACCCGCCCAAGCCAATTGCCCCTGGATCTTTGCCGCCATGCCCAGGGTCGAGCATCACTAGCACCCGACCATTGCTCGGTCTGACTACAGGCGAAGTATCTTGTTTGGGAGTGGGACGGTCGATGATTTTGGGTACACTAATCGGTACCTCGGTGGGGGGACGATTGGCGATCCTGTTATTGTCTGAGAGCGGCTGTAAGTAGACCCAACGACTATCCAGGTACTGGCGGACGATATCGACCTTGACCCCATCGGCACGGCGCACGACGAGGGCGATCTCGTCTCCCTGGGCACTGACGGAGAGATAACGCTGTGATTCTCCTGGAATCTGGTAGCCAGGAGCGAGTCTGGCGTTGGGGATCGTAATCCGATAGGTATTGGCACGCGGATCGAAACTGGTAGTATATTTGAGCTGTGTCCTACTTTGCCGATCGGCCTGCACCAAGATCCCCGTCCGAGTGGGATCGAGGGCAATATAATTGACAGATGATGTTGAGGTAACGACTGGTGGGGTACTTGCCGTCGTTACCACAGGCTTGGGACGATACGGTTGGGCGACGACGACTTGACCGTTTTCATTAAAGACAGCGACAGCTCCACTGGGCGCACCACGCGGAAAAGATTCGATCGGTTGGGGAGTGGGAAGCTGGATCGACCATTGTCTGGCGGTGCTGGCTTGAATTAGCACTTGTTGCGGATCGATCGAGTATTTTGGATCGAGTTCCAACACCATCCGCGACCTGTCAGGATCGAATTGACCGACTCGCAGGGATTTGATCCCATTACTGAGCACTTGGGAGGAGGTGGGCTGATTGAGTCTCGTGTCTGGCAGATCGATAATCAATCTACTGGGGTTAGCCAGCATTTGTGCTTCGGGTTTCACGGCGGCACTGGTGGTAAAGTCAATCCGATTTTCGGCGGCATTGTACTGCCACGAGAGAATTTCGGCGGCTGTTGCTGGCAGTGACACCATCATGAAACTAACAACGCTGGGTAATAACCAGTTATATCTCAAAGTACTTAACTCCTATTGCTGCGGATTATCTGGGCGAATTTGGTTGTGGGGCTAGGGTGGGAATGGTTGCCGCTGCGCGTTCGGGTACTGGAATCATCACATACCAATCGATCGGATTTTCGCCTGTAAACTGAACTCGTTTGGGGTTGAGAGTGTACCCAGGTTGTAGTTCCAATACCAATCTAGTCGTCGTGCCGTCAAATTGACCCACACGTAACGATCTGAAGTTACCTGTTAATTTTTGGGTGATGGTTGGTTTACCAAAACTGATATTTGGTAAGTCGATCACTAGTCGGGTCGGATTGAATAACATGACTGCTTTGGGTTGAACCCCCGCATCAGTCTTGAAATCCAAGCGATTTCTACTTGGATCGAACTTCCACGATGCCAATTGACCAGCATCAGCGGGCACAGCCAATAAACAGAAACTAACTACACTAAAGAGTAAAAACTGAAATCTCACTATATTACATCCCTGACAGTGAACTCGTTTGCGAAGTAGACCTAACGTAATTGCCGGACACCGATGGCGGTGATGCGATCTTCAAGCTTGAAAAACAGCGGATCGACTGAACATAATGATGGTGCTCGCAGGTGATATCGCGACAGCGGATTGTGTGCCGGAGTCGATCGCTAGCACTCATTATCAGATGAACCGATCTGGCAGATTGTTGCTGTTTGCTGCCAAAGATCGACACTTTAGGACTCTGTGGTAAGATACCACGAATTTGACATCTAGGTCTTAACTTGGGTAAGCATCACCCCTGGGCTATCTTACAGCTCCGCCACTAGATTAGATTGCCGATCGACTGTCGGATCGATCTGAGTTGATTGTTGCGCTCCTAGCTTGAGGATCTGGCGATCGCACTTTATCGTCACTGTGACTGATAAACACTTGCGGTAGTTCCGAGCTAGCCGAGGTCGCAACGATCGCTCTTCACATATAATTCCCATTGTGGTGACCTAATTAGCTAATTTGAGCATCTGTGTGTCAATTACTTTCCTTGGTGTCGATCGGGTAAGATCGTGCCAAAACTCGATCGCGCCATCACCCAAATATGACAAATCAACAACAAAAACCAGGTTGTGGCTGTCTGAAAATTCCGCTCTCTGTCATCCTTTTCATCCTTGGTGGTGGCTATTGGTGGCTGATTGCACAGGGCAATATCGCCCAGATTACCAAGCTTTTCCCCGATTTTCACTTCTCAAATTCGATCGCCAGTCTTTTTCCCCATCTCTCCACAAATCGAGTACCGCCATCCATACCGACAGTTAGTGCAACTTTAGCACCATCACCAATTGGGACGACCGCCGATCGTCAAGTTTTGGCAACTAAATCGCCTGTAGTCTCATCTACACAGCGATCTCCCGCACTAGTTACGGCTCCCCGCTCACGCCCCACACCCTGGGAACAAAAAGCCATTCGAGGTCTGTATGTGAGTCGCTATCAAATCACCAATAATACCGATGAACAAACCATCCGCCAGAGAGTACGTTACTACCATTCGCAAGGTATCAATACGATTATTCATGGCGTCTGGGGTAATGGTTGTACGATGTACAATAGTGAAGTGATGCAGCAAATATTGGGAACTAAAAGTTGTCTCAATCAGTTTCAAAATCGGTGGCTAGATTGGACGATCGATGAGGCACACACGCAGGGAATGCAGGTTCATGCCTATTTCGAGAAAGGGATTAAAATCGATAAAGATAGTCCAATTTTCGAGCGCGCGATCGCTAACAAGTGGCTCGTCCCTGGTGTCGATCGCACTTATGCTAGGGTCGAGCATTATGTCTTGGATGTCGAGGTGCCGGAAGTTGCGAATCTCTTCAAAAAAATGCTAGCAGAATTTGTCATTAAATATCCCCAAATTGATGCGGTGCAATGGGATGACTATCTAGGCTATCATGCTGAACTCCCAGGTAAAGTAGATCGCACGGCGAGTCTGACCAAGTTTGTACGGCAAATGATTTCAGAAATGAAAGCCGCAAATCCGGCTGTGAAGTTCGATCTTTGTCACCACAATCCCTACTGGGCTAAGCGTTATTTTGCAGCAGATTGGGAACGGTGGGGTGTCGATCGCGTCTTTATTCAAAATTATAATGAAAAGAATTTTCAAGCAGAATTAAACTATGCAGTTAATTACGCTGGAGTCGCTATTACGGATAGTCAATTACCTCGATTGAAAGAACTAGTAAATAATCCGAAAATTAAGAGTATATTAATTTTTCCTATTGCCGGAAAGCCAGCAGAAACTGCCGATCGGGTGCTCAAAACCATTCAGGCCGATTCGATCGTTTCACCCGTACCCAAAAGAATAGCTAAATAGTTGTACTACGTAGCTAAGTGCAAATATTTATCGAATATAGCAATCCTAAATCAGAAGCTCGATCGAATTTAGGATTGCTATAGCAATCACCTGAAACTTAGATAATGGTCGCGATAAGCAGTGTCTTGTCTGGCTTGTTCTGGAGGTTCCCTCCAAGGCACGAGCCACTACCCACCCGACTAGCTGTCAACTCTCAACTGTCAACTATTTAAATACCATTTTTAATTAGTTCTTTAAATAAATTTTCTTTGACCATCGATTGGCGCAGTACCTCTAGCAACAGGTCTTGTGTTGTTGGTAGATCGAGACTATCGACCTGTTGTTTGTAAACTCTCAAACTGAACTCTTGCTCGAAGCTAAGTCCGGTGGAAATATCCATAATTGATAATTAGATTGTGAGTAGATTGTGCTCAAAGCTGAATGTAAGCTTGTGGATGGTAATTTAGCTATGACTCATCGCACAGAGCGATAGTGGTGATGCCCTCAAACCAGGAGTTGGGGGTGAATGAGATCGTATCCGGCTGCTTTAATCTTCTGATTACTGACTTGTAAGCTCTTGCGCTGAAGACTTAATTTGGAGGTATCCCACTGCACGGGTGGTAGACCATAAGCGGAACAGACCCGCTTGACTTGTTCTTTGACAGTGAGCTGGCTGTCATCAACCAGATTGTAAATGCCCTCCAGCTCATTTAACCGTGCAAATTCGATCGCACCGATGATATCATCGCGGTGAATCCAATTAATAAACCGATCCCCCTTTCCGGGCATCGTCATCCCAGCCATCCCACCAAACATACCAACTAGCTCCCGCTCGGGGCCGTAAATACCACCCAGGCGCAGCACGCAGACTTTTTGGTCGTGGTTGGCTGCTTGCAAGATGATTTGTTCGGACTGATGCAGTACTTGGCTGTTGTGCTCCAGTGGGTCGATGCGAGTCGTCTCATCTACCCATGCGCCCTGCCTGTCGCCATAGACAGAGCAGCTACTCAAGTAGATGATTTGCTTGACATTCGGAGCTTGAGCCAGAGCATCGACCAAATTCTGCGTAGTAGTGATGTAAGTATCTGCATAGGTCGCATCAGTTGCTGCTTGGAAACCAGTGGGCGCAACGCTTACTAGCAAAGTGCTTTGACCTGCGAGGAGGGACTGTACCGCTGGGAGGTCATCCCCTTTCATTAAGACTACTTTTGAGACCATTCCTGAAAGTGCAGCTACCCGTTCGCGGCTGGTGGTCGTACCCGTCACATCATGTCCGCGATCTTGCCAATAGTCGGCGACTGCGCTGCCCACATAGCCACAACCCAGAATAGCGATGTTCTCGAACAGCGGGCGGCTCTGAGTCTGTTGACGGATCAATTTGGTGAGGAGATCCATGTCTAATGCCGAGCTAGGCTCGTCAAAAGGATTGTTTTTGTCAATGGAGTCGTACATGCTTTGGGGTGTTAGTTAATATCAGGAACAGTTGGGGTGGCGATCGACACACAGCAGATCGGGATTGAGATCCGGTGTGTTCCGCTAGTTTGGAATCTTCCGATCGATCGGTTAATTACTAATTCAAGATTTAATATCAACTTTTATAACAATCTATTGACATCTTACCAATTTTTATTTTCAAGATGCAGATCGGATAACCGTCACGGCGTTGGCGTGATGCGAATCGTCGAACTGCAATGAGCCTCGATCTTGAAGTATCGCTAAGTCGATCGATCCGCAGTCTAGACTCAGAGCAAGCCGTGGGCAAAACCTGCTCTGGTGTGAATTACATCGAGTGAGCAACAACAATCTCGATGGCATAAGCAACCGCCGCCCCGAACAGACCAAACGTCAGATAATTGCCAGTCTTGGTATCTGAGCCTAAGAGTCGATCTTTGTTGCTAGCTGAGAAGAACAGCGACCATGCTTGAGTCGCACCGATCTTTTGAAAGTGATTAAATTCGGGATTAAAGATTGGAGCCATGTTTTGGTTCTGCATGTGAGGATGAGGCTGTTGAACTACTGTAACAAGTCTCAACATAACACTAGTTCAATTTTGATGATGGTACGGTCGAAGTAGATTTTCCATCGATAGTTAAATTTTTCGAGAGGTAAATTCTCAATGATTAATTTATAAATGTCAATATTTTTTAGTTAATGACAACAATTGCAAGAAGATATAATACTAGTGAAGTAGGTAATCGGATCTTTCTTTCTCGATCGATAACGCAGATAGAGCGATAAGTCAAACCGATCTAGCGGTGGTAATTACCCACTTATTTAAATATAAGAATCAAATATGCTGTTAGGAGTCGGTCTAGCTCTCACACTCACAATATCCAAAAGGATTAATTATGACAACTTCACCAAAGGTATCCTCTACTGCTGTCGATCTTAATGGATGGCGTTGGGGTTTCACTCCTCAAGCTGAAAGTTGGAATGGTCGATTTGCCATGCTGGGTTTTGTAGCTGCGCTTCTGACTGAATATCTCTCTGGTCAAGGCGTTCTACATTTTTATAACCTCATCCAAACCGTTACCACTGTTGTTAAATAGATTGGCTGGCGATCAAAAATACCGATCGCGATGAAGACTTAACAATTTCTTCAAACAGGTTGAGTTTTCGATTGATACTTAGTTCGAGTCTAGACAGAGCTTCGATAGTTCTCTTGTCGATCGCTCGCTTCCACACAAGTCAGGGTTTTAATCTCAAAAAGGATTCGTAAACTAATGAACTCAACCGCAATTTGCGTGAGTTCAAGCCAAATTCACTAGAGATAACACTACTAATGATTGCAGTTTCTTTCATATCAGACTTCCATCTGCTCGGAGCAGTCTTAGCGACAGACGATATTCCTAGTCGGGTATCAACGGTTCAATCCTTGACCTCCAGCCAGTTCAACTTGGTTTACAATGCCTTCTCATTTGCGATCGCCGCAATGTTTGCCTCAGCCTTGTTTTTCCTAAACGCTCAGGCACAAGTGGGTGCAAAATATCGACTAGCACTACTAGTATCCGCGATCGTCGTCAGTATCGCTGGCTATCATTACTTCCGGATCTTCAACAGTTGGGATGAAGCCTATAGCCTCCAAAATGGCGTGTACACTCTAACTGGCGCACCATTTAATGATGCTTACCGTTATGTGGATTGGCTGTTGACTGTACCGCTGCTACTGGTGGAAACAGTTGCAGTGCTGGCACTATCAGGCAAGGAGTCAAGACCTTTGCTCACCAAACTGGTCATCGCATCAGTCTTGATGATTGTCACTGGCTATCCTGGCGAGATTTCAGCAGTTATCAAAACTCGCCTAATTTGGGGTGCTGTCAGTACGGTTCCTTTCGCTTACATTCTCTATGTATTGTGGGTCGAATTGTCCAAGTCTCTCGAACGTCAACCTGTCGAGGTGCAGTCTATAGTTCGGAATATGCGGCTACTACTGTTATTCTCTTGGGGTGTTTACCCGATTGCTTACCTGCTGCCTGTATTTGGGATTGCTGGTACCTCGGCAACGGTGGGCGTTCAAGTTGGTTACACGATCGCTGACGTATTGGCAAAGCCGCTGTTTGGTTTATTAGTATTTGCGATCGCCGTCTCGAAAACGAAGTTCGATCTAGACAATAGTAGTAACCCTAGCAAGGCAAGCGATGCTCCCGAACTAGACTTAGTGCCCACGCCTGAGTCCTAAATCGAGCGTCTTGTGTCGATAGTAATCGAACCTAAAATTTGAGGTGAGGGGGTTTTGAAACTTTATGCCCCCTCAGCCTCAAATTTTTTATAGCACGAGTGCTGGCTAATTCGATCGAGTCTATTCAACTAGAAAATCTCCGCTCACAACAGTAATTTCCCGCTCCAAACTCACTCTCACTTGGTAGTTTCGAGCTGATATGGACGATCGTGATTGGCAATTGGCACATAGATTACCTTGCAGCGATCGATTGTCAAGCATTGTGATGGTAAATAATAGTGAAGCTATCAGCGTGAAAACCCGATCCAGTAGCTATTCGGTCTGATTTTTCTGTAATATAGAAATCGGTAAGCCCAAGATCCTACTGTCCTGATGTCGCTCGGTATCCTCGATAGTAACGATCGCCGCCCCAGCCCTGCCGCAGCCCTAGGGGAAAAGAATTATAGTGAGTAATCCACGATCGGTTTTAAGCGAATTACTGCGGCAAATGCCTCAACTGAGATCGCATTTGTACTTTAAGTCTTCGCTCACGGCTCTATCACATGCGATGGAAGATCGAGTCCTCGCAGGTACAGATCGGCCGTTGCTGATTGCCAGTTTTCAGCAAGAGAAGTTTTATCGGCAAGAAGCGCATCGCTATCGGCGGCTGGGAGAGATTAGCGACCAAGTATATGTCCTAGCGGCACCAGATGCTGAGTTTAGCGATCGGCTGGAGGAATATGAGTTGGTGCCATTTGAGAGCACTGATGCGTTGGGAAGTGAGTGGCATTTGATCGCCATCGGTGCCCAGTCGGCAGCCTGCCTGATCTGTCGGGAAAAAGTTGGGCCATCTTCAGACATGCCAGTTTTACCAGAAATCGATGCTTCGCGGCGGTTTGAGGGGATTTGGACATTCGATCGCCAAGTGACGATCGCCGCCGCCCATATTTTACTCGATCGGATTCAAGGTTATCGCCCCGAACTAGCCGCCAAAATCCTCCAGGCGAAGCAAGAATACCTAGTTGCAGTTCCTACTATACCCGAAGACAATTCAGCTAGTGCTGACGCATTTGTGCAGCGATTGGTGACATATCTCCAAGCGCGCCAATACAAACTCCTCAAAGCTTATCGCTCGATCGAAGAAAAAGAAGAACGCGAACGGCTCGTCAATACCATTACAGGTGCAATTCGCCGCTCCCTCAATTCGGCAGATATCCTTCACGTCGCTGGACAGGAGATCGGTAAAGCAGCAAAAGTCAGTCGGTGCTTGATCTATCAGTATCATGTAGACGATCGCCAGACTACCATCGCCCATGAATATCGCGCCAATCCCGAACTACCTTCCTCGATCGGTCAATCCTGGAATCTCGCCGATAATCCGATCTTCAAAGCGGTAGTCAAAACTCACGAATCAACATCTCTGGCTGAAGTCAATATTACCAAAACTTGGCAGCGGACCCTCACCAAGCTAGGCATCACCGACTGGCTGATTGTCCCCGTCCTGCACCAAGACAAAATCCTCGGAATCGTCGAACTACATCAACATGACCCATCGCCCCTACCGTGGTCGGATGATACCATCAATCTCGTTGAAGCGATCGCCACCCAAATCGGCAGCACCTTGATCCAAGCCGAATCATACACCAACCTGGAATATCTCAACCAACAACTCGAAGCACTCGATCGCACCCGCGCCAATCTAGTCGCCATCACCGGACACGAGCTACGCACGCCTCTATCTACCATCCAAGTCTGTCTCGAAAGTCTGGCAACCGAACCGGATATGTCCCTCGAACTGCGGCAAGTCATGCTCAATACCGCCCTCGGCGACGCCGAACGGATGCGGAAACTCGTTCAAGACTTTCTCACCCTCTCCCAGCTCGAAAGCGGTCGGATTCAATGGCATCCCGAACCGCTCTCCCTCGAAGAGTGCATCGATCTTGCCCTCAGTGGTTTGAATGCCCGTCGCTATAACCGCGATCTTCCCAAAATCATCGTGGACATTCCCACCGATTTGCCCTTTGTGCGAGCTGATGGCGAATGGCTAGTTGAAGTCCTCACCAAACTGCTCGATAATGCTTGTAAATTTACGACGGGTACCGATCGGATCGGCATCCAAGCAGCACGGATCGAATCAATGCTCGAAGTCATCATCACTGATACCGGACGCGGTATCGCCCCCGAATTACTCCAAATGGTCTTCGAGCGGTTCTATCAAGCGGAGGGTTCCCTGCGCCGAACTACGGGTGGCACTGGATTGGGACTGGCAATCTGTCGGCAGATCGTCAATGGCTGGGGCGGCGAAATCTGGGCAGAATCTGCGGGCAAAGATCGCGGTAGTCGGTTTCATTTTACCGTGCCATCGATTTAAACAGTTGACAGTTGACAGTTGACAGTTGACAGCGATTCGCGCTCGCCTCTGTTCCCCGACGGTTTGCGGATGCAATCACGCGGAGGTTTCCTCCGCATGTGTTGCACCAATCAGCGAATCAAGACAGCGGCTTTCGAGCTTAAAAATTCGGGGTTGGGGCAATTTCTTAGTTGCCCCGACCCCGAGTTTTGAAAGACAGTTCGACGATCGGTGATATCTATTACCAACAGATTTCTAAATGCTCGATTTCTATCGTAAACTACAGAAATTAATGCCGCCAATATTGCATTACTAAAATGACGTATTGGATTTAGCTAGATCGATCTTTTTGCCCCCGATTTCCGAACCTATGACTACTGCCCAACCATTGGTGTCTCGCTATCTCTGGGCTGCCGAGCAACAAGCAACTTGGATTCCTGCTGGCAGACTAGTTGAGGATCGATATCATGCGATCTCTCCCCAACTGTGGCTAGATACCAAGCCCCAGGAACCACCTGATGTCCCATCGCCCCTACCGCGTCAGGCTCTAGCCTACGCGCATCTGTATCAGTATCAGCTACACTTACCCCACATCCACGGCTTTTGCTCCCTCAACCGATCGGGTGAAGTCCTCGACATCCCCCTCCTCGACAATATTCCGATCGATAGTGATGGCAAATTGCTACCGAGTCCGATCGCAGCTTGGAGTACGGCAACACCACTCTATCAGGCATACTGGTTGTGGCAGGCGATCGAGTTGTGGGCACCACTAGCAGGAACTGGTGTCCTGTCGAGTCTCGTCGTGATGGACAATCTCCGCGTTGATGGGTGGTGTCTGCGATTGTGCGAACTGCTACCCGATGATGCGACAGGTACCAAAGTCACACTCTCTAGACTGGGCACACTCTGGCTCCAAACCCTGACTGGCACCTCCCCAGAGATCGACGACAGGTTGCGCGCCCTATTTATCAAAATGCAGGCGGAACAGGCATCACTTCGGAATGTTGCCGCGACACTGAATCAGATCGTGCTCGAACAAGCCGCCCAATTACCCTTGAAGTGGCAGATCGCTGGCGGTACGGATGCAGGAGCGACTCACCAACACAATGAAGATTCGTATTATCCCACGCCGCTAGAACTGGCTCAAGATCCCACAGGTGGGAAAATTGCGATCGTCTGCGACGGAGTAGCCGGACATGATGGGGGTGAAGTTGCCAGTCAAATGGCAGTGAAGTTACTCAAAATCCAGGCTCAGAGTCTCGTCGCCGATCTGGCGAACAGTCGGGAAATCGTCTCTCCCGAGCAGATCTGTAGTACGATCGCGGCGATCGTCCGCGTTGCCAACAATACCATCACCGTCCAAAACCAAAGCCAAGGACGAACAGAGCGTCGCCGCATGGGTACGACGATGGTGATGGCGATCCAAGTCAATCAGCCGATTTCAACTCCTCAAGGCATTGGCTATTCCCATGAAGTTTATATCGCCCATGTCGGCGATAGTCGGGCTTACTGGATCACCCCCCAGCGATGCCAACTCTTGACGATCGATGATGATATCGCGACTCGCGAAGTCAAGCAAGGTCGAGATGTGCCCTGGCATAGTGCCAGTCGCCCCGACGCTACCGCCCTCACCCAAGCATTGGGGATGAAGCCTGGAGAGCTGATCGTACCTACTGTCCAGCGATTTATGGCGATCGAGGAGGGGATTTTATTACTCTGCTCCGATGGTTTGAGCGATCGCCATCTCGTTGAGAGTTCTTGGCAAGATTATGCACAGCGGATTCTGGAGGCAGATATCCCCCTCACTGAAGCCGTCCAATCCTGGCTGGCTCTGGCTCATCAACACAATGGGGAAGATAATATCTCCCTAGTGTTGATGTCTTGTCAAGTATCGCCAACTGCCGAGACAACTGCTAGCAGCCAACTCGCCAATATCGAGCGATCCGCACCACAGCACTCAGCCTCGGATGCCAAATTTAGACTCAACCGCGCCATTAATTTATTCTTGTGGATGACGACTGGGATCGGCTTTCTCGCTGCTGTGACGATCGTCATTGCCTTTCTTCATCCCGATTGGGTCGAAAACTGGCGGCGACAACTAGCTCCCAATCCCGCTCCCCAAGCCGAGTTAAATCTCCACCGCCGTCACAATTCGTAATGACGCGAGATCCCCGACTGCTCTCGGCAGTCGGGGATCTGTCCTCACCAATGTAGCGACTAGTCACTTATCGATCGGAGTAGTCGCACCGTGGGCTGCTTGCAGGTGGCGATCGTCAGCCATTCGCCTCATCTGTCGGCTAGATCGAGTGCAGCGATCGCCAGTAAGAAGCGCGGGGACGAGGAATTGAGTAATAATGAAGAAGTAGAGCAAAGATTTGGCAATACCGATCCCCGGTAACCGAGCTATTTACCTCCAGCGTGTGAATATTAGCAATACCAGGTGGCTGACATCTCAGTCTCTCATCGACTGACATTACCCAGCACCAACCACTCTATGTTTAACTTATTTCAAAAGAAACACAGCTCGCTACCCCGACAGATCGCGATTGGTGACGTTCATGGGCACTATGATGGTTTACGTCAACTGATTGATTTTTGTAAAACATCCGCTGAAGATCGGGTATATTTTCTCGGAGATGTCATCGATCGTGGCCCCAAAAGTGCTGAGGTTGTCAAATGGATTCGGGAGCAAAATTATCCCTGTTTGATGGGCAACCATGAAGTGATGTTATTGACATCATTTAACAATGGCGTTGTCGATGAGATGTCATTGCGCCACTGGTTGCCATCTGGTGGTGACACGACGCTAGAGAGCTATGGTGATGCTGGCATTCCCCAATCCGATCTCGATTGGTTTGCGAGTTTGCCGTCTTATCTAGACTTGGGTGATGTATTTTTAGTCCATGCGGGAGTCGATCCATTCAAGTCGTTAGACAAGCAAAACAACGAACAATTCTGCTGGATTAGAGAAAAATTCTTCAGCAATCACTTTCCTTATTTTCCCGATAAAGTCATCATTACTGGACATACGATTACCTTCACACTGCCAGGTGTCCGTCCTGGCGAAGTCGCTCAAGGCCCCGGCTGGCTCAATATCGAAACAGGTGCATATCACCGCAAAAGTGGCTGGATGACTGCGCTGGACATCACCAATGCGATCGTTTATCAAGTCAATGTCTTCTCTGGCAAGCAACGCAAACAACCACTCGATCGCATTGTCAAAGTAGTAGAACCAAGTCGGGTAAAATTCTGATGAATATCGGCAGTTACGAACTTAAAGATCGGGAATCTGCCAATCTATCTCTGGTTGACCAACAGAATTTAACACTGTATTAATTGCCGAAAAAGGTTTACTGCCAAAGAATCCATTCCGCGCCGAAAGTGGCGATGGATGGGCAGATTGAATCACAGTATGTCTATCGGTATCGATGAGTTTTAGTTTCTTGTGAGCATAAGCACCCCAGAGGACAAATACCACTGGCTCGGTTTTGAGGTTGACTTTGGTAATAACTGTATCTGTGAAAGTTTCCCACCCTTTATCCTTGTGAGAATTGGGTGTATGTGCCCGCACTGTCAACACCGCATTGAGCATCAACACCCCTTGTTTTGCCCACGGTACAAGGTAGCCATGATTGGGGATGGGTAATCCGAGATCGCTGTTGAGTTCTTTGTAGATATTGACTAATGACGGTGGAATTTTGACACCAGGATTGACCGAAAAACACAATCCATGTGCTTGATTATCGCCATGGTAGGGATCTTGTCCGAGTATTAGTACTCGGACATCTTCATAACCTGAGTTCGATGAAGTTTTGTCTCCTCAAACTCAGGCATTTCAACACTTTTAGGCTAACAGCAGAATTTTTTCAATTTTTGGCACATTAAAATCCACCATCAATATCATTAATAGTTGAAAAAACATTGATTTAAAT
>NZ_JBGSPA010000014.1:0-2544 GCF_041738855.1 Chamaesiphon sp. | reverse complement strand
CCAAAATCGCTCGATTGAGATATTCGAGCAGGGCGATAAAACTCAGCTTCATTGGCTCCATTTGTGCTTCTCTTTTTGAAGTCCTTCTATTCTCCTGCTCCCCCTATACCGTTGTCAAAATCTGAATTTGGAATTGCTGGCATTGCTGCCGATCTGGGCACACTAGCCGGAGTTGAAGCAATGATTCAACAGGTGCCAGAAGTCGATATTTTAGTAAATAATTTGGGAATTTATAGCTCTCAAGCTTTTGCAGATATCTCTGATGAAACATGGCTGAATATTCTGGACGTGAATGTGATGAGCGGGATTCGGCTCTCGCGCCATTACTTGCCACTGATGCTGAAGCAAGATTGGGGACGGATTATTTTCATCTCTAGTGAATCTGGATTGAATATTCCCGCTGAAATGATTCACTATGGCGTGACCAAGACGGCACAATTGGCGGTGAGTCGAGGTTTGGCGGAAACAACTATGGGTAGCCAAGTTACTGTCAATGCAGTATTACCAGGGCCAACTCGTTCTGAAGGCGTAGAAGACTTTATCCAAGGATTATCGAAGGAGCAACATCTGTCCCCCGAACAAGTTGAGCGAGAGTTTTTTACTAAGATGCGCCCCTCTTCTCTAATTCAAAGATTTGCGGCAACGTCTGAAGTGGCTGCATTGGTCGCCTTTGTTGCCAGTCCTTTAGCCTCGGCAATTAACGGTGCTGCCTTACGAGTGGAGGGGGGAGTAGTGCGATCGATTATTTAAAGAATTCACTACGGTAGGCTACGCCAACGTAGGTAATCGCCGATTCAACAAATCACTTAAAACTTAGGAGAAACAAATGATTAATACCTTAGACAAAACCGATACAGAATTACAAGATGATGTCCTATCAGAACTCAGCTATGAGCCAAGTGTAAACGTCACAGACATCGGTGCGTTGGTGGAAAATGGCACGGTAACACTCAATGGCTGTGCTACCAGTTATGTCGAGAAATGGGCAGCCGTGAATGCAGTTAAACGGGTAAATGGAGTACAGGCAATTATCGACGAGATTGAAGTCAACATCCCCGATGCTTATTACCGGACAGATGAAGACATTACCCAGGCTGTCATCGATCGAATCGCATGGTCTACCATAATTCCCTCAGATGTTGTTGAAGTCATAGTTAATGACGGCTGGGTATCGCTAGCGGGGGAAGTTGAGTGGTGGTACCAACAGAATGCTGCGGTAGATCTCGTGCAACAAATAATGGGTGTCACAGGCGTATCTAACGGGATCTCTGTCCAATCTAAAGCGGTAAAAATGGCGATTGAAGAAGACATTAACTCGGCACTTAAACGCAGTGCGATCGTGGATGTAGATCGGATTCAAGTCGAGAGTGAGAATAACAAAGTGGTGCTGCGTGGTGATGTTCGCAGCTTTGCCGCACGGGATGAAGCCGAACGAATCGCTTGGTCAGAACCAGGTGTGTGGTCAGTGGACAATCATCTCGGTGTTAATTGGTCTTCGATTGTGGAATAACGATCATTAATAAATTACCTAAAACTCAGGAAAAACAAATGCTTAATGTCTTAGATAAAACCGATACCGAAATCAAAACTGATGTGCTATCGGAACTCAAATACGATCCCAGTCTCAAAGTCACAGAAATCGGCGTTTTAGTCACAGATGGCATCGTCACACTCACTGGTTATACCACCAGCTTTGACGAAAAATTAGCCGCCGTCCACGCAGTTAAACGGGTGGCTGGGGTATTAGCAATTGCCGATGATATCGAACTTCATATCCCCAATGCCAATCATCGCGACGACGGCGAAATCGCCGCCGCTGCTGCTCACAAAATTGGCTGGTCTACCACAATTCCCAAAGGAGCCATCGACATAACGGTGCGGAATGGTTGGATTATCCTAGAGGGCGAGGTGGAGTGGTGGTACCAAAAGAATGCAGCGGAAACCGTCGTGCGACATCTATCAGGCGTTCATGGGGTGTCTAATTCAATTTCGATTAAATCCACCGATAAAATCCCCGCAGTCGGCATGGATATTGAAGCGGCGATCGATCGTAATGCCATGTTAGATGCCAGCAAAATCCGTGTCGAGATTGTGGGTAGCAAAGTCATCCTCCACGGCACAGTGCGGACGCTTGCCCAGCGCGAGGAAGCCGAACGCATTGCCTGGACTGCTCAAGGTGTATGTTCGGTGGAAGATCATCTCGCCGTCAAGTGGGATACAAGTGGGGAGTAGCACTAATGAAACTAACCATTCAACGTGCAGATCCAGATCTAGTAAGACAAGTAACGATTCTCGCCGCCATTATCGGCAGCATTGTCATCAATACCATCTCTAACTTCTTTCCGCCCGATGGTGTTGATATGGCGACTCTATCAGATCGCCTGTTTCCTTCAGTCCAAATTTTGCCCGCCAACTACGCCTTTGCTATTTGGGCACCGATTTATCTGGGTCTGGTCGCCTTTGGTATTTACCAAGCCCAACCTACTCAGCGTCACAACCCCAGCTTACAGCGCGGTGGTTATCTGCTGGTGTTCGCCTGTATCG
>NZ_JBGSPA010000224.1:0-15413 GCF_041738855.1 Chamaesiphon sp. | reverse complement strand
ACTGTTTTCTGACTGGCCATGCAATATTATAGTTTATCCTAGTGGTGTTCTCTTCCGTATTAATCCGCCTCCTATCGATGTACGCGCACGTTGACTAAAGTAAATCAGTTAATAATGTGTCGCTTACACCTACATATCTCGTTCGCGTAGCGTCCGCCGTGCGGAATCCGTCTCGTTGAGAACGTCGAAGAGTTGATATTTAGAGTCCAAACATCGTATTTTAGCACACGAGCGACTAATTTTTCATCCTCTAGTTGCCAACTGCTCTGCCAACGTGGCGATGGCTCAACATTTTGGTAGCCTCCACGATCGCACTCCCGCTAACGAGTTGTACGGTAAACGATCTCTAAAATACTTCAAGCCGAAAGCTATGCCGTATATAGTATTTGGTTTATAAACGAGTAATTTAATTTCTTGAGAATCGATCGTGTGACACAACTTGGGTATACTTAGCATACAGATCTGCAAGTTTGGACGCCACTCCTACTCGACAGGGCGGCGTATGTCTTACCTACTTTAATGAACCGCCAACACTCGTTGATGGTAAGGCACCAGAGTGGATGAGCAAAAAGCTTCGGTCTGCTACCATAGCATCGATCGATTAGAGCTAGCACCCCTTTCCCTTAGGACTAATACTAGAACCTCAAATGAAAAACTTTCTTAGAATTGCTGGTTTAACAAGCTTCTCGTTAGGTCTGAGCTTATCAGGTGAAGTTGTCCGAGCAACTAACTTGGGGATAGATCCCATATTTCAAAGTCAGTTTCAGATTACAGAATTTGCCACAGGTTTAGATTTCCCCACTGGTCTGGTACAACTTAAAGATGGTTCGCTGTTGGTGGGCACCACTCAGGGTAGCAATTTTTTCGATGCCAACAGTACAGGTCAGCTCGTGCGACTTCAAGATACCAACGGTGATGGTGTTGCTGAAAAAACGATCCTCTATGACGGAGCAATCGCTGGCAATAAGTTACCAGGAGGAATTAGCGGAATTCGCGCTGTCAATGACTACTTATTTGTCACTAGCTTCGATCGCGATCGGATTTCAGTATTCCAGCAAGGAGCCAATCTTAGTGCTAATTCCTTGGTTTTCAAGGGATCTCTGGACTTTACCTTTCCTGCCAATCGGTACCAAGCCACTTCGTCTCTGGCAGTTCGTCAAACTGGAATGAATGAATTTGACCTGTTCTTTAATTTAGGTGCTGCTGTAAATAATCTCGCAACTCCACCTAATTCGATCTCCATCAGTGGCGTAGGGATCGCGCTTCCGCCGACAGCTCTCACCGGAGATTCTATTTATAAACTGCCGATTACGACTGGCTCAGGTCTGACTATTGGAACACCTACTTTGGTTGCTACTGGATTGCGGAATGCTGCCGCGCTGGAAGTTGACAAAAAAACAGGCGATCTGTACATTGGTGAAAATGGCATTGATAGCATTACCAATGTAGCACTTTACCAATCTCTCACTGCTGACGAGCTGAATCGATTAACTGCTGCTCAGCTTGATGAGAATTTAGTTGTCGAAAATTTTGGTTTTCCTGCCTATGGGGAGAAGTATGGTTCTCCAGGTACTTTTGTGAATGGAGAAGGTCAAGATGTCAGCATCAACTCTAGTTTCATCAAGCCACTGACAACTTTTCAGCCCATTTCCGATCCAACAATTCCAGGTGCCGAGAGTACGGGAGTTGCTACGTTAGCTTTTGCACCGACATCATTCCCTGATGAATTAAATGATGGCTTATTTCTAGGTTTCTTTGGTCGTCTTGCCTATGAAGATGGCGATGACCTCAAAAATCCTTTGGTTTACTACGACTTGGCAACCAATTCATACTCTCATTTTCTAAGTACCAATCGATCGGGCGGAAGCTTTGGTCATTTTAGTAGTTTACTATCTACCCAAGACTCACTGTTTGCGACAGATATGGGTGCTGGATCGGGATTACTATTCTCTTCTCCAGGTTTAGGACTTGGCAAGGTTTACCAGATTCAAGCGACTCAGACAGCTCAGGCAGTCCCCGAACCATTTACGATCGTGGGGACTCTCATCGGTGGTACGGCAGCATTACGGATGAGAAAGAAGCTCAAAGATGGTAACAAAGCTTAGCTCGATTAGTTAAAGCACTAGCAAAGTTGGATAATTTTAGTAATGACTTCAATTGTCTATCTGGTGCTTTATTTTAATATACTTGTTATCGCGATCGAGATGGTCATCGATCGATTAATATTCAAAATCGTCATTTGAATCCCGTCTTTCCAATCGTCTCACGCGACGGTTTAGTAATCTATTTTTACGTTGAACTTCTGATAACTCAAAATTGAGATCGTCCGCATAGTTACGGAGCGGAGTAAAACCATCTCGAACTATCAGCATCACGGCACCTTCAATACTATTGACTCGGTTCCGTAAGTCATGTATATCTTCCCGCAAGGCATTGTCATTCTGCTTCATAGCAACTATGTCCTGCTTCATGGCACTGACATCCTGCTTCAAGACACCGATATCCTGTTGCATCACATTCATCCCTTGTTGCATCACGTTCATGCCTTGGAGCACTTGGTGCAACTGCCCCTGAATTAGATCTAATTTTTCTTCAGACATAGTGAGCTGCTGGGACGATGATAGTCGGTCTAGTCATTATTCTAGCTTAGTGGGCGATCGATCGCCTTACACAAATCTGCTTGGGATGTATAGCAATCGTAAATCAGAGCCTTAGGTATCGCTCCTGATGCGTTACGGCTGGTGCCTAACACTACATCTAGACAACTGCTCATTTAAGATTGCTTATTATCGATCGCAACCTGATAAATTTCTATCTCTAAAAAAATAGGATGAAGTTAAGTAAAACTCAACCTCATCCTATCTATAGAAGTCAGAAATAAATTGTTATTCGACTGAAGAGCGATCTTCTAAAATCTCAAAAGAATTGACATTTAAGACCTTCCCGATCATTGCTAGAGTCATCACATCGTCATTTAATGTGCCTTGAACTTTGACGTGCAATCCGATCTTACGTAAATCGCGCGGACAATCCAACAATTCGTAAGTAGTCCCATCCTCAGTTACTAGTGCCCAGGCACCAGTACCAAAACCTTTGTGCTCAATGCCACCAACCGCTGTAATCATACTGTTTGAGAATCTCCTCTCGCTGCGAACCTTGCCAAACCAAAACATAACAATCCATTTAGCACCAAGAAACTGCGGGCAACCCCGCCATCACCCAATAACCAAACGCTGGGAGCGACTGCTGCACTAACCAACAGACAAGCCGCCACGCCCAAACTAGTACCCACGGCAAACCATTTTGCTTGAGGAAGCGACCAGCAGACCACTAGTAATGTTAGCGGAATTAGGACACTGGCGAACACTGGATTGAGAATACTGTTACCTGCGATCGCATTTCCCACTTCAGGGATCGAACTACCTAATAGGCGAAATGGTGCCTGTGGCAGATCGAAGATGTAGAATCCCTTGAGGAAGAACAACCCACTGCTCCCAGCGATCATCCCGCTCATTAGCGGCAATCCGAAGGGGACGTAGGCGCGGATCAAGAAGGCTAATAGATAAGAACCCAATACCATCGCAAGTTTCGGCAATAATGCGATCGCACCACCATCAATCCAGAACCGGAGATTGAGATAGCCATTATCGCGCAACCAGCGGAAGAAATCATTGAAGGAGATTTTGCCAGTTTGGGCGAGTTTGACAGCAGATGCCGCGTCGAGATGTCCGGCTCCGTAGAAGTTTTGGGGGTCTTGCTCGATTTTGCGGACGGATTGCTGGAGGACGGCAAATACTTCCTCTGGTGCGATGACACCTGTGGATTTGATTAGTGCGGCGACACCTGCGACGTGGGGAGCTGCCATGCTCGTACCTTGGAAGCCGATGATAATCGGTGTATTAGTCTCAGGATCGATCGTTTCTTGCCAGATCTTGCTACCATGTCCGCCACCTGGAGCGGCGATGTCTACACCCGCACCATAGTTAGAAAATTCGGCGCGTTCGCCTTGAGCGTCGGTTGCACCTACGCCGATGACATGGGCGTAACGGGCGGGATAGGATGCGGAATTATTGTTTTCATTGCCAGCGGCGGCGATGATGACGACACCTTTACGATAAGCATAGTCGATCGCGTCTTTCATCACTTGACTTTCGCCACCACCACCGAGGCTCATATTGATCACATCGGCTTTGTTGTCAGCCGCGAATCTAATCGCTTCGGCAATATCACTAATCGTCCCGCCACCACTGCCTGACAAGACCTTGAGCGGCATGATTTTGGCTTCAAAAGCAATTCCGGCAACACCGTAGTTGTTGTTGGTAGATTGGGCGACAGTGCCTGCTACGTGAGTACCATGTCCGTTGTCATCGTCAGCATTGATTTTGTCATTGACAAAATCATAACCTTTGACAAAGTCGGTCTGAGCCAAGTCGGGAACTTTGCTGACGCCTGTATCGATAATGGCAACGGTTACGCCTTTACCGCGATTTTGTTCCCAGGCTTGTTCGGCGTGGATGTTGAGCAAGTGCCACTGCTTGCTATATTGCGGGTCGTTGGGCGCAACCGAAACATGATAGATATAATTGGGTTCGATCGCTTCGGTAGCTTGACTCAAGCTCGACGCTCGTAGTTTATCGAGTAATGCCCGATCGCCTGTGACTGTATATGTCTGCTCGGACTGCGAAAATTGACTATTGAGGCGTGGTGTGAGCTGATATTGTCTACTCAATACCTGCAACTGGCGATCGATTTCAGTGGCTGAAATATTCTCTTTGAAGTCAATAACTAGGGAATCAAATTCTCCCTTGGTTGCCAATCCTTGGAAGTTAAAGATGGCAAACCCTATGCCTAAGCAAAATAAGCACAAGACCAACAGTTTCCGCATATACAGCGATCGCTCTTTACTCAATTAATATCCTCAGCATAGCTCAACATTTTGATTTACGCCTTAATTAGGCTTGAGGCTTTAGGTTTTAGGTTTTAGGTTTTAGGCTTTAGCGTAGGGAGTGAATGGTGGATAGTAGATGAGATGATAAGGTGTTTGCGGGCAAGCGTTCTAACCCCTAATACCTAAAGCCTCAAGTCTAATCCCTACCCTCTAACCAGTTGCCTAATTTTCTCAACTGTCTCCAGGTAGTCGCGATCTTTGCCTTGTTGGCGGTAGAGTTCGGCGGCGGTGATGTAGCTGTCGATCGCATTTTTGCGATTGCCGAGTCGATAGTGGGCAAAACCTCGGCGGCTATGAGCGTCAGCATCAGAGCGGTTGAGGGCGATCGCGCGATCGTAATCTTGCAATCCACTTCGACACCGATCGAGCGCGCAGAGGGCAACTCCCCGCCCGACATGAGCAGATGAGCTGTAGGGATCGAGCGCGATGACGGCATCGAAGTCGGACTTTGCACCGCGCCAATTGGTGAGGCTATTGCGGACGCTACCCCGATGGAGATAAGCTTCAGGATATCGCGGCTCAATCGCGATCGCTCGGGTATAGTCTGCCTCTGCACCCTGCCAGTCTTTGAGTAGAGTGCGGGCAATTGCGCGCCGAAAATAGACTTCGCTAAATTGCGGATTCATCGCTAAAGTGCGATCGTAATCGGCAATTGCACCATGATAATCACCTTGTTGCGACTTGTTTCCTGCCGTGATAAAAAAATCATCGGCGGTGGGTAGTGACGTGCTGAGGGCTGGCAATTTCGTGCCGAGATCGAGATTTAGTTGACTGGCAATCTGGACAAAAGTATCGATCGAAATTGCCAAACCACTAACTGGTTTAACGCGATTAACGCGAACGACTTTAATACTAACAGGATCGATCGTCCCAATACTCTTACCATTAATTCCCACTAGGCTTCCCACTTCGTCAAATAAGCCCCCGCCACTCATTCCTGGTAAAATTTCCGCCCCGCCAATGGCTAATCCATAGCCACGATCGTGAGCTTGACGACCGATCGCCACCATTGTACCAGGGTAAAATTTCAAGGACTTGCCCCGAAATCCGATCGCCAAAATTGGCTGTCCCTTGGTGAGGATCTGGGAATTGCCCAGTGCGGCGACGACATATTCACGATCGCTTTCAAAGGTAATAGTAGCCAGATCGATCCGATTGGGGGCGAGTTTGACTGCACGCGGATCGATCGGATACTGTTGGCGATCGGGTGTGATGATATTTACTGGAGAACTGCCCAGATTGTTGACTACATGTGCAGCCGTGAGAATAGTATAAGTCCTCCCCCTGCGCTGGATTATCACTCCCGAACCTTGGGTCGAGCCAGTTGCGATCGCAACAATTTGTAGGCGCAACCGATCCGCACGGTTAGCGGCAGTACTTAACAGGTGCCCAGAATTGGTGTTTTCGCTGGGACTTGCCGCGATCGATCGTCTTGAGGTAGTTAATTCGCATGGGAGCGCAATACAGATTCCTAAGAGTGAGGCAATGAGATGTTTGGGCATGAAAAAGTGGTGATAATAAGTACGATCCGATGACTCAGCTACTCAATTGCGATTCTTAGCAGTTAAAGTAGCACAGGTCGATCGTCAAAACTCACCCAACTCCAAACACAACCGCAATATAGCGATCCTAAATTCAGAGCTTTAGGATCGAATACTGGTGCTCATGTGGCTCATGCCTAACATAGCCTACATCAACCTAGCTTTTCAGTTAGGATTTCGAGCAAATCTATAAGCCTCTATCCTCTACCCCTAAAACCTAATACCTAACACCTCAAGCCTAGTGACTATTGTCAGCAACCGTACCAACGTAAGATACTAGAGATCTATCGATCGAGATCGCCAACCATGACCGAACCTACTGACAACCAGACACCCATCGACACCGAAGCACTCCTGCTGATGTTGCGGCGCAAAGAAAGCAACTGGGTAGAATGGGGCAAAGCTTGCCAAAAACTGCAAAAAACCGGACTCAATCCCCAAGAGATTTTTGAGGCGACTGGATTTGAACCGATTCAGCAAAATCAAATCATTGTCGCTGCCCAGGTATTCGACAGTATGATGAGTGTCGGCATCGCCCCCGCCACCCAAACTCACTATCAGCGCGTGGGTAGCGATAGCCTCTACGAACTTCGCATTCTCTCACAAGCAGATCGAGCGGTTACCGCTGACTACCTGTACAACCGCAATATTGACTCAGAAGGCTCCAAGGAAGTCGCCAAGGCGTTTAAAGAATTTTCGTATATGCGCCAGCCGCCGGAGGGTTTTACCCACCATCCAGGTGATGCTGTTGCTTATCAGTATTGGCGATATGTCAAGCAACAAACCGATCTGACGGAAAAAACCCGCCTGATCGCGCGTGGACTGATGTTCGCTCACAGTCAGAGTGCCCGCAACCAGATCGAAAAACTCCTGATCGCGCTATCTGCACCACCCCAACGGACTGCACCAGCACTACCGATTTATCGGTTGGAGGCAGACGAACAAATGCCCCGCACAATCCCAGTGGCTGGGACATTTCCGATCGCTAGTAGCATCCTCGCCTCCGTACCCAAAATTGCCGCCACCAGTTCGTTCCAAATCGTGCGCCAGAATTGGGAAGGTGGCTGGGTGAGCTTCCCAGGTTGGGGCGTATTATGTAAAGCCGAAGATCCGATCGCGGTGATTGGCGAACGTGGTAATCTACCGATGAAAATTTCTAACGAATCACCAGAAACGATCGTCATCCTCGATCGCAATGTGACTGAGTGGAATGAATTTAACTACTTTGCGATCGATCGCGATGGACAACTGGCGATCGAATGGTTTGATACGCCTCCCAGTGTCCCTATTCTCGCTCAATTAGTCCTGGTCATTCATCCCAAACGCCCGATCGATCCTGACAATCCGAAGGACCTGTGGGAACTGGAGGATTAGGTTTTAGGCTTTAGGGGTAGGATGGTAGTGGCTCGACACGACTAAAACTGTGGGCATTCAGAATCCTGAAAAATACAACCAGTAATATTTTAAGCGATCGCGTTACCCACAGTTTTAGTCGTGTCGAGCCAGTAGGGTGGGCACTGCCCACCATCCAGATTTTCGGCTATCTCTAGCCAAGAAATATTTACGCTCACTTACTGTTTTAAGCTTTACCCCTTCCCCAACAAATCAATACTATGAACGCTAGCCAATCAACCTCACAAAAATCAGCCATTAGCGCACAATGATTATAAAAATATACAATTTGTTTGTTTAGTTACCAACGCAAGGATTTTTAGTCGTTAAAATGAGTACATGCTAGTTAAATTTATAAGTGTGCTGTGGATTGACTGAGCGTCCAAACAGCGCACATCGGTGTACTACCTCTTTTCGGCGAACTATCCCAAATTATTGGAGATTCAGTATGTCATTATCCAAAGGTGTAGAAATCCATCCGCTGATATCAGCCAAAGCGGGGACGATCGAGTTTTATACTCCGCAAGCCAGTCATGAAACGATGTTGGTGCAAATTCCGCCCCAGACGATCGATGACATGTACGTACACAAATATCAAACCGATAAATTAATGGTAGTGCGGGGTGAATTCATCTTGGTGATTTTGCACAATGGTAAATATCAATATATTCCGCTGAGCGATCGCGAACCCAAAGTAGTAACTATTCCCCCGTTAGTGCCTCATTCAGCGATCAACATCGGGGATGAACCATGTATGTTGATCAATGCCGTCATTCGTCACGCTCAAGCTCATCCCCATGATTATCGACCACTCAAAGCACCCTTTCCCTACGATCTGACTCAGGCAACTCAATTATTAGCCAGCCAAGGTTACTCGATCGCGGCTTAAATTTAGTGACTGAGGATCTCTCAGTTTTTAGCTGTCAACTGATTTAAGTATCGCTCGATCAACACGATCGCCACCACATCGTCGATCGGGCGAGGTGGTTGACGCATTCCTTGAGGAATGAGTCTAGTCAAAAAATTAGCTGGATACATCTGCCAATAGCGATCGCGTGCTTCTAGACTACTATAGCGTTCGTCAATTAGAGAAATCGGTAGCTGAGGAAAAGCTGTAGTTAGTTGTTGTTGCCATTGTTTAGAGGTGGTTTGGTTGCCCATCACAATCCGACTGACGTTATACTGCAAACATCGATCGCCAATTTGGGCGATGACTTGTGCTGTTAGCAGTACTTGATGGCAGAGTACGACGCGATTGCCATCGATTACTGCCATGCCACATTTATCCTTGCCTGGATCGAAGCCTAAAATTGTTTCATTTGGAACCATTTGGTAACTAGCCAGTCTTATTTCAACTATTATGCTCGATCGCATCCGCTCCATCGCCACCAATCTCGCACCCAGACTGATCGAAATTCGTCGCCACCTGCACGCACATCCAGAATTGAGCGGACAGGAATACCAAACTGGGGCGTATATTGCTGGCGTATTGTCAGCGGCGGGATTGAAGACTCAAGAATCCGTAGGTAAAACTGGGGTAGTGGGAGAGCTGGCGGGTGCGGGAACAGACGATCGCCTGTTGGCAATTCGGACGGATATGGACGCACTCCCGATTGTCGAACGGACGGGATTGCCATTTAGTTCCCAGAACCCAGGGATCATGCACGCTTGCGGTCATGATGTCCATACTACTGTAGGCTTGGGTACAGCCATGATCCTGGCGGAGTTGGGGGTGGCATTACCAGGGACTACTCGTTTTATCTTTCAACCCGCCGAAGAAATCGCGGCTGGTGCAGCCTGGATGGTCGCTGATGGGGTGATGAAGGAGGTTGATGGTATTTTTTCCCTGCATGTGTTTCCATCGATTCTGGCGGGATCGATCGGGATTAGATATGGAGCTTTGACAGCCGCTGCTGATGACTTGGAGATCTCAATCCTGGGTGAGTCTGGGCATGGTGCTAGACCGCATGAAGCCGTAGATGCGATCTGGATCGCCTCGCAGGTGATTACGGGGCTTCAGCAAGCGATTAGCCGTACCCAGAACCCACTCCGACCGATCGTGTTGACAATCGGCACGATTAGCGGCGGACGCGCCCCCAATATTATCGCCGATCGCGTGGAGTTGTCTGGCACTGTGCGATCGCTCCATCCTGAAACTCATGCGACACTCCCTGGCTGGATCGAGCAAATTGTCACCGATATTTGTCGGACTTATGGTGCCAAATGTGTCGTGAATTATCGGCGCGGCGTCCCCTCCGTCCAAAACGATCTCGCCCTCACCCAGATCCTCGAATCATCGGCTAGAGCCGCCTGGGGCAGCGATCGAGTCCAAATCTTACCAGAACCCTCTCTGGGCGCGGAAGACTTCTCTGTATACCTGCAACATGCCCCTGGGACGATGTTTCGATTGGGTGTCGGTACGCCAGATACCAAGAACCATCCCCTACATCATCCCCAATTCATGGTGGATGAGTCAGCGATTATTACAGGGGTAGTGACGATGGCATATACGGCATATCAGTATTGGCATCATCCGCGCTAAGTTGCTATCGAAATAAACGAGAGATCTCGATCGAGATCTCGGGGAAAGCCAGGGGTGAAATAGTACCGCTGTTGAGACTGATTTCAGCACGATACCCATTGGCGGTGAGGTTTCTAAATATCTTTAACTCAGAGGTTTGCAAGTTCATCACCCAATATTCCGAGATACCCGCCTGGGCATAAAGCTCTCGCTTGGCACCTAAATCGTTGATGAGAGTTGTATTCGCAATCTCGATCAGCCAAAATATATCATCTGGTTGTGGATGGCGATCGCGATAGAGAGTATCGGGAGCTTTGATAATGGCGATGTCGGGTTCTGGTTCCGAGTCGTTGGGTAAACTAATTGGGTGCGCCTCACTGATTTCGGCTCGCTCTCCCAAGATCGTGCGGAGATACTTTGCCGTACCCCTACAGCAAAAGGCATGAGCGATCCCTTCTGGTACCATCTGAATAATTGCTCCATCCATCAACTCTACCGAGCGGTCGTCCAATAGTCCAGCTTCAATCATCTTGTGGTAGTCATCAAGACTCCACTTGGCAGCGATAAGAGTCATCAGTTCTTTCCAAATCACCACATTAATTGTAACAACATGGGTCTAACGCTGGCGCAAATAGATCGATTATTATTAGAATGGCAGCAGAAGGGTGATGCAGCCAATCAAAATTTACTGGATTTGTACGATCTGTCGGCTTATCAACGCTTGAGTGGAATGGGGAATCCACCGCGCAATGTGACTGGAATTACCCAGCAGCAAGCAAGTACCGCACTAACAGCGCTCGATCGATTATTTGAGTATCTAGAACTATTCAATCACCAGCTCGATCGAGTACAAAAGTTGCGGCGCGAGTTACCATCGTTATTTATCAGCGATCTTCAGTTGGATGCGATCGAGCATCTATTGGTAGGAACATCGATCGACTTGCCCAATCTCCAGATTCCTCTAGCTCAGCGAGACTTGAGCGGTGCCAACTATCAGAATCGATCGGTTTCCCTCCCAGAACTAATGGAGCGGATGACGATCGCTTTTGCAATTGCACGAGATACTTTTGTCGAGATGGAGACGGCATGGACAGAGCTAGAATCAAAGTTAATTGATACTCATCGATCCCTAATCGAGCTGCAACAATTAGCTCAAAATAATCGAGTGGCTCTACCAGCTTCACTTCTGACTGCTCAAACTAATTTTGCTAATCTACAATTAGAGATCGATCGCGATCCGTTAGGTATAAATCGAACTTTTACTCAAGAATGGACACCACTAATTGCTAATATTCGGCATGAAGTAACAACCGTCGCCCAGCAATATCAACAATTGCAGTCTGATTTTACTACTGCAAAATCTAGCCTCGATCGATTGTATCAACTAGATCGAGACTCACTTGACTCAGCTACTGCAAGTCAGTCAAAAATCGTGCATGGTTTACCAATCGCCTCACCTTTACCTGCTGAAGAACTAGTCGAATTAGCGCGATGGCTGGAACGGTTGGCTGTCAAGTTTGAGTCGGGGATGATTGCACCCGTGCGAGTGGGATTGACAAACTGGATGAGTAAAGTTCGCGCTTACACCATCGTAGCTGAAGCTACGGCGATCGCCAATCACCAACCACTCGCAACCAGACAGGAGTTGCGCGGGCGGCTGGATGCACTCACAGCCAAGGCTCTAGCCAAGGGACAGGCTGAAGATCCAGTATTAGTAGATCTAGCTACCGAGGCGCGTCAAGTCCTCTACAGCAGCCCCACAGACCTCAATCTGGCGATCGATCTCGTTAGGAAGTACGAGCGGCAGCTCAATCACCGCTTGGCGTGTTAATTTTCTTGGCGATCGAGAATTTGGGAATTGGCGATCGTGTTATAGCTAGTTATGGATAGTCACCTTGTCCTCAATCCTCACTGACAGGTCGATCGGAGTTGCGATCGAGTTGAGGATGGAGCGCGCGTGAATCTGATTTTATTTGAAATTTTATTTAATTATGACCACATTTGAATCGATCGCCAAACCGAAGTCTAGGCTCTGGTTAGCAGCAATCAAACCGCCGATGTACACTGTCGCGATTATGCCGATCGCGGTGGGTTCTGCTGTTGCCTATGCTCAGGTGCAGCCGCTAGGTACCAGTTTTGATATCAACATTTTTGCAACTTTTTTGGTATCCGCGATCGCGATTATTGCTTGGCTAAATATCAGTAATGATGTGTATGATAGCGATACTGGCATCGATATCAATAAAGCTGAATCAGTCGTGAATTTGACTGGCAATCGCAATCTGATGTTTTGGTTGGGAAATGTATTTTTACTGTCAGGTATTTTAGGGATTGCGACTATCTCTTGGTGGCAGCAAGATCCAACAGTTGTGATGCTGGTTTTATGTAGTTGCTTCCTGGGGTATACATATCAGGGGCCACCATTTCGATTGGGATACCAAGGTTTAGGTGAAATAATTTGTACGATTTGTTTTGGCCCTTTGGCTGTGAGTGCGGCTTATTATAGCCAGACGCAAAGTTGGTCGATCGCCAACTTGATGGCTTCCCTAATTATTGGTATTTCGACCAGTCTCATTTTATTTTGTTCGCATTTTCATCAAGTCAAAGATGATTTAGCCGCTGGTAAATTGTCACCAATTGTCAGAATGGGGACAAAAATGGGGGCACAAATATTGCAGTGGAGTACCGCAAGTATTTATGTCTTGACAACAATCGGTATCGTTACCAAGCTATTTCCGATCGCGACACTATTAGTATTTTTGAGTCTGCCATTGGCAATTAAATTAACTGACTTTGTGAGCAAATATCACGATTTACCAGAACGAGTTCGTACCTGCAAATATCTGGCCGTGCGTCTCCAATTTGTCAGTGGGCTATTATTAGCTGCTGGTTTTTATTTAGCTTACTAATATCTATCCACAAGCGTGGATAGGATTGCTATCGCGATCGAGTACATGTTGTATCCTGTCACAATCCCGATTAAGATAATTACCATCACAATCAAAATACACTTTTATGTTACCTAGAATCTCACTGTGGACGGGACTAATTGGGTTGGCAGTTACGATGCCTCTACTGCCGACTATCGCTGTTGCTAGGACTGCTGGGGAGGTCTTGGAAGCCGATCGGACACTCACTGAAGTGACGATTGCCAGACGGGTACAAGGGACGCGGGATTACTTTGGAGCGGCGGCTCAAAAATACCAGCGAGGCGATTATCCTGGCGCACTAGCTGACTACAATCGCGCCATTAAAATCAATAGTAGAAGTGCCAATGCTTACTACAATCGCGGCTTACTCAAAGCAACTAAACTTCAAGACGATCGCGGGGCCTTGGCTGACTACGATCGCGCCATTCAACTCAAGCCTAATTATGACGCTGCCTACAACAATCGCGGCAATCTCAAAGCCGAAAAGCTGCAAGATTATCAAGGTGCCTTAGCTGATTACAATCGGGCAATCCAACTCAAGCCGAGTAATGCTAACGCTTACTATAATCGCGGAGTGCTAAAATATACTTTCTTGAACGATCGCGCTGGTGGTATTGCCGATCTCCAGCAGGTATCTAGACGCGCCCGAAAGCAAGGTAAAACTCAAGAATATCAAGCCGCGATCTATTTGCTCCAAGAATGGCAACAGACTAGTGAAAGGTAACCAGAAGATCGCCGTTAGTTGGGCGTTACCAAATTGAGTAACGCCACCCTTGAGAAACACACCGATCGAGATTCACCTAAAATAGAACTAGCAATAGCAATAATTTCCCAGCTAATCGAGTTGGGATGTCAATATGAGCGATCGCCTCAAGCAGCTAATCACACCCCATATTCAAGATCTAGGTGGCGTTCTCGCTCGTCGCTTGCTGCCTTCAGACACACTTGCGCTAGTCGGCCCCTTTATCTTTTTCGACCACCTCGGCCCTGCGGTACTTCCGCCTGGTAAAGGTGTCGATGTGCGACCGCATCCACATATTAATTTGGCAACCGTCACCTATTTATTTGAAGGTGTATTGTTACATCGCGATAGTGTTGGTAGCGTTCGCGAAATCCATCCAGGTGCAGTCAACTGGATGACCGCCGGACGCGGCATCGTCCATTCCGAGCGGACACCAGATGCCGCTCGGAGCCAAGCAGCTACACTGCATGGGATTCAAATCTGGGTCGCACTCCCCGCCGCAGATGAAGAAACAGAGCCTTCATTTTGGCATCATCCAGCCAGCGAGTTACCGATGTGGGAAGAGGATGGGGTATCGTTCACGCTGATTGCAGGTACTGCATTCGATCGGACTTCACCCGTCCAGATCTTTTCGCCGATGATTTATCTCGATGTGCAGCTCGCACCAGGAACCCAATTTACACTACCGAGCGACTATTCGGAACAAGCTATCTATAGTGTGACCGCTGGGTTGCAAATTGATGGGGTGGCGATCGCCCAACATCGCCTAGCTGTCCTCCATCCAGGCGCAGCAGTGTCGATCGCGGCGGAGAGTTCGGCTCGGTGTCTAGTCATTGGCGGCGAACCCGTTGGCGAACGCATCAAGTGGTGGAATTTTGTTTCCAGTCGTCCCGAGCGGATCGAGCAAGCCAAGCAAGATTGGCAACAGGGGCACTTTGAGCAGGTTCCTGGCGAAACCGAATTTATTCCGCTACCTGAAACACCCGCGCCTCAGGCACAACCGATGTAGAGTAGGTTGGGGTCTCTGGTGTTTGAATATAGCAGTCCTATTTGATTTGTAAGAATGTTGTAGGGTGCGTTACGGCTGTCGCCTAACGCACCAAAGATAATAGCTCACTCGAATCTATCTCATGAATCATTTAGGATTGCTAGGGAGCATCCCACTTTTTATTTAGCGATCGCAAATTAACCCGTTGAGGTATAGCAACCGCCAAGGCAGTTAGGACAGCACAGCGATTAAAATCGCCGCTAGTGCTGCAAAGTCCGCCTGTCTTGATGCGCTAAACCCTCGGGGAACCCGAGGAGCGCGCATCGCTACGCGGACTGAGATCTAGAGTGT
>NZ_JBGSPA010000211.1:0-34157 GCF_041738855.1 Chamaesiphon sp. | reverse complement strand
TGACAGACATGGGATGATGTCTGACTCTTATGGGAGACGCAGTTTCTTGCCGTGGTATTTCTTCAATGCGATGTTCAGAATAAGTGCCGCTGTAGTAGCAGCTATTCTCGGACTGATTATCTTGCAAACCAGTCCGCAGTTGTTGCCAAATTTGGCTGGAAAATTACGTCAATATCCTGGTTTGGTGGCTCTGTGGGGGATTGGAGCGATTTTATCACTTGTCTTTGGCACTGTGTTTCTGGCAATTACGTTAATTGGCATTCCCTTGATTCCAATCCTGAGTCTGAGTGCGGTTGTCACTTCGTTAGTCGGTTCGCTCGGAGTAGCGTTGTTTGTCGGTCAACGTATCGACAGAAATAGTCAGCAGCTAGTATTACAGCAGTTCTTAATCGGTTTGGCGATCTTGACAGTGCTGACATTAATTCCGTTTTTAGGAGGCTTGGTAGTTTTCCTAATTAATCTGTTCGGTTTGGGTGTCATCTTGCTATGGCAATTTGGTAAAAACCAACCTCAAATGGCGGCTTAGATACGCTAGATCCCCGCTAGATTCCCATTAACATTATCCAATCGAGAAAACTACCATGATTACTCACAAAACTAAAGAAGTTTCACTCGATGAACTATGGGAATCAGCCCCCATCAGCGATTGCGCTTCAAGCACGCTAGGCGAACGAATATTTAATCCTGAATCCCTGACAAATCTACCTGAAACTGCTCGGCGATATCTAGAACATGCGATCGCACCTGAAACAAAGCTTGCTGCTGCGGTGCGCTTGAAAATGCACGGTGAAATTAAATTGAAAAAGTGGATTCCATTTACAGCCGAGCAAGTCATTTGCTGGGAACGGGGACTGATTTGGAGTGCTACAGCATGGATGAATGGCTTCTTACCAATTGTCGGATCGGATCGCATCATCGACGGCGGCGGTGCGATGCAGTGGAAGCTGTTGGGATTATTCCCTGTGATGACGGCGGATGGTGCGGATATTACGCGGTCTGCTATCGGTCGTCTCCAAGCAGAGTCAATGTGGCTACCGTCTGTGTTATGTGGCGATGAGGTTTCATGGACGAGCACAGAGTCATCGGATCTAGACTCTAGCTTACATTCCAGTTTTGTCGTGCAAGGCGATCGAGCCGAACTAGATTTCACCATCGTTGGCAAAGCCTCTCCTTTGGAGAATCGATCGGGTCGTCTCAAAACCTTCAAGCTACCACGCTGGGGCAATCCAGATGGTGCTGAGTTTCACGATCTGGACTTCGGTGGAATTGTAGAGGAAGAGGGGACATTTGGCGGTTACACCATTCCGACTCGTCTAAGGGTTGGCTGGTACTTTGGCACCGAGCGGTTTGAGTCAGAGGGCGAATTCTTCCGCTGCACGATCGATGATGCAATCTATCGGTAGTGGAAGATTCAAGCACTAATTAGGGGAAGTAGAATGAAAAGACTCTTGAGGAATAAACCTGCTGTTAAACTATCTCTACTATTCACAACAGTAGTTGCTTTGAGTATTTGGGTGAGAAGTAATCCGATTTTTATTCAGCATGAAAAATCATCATTTCCCGTTACAAATTCTACGACTATTCCCAATAATTTAGCCCAACAAATTCAACCGCAAGTCTATTGGTTAAAATCGAATCAAAACAAACTAACTGCTGATTTTCTCTAATTTGTAAACATAACCAACAACAGGAATTAATAACATGACCATACCAAATGACAACTTTCAAGAAAACGTCGAAACAATCCAGTCTGAATTAGTAACTGGAGAACATGAAGCGAAAACAGCAGAAAAGATTGGCGTAGAAGAATTTAGTATTCATGGTGATGCGCTCGGTGCCAAAATCAAAGAACTCGTTCATCAAGGCAACATTCGGCGAATTATTCTCAAAAATGAAGAGGGGCATATCTTAATTGAAATCCCTTTAACTGTCGGCGTGGTGGGTGGTGCCATCAGTGCGGCTTTCTTCCCGATTCTGGCGGCGGTGGGGTCGATTGGGGCGATGGTCGCTCATCTAACGATCGTGGTCGAAAAACGAGCATAATCTTGCTATTAAATGCTCAGGGTGATGTGCGATTTGTCGATCTTGATGTAAAGAGTGAATCTCCTGGTTCCACTAAATTAGAACCGCCAGAAAGGATTCGCTTTACCCTTTATTAATAGTGAATTGCTGATGAATAATTCCAAGCTTTCCAAATCTAGCAACGGTAGTTCTGCTCATGGGCGAGAACGAGGTATCGTCCTATCACCGCAGGGATGGCAGCGATTTCAGGTAGCCAAACAGCAAACAGAATCCGCACAGCACTGGGGCAAGCATCTCACCCAAGAAGACTTGAGCGATCGCACGGGACTTTCAATCAATACCCTCTATCGGGTGCTCAAGCGCGAATTGGGAGTCGTTGGCGTAGCCTATCGGAGATAATCGTCAATCGTTAGAGTACCTATTCGGGGCGTTTGGGCTGGAATTAACCAAGGCAGATCATATATCGGCGATGGCTACAGGTGAAGAATCGGATAGCCGACAGCCAAATTCGCACCAAGATTGGGATAATGCTGTGGATACATCAGTGTTCCACGGGCGCGAGCGAGAACTGGCGCGACTGTGGCAGTGGATTGTTGGCAACCGCTGTCGCGTGGTTGGGGTACTGGGAATGGAGGGGATTGGCAAAAGTTCGATCGCGGTCAAAGCTGCGATCCAGATCCAATCCGAGTTTGAGATTGTCGTGTGGCGCAGTCTTACTCATGCACCACCCTTGGCAGAGTTGCTGTCGAGTCTGCTGCAATTTCTAATGCCGCTCTATGGTGAAGATCCAGTGATTCCCCCCACGCTCGATCGAAAGTTCTCCAAGTTGATGCAATATCTGCGATCGCGTCGGTGTCTATTGATCCTGGATAATGTTGAAGTCATTTTAGACAGCCAACGAGTGGGACAATGGAGCGCAGGTTATGAAGCCTATGGACAACTACTCAAAACGATCGGCGAAACTCCTCACCAGAGTTGCTTATTATTTACCAGTCGCGAACAGCCCAGCGAAATGGCATCGATGGAAGGCAAACAGGGCACTTGCGCCGCGCTGTCTTTGACGGGACTCACCCTCACAGATGGACGCGCCATCTTTGACCAAAAAGGCGAATTTACAGGTACTACAGCCCACTGGCAGCAGCTAATTCAGCACTATGGCGGCAATCCGCTGATGCTAAAGATGGTAGCAGCCGCTACCCAATCGCTGTTCGACGGCAGCATCGCTGAGGTTATCACCGATCTCGACTGCGGAATTTTGGTATTTGCAGACATTATTGATTTGCTCGATCGACAGTTCGTTGGCGTAGCCTCTCAGAATGAGCATCGGTTATCCACAGCCGAGCAGAAAGTATTGTTTTGGTTGGCGATTCATCGTGAGCCAGTATCGATTGCCAAAATTCGTGAAAATATTGTCGGTTTGCCCCCTGAGCAAAGTGTACCCAAACAACTAAACTCACTGATGCGGCGATCGATCGTCGAAAAAACGGATGGGTTATTCTATTTACAGCCTGTGGTCATCGAGTATGTTACTCATTACCTCCGGTAGGCTACGCAAGATCCACCAATTAAGAGCGGACGTGATTTTCGGTGTCGATCTACTCTTCTAGCCTAGTCAGTATTCAGTAACTGTAACCATCGAGCGATTAGTAGCCATCCCCGTAAAGGATTGGATCGACTATTCCTTAACTTGCAGCTTAACTGGTGGATCTTGCATGGTGTAAATCGAGTAAAAGTTGAATAATGAAAACAACTAGCTACAGGGCTTGGGCAAAAAATCCAAACACAAATCAGGCTATTACTACCGATTACCTACGACGAAGCGCGGCTATTTCTAAGGCAAATGCTGTGCCTACGGCAGGCTACGCCAACGATCCCTAAAAATAGGCTAAATAAATTTATGTTGAAATTCAACCAAAGACTGGCTACATTAGCAATTTTATCAGGGATTTCAATTATTAGCACTATGGTAATTATTGCCAACTTAGCTGTCTTTGCACCTTCCTCTCGATCGAAATCAAACTTTGTTTACTTACAGAAAACGCTGATAGCTTACTAGACAAAATTAAGCTATTAGTTATTTAGATCTCAATCATCTATAAGATCCAACTCAAAAATCAAGCTTTAATTAACACAGGAAAACACTTATGTCTTACTTTCCAAAACTAGATCGGTTATCAAGTTCACTAATTCTTATTACTTGTGGTGCAATCCTGGCGGCAATTCCCAATCCTGCTGTAGCCGACTCCACATCTCCTAGTAATTATCAAAATTCTTGTCGGAATATTCAGGTTGACGGAGCAGATTTATCCGCACGCTGTCGTCGAGTCAATGGTGGCTCTAAGCGAACGTCAATTCCGATTCGAGGTATTGAGAATCGAAATGGGAATTTAGCTTACCTTTCAGATGCCACTGATTCTAGTAATTATCAAAATTCCTGTCGAAATATTCAGGTTTCTAGCACGTTTTTATCCGCCCGCTGTCGTCGCGTCAACGGTGGCTCTAACCTAACATCAATTCGGATTCGAGGCATTGAAAATCGAAATGGGAACTTAAACTATTTACGATAAACATCAAGGTCTAAATTTCATAAAAAATTGAGATGCTGTGAGGTAATACCGATCGTCATAGTGTCTCATTTGCCGCTGGTACAGCCGACCAGAGTTAATCGCATTCCACTGATAAAAATCAAACTTCTGCGGCACTGAATATGCGATCGGGTTTTTTCTCGTTCACCCTGTCTCGATCGTTAGCTGCCGTCCATCGATCGAACTCATTTTTAGTCTAACCCACAGATCGCTGTTGGGAATGGAGTTAATCGGCTTACAATAGGGAGTTGCAGCTTCCCAATAGCCACTTGTATATGCTCGAACCCTCACCCCGTCCGTCGATTCCTACTGCTACTTGGCAACGTCAGTTTCACCACGACTGGGACAAGCCCTATACTGTCCGCTATGAGAGTAATCTCGATGATGGGCCATTTCATGGGATGCCATTGGGTGGCTTTGGTGCAGGTTGTATCGGCAGATCCCATCGGGGTGAGTTCAATTTGTGGCACATCGACGGTGGCGAACATGTTTTTAAAAACCTTTTTGCCTGTCAGTTTAGTGTCTTCGAGCAGTCAGGTAATGGTGATACTCAGGCTTATGCCATGTCTACACAGGTACCTGAAGACGGTAGTTTAGATCGCTGGCAATGGTATCCCCAGACGACATCAGCAGGGCAAGGAACAGGTACTTATCAAGCTTTATACCCCCGCAGTTGGTATGCTTATGAAAATGTCTTCCAGGCGCAATTAACTTGCGAACAGTTTTCGCCGATTTGGGCGGATAATTATCAGGAGACTTCTTATCCGATCGCGATATTTGAATGGACGGCTCACAATCCCACGGACAAACCCATTACTCTGAGCATTTTACTGAGTTGGGAAAATACCGTCGGTTGGTTTGCAAATACCAATCCATCGAGCAAGGTTGAGATTCGCGATGATGGTAGTCCAGTTTATGATTATCAACCCCGGATCGGTGAGAGTGAGGGGAATTATAATCAGCGGATTGTCGATAATTATCGGGTGGGTTGTTTGCTCGATCGAGCGCACAAATCGGACGTACCCAGTGAAGGTGAGGGACAATGGTCGATCGCGAGTATTGCCAATCCCAGTGTAGAAGTATTTTATCATTCGCGGTGGAATCCGATCGGTAATGGTCGCGAAATTTGGGATAGTTTTGCCGCTGATGGTTCCCTCCCCGATATCGATGATGAAAGTGTCGCCAAGCAGGGGGAAAGAATTGCCGCAGCGATTACGATTCGATTTACAGTTAAACCAGGACAAACTAAAAAGATTCCGTTTACCCTCGCTTGGGATTTCCCGATTACTGAATTTGGTAAAGGGATAAATTACTATCGCCGCTATACAGATTTTTTCGGTCGATCGGGTGAAAATAGTTGGGCGATGGTGCGGACAGCTTTCAAACATTATGATACTTGGCAGCAGCAGATAATTAACTGGCAACAACCAATACTCGATCGATCGGATCTCCCTGATTGGTTCAAGATGGCATTATTTAATGAGCTATATTTACTTACCGATGGTGGGACATTGTGGACGGCTGCTGACGATCGCGATCCGGTGGGACAATTTGGCGTATTAGAATGCCTGGATTATCGCTGGTATGAAAGTTTAGATGTCCGCTTATATGGCTCCTTTTCTGTCCTCTTACTTTGGCCGAAATTAGAAAAATCGATCTTAATTGCCTTCGCTAGAGCCATCCATACCGAGGATACAAATCAACGCCTCATCGGTTACTATGTCCAAACCGCATTTGGCTATGAAGATCGTCCCCAAAATGTCGATCGATCTGAGATGATGGCACCTCGAAAAACACTCCATGCCACCCCCCACGATCTCGGCGCACCGAATGAACACCCGTGGGAAAAGACTAACTATACCTGTTATCAAGATTGCAATCTCTGGAAAGATTTGGGCAGCGATTTTGTCTTACAAGTTTATCGCGCCTATATATTTACAGATAAAACCGATCTCGAATTTCTCGCCGAATGTTGGACAGCAATTGTCGATACTTTAGCCTATCTCAAACAGTTCGATCTCGATAACGATGGGATGATTGAAAACTCCGGCGCACCCGATCAAACCTTCGATGATTGGCGACTGCAAGGAATTAGTGCTTATTGTGGTGGATTGTGGCTAGCTGCATTGGAAGCAGCGATCGCGATCGGTCAGATCCTATCCCAACAATACCACGGCAAACTCACACCTAAACCTACTGAAATCATCCCTCAATATCAAGCCTGGTTAGATACAGCCAAACCCATCTATCAACAACAACTCTGGAATGGTAGTTACTACCGTATCGATACGGGTAGCAGTTCCGCAGTAGTGATGGCAGATCAATTGTGCGGTCAATTCTACGCCAAGCTGCTAGAACTAGATGATATCGTGCCCCTACACTGCGCTCAAACTGCCCTAGAAACCGTCTATCAATCCTGTTTCCTCAATTTCCAAGGCGGTAAATTTGGAGCCGCCAATGGGGTCAAAATCGACGGCACACCATCAAATCCCAAAGATACCCATCCCCTGGAAGTATGGACGGGAATTAACTTCGGGATTGCCGCCTTTTTAGTCCAAATGGGAATGCGCGAGGAAGCGTTGAAATTAGCCGAGACAATTGTCGAGCAGGTGTATAGTAACGGGTTGCAATTTAGAACACCTGAAGCGATTACTTCCGCCGGAACTTTTCGCGCTAGTCACTACCTCAGAGCGATGGCAATTTGGGGGATTTATCATACTTTATTACTGTAATGACACCGCGCGATCGCGATCTTTAAATTAAGATTTAGATCCCGATAATTAAGTAGCTAGGCGTAAATATTGATTAGATAGCAGTTGCGTAAACTTTAACTGGTGGGCAGTGCCCACCCTACTAGCTAGATCCCCGACTTCTTGGAGAAGTCGGGGATCTGATTGTATTTTAGTTTTTAGAAACTACCCGAGCATCAATCCCACCCTTTGGTCCCAATGTCACCCCGCGTCGCGCCGGAATTGCTGGTGATTTGCTCGTGAGTTCGAGTTGACAGTGAGACAGGGTTTCAACGATGACTAATTTCATTTCCAACTGAGCTAGTGCCATGCCGATACAGCGACGACTACCACCGCCGAAGGGGAGATACTCATAAGGAGAAAATTGACGTTCTAAAAAGCGTTCTGGTTTAAATAGATGCGGTTCGGGGTAGAGATCTTCGCGATGATGGGTGAGATAAATACAGCCGACAACTACCATATCAGCGGGAATTTCATATCCTTGAACTGAAACTGGTTCCTGAGTAATGCGGGGAAATGTCAACATGCCGACTGGATAAATTCGCAATGTTTCCGAACATACTGCATTTAAATAAGGTAATCGGCTAATCGTCAATGGATCGCGTTCTGTGCCGATAGTGGCAATTTCTGCTACCAATTTTGCTTTGACTTCGGGTAGATAATTAATCCAATAAATCGCCCAAGCGAGAGCAGTTGCGGTAGTTTCATGTCCGGCAAATAACAGCGTCATCAGTTCGTCATGTAGCTCGACGTCGCTCATCCCATTACCTTCCGCATCTTTCGAGCCGATTAATAGATTCAAAATATCCGATCGATCTGGTTGATAATTGCGACGACGATCGGCAATCTCTGCATATAGTAACCGATCGAGTTCTGCGCGATCGCGCAAAAATCGACCCCACGGACTCCACGCACCTAAATCTTGCTGTAATGCGGGGATAAATAAGAAACTAGACTTGACTGGTGATTCGATTAATGAGATGACTTGGATCAACTTCTCTTGAATCCGTTCGTAACGTTCGCCTTCATAGAGTCCAAAGACAGTTTGCAAAATCACCGAAAGCGAAATTGATTGCATTTGTGTTCGGAGATTGATAGTTTCATCAACCTGCCACCCTGCCACCAAATCTCGCGTCAGCTTGCAAATAAGATCTGTATACACCCGAATTTTATCGCCATGAAATTGGGGCATCAATAACTGTCGGCGTTGACGATGTTCGCCCCCATCTAATAAGATTACCCCGCGATCGCCCAAAAAAGGCTTTAAGATCCCATTGATCGAACCAGGTGCGGCAAATTGTTTGGCATCACCAGTTAATACCTGTTGAATTGCCTTAGGATCGCTCAAGAATACACAATTATTAAATACGCCAGACATCTTAATCTTGAAGATATCACCATACTCGCGCTCGGAATGATGCAAATAATCGATCGGTTCGGTAATCCACTGCCAAAGCTGAATCGGACTCGGTGATTTAACTGTAGGTAGTAGTGCAGGCATATTTTGAATCATGTCAGATCTATTGCTCTATTATTATCCGATCGTTGTCATCTTTGTGCATCCCTAACAGCCGAACGAGTTATCATGTGGATACCAATATTGACTCACAAGGAGACGATCTGATGAGTGTAACTATCGCCAAGTGGACGATCGCACAATATCATGAGCTAGTGGCTACAGGTATTTTGGACGATCGACGGGTGGAGTTATTAGCAGGAGATATTGTCGAGATGCCACAAGAAGGAATACCCCACGTCGTCTACTGTGGCAGAACAGTTGAATATCTGCGAGAGTTGCTTAGAGATCGGGCTAAAGTTCGAGAGACTCATCCGATTACCTTACCTAATAACTCCGAGCCAGAGCCAGATGTCGCCATCGTACGCGCTCCAGATACTCAATATCTCGCTCACCATCCCTATCCAGAGGATATATTTTGGTTGATTGAATACTCCGATACTACTCTATCTAAAGATCTCAATACCAAGCAACGAATCTACGCTCAGGCGGGGATTTTGGAATATTGGGTAGTCAATTTGCAAGCATCAGAATTAATCGTATTTAGAGGTGTAGGTAATGATGGTTATCAGACAGAAAATAGATTAAATGATGGATCGATCGTGCCTTTATCTTTTCCAGATATTATAGTTAATATTCGCAAATTATTTAGTATTTAATCATTAGTCACGCATTATGAACATACCATTATGTTATATCCCCGACTTCTCCAACAAGTCGGGGATATGCCCTCATGGCGATCGATCAGCACCAACATTAACAACTAATAAAGATTTTCTTCTTGATGAGTCACAATTGTACAATTAGATATAGGATAAGATACGCAAAGTAAAACATATCCAGCCTCGATTTGGTCGTCATCTAGGAAAGATTGGTCTGATTGGTCGATTTCTCCAGCCGTAATTTTTCCCGCACAAGTAGAGCAAGCACCAGCCCGACAAGAATAAGGTAGATCGAATCCTTGTTCTTCGGCTGCATCTAAAATATAGGTATCACCAGCAACATTAATAGTGTGATTTAGACCTTCAGCTTCGTTGATTAGAGTAACTTTATAGGTACCGCCATAACTCTGTGTATTTATAGAAACTGGAATTACTCTTTCCTCTTGTTCGATCTGTGTAGCTAATAATGTAGCTACTTCGAGCATCCTCGATTTAGCTTCCTCTGGATATCTCTTCGTTTCAGATCGATCGACTATAGCTTTTTCGGCGATATCGATCCAATCACTTTTATATGCAATTTTCTGGACTTTGTGAGCGGGATTTTGAATCTGATAGATTTGATAATTATCGTCATCTAACGATCGCTCGACGACATAGAGCCAGAAGTTAGTATTTCGTTCTAAAGCTGTTTCAAATTGCGGCTTACTGACTAATACACTATCCCACTTACCACCTTTAGATTTTACCTCGATCGTGCGGACAGCTTCACCATCAGCATTGCGAGAGAGAATATCAAAACCACGATTGTTATGAGGTTTGACTTCGGGAAATCTTCCCTGTTGTTTTTCGTAGGCTACAACTTTAGCAATCCCACATTCGTCGATTTCATCTCGCTTATCTTTGTGAATATAAGGTTCGTAGGATGCTTCCATGATTTTAGATTTTATAGCTACACTTGTTGGTGGATCGATTTCAGAGCTAGTATATTCTCTTGAATTTATCTGTTGAATTGAGACTTCTATTTCCTCATCTTCATCATCTAATTCTAGATAATCTGTTTGGGCTATTAATTCTTTCGCCGAGTTGAAATTAGGGTTAACTAGCTCTTTGCTGTCAGCATCTTCCTCTGAATCATCATCCCAATCATGGATGTATTCTTCATTTTGAGGAATTGTATAATTGTTAGAATGCACACTATCTCCAATGATTTGGGTGCTACTATCTTCCCAGTCTGGTAGAGTATCTAGTTGACGAACTCTGAGGTTGTTTAACTTCCGATCGATCGCACTTGGCTCGACATCTATCATAGAGAGTAGATCGTTTAATGCATATTTACCGATCGATTGATTCAGACAAGTAGCAAGATAATTTCTCATGATATCTCGATCGTCTAAATCACACCGTAGATAGAATTTAGACTGTTCGCGATCGCAGTAATAATCTCCAGATACATTACTAGCGATTTGTTCTTGCTCTAGATAGAGATCGGTAATAATCGCGGTGGCGGGAATAATACTAATTTGGTTTAGCCAAGCTAAATTTATGTCCTCTTCGATGTTTTGATGCCGTAGCAATCGTAATAATCCATGCTGGAATTCTCGCGAACGAATATTTTTCGCCCACCGATTGCAAAGATCGATCGATTCACCATCGCGACTGATATTAAACTTTCCTTGGGGTTGTTCGATGACATCGATCGCCATCGACGGAGCCTGGGCTAGACGGGCGAGGAAGGTGAATATTTGAGGATGGAGGATAGAAACGACTCCCATCTCGCGGATGCTCTCCAATCGCCACGGAGCATCAGGAATGATTACGTCTTCTGCATCGAGTAAATAGCCATCTTCGGTTAATAGGGATAAATTCCAGTCATCTAAGATCGATCGATTTATAACGATTTCATTGGCAATTCGGCGGAGTAATTCGAGCGCGCATTTGCGATCGTCTTCACCTAATGGCTCCCCATCAGCAGCTTCGGCAATTTCGTCTACTAGCTCTAGATAGTCATCAATTGAGGGTGTTAATTTTTGTCCTAATACTTCAAATAGTTTGCGGATTTCTGGCTTGTCTGTCTGAAGTTGAACGCGCCAAGGATTGAGGTAACTAATGTCTGACTGGAAGGTGTTTTTCGCTTGCAAAAATTCAGTACCATTCCAAAGACAGGGTATGTGGTCGAAATGCTCTTTCAACCAATCTCCGTACTGACTGATGATACTCCGACTTGCGAGGAAATCGTATACTCTGTAGATGGCTGAATTGAAGTTGTCTGAAAGAGGTAATTCATTGGATACACTTTCTGCCCATAGAGCAATTAATTTATCTAAATGAGCGACGACTTGTTCCCACTTATCCACTCCAAACTCTAAACCTAACGCCTTTTTCACCTCTGGCTTTAGATCTATAGACTGCGCTAATAATGGACGTTGACTGGCGATTAAATAACCATGCTCCCGCAGTGCTATTTGACTACCTGGATATAGTCGATTTGCTGGAATCAGAGCGGCTGGATATTTTTGCAAACTATTTGCAGATATCGCGACTGGGAGCCAAGCATATTCTTTGAGAGCATGAATTAACTTAGTTTTGCCATCATCGAGCGTTGCATTTTCTAATTTACTCCAGTGAGTATTGATATATTTGAGGGTATTGAGACAAGATTCCTCGACACCATCACCACCAATTCTTTGAGATCGGGCAATTAATTCAAATACAAATCCTAGTAGATCTTGAGGTTTAATCTCATTGAGCATCCCTAACTTACTAAAAAAATCAAGCCAGTCTTGCCAATTTTCAGAGTCTTTGGTATCTTCAGAGTCTTTAACGTAAAAATTTCGATCGGGTATCGGTGCAAGATCGCCTAAAATATCTTTAATTACTGCTTCTTTCGGATCGTATATATTTACAATCGGATGTAAATACCCATCGCCACATGATACCAGTGGAGTGGTATTTATTAACTGCTTAAATTCTTTTGCTTTCTCCGAGTCGCGTTTTCTAATCTCTTTGAGCGCAAGATCGTAATTCTCACGAATCCAAGTTAGAGCTGCTAGTTGTTCGCTGTTGTCAATCTTATCATAGTTAGGAATGATAAAATCTTGAATAAAGGTAGCTCGATCGAGTGTCTTTGCACCTAAGAGATCGAATAATGGTTTCCAGCTTTGACTATCTCCCAATTTTAACAGATGTAGATCTTCATCGATTGCAGGTAAGTCATCTGCACCCAATAGATAGACATTTTCATCGATTAGAGAGACTAATTCATTATTAGTAGTTGGATAAATTTTCAGTTGATGGAGATTTTTCTTGAAATCTTCACTATTTTTAATGATTCCGAGATCGCCCACTAGCAAATCTAAAAGCTGGTGATAATAATTGCAATAGGCTGGTAACTGGTAATTTTCTCGCGTTGCTAGAGTACCGATTAGATCTAGGGAGTTGAATCTCCAGATAAATTGCTCTGGATGCTTTTTGATGAATTTGTCAATCGCAAGGAACAGAGCTTCTGGTGCTTCAATAGATAAAATATCAAAGAAAATGACAATCTGACTGATGGCTACATCTCCACCTAGATCTTTGCACAATAGAGGAGTTTCAATTACACCTCCCCGATAAAGATTACCGTCACTACCTGGTACTAATGGAACTTGCTTGAGTTCGTTAGGGAGATCTCCATTCACGTCAGTAAAATACTGATAGACTTTAATCAACCACTGTAGATCTGGCGATTGAGAATCATCTAACTTTAGTGCAGTACAAATTGCTTCTTCGTCTATAACTTCTGATAGATGTTCCGCTACGAGAATAGGAGTCATAGCAACGATTCCATCGCAGTTGTTTAAGCTAGAAAAATCTTTGACTATATCTTCATCGAGAAACCACTCAGGTACATTACTAAAGATATCTCTAACAATCTGCTCTCCAGTATAAATATTGTCTTGAGATTGATAACCAAATACTTGCAGCGAACCATCTGCTAATAAAGCTAATGGTAAACCCTGAAGATCTCGATGATTATCACTCAGACATTGCTCCAGTAGAATATAAATCCAGTCTCGTCGTCGCAAACTTGGTAATGGTGCATTCTCAAGGGAGCATCCTAAACTTCCCGATCTTTTGAGATAATCTATCAGGTTCCTTGTACTAAAATTATCTAACTTGATTTCAGCCTTGGTAAATGCAGTAGTAATTCGAGCGGGTAATGGTGGGTTGGGGAAAATGAAACCATCCGCACTCAGTGGCTCAAATAGCTGCTCTCTAACAGTAGAAAGTAATTTCACCGCACTGGGTGTAAACCATTTTCTGGCGGGGGTAGCTCTAATTACTGGCAGATCGTCTAATAGTCTGAGAAAATGTTTGTATAAGTGTCCGATCGCGACATCTTTGACAGGATCGACAGCCCAGAAACTATAAAAATAGAGCGGATCTGCATCGCCAATATCGGCAACTAAATCTCGGACTAATTTAGCACAAGCGTGAGCGACTGTATATTTGATTAGCAACTCATTCCACTGCACCCGATTCGCATCGCGTCCAGATAAATTGCTCCCACTGGTTAATTTAGTACGGGAAGAATCGAGATCGAAAAAGCCATTAATATGAATCGGTAAGCCAGATTCAGATAGCGGTAAAAAGCAATAAGTCCGCCCGACAAAAGCTCGTTCTTTGCCATCGGTACTATGTGTCGAAATTCTCGCCGCTGCACCCGCCCAAGGTACGGCTTTTTCCTGTTGCTGGGCTAATTCTTTAATGATTCCTAATAACTGCTCTTGTCTGTCTACCCGCAGCATTCCGACTACGCGCCAATCGGAGGTGATAGTATTTTCGGGCGTAATTGTTTGAATCTGATGGCGATAGGAGACAATCGGCAGCTCCGAAGGTCGATTTTGACACATCTGCCAAAAATCGGCGGGAGACTGCTTTAAGGCGGCTTGGAGCCGCTCTCGCTGGGCGATTACTTCACTGCCATTAGTCGTAGTGACGCTCAGTAATTTACGAACGGTGCCATCACTCTCGATCGATCTTACCTCGATCTCAATTACTGATTTGAGGAAGATTAAAAACTCCTCACCCATCCGACTCAAATCGGCTAACAACGGCTCGACATTCTTTTCCCTGAGAAATGGTTGAGTCCGAATTTTGCTGCATTCTGCTTGTGCTGGAGTTCGCAAGGGTAGCCGGAAGATCGTACCATTAAAATTAGTCGCTCCTGGCTCCAATCCACCAGGTGCGTAGACAGCCATAAATTCAGGAGCATCCCACCAGCCATCAGCCAATAACCAACTCCGCCCAGGCTCCCCTGCATTTGTCCCTGGAATAGCGGTAGCATGAGGATCGAAAAAGACGATACGATCGCGGGAAATAAAGCTAGGATAATCAGTAACATGATAAACCGAGTTAAACCCAACTCCAAATCTTCCTGTCTTCCATAAAGTTTCCCGTTTGCCACTTTCGCCCAAACTCTGGATATTTTCAAAATCCTCATCGGAAAAAACCGAGTCATTGTAGACTACCATCGCCGCACCCATCAACTCCCGCATCCTGGGATCTGGGAGATTATGACAAGTGTGTTGTCGCCAGTCAAAAGTAATATGAATCCGCTTCGCACCAGCATCATCAGCATTTTGGATTAACTCTTTGATAATTCCCACCCCTTCTGGATAGTCGTGAATCAGATTGCGAAGCCTGACGGTGAGCGGTTCTCTTTGAAAGCAAGCAATACCCGTGTTTTGAATTTGGAACGACATTGGGGCAAGGATGATGATTAGACTATATCTATACTTCCCACGATGTCTATTATTTGAACTATATTTATATAGCAACCGCCAAGGCAGTTAGGACAGCACAGCGATTAAAATCGCCGCTAGTGCTGCAAAGTCCGCCTGTATTGATGCGCTAAACCCTCGGCAAAGCCTACGTATCGCGCATCGCTACGCGGACTGAGATCTAGAGTGTCTTAACCGATGTGGCGACTGCTGTACTTCTATTTCCAAACTAATTACGCTTTCGACCACAATACATCTACACCATACTGAGTCAAAACCTCATCTGCTGTTACCAAAGTCATGCTTTCAATCTGTGCTTGGGCTACCAGGATTCTGCCTTTAAGGATCGCGATGTAATAAGGGTTAAGTCTGCTGGGATGTCAGCATTGAAATCAGCAGGTACTTGGAATAGTCCTCGATCGATCCCCATACTACTACGCTTGTCGAGTTTACTCGCGTTGGCGTAGCCTCTGTGCAAGAGAATCGGTACCAATTTAGCTACTGGTACCCCTCGATTGGCGATGATGATTTCTTCTCCCAGCTCTACTCGCGACAGTAGTTGGGACAGATGGGTTTTGGCTTGGTGAATATTGACAGTATCCATAATTTGTAACTTAGTTTCCAAACTAAGTCTATCTTAACCAAAATGCTCCTCGCTCCTTTGTCAAAGAGCCTACAAGATCTAAAATCCATAGCGAATCGAGACGCTAATGGTATTATCCTTATAAACATTGGCAGTCGAGCCAAGGGTGCGTCGGAAATCGATTTCGGCAGCATTCCAGCCTAGATAAATAGCGGAATCTGAATTAGGATCGAGATCGTAGCTGAGATTTGCACCAACAGGATTTGTCGAAATATTTCGGTCGAAGACGCTGACAAATCCGCCGACTTTAAGCCTATCAGTAACTTTCCAGCCAATATTAATAACAGTTTTATTATCGACAGACTCAGATAACATATTACCAAAATATTGCGTACCGCCGACTGAAATATCGCCAAAATTCAGAGCGATTCCGGCATTGACAAAGCTTTGGGCGGAGCGGATGGGGAGCGATTGAATCGTGATTACGCCATCGACGATATAGTTGGCATTCAACCCCAAAACCAGACTATTGCGCGGATTGGAGCCGAGCTGGATCGATTGAGTTGCAGTGGCAAACAGTTGAGTGTAATATTCAGGATCGGGATTGAGATAGCTAATCCCACCGACATTAAAACTCAAACCAGCGGGATTGACGATCGCATAATCGGTACCGATATACGCTTTCAGATTGGAGGTAGTTTTAGGCTGAAAACCTACATTGACGATCGCCCCAGTATAATACCGCCACAGGCTATTTTCAGTCAAATTCGCACCTGTAAAACTAATGTGGGGATAATAATCCGTCCGCTGGCGAATCGTCTCGGTATCTACCCTCGCCACATCCCGATTAAATACCGTTACATAGCCTTGCCCGTAAGCATTTTGCAAGCCGCCAGCATTAAACCCGAAATTGTTGAGATTGACGGCAATCGGAACACTCCCGCCTTCACCGCCGCCAGCAGCCACAATGCGCGGTTCGCGGAGGGTGATATAACGATAATCTCGGATAAATTCTCGCTCGACGACTGGGGACATCCCTAACCAGAGTGCCTGATGGTTGGCTCCAGGTGGCACTCTGGGATCTTTACCAAAACTGGGCGCAGAGCCAGTACCCGCCTGATATACCGTCAGGCTATTGTCAGGCAGGCGGAGGGCATTTGCCGCTCGAAATAGGTTGGGATTGACGACGATGCGCGCGCCTGTCTCGCCAGGAGCGATACTGGGCTGAAATTCTGGTAAGATTTGACCGATCGCATTAGTCAAGGCATTTGCCAATTGGTTGCGATCGCCGTTAATATAATTAATCGATCGAATCGTGCGCCCCAATGTCGATTCTTTCCCATTGGTAGCAAAATGCTGATTCATGCGGGTATAGTTTACCGCCACCTCAGCGCGATACTTTTCCTGGCGTTCCCCAGTCAAAACTGGGGGTGGCGCACCTGGAGGTGGTGCGACGACACCGACAGCAGGAAGATTTAAGTCGATCCCAAAATTTTGCCCATTCGCACCACCTTGAAATCCAGGTTCCCGAATTGCCGCTATGGATGCAGGCGAAATTACATCGCCAAATTGAGAGGTAATATTGACACCTGTCGGTTGTAACTTCTGGGCATCGAGGACACTTTCATCAATTTTGATGCCAGGTAAGTAGGTACAAATTCGCCCAGAACCATCCAGACAGTTGGCATCGAGACTGATTTGTTGGCGAAATCCCAGGAGAGTCTGCGGCTGGGCGACAGAGACAGCAATATCCTGATGCTGAGTGACACTGCGAATCCCTGTTGATTCTACTTGACTATTGACGCGAACTACGCGATCGGCAGTGACGCTTTGAACGCTTTTGGCTCCAACCAGTTTATACACATCAAAACTCAGATCGGTATTCCGAAAATTACCGATTTCAAATCGCGTAACTGCCACTGTCGTAGTCAGGTGTGAAACTCGATTACCATTGAGGATAAATTGAGTAGAAAACGGATCGACAGCATTGGGATCTAGTGCTTGGGGCGCGATAATAAAGCGCGGATCTCTGGGCGCATTAGTTGACGGTACGGCAGGGGTATTATTGGGCGCAGGAATTAGTGGTGTCAGAATGGAATCAATCGGAAAAATCGCGCTCCTGGGCGGAAGTAAGGCGGGGAGGATAATCGGTACCAATAGTGTCGGAATCTCGACTGGGGGAATGGGTGTGATGACTTGGGCGATTTGAGTCATGGGATTATCTCGACTGGAAGCGCGCTCTTTGTCATCTACCGCTGTGCCTACCGACAAGTAAAAAATAGCTTCGTTTGAGGTTGATTTACCCCCCCAACTCCCCCCGATCAAGGGGCTTTCCGGCTCCCGCCCCTTATTAAGGGGAGGGTTGGGGTGGGGTAAAGGACTACGCAGCATCTCCAACAGACTTGGCGCAATACTCCGCTCGTCTTGAGTAGCCGATGGTAATTCTGTCGATCTTACCCGCTCGGAGTTACTGATAAACACGAGCGCAATTGTCATGCCATAGCAGAATAATTGCGATGGGGTTTTAAGATAGGTTAATAACTGTGCATACACGATCGCCGATCCTCCACGAGTCAGGAAAAAAATACCCATCGTAGTGGGTGTGTTCGGTGTTGTTGGCATCGAACAAAACTAGCGATGGATAAATTTTGATTGAGTAAGTTCGATCTGCTGGCGATGCGCTCTGTCGTGGAACGATCCGCAATTAGAGTACCTCGCCAACAGCTAGCTAAAATCGAACTTTTTTTACTTACTTAACGATCGCGGGAATATAGCTCAAACCAACCGAAGATCCGGTGTATTTATAGCTAGTTCCATTTTCATTGTGAGCAGATTCGCTAGATTTTTTGCTGTTACTACTTTGAGAAGCACTTGCTTCGAGTTTGGCATTTAGCTCGATGTTACTTGTGCTGCTACTTTCAGACTCACTACCAGATTTGGTATCGCGGCTGTATTCAATATATTTGCCCTTGCTATCGTAGTAACCACGTCCGCCACGAACTTTTTTATCGACACTGGCTGTTTCATATTCAGATTCAGCAGCGGTTTTTTTCTGGCTAGCAGCAAATTCGATCGCTGCTTCTTTCTGATACTCACTGTTTTGAGCATACTCAGAACGATATTTTTTGTTGCTCACATCGCTATAAGTTTCATAGGTAAAACTTACAGGTTTGCTATAACCATAGGCACTGGCATGAGTACCAGATTTTTTGCTAGCAGCCTCAGCCGTTGCCTTGGTTTCACCAGTCGCTACAGCAGCGGAGAGTTCTTGCACCCCATTACCACCACCTGCGGTATTTCCACCAGGGGTGATGGAGAAATTACCACTAGTAGGACCGCATTTACAATCTTGGAATTTGATCGATACCGCAGCCGCAGTAGAGCCAGTAGACACTGGATTGGCAACAGCAGCCAGCGGATAGAATATGGCAGCAGTCGCAATCGCTAGCGTAAATTTAGCTGAGAAGTTCATAATTTCTACCTTCCTTATTTGCAGTAAGTAATGTACGATGTTGGGAATAAGTTTTATAAAATCTAGCTCGTCAACAAATCTAGTTGAGAACGATGGCTATAGAGATCCAACTCTAGACCATTCAATCGATCTGAAGTTGGCGGGTTTCTTTTTTTAGATGTCAGCATTCTCCTATTCACTATCTACAGCAACTACAGCTCTAAAGTCTGCTTGATGCCAATAATGAATATTGACCGGAATTCGCTTCCTAGATTGGATTAATTAGATAATTAAACGCGATTTCGCAAAGTAGACGGTGCGCCTACAGTAGGCTAACGCCAACGCGAACGGTATTACGGATAAGCTGACAATTGTCGATCGAGAAACTGCTCTAGCACATTCTGAGTTGTTACGCTCTTCTTTACATAAAGGTTGCTAGTCTTTTACGTAAATACAACTTAATTCGTTCGGGGCCTTTTGCAGAGATTTCACTGAATTCATCATACGACTTTAGCTTGAATTTGACAATACCCAGATCTTTAATTCAGCTAAAAGTCGGCTTTTTCGAGCGGATATATACTGTTTGGCTGTGTTAAAAATTGTATGTTTACAATCCGGCAGTCGCTCGATTCATTTCGTTAATAATTATTTATGGTGATAAAGATCCTCCTCACAATTTCCTCACAATCGAGTGATAATGTGGCTCTATCTAGTTACACCCAAATATATTTAACCGCCCAGCGGTGGCAATTAAGCCGAGGTTTCAGACTTAGATAAAGCGATCGCTCAGTAGATCGGCGTAAATATTAATGACATCGATGATGTCGATCCGATCGAGGGGTGACAAGCACCCTTTCAGTTGATGCTAGTCATTCGATCGCTAGTCGGAGCAGGAGCCGAAATCGTACCCACAAGCGGCGTTTTTATGTCTAGGGTTCCCCCCGAATAAAAAAACGACAAGACAGCGAAAAGTGCGTTCTTGGGCTTTACCCAAGTGAAGCCAATACTTCTCGGTTAATCTAAAAACTAATTAGTCCGCGTAGGCGGACTTTGCTTCACTAGCGGCGACTTCAGTCGCTAGCAGTTCTTAAACGAGAAGTATTGCAAGTGAAGCACCTTTTCAAGACAGGGGCACCCCTACAGAGAAATCATCCCCCGATTCAGCAACGCCACAAATTCCTTACAATTGAGGAGTAAGCTCAAAATAGTAAGTCAGCGGCTGAGCGATTATGAAGATCGGTTCCCCTGAGTCAAAGGTTTCCATCCCTTCCACCCCACAACCTTTGTGGCATCAGCTCCCATTATCGGCAATTGCCGATCGACTCGCGACTAGTCCCGATCTGGGACTAACCGCTGATGAGATTGCCAAGCGACAGCGGGAATTTGGTTTGAATGAATTGGTCGGCAAACAGGGGAAACCTGGCTGGCTGAAGTTTATGTTGCAGTTCAATCAGCCATTGCTGATTATTCTGGTTTGTGCTGGAGCGATCAAAGCACTTTTGGGCGAATGGTTGAATGCCGGGGTCATCTGGGGGGTAACGACTACGAATGCGATCGTGAGCTATTTTCAAGAAGCCCAAGCTGAAGACGCGATCGCCTCTCTAGCCAATAGCATTGTCACTGAAGCTACAGTAGTACGAGATCGCCGGAAAACTCAGGTACCCTCCACCCAATTGGTGCCAGGAGATATCGTCTTGTTAGCATCTGGCGATAAAGTTCCAGCAGATTTACGGTTATTCAAAACCCGCGATCTCCAAATCGATGAGTCAGCTCTGACGGGCGAATCAGTCGCGGTGGAGAAACAAGTCGCAGCAATTAATGAGGGTGGACTAGCAGCAGAAACACCATTAGCCGATCGATCGAATATGGCTTATGCTGGCGGCTTTGTCACCTTTGGGCAAGGTACGGGCATTGTCATCGCCACGCGTAATCTGACCGAAACGGGCAAAATTTCTAGCCTGATCGAGCAACGGGCAGATTTGACGACACCACTAACTCGCAAATTTAACCAATTCAGTCAAAATTGGCTGTTGTTTGTGTTGGGGATGGCAACGCTAACTTTTGCGGTTGGTTTAGGGCAACGCAGTTTTAAAGATGCCGTTGAAGCTGCCGTTGCCCTGATTGTCGGTGCGATTCCAGAGGGCTTGCCTGCGGTGATGACGGTCACACTGGCGATCGGGGTCAGACGGATGGCCCGCCATCACGCCATTATTCGCAAATTACCAGCAGTGGAAACCTTGGGCAGTGCGACGGTCATCTGTTCTGATAAAACGGGCACCCTGACTGAAAATCAGATGACCGTCCAAGCAATTTATGCAGGGGGTTTAAGCTATAGTCTCACTGGGCAAGGATATAACCCAGACGGCGCGATCTTGCAGGGCACTGGTACCGATGCCACGGCTCAAATCGCCCCAAATAGTGCCTTACAAGCTTGCCTACTAACCGGACTGTTGTGTAATGACTCTCAGTTAGAGCAAAATGCGGGAGAGTGGCTAGTAGTCGGCGATCCCACCGAGGGAGCGATGATTACTGCCGCACTCAAAGCTGGTTTGGTACAAGCTGATGTGGCTCGGTATCCCCGACTCGATACTATTCCGTTTGAGTCCCAATTTCAGTACATGGCAACTCTGCACGCAGACGGAGATGGACGTATTATTTATGTCAAGGGCGCGGCAGAAGCATTGTTACCCCGCTGCGTAGCTCGTTTAGAGGCTGATGGCAATTTAGTCACCCTCGATCGCCAAACGATCGAGGGTCAGATCGATGCAATGGCGGAACAGGGATTGCGAGTCCTGGCTTTTGGTAAAAAGTCAGTGTCTGCCGAGCAACAGTCTGTCAACCATCCCGATCTAGCCGCCAATTTAGTCTTCCTGGGGCTTCAGGGATCGATCGATCCGCCCCGCCCTGCCGCCATTGCCGCCGTTCGCGCCTGCCAAGCTGCCGGAATTCAGGTGAAGATGATTACGGGCGATCATCTCAAAACTGCCACCGCGATCGCCCGTCGGATGGGGATTCGCAACCAAGCTAAACAGACGATCGCATACAGTGGCGCAGAATTAGCTCAAATGCAGCCGTCCGCGCTAGCAACTGCTGTCAATGAAGGTGCGGTATTTGCGCGGGTGGCACCAGAACAGAAGCTGCGGCTGGTGGAAGCCTTGCAATCCAATGGCGAAATTGTAGCAATGACGGGGGACGGCGTGAATGATGCCCCAGCCCTCAAACAGGCCGATATCGGGATTGCGATGGGCAGCGGGACGGAGGTTTCCAAACAAGCCGCCGATATGATTTTAATGGATGATAATTTTGCCTCGATCGGTTCTGCCGTTGAAGAGGGTAGATCTGTTTACCAAAACTTGATTAAAGCAATTTGCTTCATTTTGCCCGTCAATGGGGGCGAATCGATGACTATTTTGATTAGCACATTGCTGGGGCGAGAATTACCGATTCTATCCTTACAAATTCTCTGGCTCAATATGCTCAACTCGATCGCGATGACAGTGCCCCTGGCGTTTGAGCCAAAATCGGTGGGATTGATGAAACACCCACCCCGTCCGGCAAATGAGCAATTCCTGACTATAAATCGGATTAAGCGGATCTTAGCTGTTTCGCTCTACAACTGGACACTAATCTTCGGGATGTTTGAGTGGGTGCAGCAAGCTCCTTGGGGTAGCCTAGAACTGGCTCGGACGATGGCGATTCAGGCATTGGTGATGGGGCGGATGATTTATCTACTCAGCATCAGTCAACTTTTACCCTCCCTAATTGCGAAGCTAAGTGGATCGACCGATCGAGTCAAGGGTGCGCCAGCTCTAGCGATCGGTCTAGTTGTGGCGATCGTGCTGCAAATTATTTTCACCAACTCACCATTAATTAACAACGTTTTTGAAACCGCGCCGATGTCGCTAGCGCAATGGTCGATCTGTATTGCCGCCAGCCTACCGATGATGGCGATCGCGACCATTTCCAATCGATTCGATCCACCCAATTCCTAACCCCAATTGTTATTAACCAGACTTCTTACCCGAACGACAATCACTAGGATTGATGCCATACTTACGCCTGTAAGCCCGCGCAAAATAGCCCAAATGAGCATAACCGACATAGTTGACAATATCGGCTACAGTTCGATCGGTGAGATATGCAACCATCGTCGTCCCAAATAACGATCTAAATCCCCGCCGGAGGGTGCGATCGCTCAGATTCAATTGCTGTGATAATTCAGTTGATGTCGGCGGATTGTCTAAGTTCGATCGAATCAACTCCTGAGCATGATGTAATTTAGCGATCGTCTGCAATTTTAGCTGAGGTGCTAGTTTCGATCGCGCGGATCGATCCAGTACTGGCGCAAGTTGTAATGACATAATTTCTAATGCCTTCGCCTGTAAATACATGCGTTTAGTAGTGCCTCGATAGGGACAACATCTAATTTGCTGCACCACACTAGCGATCGCTGCTGTATTGGGCGGATAAACGATCGACTGCCAATCATCCTGCTTGGTTAAAAACTCCAACTAAAAACTAGTTAGTCCGCGTAGGCGGACTTTGCGTCACTAGCGGCGACTTCAGTCGCTAGCAACTATTGGTAAAATACTTACACTTGTGACAAGGAACTTGATGTAACCGCTTGACATAAATAAATCCAGTCTTCCAGTGATGTGCTACAGCTAGGCACGCACCAAAGACAAAGATCGTGCCCCATGTCAAAATCAAGCAAATTAAAATCATTAATTAAACTCCGCATGAGCGATTTGCTGTAATACTAACTCTGGCTCTAATTTTTGCCAAAATTGTTGAATTTCGTAACCAACTAGTTCTGAACGGAAGTGATGGAAGAAATGCCTACCTGTCGCAGATCGCCAAATTTTATCGCTAGATTTAAGATAACTATTCCAACCGTAAAGTGTAGTCAAACTAATTACAGGATCGTCCTGGCTCCCACAAATCATCAACGGCATCTCCACTCCACCTTCAGTAAGAGTATCCAATCGAAATAAAGAGTGACTAGATGGAGCCTCAACCAAATCTCGCTCCAATCGTTCGGCTAGATCTTGAAACTGATTTAGGAGATAATCTTGCTTATGCAAATTCTTTGTTGATTTGTGCGACCCAGACTTTAATTCGTTCGTCAGTGAGTTCGGATTGATTATCTTCATCGATCGCTAAGCCGACAAATTTACCATTTTTCACTGCTTTGGACTCACTAAAATCATATCCATCAGTAGACCAATACCCGATCGTCTTACCACCCCGCGCCGAAATCTTGGCTTCCAGAATTCCCACGGCATCCATGAAATTATCGACATATCCCAACTGATCGCCAGTCCCAAAATAAGCAATAGTCTTACCATGAAAATCCATGCTGTCAAGTTCTGGAAAGAAACATTTATTTCAATAAGCTTGACACGATACTATCACAGTATTGAGAATCAGTATCATTAATTAAGATTAAGTTTTATGAACGATCGATCTTCGAGCTAAAAATTAGCCGAGATCCCAGCTCTAAAAGTTCTACCAGGACTATAAATCCGATTTACTTTCTCATACTGGACATCCGCGAGGTTTTCAACGTACAGATTGACTCCGATATTCTCGCTGACAGGTATCCGCACACCTACATCCAAATTCAGAAAAGAGGGGATAAAGTCAGTGGTGGTTTGACCTGGGTTGGTAAAAAAGGCGCGCCGAGTGCCACTATTATAGTTAGTCGCGAGATTGAGTTCCCAACCGTTATTTGCATAACCGATTCCCAGTTGAGCGACAGAATAGGGCACAAAAGCTAGCTGTAAGCCGCGTTCTGCACCTGACTGAATTTTGGCATCAGTGTAAGTGTAGTTGACAAATGCAGACCATTGCTTGCTCAGTTGCTGTTTGAAGCCAATTTCTAAGCCATTGGTAGCCACCTGTCCGATATTTTGCCATTGGGTGACAGTGGGGCTGATTGCCTGGGTAGCGAGGCGATTGTCGATCCTACTCCCGAAGTAGGTAATCGTCCCTGTCGATGTGGGACTGAGGGCGAGATCGATTCCGGCTGTCCAAATCGTACCTGTTTCGGGTCTGAGGTTGGGATTGGGAAACCAGCCGTGGACGGTATCATAGAGATATAATTGGTCGAGTCCAGGGTTGCGTTGTGCGCCAGCCGCCGATGCACGGATGGCGACAGTGGGGGAAATCTCCCAGCGAGAACCGAGACTGGGATTGAGATAACTCCCAAATTGAGAGTTGAAATTTTGACGGAAGCCTAGATCTACGTCAACTCTATCGGTGATTTTCCATGTATCGACGGCGAAGAGGGCAGTATTAAAGACGTTACGATTTTCAGCATCATTAAAGGCGATGCGAGCGGGAACGGTGCTAACCGATGAGCCGTTGAGTTGCCGATTTTGGAGTTCGCCACCCCAGCGAAGAGTATTACGCGGACTAGTTTTCCAGGTGTGATCTACCCTACCAGTTATCGCCTTACTATCAAGTGTACCCGTGCGACTATTTGCCCCACTAGGGCCAAATGTTTCAAAATAATCTTGACTATAACTTATCGTAGTGTTGAGAATCGAACTTTGGTCTTCGGCTAATTGCGATCGCCAATTCACTCCCAAATTGAGCGCGTCGTGGTTCAACCTGTCGCGTTGTAAGGGGAAGCCGAAATAAACTAAACCCCGCCGACTAGCAGTCGTAGTCACATCAAAATCAAGTTGGTTGCGATCGTTAATTGCCGCCGAAATATTACCAGTATAACTAGTCAAATCAGTATCGGCATTACTCAGGTTTCCGGTAACTGGATCGCGGTTCGCCGCACCGATGGGGACGCGATAATTGTTATCAATCCGATATTTTTCGGCCCCAATGCGATAGTTTAAATTGAGATCGCCACCAGCATAGCTAGCGCGATAATTTTGACGACCATAAGAACCTAATTCTGCGGATAAATTAGTTTGCAAACTGCCATTATAAGCCTTGGTAATGATATTGATGACACCACCAAAGGTTTCCGAACCATAGATGATATTACTCGCACCACTAGATAATTCGATCCGCTCGATCGATCCAGCCGGAATACTATTGAGATCTGTCGCCCCATGATAAGTATTAATATTATTGCCGATCGGGCGACCATTGAGCAGGATAATTATTTGATTGATTGATGCCCCGCGATAGTAAGTCCCAGTGTGAATATCCGCGCCATAACCGACATCATTAACTGCAAAACCAGGAAGATTTTTTAAGATATCGGCGACATTTTTCGATCCCTGTCGATCGATCTGTTGGCTATCGATCGTGTAAACTGGTGTTGATTTCGGTAAGTTTAAACGTCGATTTCCAGTTACATCAATTTCCAGCTCTGGTTCGGTGGGACTAGGTGGTTCTGGAGCCGCATTGACACGAGGACTTGCTAACAGGATGAAATTTGCACCGGAGATCGTCAACAAGGTCAGAACTAGTTTGCCTGTGGTAGTGGCGATCCAATTAATTTGTCGATTCAAGATATTCACACTTTGACTTAGAGATTTATGGCTTACCCCAAAACTCACAGGAGCCGATCGATATCAGTGGGCAAGCCCCGTGGGCTATCATAAGTGGGAAAATTCCTGATGTCAAAAGACGGGCTGTAAAACATCTAGAGCTACCGATCGCGGTAATCTAAACAAAAGACATTGCTAAAATCTCATGGTTCCTGTTATTAATGTGCTGGTAGCGGGCAAATTTGCAACCCTACAGGCGTATCGATAATCGCCACATCCACCCCGAATACTTCGGCGATGATTTCAGGGGTAATTACTGTCTCAGGTGTGCCGACGGCGATGAGAGAACCATCCTTGAGCATTGCCAACCTGTCGCTATACCGGATTGCTAGATTCAGCTCGTGAAGGACGGTAATAATGGTTAATTCCTGTTGCTGCGGCAATAAAGCCATTTTCTGAGCGACAATATTCGGCGGTTCGGTATGAATTGCCTTACCATCGAGCCATACAAGCCCCTACTGGGGTTTGAGCAAGCGACTGAGCAGCTTGAGCAGGGTAGATTTACCCGAACCATTACCACCCAATAAACTCAGCCATTCACCGCGATCGAGTTGTAGATTTAGTTGATGGACGTGAGATCGAGTTGGGTTAAAGCGATCGATCCCGCTAATGGTCTGACATCACTAATTTGATTGCTATTCAGATTGAGACTAGTTAAATTAGTCAGACCTGACAAAGGTCTTAGATCGCTAATACTTTGACCTCCGAGCGATAGACTAGTTAGTTTCGTAAAACTAGCAAGAGGTCGGATATCACTTATCTTGTCATTACAGTTCGCAATCGTCAGCTCAGTAAGTTTACTTAGTTTCAGATCGGCAGTCTGGCAATTTTTAGTCTCTACTTTTGCCAACAAAACCTCAATCGTCTTTCTGGTTGCTGCGGGTAAAGACTGCTTTTGCTGACACCACTGCCCAAAGCTCTTCAATTTCTCAACCGATCGAGCAGCTTGCTCTAGAGCCACAGCTTGCTGTTTTCCGATTAGCAAGCTCACAGATATATAGCAGTCGCCACATCGGTTAAGACACTCTAGATCTCAGTCCGCGTAGCGATGCGCGATACGTAGGCTTTGCCGAGGGTTTAGCGCATCAGCGACCGAAATCGTGCTCAAAGCGTTCCCCTTGAAGACTATCTAAGTTTAAACCCTCTGTCTCCGATCGTGCCAGGGGCAAAATTGAAGGTAATGCACTAGATCGAATCAACTCGCCCTTACTCGCTTGTCAGGCTGGATCGAACTTTGGAGATAATCGCGGGAATCTGGGAAGTTCTGACATTATGGTAGCTAGATCGATCGGGTAAGACTACTAAATTAGGCGATTGCTTGCAGCATTTTAGGCAACCAGTAAGTTTTACAGTGACAAGATCGTCTAAGTTATGACTATTTAATTGCGCTGTCAGAGCCGAGTATACTTCTTTGCCACCATTGTTGAAACAATGTGACTTTTGACAAATCAGAATTTTAACTGGCGATCGATCCGCTGAGTGTTCGATCGTTGGTGTATTCTCTCTGATGGAGCGTCGATCTGTACCATTAAATTGACTTTCCGCAGGAGCGAGTCGCTCCGGTCGGGTTTCCCGACCATGGAAGCGAGTCAAGACAGAGGCTACGCGAAGGACTTTTTCAATTGCCGATGCCTTAAATTTCCAATCCTTTTGGATGCCTGTACAACAGATGCGATCGCCAACAGCTAACTGATACACTAGCCCTGCTCTCAACTCTTTAGGCACCTTGATGACTACATCTCGCTGCTGCTGAGGTGCATCGACAGTTCTGAGTCGCAGATATTTGAGCTTGTAACCATCGAGCGCACAAACTCCTAAGAATTCTCCCTCTAACTGGAAATAAATTTCATTAGTCATAGAGCAGCTCACTACTATTGCAATTCTCGCGTCCAGCAGAGGCTGCGCCAACGACATCTAGATCGAAACATCGATCCAACCAATTAACTAGTTGACTGCGCCCAGCCAACGGTTGTCTAGCCACGCTCCAAACTTGAATCGCCGCTGTAGGCGTGTCTACTGTGACTACTAAGAGTTGCCCAGTGGAACACTTACAAGGAATCTTCAACTCAGTCAGACGACGATGTATTTGCCAGCGATCGCCCCAAACTGTATCGATAACTAAGATCCAGTCTGGGTAATTTACTTTTTCCATTTTTATCGGGAGCGCACTGTTACTTAAATTTAGAATACCCTAAATGATAATTAGATGCAACAAGCTGGAATTTATGTTCAGATGGAGCGATGTCGGTGCTAGCGCAAAATTCTTGAAAGTGTTTACATTCCGTGATTCCAGGCGGATTGCTCCCACCGCAACTGTTAATAAAACTTATCGATAGTGAAGGCAATCGATCGAGCGTAGCCGCGATCGAGCAGTCGAGTCTCAATGTGACAAGGTGTACAGCTCGTGCCTCACCTCGAATTACTCGTGTTAGAATAGTCAACTAGGACTACTGTTTTCAAATAATCACCAGTAACTTAGTTGGAAAAATATTAAGTGGTTTGGTTGAAAAATTAACCCTTAAAAATAGAGAGCGCGAAATTTATGGCAACCACACAGAGCTTAATGCGTGGATTTGGTCAGGTAGGGACTAATGTAGTGGGATTGGATCTCACCGTGACAGAGCCAGTCTGCGAGGGATTGAACATCGCTTTGGCGAGTTTTCAGGCTCTATATCTGCAATATCAAAAGCATCACTTTGTCGTAGAAGGCGCAGAATTCTACTCTCTGCACCAGTTTTTTCAAGATGGGTATGAGGAAATCAGAGGTCATGCTCACGATCTTGCCGAACGATTGGATGGCTTAGGCGGCGTACCTGCGGCTAGTTTTACCAAGTTAGCGGAGCTGTGTTGCTTCACACCGGAAGCCGATGGTGCCTTTAACTGTCGGACGATGTTAGAAAATGACTTGGTAGGCGAACAGGCGATTATTGCCCTGATCCGCAGCCAAGCCAGTCAGGCTGAAAGTTTGGGCGATCGGGCGACACGGCATTTATACGAGCAAATTCTCCTCAAAACTGAAGAGAGAGCTTACCATATCGATCACTTTTTGGCTCCCGATACCTTAGTCAGATCTCTTAACTAATAGCTGAAATTTAACTGGTGACAAATGTTCGCCATTTAGCACCCAATCATCGATCGATCGCGATAAATGATTGGGTGTTTTTTTACTCGATCGAACTGCCGGATTTTAAACATTTTCGCCCCCGTCACAAATAGCACCAACGGCGACAAACCCACAAACACATACAGAATCCGCGTCGGGACACGCCAAAAGTTCCAAAGTGTTTATCTCCAAAAGCAATTCAATTTATGGTAGAGACTTTAGAGTTTAGAATTGCAGCATATCAAAAACAATTGAATACTGAAGATATCTCGTCAGAAATCGATGATGATGCGATCGCTGATTTGGGGCGATCGATGTCTGGTTAGTTTTGACAAAATCTTGAAAACCATTGGTACTTTGATAGCTACCATTAAATCGATATCTGTTGTCTGTGCCGTACTCCCGATTGGAGTAGCCGCGATCGATAGTCCCTTCTCATTAGCACTAATCAATCTGACTGACAATCCTGCTTTACTCATCATAAAATTTCTCGCACTATATCCTAGTACTATTGCAAAGCCGTCATGCAGTTAGGAAGTTGCAATGTAGATCGGGTTTAAGAAGAGCTTAGAGACTGAAGTCTCCGATCGCGATGCGAAGTCCGCCTTCGCGGACTGATTAACTAGTCCGCGAAGGCGGACTTTGCATCACTAGCCACGATTTCAATCGTTGGCGGTACTGGAAAGAAGCGAATATTCTTAACTCGTTGGCGGAGCCTTTCCGCCAGGAGAAACTCACGTTACTTGAATTTTATCGCAACACTATTGTTTTGACTGATTTAGGTTAGCTCTTGCAGATTTTATTTGACCAAACAATCGCTCGGCTTCACCCCAAACTCCCGTTTAAAAGCCGTCGATCGAAATACCCACAATTACAGCCGAACAGCAGCATCATCGTCTGCATCGCCCCAAATAACGAACTAACGGCAATCCCCGCGAGTACCAACCGTTCGGCGGTAATCGTCCCCGCCCGATAGCCCAAAATATAGACGATCGCCGCAGTCCCCATCGCCCCCAACCACGCACCTAAAGGCAGATAAACCGACGAAACCGAAAAGGTAATACAAGCGATCGCCACTAACCCCGCACCTGCGGAAATTCCCAACACAAACGGATCGGCTAAACTATTGCGGAGCATCCCTTAGTTAGCTTTGATATTAGTTCGAGTTAGTTAGAAATTTCGGGATTATTTTCCGGCTTGGAACACAATGGCTATTCTTGCCAGATCGCAATGTTGTCAGGGATAAAATATAAGGTATCGATCGCTAGTAAATCTAGTAATAATCGATCGCTAGCATCGACTTTTTCGATGCAGCGAGTGTGAGATTGTGTCATGGTTTAGTAATAAATTAAGTGTGAATTAATATTCAAGCGATCTAAAGCACGCGATCGGTAAATTCACTTACCAAGGGTGACGACAAGAATATTTGGCACTATTAAAGACTCCCAAAACATCTTGACAAAAAGATTTAATCTGGGGTTGGCAACGATTGTGGAGCCAGAAGTATTGATTGATGGCAATCATCCACTAGAGCGATGCTGGGAAGTGACCTCAGCACTAGATAAATGACGTGGGAATAGTGCGAATATAGTAGCCGCACAAAAAATCCTTGCTCATCGGGCTGCTTGTAATAGTGCTGCGAGTAATGAATGGTACCTATACTGTCGATCGCGATCGACAGTTAGCATTAGTGTAACTCATGGCGAGGGTCAATTCGTTGATGTTCCCTTTGAACTTAAATTAGTTGATTCGATCGTTCTATTAGCTAGAACGATCGAATTTATGCTCGATTGGGAGTGGTTTTTGGGCGATTGAAAAATAACTTTGAGTGATATCTATGTTCGATCTTAACTAATTTAGCTTACTGCTTTCTTTTAGTAGCAATACCCATCTTTACCCCAGGGATTTGACGAACTAGATCCATCACTTCAACCACTTGTCCGTGACCGATTTTTTCATCAGCATTGATAACTACTAGAGCTTGTTCGTCTTTCGCTAGTAGAGCTTTGATTTGGGGTGTTAAGTTAGACAGATTGACTGATTGACGATTGAGTGAGACTGCACCTTTATCGTCGATCGTAATCACAACTTTAGTTCGATCTTGAGCTTTGCCAGAACTCGCCCCAGGGAGATTGACAGCTAAACCCTCTGTCTTACTGAGGGTAAGTGATGCCATAATAAAAAATGTCAAAATTGCAAAGATCACATCAATGAGCGGCACAACGTTGACTTCTGGTGGACGGTCTTCAGGTTCATTTAGAAATTGCATGTTTAAATTTTTGATTGAATTGAGATTTAATGTGGCTTTTGATTAAGCAATAAGTGGTCGGTTCGTTCGACCCGACCATAAGTTTTAAAATCGCTGTCAACTATCAACTAAGCTCCCCGTTGCCAATAGCGACGATGAATTAATTCCAACTGACCCATTGATTCCTGAATTTTAGATGTTTCTCGTTGATAGAAGCTGCGAAATAGATTGGCAAAGACAGAAGCAAACACGGCAACTATTACTCCTGAAGCAGTACTCACTAGGGCTTCTGAAATACCACTGACGACGCTACCCGAACTACTCCCAGCAACTTCACCGACTTTTAGGGACGAAAACGAAACAATTAGCCCCGTAACTGTACCCAATAGCCCCAGCAGGGGAGCCAGACCGATTACAGCATCAAATTCACTGATAAAGCGACGTAATAACGGAATCTCAGCATGAACTTCGCTTTCCATTGCTAATCTAAATTCATCAGGGGTGGCATCTTTCATCCTAATCGCTGCCATAAAAATCCGCGCGATGGGTAGATCCTGTTCGCGTTCGAGTCGCTCGATTACCAGTGGAGATTCTCTTTGGTAAAGATCCAATACTGTGCGGACTAATGGCTTTTGACGTTTGCCGATTTTAGTCCAAAATAGCATCCGTTCGATCGCGAGTGCTACGATGACAACTGACATAAAAGCGAGTGGATACATGACGAAACCACCGTCATTAAATATTTTGATGAAATTCACGATTCTCCTCCTTACTAATTGATAATTTACTGTTGTTTCCCAGCTTTCCAATTACCTTCTACTTTCGTCCCATTTGCATATATTAAGACGCCCTTCCCCTCTTTCTCACCATTTTTAAATTCACCTGTGAATTGCTCGCCGCTTTGATATTTACAAGTAGCTTGTCCATTGAGTTCGCCAGCACTAAATTGACCTTCACACCGATTTTTACTAGCGATGATTACGCCCTTACCAAAAAACTGACCATCTTTAAATTCACCATCATAGCGATCGCCATTCGCATATTTATATGTCCCTATACCATCAAATTTACCATTTTTGAAAGTCCCCTCATAGGTATCCTTAGTTACCATCGTTAGCAATCCTTTACCTTCAGGTTTGCCATTGACATAACCACCTGTATATGTATTGCCATTCTTATAGGTTCTAGTCCCTTGTCCATTAAATTGACCAGTTTTAAAGCTACCTTTATAAGTGCTTTTATCAGCAAAAATCATGATTCCAGATCCATCTGGTTTACCATTGGCGAGATTACCTTGATAGGTATTACCATTTTTATAAGTACATTCTCCCGCACCAGTTAGTTGACTATTAGCAACTAAACCAGTACATCGATCGCCATTTTTGAGCGTGAATGTACCTGTTCCGGCTGGGTTACCAGCTTTGAATTCACCCTGATAGCTGCTCCCAGATTTAGAGATATATAGCCCGATGCCATTGGGTTCGCCTTTGACAAATTCACCTTCATAGCGATCGCCATCTGGATAAATCCTGACCCCTTTTCCTTCAATTTGACCATCTTTAAATGCTCCTTGATAGCTACCACCAGCCGCAAATGTGTAAGTACCACTGCCGGAGAATTTACCATTTTTAAATGAGCCAGTGTAAGTATCTTTGCTGGCATATTTACAGGTAGCTTGTCCGTTTAAGACGCCGTTAGTGACTTCCCCAGTGCATTGACTACCATCGGGTAACGTTACTGTTTGGGCGATCGCTTGATGATTTTGAGAGACAGAGATCGCAGCTCCTAGGGCAATCGTAAATAATGTCGATCGATAATCATTCGTGACAAGTTAAGAAAATTAGAGCTTTGTCAAGGAGGAATGGAGAATATGTCAAACTCTTACTAAACAAGCATTTGAGCTGATATAAGCAGATGACTCGCAGCCCTAGAACTAATCGTGACCACGCAAAAAAACA
>NZ_JBGSPA010000209.1:0-96802 GCF_041738855.1 Chamaesiphon sp. | reverse complement strand
TGTTTTTTTGCGTGGTCACGATTAGTTCTAGGGCTGCGAGTCATCTGCTTATATCAGCTCAAATGCTTGTTTAGTAAGAGTTTGACATATTCTCCATTCCTCCTTGACAAAGCTCTAATTTTCTTAACTTGTCACGAATGCAACAGATCCCAGATAAAGGAATTGCGGGAACGGCAAACAGACTGGAGCTGCCGAGTTATGCTGAGGGTTTCGACGAGCTGTACTACGTGAAATTATTACCAGCAATGCAATTTGTAGTGGAGCAATGGCAAGATGAAGTTTAATGAGCTAGACACAAAGATGCGGGTGTTTGAAACTACCAACGATCTGTATGTGCTACCTGGAATTTATATGGTAGCTAGAGTCGATGGACGCAGTTTTACCCGCTTAACAAAGGAAGTCTGTAAATTTGAGGCACCCTTCGATCCGGTATTTCGCGACTATATGGTGGCGACGCTCGAACACTTGATGCAATCTGGATTCAAAGTGGTTTATGGCTACACGGAGAGCGATGAAATTTCGCTGCTGTTGCACCCAGAAGACGTGACATTCGAGCGGAAGCTACGGAAACTCAACTCGGTCTTAGCTGGCGAAGCTAGTGCCAAACTTTCTAGCCTGCTGGGGGCGGTAGCCGCATTTGATTGTCGGATCTCGCAGTTACCCAATATCGAGCTAGTAGTGGATTATTTTCGGTGGCGCAATGAGGACGCTCATCGCAATGCGTTGAATGCTCACTGTTACTGGATGCTCCGCAAGCAGGGCGCAAGTGGTAGATCTGCCAATAGTAAAATCGAACACCTCTTAAAGTCTGAGAAGAACGAGCTATTGTTTCAAAATGGGATTAATTTCAACGATTTACCATTATGGCAAAAGCGGGGCGTCGGCTGTTACTGGGAAACGTATCTAAAGGAAGGTTTCAATCCAATTTCTCAGCAGCAAGTATTTACCGAGCGGCAGCGGATTAAAGTAGATCTGGAGTTACCAATGCAGGATAAGTATAGTGAGTTTGTACGTAATTTAATTGAGAGGATTCAGGTGGTTAGTTAATGTCTTATCGGTGCTAGTATTCGGCACTGGTGTGTTATGGCTTGAGCCTAACACACCCTACTCAGGCTATTACTAAACTAGTTATTTAGCACCTTCACCAGCCCAGATCGTTTTACCATTTTTTTGAACGGGAGTCATATCGCTATCATCAGCGGCTATGGCGATCGAGTTAAGATGAGCTGAATTAGTCGAGCCTAAAGTTTGGGCATTGGTAATACTGTCTGTCAATACCCAACTACTCACAATAGCGATCGATGTAACGAAGAAAATCGGGGTAAATTTCATGAATTTTTGTTCAGATCGGAATACTCGGCTCTATCTTACCTCACATCGCTCTAATTTCGCATCGATTAAGAGTAGGAGTGCTTAGTTCCCAATAATCGAGATCCACAACGTAACTACTAGACAAATGCTAGCCAGATGTTGAGGAATCAGCGATTGAATCGATCTCTTAGCTATTTTTTGAGTCAGAAATAATGTCACTAATAATGCCAAGATCAGAGTTGTCCCTTGCAGAAATGTAATTACGGCTGGATGAGCAATAAAACTGGGTAGGTTATCATTAATTTGCCCGAATGTTGCAAAAGCGATCGGGATAATTTGCCCACCTTCTTCTAAACCTAATTTAAAATAATGGGCTAAGTTTGCACCTAAGACTAATGGTAAATACCCATAAGCAAGAGTGATAAAGGGGAGTGGTTTAGAAACTTTAAACGGGACATATTTCACCTTACCTAGTTGGTAGATTCCTTGGATTGCACCATACCCTAAGAAAGGGATAATAGTGGGAATGACGATCGCTGCGATCGATAGTCCTAAGTGTGGCAAAAATTGGGTTAGATCTATTTGCAAGTTTAATAAACTATTTAACTCTGGTAAGCGGTGCAGATAAACCCCACCTAATAATAAAAATAATAAAGCCACTTCATACCCATGTGGGATATGTGTCGTCCACAGTTCGATTCCTGGGGGACGCAGGTTTAATTCTACCGATCGATGGGGACATGCTTTGAGACAAGTCATACACAAGACACAATCCTTATTATCGGTTAACTGGGCAGGGTGCGAATAAATCGGACAGCCATTGGTTGTCTGCCCTTCGCCAAAACCGACCCCACCTTTATAACAGTGATAAGTGGTACATTCTGCCGCACATGTGCCTTGCTGGGCGCGTAATTCGACGATCGATAGTTTGGCAAATAATCCATTCATCCCGCCGATCGGGCAGAGATAACGACACCAAAATCGTCGCTCAAATATCAGTGAGAAAATCACTGCCCCAGCTGTAATTAATAATAATAAATAACTAGACAAATAAGCTGTATTCTCTAGATGCCATAGTTCTTCCCACAGAAAGATGAGGACAAATAATCCAAACAGAAACCAACCGCCCCATTTTTCGGCAGTTGCACGCGGCCATTTTTGCAGAGTTCTGGGGAATAATTTGAGTGATAATTTCTGGGCAATTTCGCCATAAATCATAAATGGGCAAAACGCACACCATAATCTCCCGATGATGGGGAATAATAATAAAATTAACGGCCACCACCACGCCCAAAATAGATTGAGCGCGAAATTATGTTGACGATCTTGGGGGGCAAGAAATAGAATTAGAACTACGATCGGAAATACCCACGCCGTGAATCCGTAATTAATGCGATCGGGATACCAATCGGTATTTAAAAACCGTCTGAGCCAGGGGTAAGCATTTAATAAATTCAGGCGGAATAATTGTTTTTTCGGTGCCTGTGCCCAGAATACTTCCGCTGTCAGTAGTTTACTACCTTGCGCCTGTACTAACGCTCGATCGACCATTCCCTGTAATTCCTTTAGATTACCTGGAAAATCATAAGCTTGCAAACGCCGAATTGCTTCCGGTGTCACCTGCGGCTTGGCTACCTTAGTTTGCCGACAAATGATGTTGATATAATAATTTACCTGTGCCTCCAGATCGGCTTTTCGCACCCGCAATCCTGGCACTTTGATTTGATGTTTGACAACCTTATTAAACGTCGGTTGAGTGCTCTCTGAGATGAGGATGAGCCGCGCATTACTGGGGCGAGGCGGGAGCGGTATTTGTCCTTCACGCGCGATCGGGATATAGTTGCCAGTAATTAATAATTGCTCGATTTGGGGCATCAATTCGGGCGGTAATTCCTGAACATCATTCAGAATTAATGTTCCTTCTCCCAGCCATTCCAATAATCCTGGTTTTCCACCTACGCGCCCAAACAATTCCGCACCATTGGTAGTAATTAAGGCACTTTTGAGCCTAATCATCGGCTGATGACGACGATTGGAACCAAAGTGCATCAGTGCGGCGATATTATCTTTTTCTAGCCCTGGTTCGCCCGAAATTAAAACAGGGAGATCGTCACTAGCAGCGGTGCGAATTTGTTGGCGCAACTTCACAGCATAACGACTACTCCCAATAATGCCCCGCTTGGCTTGGGGTACTAAATAAGTCCGCAAAGCGGCTTGTCTGTCTTGCTCGAAGGCCATTTCACCTTCGAGTTGCTCCAGTTTAGCTGCAAGTCGCTCGGCGTAAGCGGCGGTAATCTGGGGATATCTGCTAACTAATGCTTGCCACCTGTCAGCAGAGATCGTCTGAAACTGACACTCGGTAATCGTCACAATCCGGCTATCCGCAAGTTGCCCGCGCTGCAATGCCGATAAATTTACCACCGCACCAGGTAATAACCCCGTCGCCCACAGTTCCGCTTTTTGGCGACGATACCGCTCGGCTTGCCCTGCTACGAGGATATAGAGCTGAGTGACTGGAGTATCTTCCAGTGTGACTCGACAGCCTGCGGGTACAGATAATTCTACCAATTCACTCGCGATCGATTCGAGGACATCATGCGGTAACATGCCTAGCTCGGTAGATGCTGCCAACCAGTTCGCTAATATTGCTGTAGACATGGTGCGGGATGTCCCTATCGATCGTTATTTATTAGTCTATCAGGCACAGCACCCGAACATGTTAAGTAGACTCGATCGCGCTTTGCAATAAAGCTCCCCTCCTCGGAGGGGATTTTCGGGGAGCGCGATCGATTACCAAATCGGATCGTCATAACGATGGACGATTAGTACTGGTTCGCCGCTGGGGATACTCGCCAGACAAGCCCGCACGGGATGTTCTTGCCCTTCGATTTCTACCTCGCAAGCATAGCAAGAACCCATCAAGCAACCAGTCGGAATTGTGATTCCCGCCCGCTCGGCAACATTAAGCAATGGTTCCCCTGGCTCGGCGGTAACTGTAACTTTATCTGGCAAAAAATGAACGGTGATTGACATAGATTTTTTGTCTATAAGGGTTGTTTAGATCCCCGACTTCTTTGAGAAGTCGGGGATCTGCCACACTAGTTTTTAACTTTTAGCATCATCATTTTATTAGCCAAGAGCGATCGCACGTTTTCTATAGACAGTCCAACTGACTGTAAAATCTCACCAACTGTCAACTGCGCTTGGTTTTTATCGCAAGCTTGCACAAATGCAAACTCAGTATCACTCAGATTAATTAACTTCCAATCGCAATTAAATACATTTTGACTTTCCCAACCTTCAATACAGGGATGTCGATGAGGGATTGCGGCTAATAATAGCTCGTCTTGCGACCAATCGAGCGATTTTGGTAGCGGTGGTTTAGCCAAGAAAAATTCATAATGAGCGACATCAGTATCAAGTAATTCGATCAGTCGATATTGTTGACGAACAGCTAACTTTTGGGCGCGATCGAGGGCTTCGGGTGCTTTACCCAACAGGCGTTTCAGATTCCAGAAATCAGGATTGGAAAATCCAACAAAATCCAAACCAGAAGCATCAATTAGTTCAAATAATGTCTCGATATTGTAGTCGATTTCCTGGGGATGCACGTACATATCGGCAAAACATTCATCTTGGTGATTTTCCATCGCCCAGCGTTCTTTTTCCCGCTTCACTAGGCGATTAGTTTCAGGGAGGGATGCAAATACCGATCGACCGATTTTGACACCATCTTGATAGTTACCGCGCTTGTCACCTTGCAACATCCCGATCGCTTTTTGCATCAATTCGATCTCCCACCGCCCCAACTCACCATAGACGAAAATGTGCATCAACCCACCAGGGGCTAATTTGCCCGCCAAGGCTTGAATACCCCGAATTGGGTCGGGGGTATGGTGCAACACGCCTACCGAGTTAATCAGGTCATATTCCCCTGGTAGCTGGGCGACATCAAACAAGCTCAGATGATGAAATTCTACTCTCGTCGCACCCGATCGCGCACAGCGTTCTTGAGCGACTTTGAGCGCGCCAGGACTGAGATCGATCGCCGTTACCTGCGCTTCGGGGTTGAGATGCACCAAGCTATCGGTACTCACCCCCGTACCGCACCCAGCATCCAGAATCCGAATATCTCGACGCGCTGGCATCTGTCCGGTACAAAAATCGTAAGCCGCATCCCACTGCCACCGCCAGTTAAATCCTGGTGGCGGTTCGTCGAGCAAGGGTTCGGGCGGGAAGGGATAGGTATCGTAGAGATTTTGAACTGCTTGACTAATCTGGGCTGGGGTGGATTCCATCATCTCGATCGCTGCTGGGAATATCTAACTCGATCGCTATTGTATCTCGTTGGCGCGGTGCATTTTTTGGGTTCGATCGATCGTCCGATCTCAATTATTGTAGAATCATTGCATTCCCCATCGGCTCCTGAAATGCAATATCTACCGATCTTCGGTGTTGCCGTCGCACTCATATGTTCGGAGCAACCGTGCTTATCCAGTGGCTCAAGTAGGGGAGTGGGGGAATAGTTTAGCAATCTAGATCGTCAGCTATAATCATCTATGAATATTAGTGTGGATTAATTACCTGTGGGACAGTACGAACGGCTGGTATTGATGGCAGAAGACGAACTCACTCAATACAGCAGTGATGCGCGCAAGATCGAGAAATTGCGTCGCAAAATCGGTTTGTCTGTAAATCTGGCGGAGCAGAAGGCAGTCAAAGCCACTCTGGAGCAAGAATTACCCACAGGCGGCATCGTCAAATTGGTCGAAACCCAACGCCAAACGGTGGCACTGCCATTTTGGGGAATTGCGGGATTGGGGTTATTATTTGCAATCTCGCTCAATCAGCCCCTGGATTATATCGCCGCAGTGGGTGGGACAGCCGCCGCGATCGCCATCCAAAAATGGGGCTGGAAGCTCTATGCCAAAAGGATCGTGTTGGATACATTAATTGATATTGACACCAAAATCAACGCAATCAAACCAAATCCTTGAGTTAGGTTTTAGGTTGTAGGTTGGGGTGAAGAATGAAACCCAACATCTCTAGGGTGCTCGGAGGTAGTTGGGTAGAGCGATAGCGAAACCCAACCTACGACTTTTCAGGAGCCGTAATTATCAATTATCAATTATAAACATGAGTGATATCAAAACTGGGATTATTGGTGGTAGTGGACTTTATCAGATGTCTGCCTTAAATAATGTCCGCGAGGTGAGTGTAGACACTCCATTTGGCAAACCTTCAGACAATCTCATCGTCGGAGAGCTAGATGGAGTTGAAGTCGTGTTCTTGGCACGACATGGACGCAATCATCATCTCACGCCTACAGAAGTTCCGTATCGAGCGAATATCTATGCGATGAAACAAATCGGTGTCGAGTATCTGATTTCAGCATCGGCTGTCGGCTCTTTGCAAGCAGAAGTTAAGCCGTTAGATTTGGTATTACCAGACCAATTTATCGATCGCACTAAAAGTCGTGCGAATACGTTTTTTGGCGAGGGGATTGTCGGACATATTGCTTTTGGCGATCCGATTTGTCATCAGTTAGCGGGTGTATTAGCAGATGCGATCGAATCCCTAAATATCCCAGATATTAGCTTACACAAAGGCGGTACTTATATCTGTATGGAAGGGCCAGCTTTTTCGACTAAATCTGAGTCGAATATGTATCGACAGCTTGGCGGGACGATTATTGGCATGACCAATTTGCCAGAAGCAAAATTGGCGAGAGAGGCTGAAATTGCCTATGCAACATTAGCTTTAGCTACTGACTATGATTGTTGGCATCCCGAGCATGACAGCGTTACAGTAGAGATGATAATTGCCAATCTTCATAAAAATGCGAGTAATGCTCAACAGGTAATTCAGGAAACAGTTAAGCGACTGGGTGCAAATTTATTTGTTTCAGATGCACATTCTGCTCTTAAATATGCAATTATCACACCGCTGGATAAGGTACCAGAATCAACCAAACAAAATCTTGAATTGCTATTAAAAAAATACCTATAGATAAAAGCGATATCTAGAGCAGATCTCGATCGGTTACAAACCGCTGGAAATGTATGCGGTGGGCAGTGCCCACCCGACAATTGCTGCTGGCACTCGTGTTTATTTAGGTACTGGTGCTACTGATGGTACCACTGATGGAGCTATGGATGGCGTAGTTGCAGGCATAGTCGTTGTTGCTGTCGTACTCTTTTTCTTGGGAGCTACCGCAGTCTTTTTTGACTTACATTTGGCATGTTCTCTAATCGCCAGAGTAGCAGGATCGATCGTCTCGGTACCGACCATTAACGTTTTGTACTTTCCAGCACCATCTACTAGAGCTTCACCACAACCATTTGCAGCAATATCTTTACGGGTGACTGGCTTGTTTTTAGCATTAGTCCCTTTGATGGGATACTTTTGTTTCGCTGTCAAACCTGTGACTACTACTTGACCTTTACTGGTTTTGTAAGCTTCAGCATGAGCAGCCATACCGTGAGTTAATGTTAGTAACGCGGCGATCGCTACTGTCGAGATCGAAAACTTGATGGACATATATTTTGGAGTTGGTGATTGACTAGTTAGTTAGCTGGTAGTTGCTGCTTATTTGTGCCCTTGCATTGCCTGAATTAACTCGGCGGCGACTTCGGGACGCGAAAATTCTGGTGGTGGTAATTCGCCTTGACGGAGTAAGTCGCGGACTTTGGTACCGGATAGATGCACTCGTTGTTCGGGAGTGCTGGGACTAGTTTTGGTAGTTGCCATCGATTTGGTAACTTTACAATAAAATGCGTGCTCGAACATCATCGGGGTGATGCCGAGTTCTCCTGGTTCAAATTCACTAAAGATGTGTTGAGCATCGTAGGTGCCGTAGTAGTCACCCACACCCGCATGGTCGCGCCCGACGATAAAATGGGTACAACCGTAATTTTTGCGAATCAGAGCGTGGAAGATGGCTTCCCGTGGCCCAGCATAGCGCATCGCGGCAGGGTTGATCCCGAGGATGACGCGATCGCTTGGATAGTAGTGTTCGAGGATGATTTCATAGCAGCGCATCCGTACGTCGGCGGGGATGTCATCTTCTTTGGTTGCGCCGACTAAGGGATGGAGAAATAATCCATCGACGGTTTCCATCGCACATTTTTGGATATACTCATGGGCGCGGTGGATCGGGTTGCGTGTTTGAAATCCAACGATCGTGTTCCAGCCTTTAGCTTGAAACTGGGCGCGGGATGCGGCAGGATCGATTTGGTAGGTAGGAAATTGTGGGTGTGCTTCCCGTTCTAATAGATAAATAGCACCTGCTAAATTCACACTACCTTGGTCGTAGACGACTTTGACACCAGGATGCTTTTCATCATCCGTACGGTAAACATTAATCGCTTCTTGCTGTTTGTCGTAGGTGTATTTTTCGATAAGTTCTAAAATGCCTACAAATTTACCTGTAGCATCATCCAGCCTGACGAGCGAACCAACGGTCAGAGGTGCAGCGATAGCTTCAGTAACTGAGAGTGTAATCGGAATCGACCAAGGCAAACCATCAGCCAAGCGCATCTTGGCGACGACACTGTGATAATCTGCTTCTGGCATAAACCCCTGAAGCGGACTAAATGCACCGATCGCAATCATGACTAAATCGGAATATGCCCGCTCGTCTAATGTCACTCTGGGCAAGCTGTCAGCTTTACTCAGGAACTCGGCTTTTTGAGCGAGGGTAGCGATGCGATTTATTAATTTTCCGCCGTGGGGTGCAATACCAGAACTCTGACTCAAACTAACTTTCCTCGCAATTTTTCAATACTTTTATGGATCACTTTAGCAGCTTTGGGGGATAGGGGATAGGGGATAGTTGGGCTGAATGATTTCAAACCGGAGAGTGTAACTGAAATGTGATGAATTATGAAACAACGGTTCACCACGCAGCAATTAGAGCAAATATGGCAGCTCTAAACCCAAGCCTTAGTATCGATCCTGGTGCGTTACGGCTGTCTTGTCTCGCTAAACCCTCGGGGAACCCGTAGACGATCGATACCGAATCAGGACGATGCATTCATTGATTGGGTTGGTAATATTTCCAATCGTTACTATTTTAATGCTATAAATTTCAATGTGTCGATTTCCATCGTTCTCTCGATAATCGATAGAGAACATGTTCGCGTAAAATGTGTCCCTCTGGAACGATCGGATGCTCGAATGTTTCGGCAGCTAACTTCAGTCCCAACCGTTCCATGACGGCGCGAGATCGGCGATTGATTGTTGCAGTAAAAGAGACAATTTCGGACAAAGCTAGTCGATCGAATCCCACTTTCAACACATCTCTAGCCGCCTCAGTAGCATAACCTTTGCCCCAATATTCATAAGCCAACCGCCAACCGATTTCGACACATGGAGAGCAGGGTAAATCAGCCTTGGGGATATGCAAACCGACGAAACCGATGAATTGATTACTTGCCAGGGTTTCTACCGCCCACAAGCCCCAGCCGCGCTCATTGATGAGTGCTTCAAGTCGATCGACCATTGCATCGCTAGCCGCTCGATCGAGTAGATTAGGAAAAAATTCCATCACGCGCGGATCGCCACAAAGTCGAGCGAAAGGCTCTCGATCTGATGCGATCCATTGGCGCAACCGGAGTCGCTCTGTCTCAAATTCAATTAATTCTGCCATACATTTGTAGATGCAGATTCGATCGACCTCAAACTTAAAGCCCTAATTCCCGATACCTAACTTGTAAATCTTTGATGGTAAATATTGTCTCAAAGTGTAACCCTTGACTGGCATAAAATTCAGCACCACCTTGCTCACGATCGACCAATGTCAACACTCGATCGACAGTATAACCCGCCGCCCTGAGTCTTTCGACTGCTTTCATTGCCGATTGTCCGGTGGTGACGACATCTTCGAGGACAACTACTTTCGCGCCTGGTTTGAGAGTTGCGCCTTCGATATAGGCTTGGGTGCCGTGTCCTTTGGCTTCTTTGCGGATAATTAATGCGGGGATGGATTTACCTTCATATACAGATACCACACTGACAGAAGAGACGATCGGATCGGCACCCAGCGTCAATCCGGCGACGGCATCGGTATCATCTGGTAGCATGGAGAGCAAGATCCGTGCAGTGGCTACAGCTCCTTCTGGGTGAAGCGTGACTTGTTTACCATTGATGTAGTAGGTGCTTTTTTGACCGGAAGAGAGCGTAAAATCACCTTCTTTGTAAGCCAACTGGCAGAGTAAATCTAACAAGTGTTGGCGCAAAGTAGTTAGATCGATCGTCGGATAGGGAATATTGCCAACAGGTGAGTGCATAATTTGGATATTTTAGAGATGTCGATCGCTGGATACTAGATCTTATCCTAGTCGCGATCGCTAGATCGCGATCTGACACAGTGAGGGTGCTGTCCATCATCGCCGCTACCGTGCAAAAGATCGGAATAAATGTTCCTGATTTAGTCATCCACCAGTTGAATAATGTGAGTATAGCGATCTAGAGGTTAAAACCATGATGAAATTAAAAACGATCTGTTTGATGGCATTCGCTGTCGTCGCAACTGGCTGTCTAGCCACACCAGCACGCGCAAATGAGCCAGTAACGATTAGTGATGCGATTACCCGTGCGATGTTCAACCAGTCAGGCGATACTTATCGCAATACTGGGATCGATCGTCAATTCACATTATTGTTTGGGTTGAGCTATCCCGATCTTGAGGCTGTCGGCGATGCTCGATCGGTCGATAATATCTATCAAGATTTGATTCGTCAACGTGGTAGTACTCCAGTGCGTACTCCCGATTTACCCAATCCATTTAATAGCTCCCTACTCTCCAATCCCAGTTCCACCAGCAACTAGAGCCACTGTTCACAAAGGGACTAGTTGCGCCAACCACCTCCGCACACAAGTTGGGAAGACTTCGCTGCGAGTTGGCTTACCCCCCAACCTCCCTTATAACGGGAGGCTTTTTTCTAGCTCCCTCCCCTTATAAAGGGGAGGGGTGGGGTAGGGTAAAGATCTCCGCCGCCACTCCAAAACTTATCAGTACGCGGTTAACTGGAGAAGAGCTGAGGGTTAGTTCCAGGTGAGGAACGATCCCATTTACTAGCCGTTAATCGGCGATCTCCCGATCGCTGAGTCTCGCTCTGACAAGCTTAATTTCTTCGTAATTATAATCCTCACCGAGCTGTTCTTTGATCGGTGTGAGCCTTTCGGCTCCGACGATTTTCATTGCTTGGGCGATCGCCGTCGCTCGATCGGGTGGTACGATCCGATCGATATCGACCTCATAGCCACACTCCATCAACTTGATGAGATGATCGGCGATGGTAGTCTCGCGTACGGAGCGTTTGGTAGCGATCTCAGCGAGGCTCAAACCACGTTGATACATGTCGAGCGTTTCCAGATGGGTCTGAGATATATCTCTTCTACGGGGTGGCGAGGGATCTAGTGGCGGCGTCGGATCGGATTCGGTTTGGACGGATAAGCCAGATTCGGCTCTAAAGGCTCTGATTTCACCCGTGAACATTTCCCCATACTGAGCGAGTTTTCGTGCCCCTACACCGGAAATTTGGGCAAATTGGGCGAGGGTTTGGGGTTGCTGTTGTGCCATCAGTCTGAGGCTGGAATCGGCAAAAATAACGTAGGGTGGCACTTTATTGGCGTCTGCGTACTGCTTGCGAAGTTTGTGGAGACGGTTGTAGAGAGATTGAATTTCGGCAGTATTGGTACTGATATCTGGGGTTTCGGCGGTGGGGAGACTCGGCGCAATGGCGATCTCTACTTTGCGCTGACTTTTGAGGACTTCCCAGCTTAGGGAATTTAGTGTCAACACCGAATAACCATCGCTAGTCTCATCAACCAAGCCTTGATGCAGTAGCGATCTGCCCAAGATCCGCCATTCATTTTGGGTGCGATCTTTGCCGATACCATAAGTAGAGAGAGTATCGTGTCCATTCTTTAAGACTCGATCGCTTTTGGAACCGCGCAGGACATCGATCGTGTAAGCTAGTCCAAAGTTGCGCCCCTGTTTGCTAAATCTCGCTACGCAGGAAAGTAGCTTCTGGGATTCGATCGTCCAGTCCGAAATCGGGCGTGGGTATTTACAGTTGTCACAATTATCGCAGTTACCTGGGAAACTCTCGCCAAAGTAACCCAACTGAATGATCCGGCGACATTCAGTCGCTTCAGCATAATTTATCACCCGCCGCAATTGTTGCGTTGCGATTCTTTGTTCTTCTTCGAGTGCCATCCCCGTCTCGCGATCGATCTTTTGCGCGATCAGATACTCGATCGTCTTGATATCTCCCATCCCAAAATACAGCGTACAATGAGCGGGTTCGCCATCCCGTCCGGCGCGTCCCGACTCTTGATAATAACCTTCAATATTGCGCGGTAGATCGTAGTGAATTACAAACCGCACGTCGGGTTTATTAATCCCCATTCCAAAGGCGACTGTGGCAATCATCACCTGGACATCATCACGGATAAAACTATTTTGATTGTTGGTGCGCGTCTGGCTATCTAGTCCCGCATGATAAGGTAAAACTTTAATCCCATCATGCTGCAATTTAGTTGTCAGTTCATCGACCTTCTTCCGACTCAAACAGTAGATAATTCCTGCCCCTTTTGACTGCTTGACTTGAGCCAGCAATTCTTTGTATGGAGTAGTCGTTTTGCGACGGACTTCATAATATAAATTCGGACGATTGAAACTTGCGACATGAATAGCTGGTTCGCGCAGATCGAGCTGAGTGATGATATCCTGGCGAACGCGATCGGTTGCTGTCGCTGTCAATCCCAACCAGGGCACCTTGGGAAAATAGTGGCGTAATTGCGATAATTTCCGATAGTCGGGACGGAAATCATGACCCCATTCGGATACACAATGCGCCTCATCGATCGCAAATCCCGCAATCCCCACTTCTTGATGCAAATCGACCAGAAAGTTACTGATAAACTCCTGATTCAACCGTTCTGGCGCGAGATACAATAATTTAATCTCGCCATTATAAATAGCCGCCGCCCGATCGCGTCTTTCTTCGGTCGTAATGCTACTATTCAAGAAAGTAGCAGCAATCCCATTGTCAGCGAGTTGTTGTACCTGATCCTGCATCAGCGCGATCAATGGCGATACCACGATCGTTACGCCTTGCTTGAGTAATGCTGGTAACTGGAAACAAAGTGACTTCCCGCCACCCGTGGGCATCACTACCAATAAGTCGCGATTGGCTATAGCTGTAGTAATGATATCCCGTTGCCCAGGTCGAAACTCTTCATACCCAAAGTAATGCTTTAACGCCTGTTCTAGGGTTTCAAATTGGGTCGAGCCAGCAAGCATAAGAGTTGGGAGGTGGGAGCGATGCGCGATCGCCTTTGTTTCCAGACGGTTTAGCGCATCAAGACAGTTGGGAGAGAGAAATACTCAGACTACTATGTCAAAGAGTATACAGTAGATGGTTCAAAAATACTCGCGATCGACCGATCTAAAATAATTTTAGCGACTTTTCACTCCAGAGTTTCAAGGATATACTATTTAACGTCAGTTCGGTTTAAGGCTATTGACTCCATCCCAATATTGCCACCGATTAAAATCTCCAAGCTCTTCTTATCCCGAATTGACGGCATTTACGGTACGATTCAGTGCTTCCCTGTCCACTGCGAGTGTGATATCGGGTGAAGATCGCTGCCGCGAAGGATTTTAGCTCTCACTCACCGCCGATCGATTGATGCGGTAGTATTCAATCGGATCGTTGCGCCAATTCACTTGGATAGTATTGCCACTGGAGCTGATGATATTCGGCGACTTGGGGCTTGAGTTTGAATTTTAAAGTCGATCCAGGTAACACATCAACTTGTAGAAAGGAGTAAGGATGCTTTTTGAGCGCGCCGCGTCCGGTCTTACCGATAAACTGATGAGACACTGCGACATCCCGTAACTGTCCATCGATCCGTTCCTGGAGGACGTTACCTTCAGCGCGTTGGCGACGGAGACTAAACCCACTCCCCCCACAGATCGCCCATTTGATCCCACGATCGGCGTGACCAGTGTCTAGGGTTTCAAGATATTCAAAGCAATGAGCGTGACCAGACAATACTAGATCGACTAAGGGTCGATTGGCGATGAGCTTTGTCAATTTTAGTTCGACTCGATCGAATACTTGACGCAAATAATGGCGCACTGCTAGGGTTTGACCCTGATGCCATTTGGTCGCTTCGGTCACATAGGGGGGATGATGAAAATAAATCATCCGCCCTCGGACGGCTGGATCTTGCCAAGATTCGATCAGTCCCCGCTCTAGCCACTCCAACTGCTCGAAATCGATCTGCTCGTGAACTGTATTGGGATCTAGTTGCTTTTCCAGATCGCGAATTGATTCTTCTAAATGTTCGATCCTACCGAGCAGCTCGTCGAGGGATTCAGGGGCTGCTGGCGTCGGCTGTGCTGCTGCCTGGGGATCTAAATTTTGGATGATTTGGAGGTACCGTTCGCGCTCGGCTTGTAACCTGTCGAGATCTGCGAGCAGTGTCTGGCGGTGACGTTCGCCCTGTGCGCTGGATTCGATCGGTAACGGGGCATTAAAGGTATTGGAATCGAGCGCGAAAAAGTCAATTCCCCCATAGCGAAACCGATAATAGCGATTGGGGATGCGGGTAAATTTCCCTGGTTGATAGTTCAACCCTTTGCCTGTAGAAGTTGGCACTGTATAGTGCCGCTCCAGATGCTGTTGCAGTTCTGATTCGGGGATCTCCTGGAGATAGTCCAAGAAGGCTCTAGCATAGGCATCGCCCTGATAAGAGCCATGCCAACCGACATCCAAGTCGATCGAGTACCGAAAAGCTTGTCGCAACGGGCGCAATAACTGCGATAGCACACCATAAACGATCGGAAGATCGTAGTAGTCATGATTGCCAAGTACGGGTAAAAACGGGCGATTGAAGACCATCGAGTCGTAGCGGATCTGCTCTAAATTGCGATCGCCACCGACTAGTAATTCTTGGTACGGTCGAATAAAATTCTCTGGATACTGTTCGCTCGATCCGACTAGATAGACGACATCGCCAGTATGCAAGATAAATTTGGCAGTGGGTGCCGATTCGATCATTAGCTTCGCTACGCGCCGCTGGGGACTATCGCGCTGATGAACGCCATTCCCGCTATCTCCCAGTACGCAAAATGTGAACCCTTGAGCTGGATCGAGATCGTCATCTATTTCCAGTCGTGTTCGATCGATCCCTAGCTGTTGGAATAATGGATGATGCCACCGCATTCTTTCGTGCATTTTGGCAATCTTGCGCTCGATCGTCGGATCGGAAACTAACTTCATCACTAATTAATTTGAGCTATCTCGTTTATTTTAGCGAGGATTTATGCTCGATCGAGATTCTGACCTCAATTAAAGTTTGTGTAGCAAGTTGTAGTTGACGATCGAGCTGAAGATGACATCCTTAACAGCAGCGGTACTGACAAGGGGGATCGCGCGATCCCCCATTGAGAGTTAGGTTTCTGACATCACAATCGTGGCGGGTAGCCGACTGAAAGCAAGATGCTCATTTTGCACCTCCACAAATACAGTATCTCCTTCTTTGAAGTCACCTCGCAGAATTCCTTTGGCGAGGATCGTTTCTAGCTCTTTTTGGATTGTCCGTTTGAGTGGACGCGCACCATAAACTGGGTCATAGCCAGTATTTACCAAGAAATCTAGCGCAGATTCAGCGAGTTTGAGTGACAGTTTGCGCTCGGCTAACCGTTTTTCGAGCCGCCCCACTTGGATTTTGACAATGCTCCGCAGTTGATTTTTGTGGAGACTATGGAAGATGATCGTATCGTCGATCCGATTGAGAAACTCGGGTCTGAAATTCTTGGTGAGCGCATCCAATACCCGCTCTTTCATCTGGAGGTATTTAGAGTCATCGCCCCCCAAGTCTAGAATAAATTGAGAACCAATATTACTGGTCATAATAATTACCGTATTCTTGAAGTCTACCGTCCGACCTTGGGAATCAGTAACGCGTCCATCGTCGAGCACTTGGAGCAAGACGTTGAATACATCGGGATGCGCTTTCTCAATTTCGTCGAACAAGATGACGGCGTAGGGGCGACGGCGGATACTTTCCGTGAGTTGTCCCCCTTCTTCATAACCCACATAGCCAGGAGGCGCACCAATCAAGCGTGAGACAGCGTGTTTCTCCATATACTCGGACATATCAATCCGGATCAGGGCATCCTCCGCGTCAAATAGGTAGTTGGCGAGAGTTTTAGCCAATTCGGTTTTACCGACGCCTGTGGGGCCGAGGAAGATGAAGCTGGCGATCGGTCTGTTGGGGTCGGATAGTCCTGCCCGCGACCGCTGGATCGCTTCTGCGACAGCGGTGACGGCTTCATCTTGCCCGATGACGCGACGGTGGAGTTCATCTTCGAGGTAGAGGAGTTTTTCGCGCTCGGTTTCGACTAGTTTAGTCAGTGGAATTCCCGTCCATTTGGAGATGATTTCGGCGATATCGGCTTCGGTTACTTCTTCGCGGAGCAGGGATTTTCCGGTGGTTTGAGATTGCGCGAGTTGGACTTCAGCGGCTGCTAGTTTGGCTTGCAGTTCGATCAGTTTGCCAAATTTGAGTGCGGAAGCCTGCGCGAGATCGTAAGTGCGTTCGGCTTGTTGGATCTCGATATTCACTGCATCCATTTCTTCTTTAGTGGTTTGGATGTTGGTGATGATATCTTTTTCCGATTGCCATTGAGCGGTGAGCGCGCGTTGTTCTTCTTTGAGATCGGCGAGTTCTTTTTCGATCTTCTGCAAGCGTTCGCGGGCGGCGGTGGAGGTATCTTTATTGACTGATAGCCGTTCCATTTCGAGTTGCAGCACTTTACGATCGATCTCGTCGAGTTCTTCGGGCTTGGAGGTGATCTCCATCTTCAATCGAGCGGCGGCTTCATCCATCAGATCGATCGCTTTATCTGGCAAAAACCTGTCGCTAATATAGCGAGTTGACAGGGTTGCCGCAGCGACGAGGGCGTTGTCGGAAATTTTGACACCATGATGGACTTCATAGCGTTCTTTGAGACCCCGTAGAATGGAGATCGTATCTTCGACACTCGGCTGATCGACATATACTTGTTGAAAACGGCGTTCGAGGGCGGCATCTTTTTCGATATACTTACGGTATTCGTCGAGAGTTGTCGCACCGATGCAGCGTAGCTCACCCCGCGCCATCATTGGCTTGAGCAGGTTGCCTGCATCCATCGCGCCTTGAGTCGCACCCGCACCAACGACGGTATGAATTTCGTCAATAAATAAGATGATTTGACCTTGGGATTCGGTGACTTCTTTGAGTACAGCTTTGAGTCTTTCTTCAAATTCGCCCCGATATTTGGCACCTGCAATTAGGGCACCCATATCGAGTGAAATCAGTGTCCGATCTTTGAGAGATTGAGGGACATCACCACTAATAATTCGCTGTGCCAAACCTTCGGCGATCGCTGTTTTACCGACACCAGGTTCACCAATTAAGACTGGATTATTTTTAGTCCGTCGGGACAGGATTTGGATCGTGCGCCGAATTTCGTCATCGCGTCCGATCACTGGATCGAGTTTGCCACGACGGGCAAAGTCAGTCAGATCGCGTCCGTATTTAGAGAGCGATTCGTATTTGCCTTCAGGGTTTTGGTCGTTCACTTTTTGACTACCACGAATTTGGGAGACGATTGTTTTTAGCTTCTTTTCTTCTAACTTAAATTCATTAAAAAGCTGCTTACCCAATCGATCGTCTTGGAGATAGGCAAGCAAGAGATGCTCGATCGAAATAAAATCATCACCATAATCCTGGCGATATTTATCGGAGCGATCGAGTAAAGTATCGACACTCCTGCCTAGATAAACAGAGCCAATCGTCCCAGATATCTTGGGCTGTTTGTGGATATAGTTTTCTAGTTCTTGGCGAAATTGGCTGAGATTTACACCCGCTTTGGAAAGGATGCTCGTTGCCAAGCCATCTTGTTCGAGCAGAGCTTTGAGGAGATGCTCTGACTCCATCTGCTGTTGCTGAGCAGCCTTGGCGACATCGAGCGTATTGGTGACAGCCTGCCAAGCTTTTTCGGTAAATTGTTGGGGGTTGTTTGGTTGCATAATGCGACTAGGAATAAATTTTTTATATAAGTAACTGGGTAAATGCAGGAATTCACCTTGGTTACTTCCTCATTGTAGTGAGTTCGATCGAGTGGGTAGGATCGGTATTTACGATATAGCTGTTAGGTATTGGTGCAATTAGGCAATGAACGTCAGTGTCTTGGCAAGAAGACACTGACGTTCAATTAGCGGGCAACTGTTGCGCTCCAACTCCTTTCCCGATCGACATCTCACTCAAATCTCACCCCTGGCAATCCCGATCGAGATCGCTAAGATCAGGCAGCCGAGAAATGTCACAATTAACATAAATAAAGCAAAAATTTCCCCACCAGAGAGCGGTCGATCGGTGGGATCGAGATATGCTGAAGAGCGATAGCGATCGGGTCGAGGCTGGAGCGTGGTAAATCGTGGGGTCGATTGGATGACAAAGACTCGCGAATAGCCGATCTCTAGATCGTATGCCGAGCGTCGCTCGGGGTGACTGATAGTCGCGTAGGCTTCATTCAGGGCTTGAAATTTGACGATGGCTGTTGCCGTGCTGAGTTTGGTAGTGTCGGGATGGTATTTTTTGCTCAGCTCCCGATAAGCACGCCGAATTTCGATCGGTGACGCGCTAGCATGTACACCCAATCGATCGTAATAATTTTGCTGTTGATTGTTCACCGGATCGCTCACTAGCTAATAGATCTGGCGCGATAGACTACCCCACACATACTCGCCAAAATTAGCCAAGCGTGAGTATTTAAGCGCAATTCTAAGGCGGTCACATCAGTGATATTAAATATTATAAACCCGCCAAAAGCAACTAGATAGGTAAAAAAGATCGTCCGTTCCGATCGCCATTGGAGGGGAAAGTTGAGCAACAGGATCGTAGACTGTGCCAGAATCCAGCCGACAATCGCGCACAAGCCAAGCGTGGCGGGGATTCCCAGATTGGAAGCTAGCATCATGAGCAGATTGTGGGGATAGCCCAACCAATACTGGCTATACTCCTGGTACAGTGGGCCAAAGCTCTGCAATCCCCACCCAGTCAACGGGCGTGCTTGGATGAGCTGCCACGCAAATTTCCATTGCGATACCCGCGTCAGTGCCAAGGGTCTGTCGGGGTACATTTCATCCGTGATCCGTGCCCAAAAATAACGCGGGACGATCGATCGCAGTGTTTCTTTGAGTGGTGATGGCGCATAAGCGGCACTCAAAATCACCGTCCCGATCGCACTCACAATGCCCACCAGCCAGTACCACCCCTGATAAATAGTAAATACCAGTGTACCTACAACTGCCCCAGCCCAAGCCGCCCGCGAGCTAGTCAAGATTAGCGACACACTGCAAAGCACTAGAATTGCCACCAACCACCATAAAGTCGGTGATTTCCAGAATTTAGTCAGCTTTCCCGTACCGATCTCTGCTGGATGTTGCTCGTAAAGATCGGCAATCAAACCCAGCGCAAAGATCGATACCATCTGGAGATACAAAGCCAAGGGATTGGCATGTCCAAACACCGATGACATCCGCCCGACTGGATTGCCCAAGGGGTACATCTGCCAGACATATCCTGGCGTACCTGGAATTGGGAAATCGCCGCCCCACCCCAAAAGCTGCACCAATCCCAACACCACGATCGGCAGTGCGGGAATCGTCATCATCCCAGCTAATTGCCGTAATTGGACGGGGGACTGAATCAACATACTATAAGCCGCAAAAAAGGCAAAGAATGGCAAAAAATTGACCAACCCCAAAGCGGCATCACCAGGCTGAATTCCCCACAGCGATACCACAACCAGCCACGGCGAAAGCAGTGCCAAGCACCAATTTAAGCGATACCGGACGATCTCGCGCCCACAATGTTGCCACGTCTTGCCGACTGAAAATAAAATAAATAGCGCACCGACAAGCGGCACCAATGGAAAAATAGTAAATCCAATCCGCGCCGATTTCCACGCTGATTGTAATTGCGATTTGGGATGTTGCCAATTCGATCCGGGTATCAGGGACAGCAAGTTAGGCATCGGCTCGATACTTGTGGCGGGTGTCATCAGTTGGAGGCGTACCGCGATCGATCTGCTTGCTGCTGGGATAAAAGCTCGCAATAATGCCGACGATCGACCACCACAAGGTTTGGATCTGGGGACGATACCACTCGGTATCGGTAGTGCCTTGACCGAGGAGGGCGACCATCGAGACGATCGCCGCCATCAGCCACACCGCCTGCATGTCTCTAGTTTGCCGCAATTTTGCCAAGCCTTGAACACCACAATTGAAAGTTACGACGATCGTCCACAGCAGCGCAGCAAACCCGATATAGCCAATTTCAACGATCGTTTCTAGAAAGAGTGAGTAGGCAGCAAGCGCACTGAAGCGGGGGCTAGTTTGATAAATCGGGTAAATCTGCTTGAACACCCGATCGCCTGGCCCAAAGCCGAATAGGGGTCGATCGTAAATCATTCTGCCAACTGCCTTCCACACTTCCAGTCGGACGTTATTACTACTATCTTTGCTACCACTAAAAATACTCAACACCCGATCGCGCAAGCTCGGGATGAGTAGCATGGCGACTCCGACGATCGCCACAATCGTACCTAGCGCGATCGGTAATGCCCACGATCTCCAAAACTTGGGCAATCCTGGATACAGCCAATAATAGATTAATGCCGCCGCGACCAAGACGCCCAACAATGCGCCCACCCAAGCACCACGAGAGTACGTTACCTGTAAGCAATATGTGTTGACAACTACCATCACGATCGCCAATGCTTTGGGCAACCAACCGCGCCAAATAAAGTAGGCAGCGATACTAAAAGCGATCGCTGGTAACAGATATCCAGCTAGCAGATTGGGATTATTGAGATAACTATATACCCGCGTCGTCTTCGCCAGTATAGACTCAGCATCTACCCAAGTCGCCAACTGTTTGGCACCATAAATGGATTGATGAACGCCATAAACACTGACAATCAGCGCAACATGTAGATAAATCCCGATCAGCCAGTTCCGAATCCGCGCTGAGCGATACAACCGCGCCAACATCAAAAATAATAGCAAGTAGAGGCTGACCAAATTCAGCCCTCTCACCGCCGCAGCTTTCGCTGGTGATAATCCCGCCGAAACTGCGGAGATCCCCCAGAACACCAGCAGGGTGATATGGATGGGTGTAATCCCGCCACCACGATTGTCAGCTAGCGTCAACAAGATCCAAAAAGCCGCTACACCAGCGAGTATCAACGCGATCGTTTCTGTTGATAATCCAGGCGTAGAAGGGATAAAGGGCGAGACAACAAACACGAGCGACGTCAAAATCGCGCCAATCTCGTCGCCCCACTGCATCACCCAACTCTGCTGTCGCCAAGAGCGGAGACTCCCCACCCAGCGATGCACATAGCTAGCATCAACCCATCTGTCTGCGGATAAGTCCGATAATGTCAGGCGTTGCCACAAAGAATACATCAAAATAAGTCACAACCTCAACTTAAAAAACTACCACTTGAGTAAATTAAATTGTTCCATATCCACGGTATCGCGGTTGCGATAAATCGATAAGACGATCGCTAGTCCTACCGCTGCTTCCGCTGCGGCGATCGCAATCACAAATACAGTAAATACTTGTCCCTTGATTTCGGCTGGATCGATGTAGTTAGAAAAACCCATCAGATTGAGATTGACTGCATTCAACATCAGCTCGATCGACATCAACACTCTTACTGCATTCCGACTAGTTATTAGTCCATAAATACCGATACAAAATAGCGCAGCAGCTAAGATTAAAAAATATTGTAATTGTAGTGTCATCTGGATACTGGCGATCGCTTCTAAATTTTACTCAAACTTCAACTCTCAACTGACTTTATTTCCCAACCAATTCGCGGGGACGTTCGGGTAACGTTAAACTATCTTGGCTGGAGATAGCACCGATCGTCTCGGGCATAAAATCACGGCGCGCCAAAATAATTGCCCCTACCATCGACATCAACAACAAGATTGAAGCCAATTCAAATGGTAATAGAAAATCAGTAAAAAAGTGCTTGGCTAATGGCACGATCGAACTCGCCAGCGGTACTGTGGTTGAGATCGACCACGGTGTCACCACCGAAACAGCACTCAACAGCGCAAATAAACCCACACAAACCAATGCAGTTGCACCTTGTCCCACCCAACCATTTTTGAGGGGTTTGAAGTCCTCACGTTTGTTTACCAACATGATCGCAAACAAGATCAAGACATTGACTGCGCCGACATACACCAAAATTTGGGCAGCGGAGACAAAATCAGCATTGAGGAGGATATAAATTCCCGCCATACTAATGAATACGCCACCCAATAGAAAAGCTGAATAGACAATATTGGCAAACAGAACTACGCCTAAAGCTGCCCCCAACATCAAGGCTGAGAGCAGTGCGAATGTAACTAACTGAACACCTTCAGCAATTTGCATTTTTGTTATTAGTTATTGATAGTTGATAATTTGGAAACCGATCCTGACTACTCACTATCGGCAGCAATCAGGATCGGTTTGTGCTCTATTTAGTGCTGTTAGCGCGTTGAGCACCATCGGGTAAATCGCGCGGGGACATTACACCTTTGGGCAGATATGCCATTGTGCGTAACGCTGTCACCATCGGATCGTCAGTCACTTTGGTGGGGAGGCGACCCAGAGCTACACTATCATAGTTGAGTTCATGGCGATCGAATGTTGCTAGTTCGTATTCTTCGGTCATCGAGAGGCAATTAGTCGGACAGTATTCGACACAGTTACCGCAAAAGATGCACACCCCAAAATCGATACTATAGCTATTGAGTTTCTTTTTCTTGCTAACTTTGTCATACTCATAATCAACCACTGGTAAGTTGATCGGGCAGACACGCACGCAGACTTCACACGAGATACATTTATCAAATTCAAAGTGAATCCGCCCCCGAAATCTTTCGGAGGGAATTAGTTTTTCGTAGGGGTATTGTACGGTCACCGGACGCCGCTGCATGTGATCGAATGTCACTGCCAATCCTTGACCGATATATTTGGCAGCTTGAGCGGTTTCTTTACCGTAATCGACTACTTGTTTGAGGAATTTCAGCATGATAATTTGAGACTGGGGGACTGGGTACTAGTGATATTTTTCCGACCCTAAAACCTAAAACCTAAAACCTAAAGCCTAACCCCCAAAAGCCGTGGGGAATGCCAATTTAAGTGCCGCAGTAATCAGCAAGTTGGCAAGCGCGATCGGTAGGAGGAATTTCCAGCCGAGATTGAGGAGTTGGTCGATCCGGACGCGGGGGACAGTCCAGCGAGTGATGATCGCTAGGAAGACTAGGAAATAAGCTTTGAGGACAGTCATCGCAATCCCGAGTGACGCATCGACGACTTGCACCCAAGAGGTTGTAGGATCGACACCGATCAGATCGCTCAATAACTCGATCGGGATCGGACTCGACCAACCGCCAAGATAGAGGATGGCGACCAATAATGCCGATAGTACTAGGTTAACGTAGGAGGCGATATAAAACAGGGCAAATTTCATCCCTGAGTATTCGGTCTGATAGCCAGCTACTAGCTCTTCCTCAGCCTCTGGGAGGTCAAAGGGCAGACGTTCGCATTCGGCAAGTGCGGAGATCCAGAAGATGACGAAACCGACTGGTTGTCGCCAGACATTCCAGGACAAAATCCCGTAGTCTGATTGTTGGGCGACGATATCGATCGTGCTGAGACTGTTGGACATCATCACGATCGCCAGTACTGACAAAGCGAGCGGAATTTCATAGCTGATCGACTGAGCCGCCGCCCGCAAGCCCCCAATTAATGAATACTTGTTATTGGACGCATAGCCAGACATCAACAAGCCGATCGGCACGATACTAGAGAAGGCAATCCATAAAAATACGCCTGTATTGACGTTGGTAATTACCAGATTCTGACCGAAGGGGACGATCAAGTAGGAGATAAATACTGGGAGTACGACGATAATCGGACCGATCGTGAACAGATACGGGTCGGCATTGGCGGGTGTGATATCTTCCTTGAATACCAACTTCAAACCATCAGCAACTGGCTGCAAGACACCCAATGGCCCCGCAAATTCTGGGCCGATCCGCTGTTGGACAGCCGCCGAAATTTTGCGTTCCAACCACACATTCACTAGCACGCCCACGGTGGCACCGATAATCATCAGCAGCATCGGAAACGGCATCCAGATGACTTTCGCCAGTTCGGCTGAGATACCAAGGTCGCTGAGGGATTGGATAAAAGTTCCCTGGAGGTCAATTCCTGAATTCATATTTCCCTGCTGGATATTCACGACGGCAGAAATCCATCCTCTGAGCTTGATTTGGGTTTTCCGACGATCGAGATAAATATTAGTACGATTTTCTCTACCAGTATATCGCCTCATCAGATCTGGCGATCGCCTAATTTCAACCTCTGGGTCGATAGAGACTACAGACAATTTTGCCATCTTTGCGCGATCGAAATGATGATAAATTGCCATCGGGGTCGGTGATCAAGCGATCGCGACAGTCATAGGATGCCGAGGGTTGGGCGATGCCGTCGATACTCACCATCGCCTGATATTGCCAGTAATTCTTGGCACTCCGCTTGATGTCTAGAATACAAATCCGCTGACTCTCAACCTGGCGGCAAAAATCCGCTCGCACTGGAACTACACTTATCAACCACAGCAACAACCCGATCGAAAATAATTTAAGGAAATTTGTCAACACCTATTGCTCGTTGGTCTACCCGATCGTGTGTAAATTCGATATTATAACTTCGTTCTAATACCGCCAACGATTAAAATCGTGGCTCATGATGCAAAGTCCGCCTGCGCGGACTGACATAATAGTCCGCGCAGGCGGACTTTGCATTATGAGCAGAGACTTCAGTCTCTAAGCTCTTCTTAACCGTTAGAACCTTTCCCCAATCCCAAACTGAATCCGAGTTTGAGAAAGATTATTGATCGCATAGTCAATCCGGATCGAACCCAACGCCGGAACGCTAATCCGCAGCCCCGCACCATACCCAAAACCATTGCCTGGTTTGCCCCGCAATCCGGCTGGATCGCCAGGTACGCTGCTACCACTGCCCAGATCGCTACCATAATCGACAAACAGCCCACCACCAACGATCGACACGAGCGGAAAGCGGTACTCAGCAGTAGCTTGGAAATAACTCCGCCCCGAACCGATATCGCCGTCCTCATAGCCGCGCACTGACGTACTCCCACCCAAGCTAAAGGCTTCATAGGGTGGTAAGTCGCCCACAATCGTCCCACCTTGGACATTCAATACTAGTGCTTGGGCACCTGGCGTGAAATTAATCAAACTCAGGGGCGTATAATTGGTGAAACTCGCTCTGGCTCTGGTCATAAAAATATTCCCCAGTCCGATCGGTGCTGACTGATCCAGCCCTAGCTTCAGCAGTGAGCCTTGAGTTGGCTCGGTGAAGTTGTTGCGTAAATCTTGAGTCAATCCTAGCTGCACCATCAGTAAGTCGTCCTCTCCGGTTTTGCTAAAAGTGAGATCGCGACCGCCGATTTGGGGGACGAGCGTGCCATTGGGAATCCCATTCCCACTATTGAAATTCTGAACGGAAACACGTTGATATTGTAGTCCGAGCGAGGCGCGCCAAGGACTATCGGCGTAAGGATTGCCATTGAGCGGACGACTGAAGGTAATCCCGCCCCCCTGTCTGACAATCAAGGGTGAGTCGCCAGTAGTGCTACCTACGGGGATACTCCCAGGTACGAACTGTGGCGTTGTCCCACCATTAAATATTAGCGATGTCGATCGCCGTGAGAAGATATTGGTAGTATATGATGTCCGATTGGGGTCGGTCGCGATCCACGGATCGGTAAAGCTCAAGTCACCCAGGAAGCCCGTTGTACCGAGTTGGACGTTGGCACCGATCGTTTGGGCATTACCGCCGACATTCAACTGGTTATAACCGATACTGGCAAACAATCCATTCGCCGAACTCAGTCCCCCACCAGCGACGATCGAGGAAGTCCTGCGCTCGATCACATTGAGCTGGAGGATCACTTTCGCCGGATCGCTACCAGGTGCAAAGGATACGCGCACATCATCAAATATCCCCAATCCAAAAATCCGCCGCAAATCTTTTTCAGCGGTGTTGCGATTAAAAATCTTGCCTGGTTTTAGCTCGGCTTCACGCGTGACGATAAAGGGACGCGTAATCCCTTTGAACGGGACGTTCTTGTCATCAACTAGCGAACCCTCTTTGTTCAAAAAGCGCACCTGGACATCTTCGATTAGTCCTTCGGCAATGACTAGTCTCAAGGTACCATCAGCCCCAAGTTCCTCTACGTCTACCACTTGGGCGAGGTTGTATCCCTGTTGTTGATAAAGTGCGTTTAATTGCTTAATCGCGGCTTGGAGTTCGACCGCATTTAGCGGTTTACCATACTGCACCTGAAAGATGCTGTCGATCTCTGTCTGCTTGAGGATAGTAGTGGTATTGGCTGGGAGCGTACCGATCTGGACTTGGCGGAGAGTACCGTATGGCGTCACTACAAAGCTGAGTCTGACCCCTTTAGCAGTATCTTCAGGGATGATTTCGACTGCTGAGAAAGCCCCCAACGCCCGCACCGCATTCAAGTTTTGCTCTAATTGCGCGCGAGTGGTCGGTTGTCCGGCTTTGACGGTCAGGGTTTGGCGAACTTTGGTTTCTAGATCGGGCGTCAAGGCTCCGGCGGGAGTGCGAATGATGATGTCGGAGACTAGTACCTGCTGCTGATTTGCGGCTGGTGGCGTCGCTGGTACCTGGCTCTGTGGCGACGGCTGAGTGGGCTTGGTGGTAGCGGCAGGTTTCTTGACTGGTTGTGCCTTCTTCGGTGCGGGCTTGCGAGTTTTTGGGTTCGATTGAGCGACTAGATCTTTGGCTGTGCGGATACTCACCGACTTGTGGCGGTCTCCGCCAGCGATCGCTCGTCGCACATCGATCGAACTTGCCAAACTCGTCGGCGGCGATACTAGTCGATCGATCTGAGTTGAATCGGCATGAGCCGATGGATGGTAAGAAATCTGCGCGATTGTGGCAACTGTAGCGACTAAAAGTAATTTAAATTTCAATTTCATGTTTGTATAGATTAAATAGTGATTGGCAGTCGATGGCTAGTGCAGACAGATCCAGATATCTTTAATCCACACCGCATCTATCCGCCCAACTCTACTCCCTGACTCCCAAAACTCTAGCTAGAACGGCTCGATAAGCATCTTCAACATTACCGAGATCGCGGCGAAACCGATCTTTATCCAAGACTCGTAAATCGGGATCGGGTTCCCCAGTCAGCCAGAGCCGACAACTATCTGGACTGATTTCATCCGCCAACAGGATCTGCTGGTGCTTATCTACCCCAAATTCAATTTTGAAGTCAACTAGTGTAATTGCACACTGTTTGAAAAAGTTTTGGAGGATATGATTTATCTGGATTGCTTTAGCGTGCAAGATATCCAGTTGGGCTGAAGTTGCCAATTCCATTAGCAGCAGCCGATCGCGTGTCAACAGTGGATCGCCCAGGGCATCGTTTTTGTAAAAAAATTCGACCAACGGCTGCGGTAAGATCGTCCCCAAGGCGATCCCAGTTTGTTGACAGAGACTACCCGCTGCAATGTTCCTGACGACTACTTCAATCGGCATGATTTGCACCGCCTTGACTCTCATCTCATCGGCTGCTGGGCAGTCGATATAGTGAGTAGCAATCCCTTGCGCCTCAATCTCGCGAAATAAGTGCGCCGCAATTTGACAATTGATCTCACCTTTACCCACGATCGTGCCGCGCTTTTGGGCGTTGAAAGCAGTAGCATCATCCTTGAAATAAGCTAGTAAGACATCTGGATCGTCCGTAGCGTATAGAATTTTGGCTTTACCTTCGTAAATCTGTCGATGACGATTCATGCTCAAATAGTTAGAATTGTAGTAACATCAAATCTCGATCGAAATCACTAGCTGTCGATCGGTATCCGTCAACAGTCAATCTTTAAATCTTAATCTACAGTGTTCCACTTTATTTGGTACGCACCTGCCTAACCAAAATTGTGGGGGTTAAGCAAACGTTCAAATCAGCACAAATTTAGCCAAATACCATCGGTCATCATGTGTGAGGCAATGATTGTCCCCCACCTACTCAAAGATCGATGCTTGCAGGCGGTCTTTTGTAGTCTCTGACCAAAGATCGCCAACTCTAGTCTAAATCCCATCTAGCGCGATCGATAGGACGCAATATCAATGTCAAAGCAGAGTGATTTCTTTTTGTACAACAATAACCGTTACAATGGTGAGTTTACGCCCGAATACTTGATCTTCAATAGTAACTTGCAAGAATTCACCCAGAAAGTCAGCTATATCTGTAGCCTCGAAACTGCTGGCAAACTCACCCCAGAAGAATCCTACCTGCAAATCAAAAGTCTGTGGAAAGACCTCAAGCGCAGCAAGAAATTATTAGGGATCGGGGCAAAGGACGATCCGAATCATCCCGATGACACAAGCGAACAGGAAGAATAAGCAATTCACAGCAAGGTTGCGGTCGGAAAACACAGCCTTAGCTGAGAATAGCTACCTGCTACTCATGACCCTTCCCAAAATCCGCTCGACCCCAGATTTCAGATAATAATAGATCTTCACCGCTCTTCATTGCGGGAGTTGATTTCCAGTGATGAGGCAAAATAATCCGATCGATCCAGCCGCGTTCGCTCACAGTTACAGGTGATAGTTGCTTGTAAATAGTGACAGTATGTTGGAGGTACGATCGCAACTCACTCAGGAATTCAGGCGTAAGCTGTGAGTGCAGTCCCGTACTCGCGAGATATTTTGCTACTGCAAAGATGACTTGATAGATACAACACTGACGATACAAATAGAGACTAGATTGCTGATAGAGCATCTCACCGAGTGATTCGCTGGGCGTACTCACACCTTGCAACAATAGTCCGATCCAGTGGTGAATATAATCCAAATCTGCCAAACCTTCAGCCATCACCAAGATCTCTAGATTCAACTCAGAGCGATCGGGCTGAATCTCCTGTCGAAACCAATCCCAACACAGTCGAATAACTTGGTTGAATAAGTGCTGATTATCGGTGCTAAATTCATGACGTTTGCGGAATTTGTCGCTTATCAAAAATGCTTGGAATGCGGTCAATTCTGCCTCTCCACTGACGATCTGCTCGATTTGGTCTGGGCGATCGATTTGGGGTGTTACCTGCACCGATGGAGCGGCAACTGGGGGGATGACGATCGCGATCGGTGTTGCCAGATCTGCCAACTCAGCACAAATACTCCCGCCCAGAGTGCGATCGCCTGCGAGGACATCGGTTTGAGCTTGTTGGAGGTTGACGACCGCTAGGAGCGCGATGGTATCGAGTTGGGTCGGATGATGGGACATGGCGGCAATAATTGCCTGATTGATTGCCAAGAAACCAGGCAATTCAAATGACTCGGCTAAGCTGCTACAGATATCTGTCACACTGTGCAGTACTGCCAAGATCTGGCTCGGATCGTGGGTAGCAATGACCGCGATCGCTTCATCAATCTGCTCCTGAATGGTAGTTTCAAAAATTGAAGCGACAATATCAAATCCCAACTCGATCGCTGTCGGTAAAGCGATGTCGGCTTCACTCCAATCACCCAGTTTCAATTTCAACTGTGCGAGGATAGCCGCGATCCGATCGCTAATTGCTGCTTCATCAACATCATACTGATTAACTTGAGCATTTAGACATTCATGTAGTTCTGAATAACCCGCCAATAATAAGGTCTGAATCGAGACATCAATCGTGACATCCAAGTCATAAAAGACTCGCGTCAGATCTTCAAAATCGTGAGCGATGCGCTCGATCGTTCCCAATCCCACATTAGCTGCCGCACCTTTGAGCGTGTGTAGTGCCCGCATCAGATTGTGAACCTTGGCGGTGGTATGCTCGTTGGGTAGCGTTAGGATTTCTCGCTCGATCGTCTGGAGCAATTCTGGTGCTTCAGCTAAGAAATAACTATAAGCTTGGACTTGGATATCTGAGTCGTTCATGATCGATCGGTTTACGGTTGATAGTTGATAGTTAACACTCGAATATTTGGCTCTGGCTATGATGCTTGGGCTGAGATACTGAGATATTTAATTAGTGAAGTGACGATCGCATATTTATTAATTGGTTTACAAGTAAATTCCGAAGCACCAACTACCTTGGAGCGGACACGATCGAGTAAACCATCTTTACCTGTCAGGATCACAATCGGAATTTGAGCGAAAGTAGAAATTCGGCGAATTTGACCACAAATTTCATAACCATTGACCTTGGGCATGATCAGATCGAGGAAGATCAGATCGGGTTTATTTTCCAGCAGTCTTGGCAAAGCTTGAGTAGCATCTTGAATTGAGATAAACCGATAGCCAGCATCCGTAACGATCGCCCGCATACTTTCGCAAACTTCGGGATTGTCATCGATGCAAATTACTAATTTAGATTGAATTGGTTTTGGGGCGATCGTCGGCATCACGATTGACGGTCGTTCGCGCTTGGCTGTGGCAACAGGCAAGACTTGGCTATTTAATTGAGGCGACTTCAGATCGGGGAGATCGATCGATTCGACGATTCCTGTCTGAATGTAACGAGTCAACGAACGCGTCAATAATAGTAAATCTTCGTCGATCTCTGCCGCAATTTCGCGCAGAGTCCGCTTGCCTGTAATCACTTGCACCAAATTTTGATAAATGATTGGTGTAGTTTGGCGATACAGTTGGACGGGATGCCGGATGACTGGTGTTTTATTGGGTGAGATATTTCCCAGCTTGTGGGTGTGCCATTCTTGCCATAGCAGTTCGGCTTGAGCGATGACGGCTTCAGTATCGATCGCGATGGGTGGTCGCTCGGTAAAAATTTCGGGGTGGGAACGAAATGTCAACTTCTGTCCTTGACTATACTGAAGCAAGTCAAAAATGGTTTCTTGCGCCGCAGTGGTCAACATCGCCGTCACTGCGGATGGCTTGATTTCGGCAAGCGTCATCAGCGAGATCGCCCCCTGATAATGCCAGTAAAGTGATTTGCGGTGCTCGAAGCCCCGCCACGGACTGTGATGTGCTGCCTCAAACAACAATTCGAGTCCTACATGCTCATAACCAACATGAGTGCGGAGTAGCCGCTGCCAGAGTCGATTGGGTTGGGCGCGATCGAGACTACAAACGATCTGTCCCTGGTAAAATACGATCTCCCACGCTTGCCCTGATGCCACTGACACATTGACTGTCCCCGTGAACTCTCCCCAGCTCAAGTACTGAAATCTACCGATCGAATTACGTTGTGGGTCAACAGCCGTCAGATAGCGAAGATCGTTGTTCATTGTGAGAGGAAATAGGATAGTCCAGACTAGCGCGGTGAAATGCTCAACAATTAAGATGTCTAGTATAATTGTGATGACTGATTTTAAAGAGTCATTATTAGTATTCCCCAGTAAACCCTGAGTACGCTATTATGCTCAATTAACATTGGCGATCTGCCAGCCAAGACAGAGTTATTGGCGATCCTCGCACCAGCATCGATGATGATTGGCTGCCAGCTCGCGATCGCCATCGGATCGGATTGACGAGTGCCAGGTTTACATTAGGAGTTGACGTGTTGAATTTATTCGCTAGGTTACGGAAACTATCCACAAAATTGCCGCTGACTAGTGCCGACAACCCGCGTGAGCCGCGTCAACCATTAGCCGATGTCGAGCGCGACGATCCCATTACCGCTACGGAGCAACAGCGCAGAGCGACGATCGAGTCCAGACGCCGTCGCATCAGAGGTGGTAATTCAACGGTCGATATTTCCACCAATCTCTATCCCAGTAATTCAGCCAGTGCCAATGTCCCCACCTCAGCGGCTAAGATGACGGCAAATATCCCTAGTGACGATCCAGTCGCTGAGGCTCCGACTGTGCCAGCTCCTAAAAAATCGAGCGCGTCAGCCACTGCTAAAGCCGAGAGTCCATTGCTGAGTGCGATCGGTCAGACACCTACCGCCGTGGGTACGACCGTAGGCTGGCTCGGTACCAATCTCGCTAAACCATTTCAAAGTGACAAACCACTCTACAAAAATCGCTTATTCTGGGCGGGTTCTGGGCTGGGATTGGGCTTGTTGGGTCTGACTGGAGCCTGGATTTTTGTCGATCGCAGTGTCAGTCAGTACGCGCCAGCCGATGCCCTCAGTTATGTGCGTCCCGGCACGATTACCATCAAGGGATTGAATGGGAGTGTCCTGCTCCAGACGGGGAATGCCACCCGTGAGACACTCAAAACTTGGCAGATGCCCACCAAGCTCAAACAAGCCTTTGTGGCGATCGAAGACCGTCGCTTTTACGAACATGACGGCGTAGACTACAAAGGTGTCACCCGCGCCCTCATCCAGAACGTCACTTCCAAAAACTTAGTCGAGGGCGCAAGTAGTATCAATCAACAGTTGGCGCGGATGGTGTACCTCAACCAAGAGCGGAGTTTTTGGCGCAAACTGCGGGAAGTCCGCCTCGCTCAAAGATTGACCCAAGGACTCACCAAAGATCAGATCCTCGAACGCTATCTCAATCTCGTCTATCTGGGTGAAGGTACCTACGGCGTCGCGGATTCCGCCTGGGTATACTTTAGCAAAACTGTAGACCAACTCACCCTTGCAGAAATGGCGACCCTCGCCGCGATGCCACCTGCGCCCAATAAATATTCCCCCTTTGTCAATCCCCGATTTGCCCAAGCCCGCCGCAACTTGGTACTCGATCGCATGGTGGAAGCCAAGTTCATCACTGCCACCGAAGCCAAAACAGCCAAAGCCGAACCCCTCAAACCCAAACGCAGCCCGCTCAAGCGTGAAGCACAGGAGGCGCGGTATTTTACTAAATATATCGAACAAGAACTACCGCAGCGGATTTCTGCCCAAGCGATCGCCCAAGGCGGCTTAACCGTCGAAACCACCCTCAATCCTGAGTGGCAAACCAAAGCGGAAGAAGTTGTCAACTCCACCGTCCGCAACAATCGGGGTTCCTTCGGACAAGCGGCGATGGTGAGTATCGATCCGCGTACTGGCGGCATTCGATCGATGGTTGGCGGTACCGACTTTGAAACCCACCAATTCAACCGCGTCACTCAAGCCAAACGCCAACCAGGATCGACCTTCAAACCGATCGTCTATGCGACGGCGATCGCTGGCGGGATCAGCCCCAACAAATCCTATCTCGATGCTCCCTTCAATGTCGATGGTTACAAGCCCAAAAACGCTGGTAAACGCTTCAAGGGCTACATCACCATGCACGATGCGCTGATTAATTCGGTGAACATCATCGCCATCAAAATCTTGATCGATACTGGCTGGCAACCCGTGATCGACAGTGCCAAAAAAATGGGGATCGAATCCAAACTCGAACCATTTTATTCCCTCGCGCTTGGTGGACTAGAAGTCAACTTGCTAGAGCTAACTGGTGCTTACACCACCTTTGCCGCTCGTGGTATCCACAATCCCGTTCATGGTATCACCAGAGTCATCAACCAAAAAGGTGAAATCCTCTATCGCAACAAAACCCAACCTACCAGAGTCTTTGAACCTGATACCAACGCCATTATGACCTGGATGATGCGTGGCGTCGTCAATGAAGGTACCGCTACATCCGCCCAAATCGGTCGCCCTGTAGCAGGGAAAACCGGAACCACTGACAAAGAGCGCGACCTGTGGTTTATTGGCTTTGTCCCGCAACTGGTCACTGGCGTCTGGCTAGGCAACGACAACAATAACCCCACTGGCAATGCCAGTAGTACGGCTGCCTACGCCTGGTCGCGGTTCATGAAGACTGCTGTCAAAGACTTCCCCCCCGAAAACTTCCCCCCACGTCCCGACAATCTCAGGGGACGCAAGCCCGAACTCAAACTCGATCCGATCCGTCCTCGCTATCAGCGCAACCTCCCCATGCCCCCAGGTGGCGAACGAGTTGATGACGAAAATACTAACAATGAAGATCGTCCGCGCCGCTCCCGCCGCTCTCGGCGACGGTTTGAGGAGACAACCACTAATAATAGTTCTTCTCAAGAGAGTCCCCGTCGCTCTCGGCGTTCGCGATCGTCCGAGGAGGTAGGCGACAGTAGCCGTTCCGAAAGTCCCCGTCGCTCCCGACGTTCGCGATCTTCCGAGGAAGCAACAAATGACAGCAACAATTCCGACACTCCCCGCCGTTCTCGCCGTCGTCGCCGTTCCCGCGAAGAACAAGTTAGGCTTTAGGTTTTAGGTTTTAGGGAGTAGGAGTGATAAAGGGTAGTAGGTAGGGTGGGCACTATCAACTGTCTGTCTTGTCACAGCGAGATCTGGAGGAGACGGCGCGAGCCGCAACTATCAACTGTCAATTATCATGGACTTCGCTAGCTATCACCTGTGGTCGCAATTTGAGCCTGCGGTAGGTTGGGAGGATACACACTGTCAGATGCAGCGGGGGTTGCGGTGGACTCAACCAGCGCGCAGCGATGAGCTACCGTCACCCCCAGTCACCGAAACAATCTGGCAAAAGGTGGGAAAATTGGCGCAACAAGGCGTGTATGAGTTTCATCAAGATCCACTGCTACTCAAGCATCCGAGTGGCTGCGAACGGATTGCCGATCGATTGTACCTCTACTATGAGATTGCCGCTGTACGCGATCGCGTGATGCAGATCCTGCGCCAGTATCAAGCCGATCCGTGGTTGTGCGATCGCGATCTTATCCTCCTCAATCGGGGTGATGAGCCGCTCCCACCGCCGATTCGCTTAGAGGTTGATGGCTACCAGTTTCACCTACTGGCTGCCTTTGATTGTATCGCCCGTTCGATCGACAACCGCATTCACATCATCGATTTTAAAACCGGACTTGCCGCGCCAGATCTGCGCCAAGCTGAGGTCTATCTTTTAGCCTGTACTTATCTTTATCCTGACCACACTCCGGTGGCTTCCTTTTACAACTTGGAGACGATGACTAGCTCCCAACTCATCACGGCAACAGCCGATAGCCTCGCTCTTACCGCTCACAAACTCGCCCAAATTGCCAAATTACACCAACAGCAACTTCACCAATATCAGACGAGTACGGATGACTTCGATCGCCTATTTCCCCCGCATCCTGGTACTCATTGTCGAGCGTGCCCTGTCAACTATCGCTGCACTTATAGCACCACGCGCTGAAAGCGACAATACATAACATCATTTCAATAATCGATCGCTAACTGGGCATAATCTAGATATGACAATGACTGACAGATATTAACTTACTTCCCATTCTTGGCTGGGCGGCTGAACGCGCTGCCAATGGCAATCTAAATCACTATGTCTCTAGAACACCTGCATCCATTTCAAGTAGATCCCGAGCGAGTCACTCGGCAAGAGATCGCCACACTCGCTACCAAAATCAGTAGTAATAGTAGAGTTAATGAAATTCACGGATTGCTCAATCAGAATATTTCGCTATGTGCTTATTTACTCAAGCAAGGCTATATTGATTATCATGAAATTTATTTTTTGTCAACCAATCTAATCCTCAGCGATATCAATCGCCCTGATTATATTTGTGGTTGTTATCATGAAAAGACAGGTATCAGTTGGTATGCGATCGTCTGTGCCGGAGCGCAAGAGCAGACCTGGAATGACGATCTCCAACTAACGACAGTTGCCAAAAAATCCTTGGAGCGATTGAATTTTTGCACTGATAATCTAGCCCGAGTTTTAACTTCCAACCAATTAATCGATAACGTCGATGCCGATCGTATTCACGGTTTATTGATTATCGGACAAGATCGAGAGTTTTTTGACAATCCCAAAAAACAAATTCGCAAACGAGATATCAATCGCAACTCATCCGTGAAGTTACGGACTTATGGCGGCTTTTTGCGAAAGTTTGATAAACAAAAAAAGATCGACTGGCTGACAACACCGATCGCCGATCTACTCACTCGCTTCAAAAAATCAGACTGACGATCGTCACCCAACTTTAACAATTCACCATTCACCATCCACCATCCACCATTCACTAAACCCTAGCCAGATTCCGCTCGATCATCGCTGCTAAAGCACGATCGCCGATACAGCGTCGCTCGGAACAGTAAGTTGTCAAATTCACCCCATTAGTCATTCTGACGCTGCTGACGCGCACGCGGAAGTCATCGGTGATAAACCAGCACCGCTCTTGCCCCTGATTATTGTCATACTCAGTATCGATCGTCAAAATCCCATCTTTACCAAACCAGTAGCGGGAGATGACGGGGATTTTTTCGACATAACCGCGATCGCGAATCAATTTCCCCGATACTTTAGTCTCATCATCAGGCACATCAATCAGCACCGCACCATAATCGGCATTCGGCGGCTCATCATCGAGATTGGCTTGCCACATAAATCGTCCCCCACCCATCGCGCAGGCAGGATCGATCGCTTGTTGGGTACAGATCGCCGCTACTTTGGGATCGTCTCGCTCGACAACTTGGACGATCAAATTGGACTCTCCCGACTCATCATCCACGAGATCGAAATGATGTACCGCCCGCAGCGTCAGCCAAGTTCCCTCGCTCTTGCGAAAGAAGTCCATCATCGTCATGGGTGCAATTAGTGACATGTTTAAATTAGTTGACAGTTGACAGTTGATAGTTGACAGTTGAGTAAAATATTACATAGGGTTAGCACTATTCGCCATCTAGGTTCCAGGCACAATCTATTTTATAAATAATCGCACCCACCTACTCGATGTAGGATGTGTTAGGCTCAAGCCGTAATGCACCAATGCTCGATACTGTCATTTTTGGACAGACTGATTGCCTAAACTTACCAATCCACTATAGAGTTTATAAATAACGAATTAATAGAGTAACTGTGAACGATTTGGCGATCGCACCTGTAGAAATTTTAGCAGCCATCCAGGCTGGACGATCGATCGTCCAGCTCGATCTGTATCGAGTCGATTGTAGCGGTGTCGATCTCCGTGGAGCAAATCTCGCAGGGTTAAATGCGATCGGGTCAAATTTTAGTAAAGCCAATCTCAGTAGTGCCGATCTGAGCGGTGCTGACTTACGGGGAGTGGATCTCAGTGGTGCTAACTTGAGCGGTGCCAACCTCACGGGAGCCTATCTCAATCGATCGCTCTTGTATGCTACAAATCTGACTGACACCGATCTCACTGGCGCGAAATTACAAGTAGCCAGATACGATCGACATACCATCTGGACGGCAGGATTTGCCTACAAATCATCAGGTGCGATCGGCCCTGGAGCAGCCCTCAATGGTGCCTACCTCAACACAGCCAATCTCCGCGATGCCGATCTCAGTGGTGCCAATCTCTTGGGCAGCTATCTCAGTGGCGCAGACTTGACAGGTGCCAATCTCCAAAATACCCGATTGAGCGGCGCAACCCTTCAAAGAGCGTTTCTGACTGGTGCCTCGCTGCGGAATGCGCGGCTCAATGGCGTCAATCTCGAAGGAGCCGATCTACGTGCTGCCGATCTGAGCGGGATCGAACTAGAGCATCTCAGCAGCATTGCCGGAGCAGATTTTAGTCAGGTACAGGGACTCAGCGAGGATCTGCGATCGATGCTCCTGGGGCGTTCTGCGGCAGAACTAGACGTTTGGAATGCCTTCACCCGCCAGACAACTAGACAGAGTTTGACTCGATCGTCTCGTCCAAGTCGATCGCATCCTTAATATCAAAATTATGTATCAATCTTCGACCCGCAACAACTTCTTAGATATCTTACTAGATCCTCAAGCGATCGCGATCCTCGGTTCGATCGCTCTACATGCCATCATTGGAGCTGGTCTACCCTTTTTGAGCCAGCCCGAAAAAGCAGGCAAAAAAGTTGGTCCCAGCACAGTCAAGGTCGTACAACTGACGCCTAGCGAACTGCGACGCATTCCCCAAGCACCCCCAGCCCCTGCGCCGCAAGTTTTACCCCCAGTGGCGCAACCGACTCCAGCTCCGCAGCCCGCAGTAGCTCCACCGCGTTCGCCCCAATTTTCGACAGCTCCACAAACGATCCCATTTTCGCCCATCCGCGCTCCCTTTGATGGTGTCACCATCAAGCCACCTCAAGGCAACAAACAGCAAAAAGTTACACCCCAAAAACAGCCATTTGCACCCATCTTCGATCCTGGGGAAATTTTCAAGCCTACTCCCAAACCCAGCAAGGCTAACATTCCTAAAGGAAGTACGCCCAAGCCATCAACTAAGCCCACACCAAAACCTACAACGTCACCAGTAACCAAAAAAACTACCGCAGTGGCTCCCACTCCACAGCCAGCGATCGCGACAGATGATGATGGGAGCGATCCAACTACCACCACAACGCCATCGCCAACCTCAACCCCAACCCCACAAGCCCAGCAATCAGGAGGTACGCCAACTCCAACTCCTACCCCAACCATCGCCGCCACTACCCCGCCGATAACTGTACCTACTGGCGGTGCGACAGGCAATCCAGGTGTTACTGGTACTGGTCTCTATGGCAAATATACCCGCGACGCCAATGCACAACTATTAGCCTATCTCAAGAAATATCCCAACATCAAGCCATATCCACCCAAGCAATTACCACTACAGCAATATAAATCCGCGCTGCCATGTCCCAAGGTCAAACAACCACCGTTCATCGTGCTGATGGTGACTTTTGATAAAGTGCCTGGAAGTCTAGATGGTAATATCCTGGGCACCAGTACTTCCCCCCTACTTAATGATGAAAAGCCATACGTTGCAGGCGATTCAGCTACCTTAAAGAATGACAAATTAATGGAAATTCTCGCTACGGCGGGATTTGCTGCCGCAACAGAAGCAGATAAGACTCGTCCAGAAGCGGACAAAGGTAAACCCGTAATCTATCAATATCGAGTGCAAGCTGTCTGTATTCCCCCGTCGTGAATTGTTCCAGAGATGCCCACGATTATGCCTTGTCTCAACCGATTCCAAATCCCAGATGCCAAGTAGTTGTAGCAAAGACGATCGCGGCGAACAGGGATAATAAACCTTGGATAATCAGACCGATAACCGAACCCAAGACAATACCGACCCCAGCCTTGACAGAAATCCGCACGCGATCGGTAAGTGGTAATTGACGGGGGTACAGCAACTCGCCTATCACAGCCCCAATAAACGGCCCAAAAAACAAGCCCACCAACGGCCCACCCACAGGCAAAGCTGGCAGCAGCCCAAAGAATCCGAGGAACAGACCAAAGATCGAGCCGATTTGACCCCAATGACTAGCTCCAGCTTTTTGCGCGCCCCAGATGCCCGACAACTGCTCGATCGCAAAGCACATTACCAAGACCACACTGGAGACGATCAACGTAATCGTGACATTGTCCCATTGATATAGCAAACCTGCACCGATCGATGCAGCCAAAATCAACAGTGGCCCAGGCATAACTGGCACCACCGACCCGACTACCCCTACTAAGGTCGTCAGTAATAAGGCAACGTAAATTAGGGTTGTAGTTGTCACTGGGGAGAATATTTATAGTTGGTGACACGATTTGTGCAAGGCGGAAGCTAGGCAACCGCTAAGCGAACGCATCGGATGCAGGCGGCGGTGTAAAGGGCGATCGGAGCTGCAACACTCCAGCGCATGAGCGAACTTAAAAACTGGCAAATGCTGGTGCGAGGGTGGACAATGCCTGCATCGCGAACTGTAAGGCAAAGATAGCGATAATTGGTGACAGATCGATCGTGCCAATGGGTGGGACAAATCTGAACAGGTTGAGATAGGGATCGGTAACCGGACTCAAAAAGCCGACAATTTGCTGCATCCAGTCAATATTCGGGAACCAGGTGAGTAACAACCGGACAAAAATAATTACTAGGTAAATATTTAGAAAGTTTGAAATGCTAACAATCAATAGGGGTCCGATCGCGGCGTTGTTCATAAAAAAATTAGAGGAGCAATGAAAATATCTGCTCTGCCTATTTTAACCGATCGATTGTTACTTATCGATTGGGTGGCATACCGTACAAACCGACTAAACCAGACCACTAGCAGTCTGGTTTAGTCCAGCGTTCAGCTCTGAGCATCGCTCGGTGGTGACGTGATGATGTCTGCATCCAGCCGTTCGGTGGCTTTGTCTCTGCTTTGAAGATCGGGATCTCCAGGTGCATGTCCGATCGACGATCTGACTGAATCGATCGCCTGATTTAGGTCACTGATTTTATCATCCAAACTGCGGCGGGCGATCTCCATCCGCTCCATCGTCCGATTCCGGCTGGATTTTAGCGGTCTTTTTTGACTATTCGAGCTGGCTAATCTGCTACTTTCGGGATCGTTATCGAGCCGATTGGCTCTTTGACTGGCGATCGAGGCACCGACAATGCCGCCAACTACGCCACCTACCACTGTTCCCAACCAAAACCCGCTGCCAAATCCATCCCGATCGCTCATAGTTCGTCCTACTTAAAATTACTATTCTACACTTATCCCTCAGTCGAGCGATCCTGCTCTGGACTAGCCAACGGATCTGTTCCCGATCCTAGCAGTGGCGAGATCGCTAATGTATACTCTGTGACAACGCGATCGCCTAATAAATGCTCTTGAATAATCCGCTCGATGACTGCTGGCGTCGCCGAATGATACCAGACACCATCGGGATAAACTACCACAATCGGCCCCCGCTCACAGACGCGCAAACAATTAGCCTTCGTCCGAAAAATACAGCCCTGCACCGGATCGGGACGATCGAGATTTAACTCTTTGAGTCGGTGTTTGAGATAGTCCCACGCTACCAAGCTATCGGCTTTGGAGCAACAGAGGGGTTTGGTTTGGTCGGCACAAATCAAGATATGGCGGGCGATCCGATCGATTCCCAAGCTTGCGACTTTCGCACTGAGCACTCGATCGGCTGTAATTAGTGAATCGGTCATTCTCATCTGTCACTGAGCAGAAAGTATCTATCTTACCGTACTCTCAGGAGTGGTAACAGGCAATTCGATGGGGATCGGCGCGCTTGTCATCAGTTCGAGTTTATAGCTGGTGCTCGCGACTCCCGCCAGCGGGACGATTTCGATCCGATACTCTCCAGTGAGTGGGAGATTGCCTGCCCAGTTGACGGTATTTTTGGCGAAGACATCGACATTTGCTTGATTTGGGGCGAGGATATTCATCGTTGCCCCCGCTGGGATGCTGGCTAGTGTGGCTGTGAGTTTGTGTCCGGCGGGGAGAGTTAGACTCAATACTGTCGGCTGTACTGAGTCGAGGGAACCTTCTTTGATGAGTGGTTTGCCCGCCTCCAGACTCAAAGCTTGCACTGGGGTGGCTACTGGGGAAGATGTGGCGGTCGGTGGTAGCTCTGGAACTGCATTCACACTCGGACTTGGCGGAATTTGTGGGAGTGGTGCTGCTACAGTTGGGGCGGGTAGCGGCGGTTTGGTGCCACTACTGGGGGTGGTTAGCGATCGACTAATCAATACGATCGGGATGATGATAAAGACAATTGCTGCTACCGCCGCACCCAAGCCCAGCCCCCAGGGTGTATTGAGAATACCGCGTAGTGGATGTGGCTGTCGCTGGCTGGGACTGATGGGATAGGAGCCAGATTTGGTTGCTGACGATCGCTTGACGCGCGATAGTGGTACTGACTCTCGACTGTGGCTAGTTGACGGGCGAACGAGACTAGCTGGCGGACGAGTACTGCTAGGGGATGGGACAAAATTACCAGCCGGAAGATCTGTCGGAGCCGCTGCACCGATAAAATCAGATACCGATCGGAGTGCTTGGGAGACTTCAGTGGCTGACTGATAGCGACTGTTTGGCACCCGACTAAGCATTTTATTGAGGATTTTGGCAAACCAGGGCGTGAGGGTGGGTACCCACTGATGCCATTTCCAGGTCATGGTACTTTTGTCAATGAGACTTTCGGGCTTCCGTCCGGTCATCATCACGACTACGGTGACGGCGAGGGCATACAAATCACTATTGGCATAAGCTTCCCCTGTTTGGAGTTGCTCTCCAGGTGCATATCCAGCTTTGCCGACGGTCGTCCCCTGGTGGATTTGGGTGGATACTTCTAGTTGCGTTACCCCAGCTTTGACGACACCAAAGTCAATCAGCACGGGTAACTTATCGCGATCGCGAAAAATAATATTATCGGGAGAAATATCGCGATGAATGATGCCCATCCCATGAATATGTGTCAATACGGGGAGCATATTGAGCAAGAATTCAACTGCTTCTGCTTCAGTAAAGGTTTTACTATTTTTGAGTCGATCGCTGAGCGTTTTGGCGACTGTTTTGCCCTCTGCGTACTCCTGCACCAAAAAGAGTCGCTTTTGCTCTTCAAAGTTGGCGCGGAATTTGGGGATTTGGGGATGGTTAATTTGGTACAATACTTGAGCTTCACGCTGAAATAGCTCCTTAGACTTTTTGAGTGCATCGCGACCGCGATCGCTGGGACTAAATTCTTTGAGTACGCACATCTCATCAAAACAGCCAGTGTCTTGAGATAAGTAAGTCCGCCCAAAACCCCCTTGACCTAACACTTTGGTCACGCGATAACGCTGTTGAAGTATTGTTCCCAATGAAATTGGTGGTTGCATAACCTGAACTTACACCTTGAACTAAGGAGAATATAAACAAGCTGGCTAAACGATAGTTATGAATAACTATTTTTTAGCCTCGGCGGCGATCTGAGTCGCTGAGTAACCGATCGACTTACGAGTACAGTTGGTTCGTCACGAGCGCGATCCTCAGATCGTACATCGTCTCAAACAGCTAATATTAGCTAGATCGATCGCGTTGGCGCAGCCGCGCCGAGAGGTAATCATTCCATCACATTTTAGTCACAATCAACAAATAATCTCACTGCGGATGGATCTGGGTGAGATGCCAGCATCAATCGCGATCGGCGCGGATTTAGATCGATGATTAATTTCGCGCCCTAACCGCTCTTATCATACCCTCGCATCAGTCAGAATCGTTCATCTGGGCGCAATAAACTTGTCATGAAAATTTTGCTTGTCGATGACGAACCCGCTCTAACTGAGCCACTCAGCCGCCTCTTGACTCGTGAAGGCTACACTGTTGACGTGGCTACTGATGGTCGAGTTGGCAGCAATTTGGCGATCGGTAGCAAGTACGATCTATTGATTTTAGATTGGATGTTACCACAGCTAACAGGGTTACAAATCTGTCAACAATTGCGCGATCGCGGTGACTTGACACCAGTATTATTCCTAACAGCCAAAGATACTCTCGACGATCTGACGATCGGACTAGATGCAGGTGCCGACGACTATTTGGTCAAACCTTTTGAACTGCGGGAGCTACTCGCAAGAATTCGCGCACTACTGCGCCGCGTTCCCAGCACCGATCCGCCACCAACTCAATCGCGGCTGCAAGTAGCCGATTTGGAACTAGATCTTGACAACCAACTTGCCTATATCCGTGGACGCAGTATCGAACTCTCAGACAAGGAAACCCAACTACTGGGATACCTGATGCAACACGCCGGACAAGTCCTCTCCCACAGCCAGATTCAAGCATATCTCTGGGATCGCCAGACTCCACCTAGTAGCAACGTGCTGGCGGCTCTAGTGCGACTGCTCCGGCGTAAAATTGAGGTCGAAGGGTCGCCAGAGTTGATTCACACTGTATATGGGAAAGGGTATCGGATTGGTATTAAGGACTAGGTTTGGATCTGTGGGTGCAGTCTGATAGAGACGCTACGCTACGACTTCGCTCAGTACAAGTACGCCAACGATTTAGCTAATTTATCAACATGCTTACTTCACCGATTGTTACAGCAGACACACTCAATGGTTATTTATCAGCAGCGGATCTCGATCTGAAAATTATCGATTGTCGCTTTGCGCTTGGCGATCCCGCTGCGGGTAGACGTGAGTACGAGACCGCTCATCTGCCTGGAGCCGAACACTTGGACTTAAATCGCGATCTGTCGAGTCCGGCGGGAGTACATGGCGGGCGGCATCCGCTACCGGACGATCGCGTGTTGGGATCGAAACTGGCAGCGATGGGGATTAATGCTGACACCCTAGTAGTTGCTTATGATGATTCCCGCTTTGGATTTGCGGCGCGGTTGTGGTGGTTGCTGCGCTACTATGGACACGATCGCGTCGCGCTGCTCGATGGTGGCTACACTAATTGGCTCCAAGCTGGTTATCCAGTGACTAGCGATCTACCAGCAGTAGCCAATCGGGGGGATTTTCAACCGCAACTTCAGTCAGATTGGATCGTGGATATCGATGCTCTTTCCGAGAGGCTACGCCAACGAGTCAAAGCTAGTCAGTACTCACCTACTCATCTACTCATTGATTCCCGCGAACCCGATCGCTATTTGGGCAAAACCGAACCGATCGATCCCCGTGCTGGACATATCCCCAGTGCTGTCAATTATCCCTGGCAAGGTGTGTCTACACCGGAAGGCTTTGTTTTGTCAATTCCAGAGCAACAACGACGCTGGGCGGCTATTTCCCCAGATTTAGAACCAATTGTCTATTGCGGTTCGGGAGTGACGGCTTGTGTCAATCTCCTCTCCTTGGAGCTAGCCGGAATCAACGGAGCCAAGTTGTATCCAGGCAGTTGGAGTGACTGGTGTTCGTATGAGGGTCAAGTCTAGTTGGCTCGATCGTCCAATTATGAGTGGGCGTTACTTCCTTCCTACCTAACAACATCGATGAAGTATTAAGTCCAAACATTTCCAACACTAGAACTACCTGCAACTTAGATGGTGGACTGGGCGGGTGACCTGCCCAGCAGCAGTGCCCACTCTACTTCATGCTGCCGAATTTATGAGTTGCTTGTCGATCGCACCATCCACCATCCACTATCTAAATTTGCCACTAAAAAAGTATTTTGCCCGAATGCACAATTTACCTTGATTTGCAACATTAATATAAGTTAAACTTACTTAATATAACTTGATATTATTCCTCTCGCTATTATGAACGCATCCCTACTGCCTCGGGTCTTTAGATCCACTACCACTCCAGCCTTCTGGTCTCAAGCTGCTTGGACACTATTACGAGTTTGTATCGGTGTGACGATCGTCCACAATGGGATGAACAAACTATCAGATATCCCGGGCTTCGCTGAAGCTTATGTCAAAGTCATCGGCTTACCATTTCCGATCTTCTTTAGCTACGTTGCAGCTTATACAGAGCTGATTGGTGGGCCATTGCTAGCTCTTGGTTTGCTAGGTCGTCCAGCAGCGTTTGGTTTATTTGGGACGATGTGCGTAGCGATGTATCACCACATCTTGGTTGCGGGTTTTAGTATTCCTTACCTTGAGCTATCAGCAATTTATGCCGCTTGTTTCTTGTTCTTCACTGTCAATGGCCCTGGTCTGTTTTCGGTAGATGCTCTGATCCTCAAATGGCTAGATGCCAACGCGCTATCCACCAAGGACAAGCAAATTATGCAGCTAGAGCGTTCTTCCAATTTGACTGCTGCTGACAAAGTGACAACGACGAATAAGTAGTACTTTCGATTTGAGTACGAATGCACAAATGGGGTAGGAGCAATTTATAAATTGCTCCTACCCCATTTTTAGAGTGGGTAACCAATTGGGTTACTTAATCGAGTTACTCAAAAACATCGGAATAAACTGTGTTACAAACGCTTCAGGATCGCGGCTCCAAGCTTTTTGAGCGGCGGTGAGCCGCACCTTTTGGAGTTCGGGATCGAGAAGGGTTTCGGGTAGCCGTGCCATGAGATATTGGGGACGTTCCCAGAGTGGGAGCGTATTGACGACATCCATCAAGTTGCCGACACGACGTAATTCGGCTCCAAACATGATGTCCATGCCTGATTCAAAAGCAGCTTGCTCGATGGCGACAAATTTCCGCTTAGCGACTTCGACTTTCTGACGATGTGCAGGACTGGTGGCAGCGATTTTGGCGAGTTGACGGTTACCCCAGCGGACGTGTCCAGTTTCTTCAGGGAAGATTTTCTCGATCGTTTCGCGGATCTGGATATTCTCGGCAGTCTGCGGGGCGAGTTTGAGCGCGTGAATGTGTGCGGAGAAGAATTCGCAACCGCGTTTCTCGGTGACATTGATTGCAGCTAGAGCGGCAATGACAGCATCTTCAGGAGTGGTATAGGTCTCGCGATCGATCAGTCGTTCAAACTCATCGATATATGATACTCCTGGTGGGGTATCGAGGGGACCGCCCAGATCGAGGAGCAGATCTGTCAACCACATCGCATGACGGGATTCATCATTGATATGATGGGAGAGATCGCGGATTAGTGCTGGTGGATTGCCGTTGAGTTGTTCGATCAGTTCGGTGAGATCTTTACAGCTCCGTTGTTCGTTGTAGCGGTAGCGATTGAGGGTGACAAGGTGAATTTCGCGATCGCTGACAACACGTTTTAAGATCTCTCTGGCACTAATACTGTTGTGGAGTTTCCGAGGGTAGGCAACTGTCATGATGGTTGGGGAGGGTAGTCATGGGTGTGCTGTTATAAGAATTGTAACGCAATCTGAATTGCGAGTTAGAAAGATGCAGCTGTGGAAATCTGGTCTAACCCTCTGGTCTCGATCGCCCAAATCGCCGATAATGCTCTGATGTCGAGGGAGATCCTCCCTTCCCATCCAAACAATAGCTAATCACCAGCCACCATCCACTGTCTTGTCTTGACGCATCGACTGGGAGGTTCCCTCCCAGTCGATGCGTCGCTGATTCGCTAAACCCTTGGGGAACCCTACGTATCGCGAATCGCCATTCACCATTCACTCACAACCCTAGATATCTAATTTGGCACTAGGAAAGGAGTATTAAAACTAATGTTCGAGAAGACCGCTAATTTGCGTCGATTCCTGATTTGTGGACTGTTGGGACTGATCCTGACTGGAGTAGTCAGTTGTCTCAAATCTCCTAATGCCCAACCACCACAGTTGGAATTTTGGACGATGCAGCTTCAGCCCAAGTTTAAGGATTATTTTACAGCGGCGATCGGCAAATTTGAGACTGCCAATCCTGGTACCAAAGTCAACTGGGTGGATGTGCCCTGGGGAGCCATGCAGGGCAAAATCCAAGCCGCGATGGGTGCGAGAACTGCGCCCGATGTCGTCAATCTCAACCCTGATTTTGCGATCCAACTCGCTGCCAGAAATGCCTGGTTACCATTAGATTCTCTGTTGACTCAAGGCGAGAGCAAGGAGTATCTGCCCAGCATCTGGCAAGCTGGCACCCTTGACGGCAAAGCCTTTAGTTTGCCGTGGTATCTAACTACCAATGTCACGATCTACAATCAAGAACTATTTGCCAAAGCTGGGATTGCCAAACCGCCTACTAACTATCAAGAATTGGCTCAGGCTGCCAAACAAATCAGAGCCAAGACAGGTAAATACGCTTTCTTTACCACCTTTGTCCCTGAAGATAGCAATGATGTCCTCGAATCCCTCGTCCAGATGGGGGTACAACTCGTAGACAAACAGGGCAAGGCTGCCTTCAATACCCCTACGGGTGTGACTGCCTTCAAATATTGGATCGATCTGTACCGAGAAGGCTTATTACCGAAGGAAGCTCTAACTCAAGGACATCAACAGGGAATTCAACTCTATCAAGCTGGCGAGACAGCGATCCTCTCTGCGGGAGCACCATTTATTGAGACAATCGCCAAAAATGCCCCCCAAATTGCCAAAGTCTCGGCGGTGGCTCCCCAAATATCGGGACAAACTGGTAAAAAAGGAGTCGCAGTCATGAATCTTGTCATTCCTCGCACTACCAAGACACCAGATACCGCCGTCAAATTCGCGTTATTTATTACCAACGCCACCAATCAGCTAGCTTTTGCTCAAGCTTCGGACACCTTGCCGTCCAATGTCCGCGCAGTTGCCGACTATCAAACTCAAGTAGCTAGCCGTGACGACAAATCTGCACTCGAGCGAGCAAAATTGATTAGTGCCCAACAATTATCCCAGTCAGAGATCCTCATCCCGCCCTTAAAAAAGATCGATCTGCTCAAAAAAGCGATCTATGACAATCTACAAGCGGCGATGTTGGGCGAAAAAACCGCCGAGCAAGCTGTAGCGGCGGCGGCGATTGCTTGGGATGCGGGGAAATAAGTTTAGCGTCAGTGTCTCGTTCCGAGAGGCTACGCCAACGGGATCGGAAGAGCCTAGAGATTGAAATCAGGGCGGTACTGGAACGGAGCAAATATCCTTAATCCGAACTGGCATTAAGTTTATGTCATGTTGCCACCACTTATCGCTAGCCACCCACTGCCATATCCATCAAGATTTGCTGGGTACTCTCTTCCTGCGTACCAGTTTGAGGGAGACGTTGGATATAACTACCATCAGACTGCATGTCCCAAGCTTGACGGTTGTCTGATAGCATAATCCCCAGAATCTCTTGGAGATCTTTAGAGATTTCGGGATCTTCAATTGGCGTTATCACTTCCACCCGTCGGTCTAGATTGCGCGTCATCCAATCCGCGCTCCCAATCAACACTGCCGCATCCCCACCATTCTGAAAATAGTAAATGCGAGAATGTTCGAGAAATCGACCGATAATACTGATAACGCGAATATTTTCACTCACACCTGGGACGCCTGGACGCAAGCAACACATCCCCCGTACGATCAGATCGATCGACACTCCCGCTTGAGATGCTCGATAAAGATTGACAATCATTTTGGGATCGACTAGGGAGTTGATTTTGATGGCAATCCGCCCAGTTTTACCCGCTTGGCAATGGTCGATTTCTTGCTGGATGAGTCGCTCGAATAATTCTCGCGTATTGACAGGTGATACTAGTAGTTTGCGGTACGATCGCTGTTGTGAATATCCCGTGAGGTAGTTAAATAGATCCGTCAGATCTGCACCTAGTTCGGGGCGACAACTAAACAAGCCCACATCTGTATATAGTGTCGAAGTTTTGGCATTATAATTTCCCGTACCGATATGCACGTACCGACGGATTTTTTCATCTTCCCTGCGGACGACTAATACCACTTTTGTATGTGTTTTGAGACCGACTAATCCATAGACGACATGGACGCCAGCCTGTTCGAGTTGACGGGCTAAGTTAATATTATTCTGCTCGTCGAATCTCGCTTTGAGTTCGATTAATACCGAAACTTGTTTGCCATTCTCCGCAGCATTAATTAAAGCTTTCAGAATTAATGAATCTCTGGTAGTCCGATATAACGTCATCTTGATCGCCAATACCTTGGGATCGTTCGCTGCACAGGTAATAAACCGTTCTACTGTCTCTGGAAACGACTGATAAGGATGATGTACTAAAATATCCTTCTGTGCGATGAGACTAAAAAAATTTCCACCATCTTCAGTGGTTTTGCGCCGTCGCAAAGTAGCAGGTACGATCCCATTCCAGGGTACATCTTTCAACTCAGGAATTGGGAGTGCCAAAAAAGACATCACATCGCCCAAGCCCAACATCCCATTAACTTCATAGACATCGCGATCTGTAACTTCTAGCTCCTCCTGCAACATCTGACGGATCTGATTGGGCATCGCCGAATCTACCTCGATTCGCACTGCTGAGCCGCCCTTTCGCCGCTTTTGCAAGCCATCTTCGATCGCTTGGAGCAAGTCCTCAGCTTCATCTTCAGCCACGCTGATATCGGCATCGCGAGTGACTCTGAAGGTATAGCAACCTTGGATATTCATCCCTGGAAAGAGGGATTCTAGATTGTGAGCGATCAATTGCTCTAAGGGAATTCCCGTCCAAATTTGAGGGCATTCTCGATCGATTTGTAGTGCATTGGTATTGTGGCTTTTGCTCTGCTTTTGACTATCTATAACTTGAAGTGTTGTCGATAATTTGATAAAGCGTGGTAATACTTGCGGTACCTTAACTCTGGCAAACAACTCTTCACCAGTATCGGGATGTTTGATAACTACTGCCAGATTTAAACTGAGGTTGGAAATATAGGGAAATGGATGTCCAGGATCGACAGCTAAAGGTGTCAATACTGGGAAAATTTGCTCCTCAAAATAGCTTTGTAAGTAGTTACATTGCTCTTGGTTGAGATCGAAGTAATCTAATAAAAAGATCCCCTGCTGGAGCATCGCTGGACGCAATACCGTTTCAAAATGCTGGTGTTGCTCAGTAATTAGCTGTTGAATGCGATCGCTAGCTACCGCTAACTGTTCTGCTGGTGTCCGCCCATCAGGAGTACGTTGAGTGACTTTCGCCTCAATTTGTTGCTTGATCGCAGCGATCCTCACCATGAAAAACTCATCGAGATTCGAGCTAAAAATTCCCATGAATTTTAGCCGTTCGATCAGTGGCGTTCGCTCATCCATTGCCTCATGCAATACTCTGTCATTAAATTCTAACCAAGTTAATTCTCGACTCAGATAATATTGCGGATCGGTTAAATTAATATCTGATGGATTTGTTGTAGTCGATTGTGATGAGTCCATGTAGCAACGCTCCAATTCAAAATTTAAATCTTCAAGCTAAATTCTTTGCAAGTTGGTGGTAGTGCTGCTACCTGCTTTCAACTTAGTCTACCCATCACAATTATACATTTCTCTGCTCTCCTATCTGTGTGTGCTGTCGATTGGGCATTGTGAATAGTGGATAGTGAAAATGGTAGATGGTGGATGGTGAATGGTGAATGGCTGATACTGAGCCTAGCTAACGGAGTTAGATCGAATTAGTACAAATTGCCTATAAATTCTTGACGAATTTTTAAGTTTATGGTACAATAGTACTGTAAAGCTTGATATCATCACCAAGCAGCCCTGCATCTCCAATCCTAAATCGATCGTGTTGGATAGTCGATCCGATCGCATATTGGGGCACAATTAATCAGTAACAAAGATCGTATTTCACTCTTTCTGGCATTGCCGGAAGGTGGTTTCTAGGCGTCGTTATCCTCAAGGTACCCAAATTATGGCAATAGTCAAAGACAGTAAACTCCAGATTCTCGCAGAACTCGATCGAATTTTAGCTAAACAAAAGCAACCAGGCTCTAAAGTTGCAACTAAAGAAGAAGAAGCGCAACTAGTCAAGAATCAAGAGATTGTCAACAAAGCTGCTAGTTATACCATTGACACGATCGTCAAAGGGATGGCAGACTTACAGTTAGAATTTGGGAGTATTATTACTGGATTATCTGAACGGCTAACAGTCGAAGTCGAGAAACTCACTGAAGTCAAACAATCGATCGAGATTGAGACTCAACATCGCTCCGATCTTCAACAAGTCAGAGTAGTTGCCGATGCGCTCTATATCATCACTCAAGAGCATCAACAAAGCATCAAAACGATCGAACAGCAGCTCACAATCGATCGGGAAAATCTTACCACAGAGCAAACCAACCTCCGCAAACAGTGGGAACAAACTCAGCGTGACTATACAGAGCAACAGACTGAACTGGCGACAAATATTGCTAAAGAACGGCAAAAAGAACAAGACGAAATTCAGTATAAAATAATTTGCGATCGCCAGTTGCAGACTGATGCTTATACAGAATCAAAACGCAACCAAGAGCAAGATATCCTATCCCAAGATCGCGAAAAACAAAAGCAATGGAAAGAGCGTGAAAAATTCTTGAAAGATCGTCAAAAACTTGCTGATGAGAATGCTACTAAGGTTGTTGCCTTCCCCGCCGAGCTAGAAGAAGCGGTCAAAAAAGCGCGCGAAGAAGCCATCAAGGAGACTAGTAACGATGCAAAAGTCAAGGCTGATTTAGTCGAAAAAGAATGGGAAGGTAATAAGCAGGGATTTGAAACTAAAATTCAATCTCTAGAACGAGTTGTCGAACGTCAGAATCAACAAATCATTGCGATTGGCGAGCAACTACAAACCGTCATCAATCAAGCTCAGTCACTGGCAATGAAAGCTTTTGAAACTTCTGCCAAAATTAGTGAGAAGAATTAGAGCTTGATGTGAATTCGATCGATATACTTATTTCCTAATACCTAAATAGCTATGGCACCAAAACCAACTGACAAGAATACTAAAGCCGAAATCCTCACAGCTTATAACCAGCTTGTTGATGAGAAAAAGGCTCTAGAGATTGAAGTAAAAAATATCCAAAAGCAATCAGCCGCAGCACCTGTATCGATCCCTACTACCAAAGTAATTAAAGATGAACCAAAACCGATGATAAATACAGGATCTACTCACCAAGAAAAAGTCAGTCATACCATCGCCAATCTCGACAGCCTTCAGCTCGGCTTTGGTGCCGCAGTCAGTGAATTGTCAGCAAAGCTGACTACTGAAGCGGCAAAACTTACTGAAGTACGTGAGAGCGTAACTGAGGAAATTACTAACTTACAAACCTTACATAGTTTGACAGTAGCTGAAGATACATTTGAAACATTGATTGATGATTATGAAACTAGCTCCAAAGCCTTTAGCGAAGAATTGAGAGTGCGTACCGAAACCGCTCATCAAGAAATCCAGAGCTTAACTAAAGCTTGGACTAAAGAGCAAGAACAAAATGGTATCATCGTTAAAGAACGAGTCGAACTCGATCGCAAAAATAGCCAGCGCGAAGTTCAAGAATACAAATATAATCTCGATCTGCAACGTAAGATCGATCGCGAACAATACGATCAGCAACAAGCTGCTTTGTATTATGAACTAGCTGAAACCAAAGAAGTCCAGGAAAAAACTTGGGCAGAGCGAGAACTAGCTCTAGCCGAACGTGAAAAACTATTTCATGAAGCTAAAGATAAAGTTGCTGTTTTTGCTCAAGATAAAGAAAAGGCGATCGAGAAAGCTAAGGGTGAAGGCAAAGGAATTGCAACTTATCAAGCCAAGATCAAATCCGATCTTTATGCCAAAGAAGTTGAAGGTCAAAAACGCTTCTATGAAGGAACGATCGATTCTTTGCAAGATACTATCTCTAACCAAGAAGAACGCCTCAACAGTCTATCACAACAACTAGCCGCAGCACTCAAACAAGTTCAAGATTTAGCCGTCAAAGCGATCGAAGGTTCGGCAAATGCTAACTCTTATCAAACTCTCAAAGAGATTACGCTAGAGCAAGCCAAGTCTCAAGCTAAAACGAAATAGCCTAGAGACTAAAGTTAGTTTTTGTAGGGTGGGCACTGCCTAGCATGTTCATTTTGTCCTTCTAGACAGGGCAAGACTTCATGCAGGTTTTGTGTCAGAGTTAGAGGATGAATTCAGATGTCTTCGGCGGGAAAGCATTGAAGTCCCAAAAATAGATTTAGTCCAGGTGAGCACATTGATAAAACTGATAGATTCCATTGCTTCTTTGACTAAATCAAGCGTAATCTCTATCGTTGATAAAGGAATTAGTAAACTCCTAGCCCCAATCTCTTTTATTGGTCTATCCGTTTTATGACTATGCAGCCATCCTAACTTTTCATAAAACTTTCTCCGCCCTAAGCTAGCTGCTTGAATTAAACTGCATCATCTTTACCCACAGTTTTAGTCGTGTCGTCCCACTACGAAATTTATCCCATTACTTTATAGTCCGCGTAGGCGGACTTTGCAACACTATCCACGATTTCAATCGTTGGCATTTTACAGGTAGCAACTTGGGTTAGCTAACCTAATTCACCAACCGTTTGAACCGTTTCTTGCCTACCTGCAACACCTTCCCCACCAATGCCGTAGCATCATCATAGGTGAGATCGATGTTGTCGATCGATTGTCCATCCAATTTCACCGCACCACCTTGGATTTGACGCTTGGCGTCGTTGCTACCAGAGCACAGCCCGCTAACCGAGAGGATTTGGAAGATTTTGGCAGGGAAATTGACAACAGATAGTGAAAACTCGGGGATACTATCACCACCTGCATTGTGACCTGGTTTGGTAATCAAGGCGATCGCGTCGGCTTGAGCTTGGAGCGCACGATCGCGACCGTGGTATTGGGTGACAATTTCGAGGGCGAGGAGTTTTTGGGCGGCACGGGGATTGTCGGGGATGGCTTGGCGGAGCCTTTCCACGGGCGAATCGAGTCCGATGTCAGTCAGGAGCGTAAAGTAATCTTTGATGATGCTGTCGGGCGTTTTCTCTAGCTTGGAGTACATACTCAGCGCATCTTCCCCCATGCCGACATAGTTATCGAGCGACTTGGACATTTTCTGGACTCCATCCGTACCGAGCAAAATCGGCATCAATAGTCCAAATTGCGGCGTCAGTCCGAAATGACGCTGCAAATCTCGCCCGACGGCGAGATTGAACTTTTGATCGGTACCGCCGAGTTCGACATCGGCTTGGACGGCTACTGAGTCATAGCCCTGCATGAGTGGGTACAGGAATTCATGGATGAAAATCGGAGTTTCGCGGGCGTAGCGGAGCGCGAACCCTTCTTTGGCTAGCATCTGGCTGACTGTCATCGTCGAGAGGAGTTCGAGTGTCTGTCCCAGATCCAGCTTGGACAGCCATTCGGAATTGTACCGGACTTCCAACCGTCCTGGCGTATCGAAATCCAGGATCGGTCGCACGCGATCGAGATAAGCTAGGGCATTATTCGTCACTTGCTCGGGCGTCAACTGGTTGCGGACTTCTGATTTGCCAGTCGGATCGCCAATCCGCGCGGTGAAGTCACCAATAATTAAGATTGCAGTATGTCCGGCATCTTGGAAAGATCTGAGTTTCCGCAGGGGAATACTATGACCAAGGTGGATATCTGCACCAGTTGGATCGATACCGAGTTTGACTCGCAAGGGGCGATCGGTTTGAGCGATTCGCTGGGCGAGATTTTCAGCCGGATCGGTAGCATCTGGTTGATGGGGAAAAATCTCACTTACACCCCGAAATAACCACTCAAACCGATCTGATGCTGGCATAACCATACTCACACTCATAATATATGAAAGACAAAAATCACACGGAATCTCAAAACCGTTGCAAGTTAAGCTTATTATAGTTACCACAGTAACTGAAATATTTTTAGCTCTTCGTTAATATGGCGAGCTACAACCCAGCTTCAAGCGGCGACATGCAGCGACTACCGACCGGAGGCGATGCCAACGATGCCGACGCTCCGCCCACTTTGAATTGATTATCCCTAATTTGAGAGAGAGATCTTAGTGTCATCTAGAGCTTTAAACAAACAGAAACCTCAGCCCACAGAGCCTCAACCAGCAGATCGTCAATTCGCTGGTGGGATCGGTCAGATTGCTGGTGGTACGATCTTGGGTGTCACCATGCTGGCGAGTTCGATCGTGGCTGGTGGATTGGTGGGGTTGGCGATTAGCTTCCGCAATTTACCAGATGTGCGCGTATTACGCAGCTATGCACCCACCGAAACTACCTATATCTACGATGTCAAAGGCGTCCAACTAGCTAGCCTCCACGATGAAGCCAATCGCGAAGTCGTCCCCCTCAATCGGATTTCCCCCCATCTCAAACGCGCAGTCCTAGCGATCGAAGATAGTCACTTCAATTATCACAAAGGAGTGAATCTCACTGGCGTCGGACGCGCGCTCGCCACCAACTTCAAAAAAGGCGGCGTCACCGAAGGTGGTTCGACGATCACGATGCAGTTGATCAAAAACTTATTCCTATCCCAAAAACGCCAATTTAGTCGAAAATTAGCCGAAGCGGTGTTATCGATTCGACTCGAACAAATTTTCCGCAAAGATGAAATCTTGGAAATGTACCTCAATCAAGTTTATTGGGGACACAATAACTATGGGGTCGAAACTGCTGCCCAAAGCTATTTTAACAAACATGCCTCCGAGCTGAACCTAGCGGAAGGAGCGATGATGGCAGGGGCAATCGCCGCACCCGAAAAATACAGCCCATTTATCAACTTCAAAGTCGCCAAACAGCGACAAGAGCAAGTACTCGCCAGAATGCTAGAGCTGAAATGGATTAGTCCCGCTGAGGAGAAAAAAGCCAAAGCATATCCCATCAAACTCGGTAAAATCAAAACTTGGCAAACTAGTAAACTACCTTACGTAACTGATGCGGCGATCGAAGAACTCAACCAACGCTTCGGGCGAGAAACCGTCCGCAAAGGTGGAATGCGGATTCAAACGACGATCGATTATGACTTCCAAATCGCCGCCGAAAAAGTCGTCCAAAATGCTTACACACGATTGGGACGCAGTAAATATCAAATCAGTTTAGTCGCGATCGATCCGCGCACTCACTTTGTCAAAGCGATGGTGGGCGGCGTCGATTACAAAAAGAGTAACTTCAACCGTGCCATCTACGCCAATCGGCAGCCAGGTTCGTCATTCAAACCCTTTGTCTATTACACCGCCTTTGCGACTGGCAAGTTTTCGCCAGAGTCGATCGTCCAAGATAGCCCCGTCCGCTATCGGGATGGGAGTGGCTACTATTCACCTCGCAACTATGGGGGTGGCTACTCTGGCTCGATGAGTATTCGGACGGCACTGGAGTATTCTACCAACGTCCCAGCAGTAAAATTGGGTAAAGAAGTCGGCTTGGACAAGGTGATCCAAACCTGTCGCACACTAGGGATCGAAAGTCCGATCGAGCCTGTTGTATCATTACCATTGGGAGCGGTTGGCGTAACCCCGATCGAAATGGCTAGCGCATTTGCCACCTTCGCCAGCAATGGCTGGCAGTCAGAAACTACTAGTATCCTCCGCGTCACTGATAGCGACGGCAATATCCTGCTAGACAATACCCCCCAACCCAAACTCGTCCTCAACTCCTGGGCAACAGCCCAGATCAACAGCGCGCTCCAATCGGTCGTCACCAAGGGTACTGGGAAAGCCGCCGCGATCGGTCGTCCCGCCGCCGGAAAAACTGGTACCACCGATTCAGAACGCGATGTCTGGTTTGTAGGCTACGTGCCCCAGCTAGCCGCCTCTGTGTGGATTGGCAAGGATGACTATACCCCCCTCGGTCGAGGTGTCACTGGCGGTACCTACGCAGCACCGATTTGGCGCAGCTTTATGCAGGAGGCTCTCAAGAATGAACCTGTAGAGTCATTCACACCACCAGCAAAATTCAAGCGTCCAGGGAGCTAGGCTTTAGGCTTTAGGTTTTAGGCTGTAGTTTGTAGGGTGGGCACTGCCCACCATCTAGCTTCTGGGCGGTTAGACGCGATCGATACTTATGCTGGAACTAAGTGGCTAAGTGCAAAAATATTCGATCTAAATTGTCTGAACGCTTGCTGTGGGTAGTGCCCACCTACTGGGACTTAGGTTTGTAGGGCGTGTTTGCAATAGTTTGCGCGACCAACGCCCTCAAGCCAGCATTACTTATCGATTTCTGACTTCATGCGATCGAGAGTGAGATTCATTTGCTCGAACATTTGCATCGGCGTCATCCCAAACTGACTCATCTGCGTGTTCATTTGCTCGACAGTCATCTTCGCCATAAAGTCATCAGACAGTTCAAACCGCTTCATAAAAATCCGATAGCGATCGAGTAAAGTTTCCATCCGTTCGATGAACACAATCTTACCCTCGCGATCGAACTTACCATACTTACCGCCGAGCTGAGTCAGATGTTGATAATCGTCAAACAACTGTTTGGCTTCTTGTTGGATGATATCAGAATCAAAAAATCCCATGGCAGATAATTATCGGAATAAGGTTAAACTTAGAAAGTGCAGAACACCAGCGATCGACACCAATACACCTATTTTAGAGCGGTCTTTGGGCGCGTGTAACTGCGGTTTCCCGTATGAGAGGATCGGTTAATGTTCGACTCTACCACACCCAAAAATCGCCAAATCGCGATCGTGCTGGCATTTGCGAGTATGGCGACTCCTATTGCGGGGTTTCACAAATTTTATCTCGGACAACCTGGGTGGGGACTAGTTTATCTATTATTGTCCTGGACGCCAATCCCGCATATTGCCGCAGCGATCGAAGCTGTGTGGTATCTCACTCAAGATGATACCCACTTTGGCACCAATTCTAACTCGCTGCTGCCCGATCGGGCGATTGGGCAAAGCCCACACTTGGCGAACGCACTACTCCGCACTCATCCGGTAGCGACGATCTCTGAATCAATTCGGGAGTTGGACAAACTCCGCGCCGATGGTTTGATCTCCGAATATGAATTCGAGCAAAAACGTCGTCAATGGCTCGATCGAGCATAATGGAATGATGGATGCTATTTCCCCAATCGATCGAGATCTCAATTAATTATGGTGAAAATTGTTGGTATTGCAGGTAGTTTAAGACCGGATGCTTATAGTCAGATCGCGCTGGCAATCGCCGCCCAGAGAGTGCAAGCTCTGGGTGCCCAAGTCGAAATTTTGGATCTGAGGCAGATGCAGTTGCCTTTTTGCGATGGTGGTACCGAATATCCCCACTACCCCGATGTCAAGAAGCTGCAAGATACCGTCGCTGATGCGGATGGGCTGATTTTAGTTTCGCCAGAATATCATGGCAGTATCAGCGGCGTCTTAAAAAATACTTTGGATCTGATGAGTTTCGATCAGCTCTCCGGCAAAGTTGCCGGATTTATCACAATTTTGGGCGGACAAAGCAATAGTAACGCCCTCAACGATTTGCGAATCATCCTCCGCTGGGTTCATGCCTGGTCTATTCCCGAACAAATAGCGATCGGGCAAGCTTGGCAAGCTTTCACTCCTGAAGGTAAACTGACAGATGAGAAACTATCAAAACGCTTCGACCAATTCGCCCACAGTTTGGTGACCAATACTCGCAAATTGCGATCGGTTGATTGATGTTGGATGTGCGGCTGCCTTACTTATCTGTTCAGAATGGCATATCATCCCCTAAAAATCCCTTGACACACGATTCTTTTCGGACAGTACAATTTCTCCTCAAAATGTCTTTGCGATCGCGGATTACTGAAGACCCCTATTATCGGTTCAAGTCAGCATTTGAGATCGCTGTCGCTGCTGATTTGGGTGTCAAAATTGATGTCAATCAAGCTAATGTAGATGATTGGTTGCGTTTGCCAGGGATTTCTATCCATCAAGCACGGCAATTAGTCACTTTGAGCCAAGCTGGAGTGGCTTTTTACTCGATTTCCGATCTAGCGGCTGCTTTAAATATTCCCATCTCTAGACTACAGTGGTTGGCTCCAGTACTGAGCTTTCAGTACTACGATCGCTCGTCCGCGCTACCATCGATTCAGATAAATGGAGCAACCGCAGCCGAACTAGTACAGATTCCGCAGCTCTCGCCAGAACTCGCTACCCAAATCATCGCCCATCGCGAACGAGATGGCAAATTTACAGATTTAGCCAATTTCCAGCAACGACTGGGATTGTCTGGCGAAATGATTGGCGCGCTCATGCACTATCTCCAGTTTTAACTGGAGAGCCGATCTATATTCGATAACCCAAGTTGCTACCTACAGAGAACGCCGACGATTGTGTCTTGGTGCGCTAAACCCTCTCTGCGATCCGCTGCGCGTTGGCTTAGCCTGCGCCTTGCGCTTACGGGGAACCCGTAGACGTTGGCGTTGGCGTAGCCTGCCGTAGGCACAGCCTGCCGTAGGCATACGAAGCTGCCGTAGGCACAGACGGAGCGCGCACCGCAAACCACTGAGGTTATAGGCAGCACTTTGGATTATTCAATATCAAACACATTTGACAACAAAAAAGGTAGGTAAGAGTACCTACCTCTATTTTTAGTGTGAGTTTGACAATGATAACTATGGAGCTAGAGCATTGCCACGGAGAAGACTCCCGATCGTTTTAGCAGTAATTTTCATCTGGGTAATCGGATTGGCTGGTACTACCGTCTTGTAGAGGTAGCTGTCGAAGGTGAGCTTCTGCACATCGAGATCGCCACACATTTCGACAAAGGCTTCACGGGTAGCATCGGAACGGTAAAATACCCGCTGAAGGATATCCAATACCGTGTAAGTCAAGCCATAAGCCTTATCCCACTGCTTGATATATACTTTCAGATCGGCTTCAGTGGGGATTTTTGTCCCTTGCTCGGAACGCTCGACGATGACTTCGGCGCACATTCGTCCTGATTTGGCGGCAAAGTAGATCCCTTCGCCAGAAGACTTGGTGACATAACCAGCCGCGTCACCGACGAGCGTACACCGACCGACGACCCGTCGCGGGCGAGGATGTTCGGGGATCGGGTGGGCTTCAACTTTGATAATAGTACCGCCTTCGAGCTTCTTGGCAGCCCGTTTGCGGATGCCAGCTTGCAAATTCTTGATTGAGGCTTTGTGTACCTTCATCGTCCCTGTACCGACCGCTACGTGGTCGTATTTGGGGAATACCCAAGCATAGAAGTCAGTCGAGACATCATCGCCGACGTACATCTCCGCCAGACTATGGTAGTACGCCATTTTATCTTCTGGCAGTCTGATCCGCTCTTGGAAAGCGATCGCATAGTTGTAATCACCAGCATCCATTGCTTTGGCGACGCGGGAATTGGCACCATCGGCACCGATGACGAGATCGACTTTGAGAGTTTTGGCTTCGCCTTCGAGGCTACCGTTGGCATGATCCGCATAGTGGAGCACATAAGGGTCTGTAGTGTTCAACCCTGGCATTTCCAACTTATGGACGGTACCGTTAATTAATTTAGCACCTAGTTTGGCTGCGCGATCGCGCAAAAAGCCATCCAATACTTCCCGCCGACACATGCCGATATATTCACCAGGCTTGAGGGTTTGACCGATATCGACTTCGACATTGGAAGGGGAGATCATCTTCATCTGCCGCACCTGGCGATCGATAATCTCTGGCGGCAAGTCAAATTCACTCACCATACATAGAGGTATCGCTCCACCACAAGGCTTGGCGTTATCTAATTTGCGTTCAAATAAATAAGTTTCAATTCCAGCTTTCGCTAACACTTCAGCGGCGGAGGAACCCGCAGGTCCAGAACCAACAACAGCAACCCGTAGTACCACAGCTATACTCTCTTTTTATGACTTGTGCTTACACTGATGGATGTTAGCACGGACTCTCGGAGCGATCGCCCAGAATCCTCATCAGTCAGTCAGAATTGAAATATTCCTTTATATAACGACATATTTGGAGTGGTGGATGGTGGATGGTGGATGGTGGATGGTGCAAGATGTGAAAATCAACATAAATTAGTTCGGGGTATCCCCTAGCTCCTCAGAGCCATTGACACCCAATTCTAACCACCGCAGCCAGTTGAGAACCGATCGCCAAAACTAGCTGCGGGGAAAGACGATCGAGTAATTTAGATGTAGATCGACTTTGTACTCCGCTCTCGGTGAAGATTGCCAACCGCACATGACCAACCTCCCATTTGACCCACAGACATTACCGACACTCATCGAGCAAGGTTACATCATCCGTCAGATCCACCCGAGCTTACCGCTGACGATTTATAACTACACTGCCAAAGCGCAATACGATCGCTATTGGAACGATGCGACACTCCACTGTCGGGGGTTGGTATTGGATGAGCAGTATCGATCGATCGCCAGACCACTACCCAAGTTCTTCAATCTCAGTGAGGATCGAGGTAACCTGCCCGATGGTGTACCACAGATCTACGAGAAGCTCGATGGATCGTTGATTATCTTGTTTTGCTATCAAGGACAGTGGGAAGTAGCTTCGCGGGGCAGTTTTGCCTCAGAGCAAGCACAAATGGCACGGGTATTATTGGCTAATTATCAGCCCGAACTCGATCGACTCGATCGCGAGTATACCTATTTATTTGAAATCATCTATCCCACCAATCGGATTGTGGTAGATTATGGCTTGGCGCAGCGGCTGGTACTCCTAGCGGCGGTGCATACACAGACGGGTGTAGAGCTAGAGCATACTCAGGTAAATTGGCGCGACAGGGCGCAGACTTATCCTGCTACTACTCTCCCCGCATGGCTCCAATCGATCGATGAAACTCAAGCCGCGCTCACCAACCATGAGGGATTTATCCTCAAGTGGCCCGATGGATTTCGACTCAAATATAAGCTGGCTGACTATGTTCGGTTGCACCGGATTATCACCGGAGTTCAAGCCAAAGATATCTGGGAATGTCTGAGCCAAAATCGCGATCTCGACCAGTTTCTCGATGCTGTTCCCGATGAATTTTACAACTGGGTCAAAGATACCAAGCTGGAATTAGAAACTAAGTATCAAGAGATTGAATCTGAGTGTCAAGCAGCTTTCCAGGATTTGGGCAATAGACGCGAAACTGCACTGTATTTTCAAACCCAAACATATCCAGGTGTATTATTTCTAATGTTGGATAAACGAGAATATAGCCAAGTTATCTGGAAGCTCATTAAACCTGGTTATGAACGTCCATTTCGCTCCGATAGTGAGGCATAGGGAGCGGGCACTGGTGCGTTGGCTTACGCCTAACATACCCAATTCCTACAAAATCGCACTTAGATCGATCGAGCATCCAACTAAGACATCTTCGCCATCAAGAGTCAGTGGCGACTGCAATATTTCCACTGGCTGCCCCAATCTATAAACTTCCACCTGTTGTTGCTGGGGGTTAATCAGCCATCCCAACCGCACACCATTAGTTTGATACTCCAGCATTTTAGCTTGAAGCGTAGTTAAGCTATCACTCATAGATCGCAGCTCAATTACAAAGTCGGGAACGATCTGTGGGAAGGCAATTTTAGCCGAGACACCCTCAAATTTAGACTTTTCGATCCAGGTCACATCAGGCGATTACCTCCGGTAGGCTATGCCAACGAACGGCACCAGAAGGGAGTGTGAAGCCACCAGATGAATCAAAAATTTTACCTAGTTTGGTTTGTCGATTCCAAATACCAACTTGGATATTTAAATCACTATTTTTTTCTGAGCTTTGCCATCCGGCTGGTGCCATTGTGACTAATTCTCCGGTAGCTGTTAACTCAAGTGGTATATCTGGGTTATCTTGACACAGTTGCTCAAACTCTGCGTGGGTAAGGCGAAGAGTGATATGGCTGATATCAACTAGCAGAGGTCTGGTGTCTAGAGATTGCATAATGATTAGTTATTGCTGGTTCCCGATATTTTATTTTAACTGCTCCAGCTTCAATCTAAATTCATATTCCTATTCTGAAGAGGTAATCTAATCAAACAGTTTAAATTCTTTTTGCTACGGCTGTACATGGTCTGTGGGCATTGCCCACCCTACATTTCTACCCTCTACTGGTGCGTTACGGCTTACGCCTAACACACCCTACATCAACTGAAATCTTAGTCCGCGTAAGCGGACTTTGCACTCCAAGCAGCGGTTAGAAACCGCTGGGGCTATCGGTCGCAACTTGGGTTATTTATAACAACGATCGGGTGACTGTTATGACTACCCCCTACTCCCTGTCTTGATTCGCTAAACCGTCGGGGAACCCGACGAGCGCGAATCGCTACCCTCTACCCTCTAAAAAACAATGCCACTTAAACTCATCCTCACCAAAGGCTTACCCGCTAGCGGTAAAACCACTTGGGCGAAAGAATATATCCAAAAATATCCAGAAACTGCCAACCTCTGTAAGGACGATCTGAGATTGCAACTAGGTGGTACCAATAAACGTGAAAAACGGATTATTAAAGTCCGTGACTTGTTGACAGAGTATTACTTCGAGCAAGGTTATTCGGTAATTTGGTCGGATACCAATCTCAATCCAGTTCATCTGAGCCGAGCAACTGAATTGGCTGCCAAATATCAAGCAAAATTGACAATTAAAGACTTTACTGATGTCTCCTTGGCTGAGTGTATCCGTCGCGATCTGGTGAGATCGAATTCGGTCGGACAAGAGGCGATCGAGCAGATGTATTATGACTATCTGTACGCACCAGATCCAGTACCAGAGATCGATCCGCAACTCCCCGATTGTTATTTAGTAGATATCGATGGGACATTGGCAATCAATCATACGCGATCGCCATTTGCCTGGGAGCGAGTGGGTGAAGACGCGCTCAACCTAGCCGTAGCAAGGACGATCGCCAAATTGGGTCGAGATACCCAGATTGTCTTATTATCAGGTCGATCGAGTGTCTGCTACGCTCTGACGGTGGATTGGCTAAAACAACACAATATTCACTACACAGATTTATTTATGCGTCCGGCTGACGACCAGCGTCCCGACGATGTACTCAAATCAGAATTATACTATTTCAATATTCGCGACCGCTACAATGTAATCGGAGTTATTGACGATCGACCCAAAGTATGTAGGATGTGGCGGAAGTTGGGATTGAATGTCTTTCAGGTGGGAAATCCCGATTACGAATTCTAAGTGCAAATAACTGATTGTCACATGGAAAATTGATATACTTGGTAACTCAAAAGTTACGAAAAAATACTAATTATGTGGTATAAAAAAAGTATATAAGTGGTAGTTCAATTGCGCGATCGACTGGGAACACTAAGCAGGTAAACGCCGTAGTCTTGTCTAAAACAGTTGCTAACAGCGAGATTACCTCTCGACGGCTAGAGAGGGGATAGATTCGCCCCTACCAACTGTATTCCTTGCCGCAATCTTGACAAACGTACTATTTATGTCGGACTCACACATCAAGTTGACATCTGCACAAACACTAAATTTACCCAGGCATCAAGTCAACACAAAAGTGCAAAAATTGTGTCAGCAGGGTCATGACAGTGCCTTTAGAGGCGAGCACCAGCAAGCGATCGAGTCGTTCACGCAAGCGATCGAACTCGATCCCAATCTGGTGTTAGCTTACTGCGCTAGAGCTGGCTCATCGCTGGAGTCAAAAGATTATCGACGAGCTGAGGCTGATTATAAGACAGCACTGCGGCTCAGTCCAGCTTTGGCGATCGCCGATGGTGGACTGGCGCGGGTGTATTACGCCAGCAGTAACTATCCAGCGGCGTTGAGTGCATGCAATCTAGCGATCCATCGCGATCCGCTCAACCTCGATTTTTATCACTGTCGCGCCTTAATTAACAAAAAACTGGAGGATTGTCATGGAGTCATCGCTGATTGCAAATTTATCCTCGAACAGCAACCGAGTGACATTTCCGCCCGCTGGTTGAATGCCCGCGCTCATTTTCAGCTTGGTAACTATCAACTGGCACTGTTCAATTTTACTCAGTATCTTAACTTCCAAAATGATGATTTTTACGCTCATTATTATCGCGGCATCTGTTATGAGCGACTGGGCAATCTCCCCCCGGCACTGAGCGATCTCAATAGTGCGATCGATCTCAATGCCGATCTAGCCATTTTAGCCCGCAGACGCGGACGGATTCGGCAACAATTAGGTGACTTGAGTGGGGCGATGGCGGATTACGATCGCGCGATCGAGTTAGATCCCCAGATGGCGCAGGCTTATGCCAATCGTGCCGATATCTATATCAGTCGTGGGGACTATCCGAGAGCATTGATGGAGTCCGATCGCGCGATCCGCTTCAACCCTCGGCTCGTCAGTGCTTACTATCAGCGGGGAGTGATCCATACGGAAGTCGGCAATCTTCATGCTGCGCTAGCTGATTATCATCGTCTGATCCAGATCGATCCACTAGATCTCAATGCCTATATCCAACGGGGTTGGATCTACTTTCGACACGGTGAATATCCCGCCGTGATGAGAGATTGCGAACAGGTGTTGACGATCGATCGCAATTCAGTACCTGCTAATTATTTGATGGGAGTGGTGCAGTCGTTATCAGGATTCAAACAAGAGGCAATTTTTAGTTTTACAAAGACGATCGAGCTATATCCTGCGTTTATCTGTGCTCTCTACCATCGGGGACTCTTACAATACGATCTCAAGAATGAAGCTAAAGCTCTGAGTGATTTTCAGCAAGCTCAATCAATTCAAACTAACGGCTTTGACTGCACCACTCAGCGCGATGAAACTGGGTTATATGCCGAAGGACTAGCATTGTATTATATGGGTCACCCAGATACCGCCAGAGTCATCCTCCATCAAGCAGCATTAGTCGCCCAAAAGCTCAAAAGTGCGGTTTTTTATCGCCAGATTGTATTTACGATCGAAGCTCTAGGCATGGAGTGATAATTGATAATTGATAATTGATGGCAGCTTACGCTCCGAGATATTACTGAGAGACTGTTATCTATTTTAAATTTAAATTGTAGTGTAAATACTGAGCCGATCGATCTACAGGCTGGCTAAGATCGGTAAAAATACCTCCGCTCGATCTGTAAATGATAGTAAAGATCTTCATCGAGCGAGTATTTGGTAAGTCGTCAATCCTGCCATAGTGGTGACAACCGACAAGATCGCAACTAAATTATTTTGAGGCACTCCGGTTATGTCGAAACCTTACTCTCCTTCCTCTGCTCCAGAGTTTGCCACTCAGCATGACTACTCAGATATTTTGGGGACATCACTGCCCCCAACCAAACCACTCCAGCCAAAGGGTGCCGCTGCTGCCTTAGCGATTGGCGATCCTTGGGCGAGTGATGTATCCTCAGCCCAGGTAGAGCAGCCACCACTCCCTACTCCATCGCCATCAGAGAGCGATCCGTGGGCGAGTGACGCAGCCGTCACACCAGCAGCTCAGTACTTACGCCCAACCGTCGTAGTAGCAACGATCGATCCACCTGTGAGTGTCCCAGCGATCGCGATAGTGCCACCCTCAGCACCAGTCCCCACGCTAGAATCCCCAGCCAGCGCAGCAGCGATCGATTCAGAAGCTCCTGGCATCACCGCCCAAGATCTGGCGCTCAAATCCTGCCGACGCGGTAGCAAGTCACTAGCCGCCAAAGACTACGCCCGAGCGCGATCGGCTTATAAAATCGCTGTCGAATGGAACCCCAAACTGGCGATCGCCCATAGTGGGATGGCGCAAGTTTGCGATATTATCCAAGATTATGAAGGTGCTTTAGTCGCCTGGAATTTGGCGATTCAGTGCGATCCAGCAGAGCTGGATTTTTATTACCAACGTGCGCTAGTCAACAAAATCCTCAAGAATTATTTTCAAGTTTTAGCTGATTGTAAACACATCCTCGCACAGGCACCCGATCGACCATTAGTGCGCTGGCTATACGCTGTTGCCCTTGTCAAACTGGAAAACTATCAAGCTGCTTTAGCGAACCTCGATCGGCATATTGAGGAATATCCCCAAGATCCCAATGGTTACTGCTATCGGGGGATTTGTCGCGAACGATTGGAGCAATTTCCCGACGCCTTGGCTGATTTCGATCGGGCAATTGCGCTCCAGCCCAACCAGCCGGTATTCCATCACGCACGCGGGCGGACGCGCCAAAAGTTGGGTGATTATCACGGCGCACTCGCCGACTTTACAGTGACGATCGATCGCAAACCGCGCGCAGCAGTCTATGACGATCGCGCTGAGGTACATCGGTGTCTGGGCGATCGCGCAGCAGCTCTCCAGGATTGCGATCGGGCGATTGCGCTCAATCCCAAATTTATCGAGGCGTATTTTCGCCGTGCATTAACTTATACCGAACTTGGCGATCTCGAACTCGCATTACGCGATTGTAATCAGACGATCGATCTCGCCCCTGAACATATCACTGCTCACATTCAGCGCAGTTGGATCTATTTTCGCCAAAACGATTATCGACATGCCAAGCAGGATTGTCAGGCTGCTAGAGCGATCGATAATACTTGTTTTTGGGCGAGTTACATGTCGGGTGTCATTAATAGCTTGTCGGGATTGAAGCACAACGCGCTCAAGAATTTTAGTCAAGCGATCGAGATTTCGCCCAATTATGTCTCGGCTAGATATCATCGTGGGATTGTTTATCACGAACTCGGAGATATCCCCAAAGCGATGGCGGACTTCAACCAAGCGCGATCGATCCAGGATCGGGGCTTGGAGCGATTGCTCGATCGCGATGAGACGGGATTCTACGCTGAGGGTTTGGCACTCTACCACATGGGACAACCCGAAGCCGCCCGCACGGTACTCATCCTCGGCGCATTGTCCGCCAAACGTTTTAATAACCCCAGTTTTCACCAACTGATGCTCACCAAGATCGAGGATTTGGGACTGGCGTCTGGGGAACTTGCCAGCACGGCATCAAATTCTTGTCCGATCGGCCTACCATTGAACCTCCCCACAATCAGCTTGTAGGGGTGCCCCTTGTGGGTAACCAAGGGTTAAGGAATTAGTAATTCCGATCGTTGTAGATATGTCTATTATTTAATCCTCATTCCTTAGTGTAAGTTTCTGCAAAGGTTGCTTGTTTAATTCCGATATCGATTGCTATCCTTAGCTAGTTACAAACTCTCGATTTAGAGGATTAGGCAATAAACGGCGAGGTTTGTGTATTTCCAACTATCGATTCGGCAGGGCCGACGCTACGCGAACGCGCTTTTATCATAAAAATATCGGCATTTAACCCTCACCCGATCGCCAGATTGCGAAAATTTCACTAGTCAACGGATCGTGTTAATTAGCTAAAAACTGGATCGCCTGTAAACTAATACAGGTTAGCTATTTGTTGTCAAAAAGTCGGTTATCTTGATACATACGATCTAATTTACTAGCCAAGAGCTAGTAAATTTTTACTGGTAATACGACCGGAAAATTTAAATTCAAAGTCTATCGATCGATAGATAACTTTACTAAAAAGCCTGTTGTATATTTAATAGTAGTACAAAATAAAGTTTTTGAAAGTATCGATAAATAATAAATTTATAATCAGAGCAATTATTCTGATAATTATCAAATTAAAGCATCGTAGATCTAAAGATAATTTAATTTATAATGCAAGCTAAAAATTGATAGATCTTCATTATAAATTTATCGATATTCGATCCGCTCTAAAATATTCACCTAGGATGTAAAGTAAAGCTATGAGTGCAATTGAGCAATCTAATTTACTCGAAGTTTCAGGACACAAAATTGCAGCCCCAAGACCCTCACTTAGACTATTGGATGCGATCGCCTTGATTGTGGGACTAGTTATTGGGGCGGGAATATTTGAAACGCCCGCGTTAGTTGCGGCTAATGCCGATAGTAACCTTGCTGTTTTACAGGCTTGGAGCCTTGGTGGAATAATTTCAATTATCGGTGCTCTCTGCTACGCTGAACTGGCTACAACTTACCCGTATATTGGCGGTAGTTATGATTACTTAAAAAGAGCATTCGGTCAATCAATTGCGACCTTGTTTGCTTGGGCGCGAATGAGTGTAATTCAGACTGGATCGATCGCGTTACTCGCATTTGTATTTGGAGATTATGCTTCCCAAATATTCCGGCTGGGCAGCTTCTCGGCGGGGATTTATGCAGCAATGGCGATCGCCCTGCTCACCGCTCTGAATATTTTGGGCATCAAGCACAGTAAACGGCTCCAAAATTGGCTGACAATTACCACCATCCTGGGACTGCTAGCAGTGATTATCATCGGTCTGACTTTGCCCACAGCAGCAGCTGCTGCTCCTGCTACCGCTGCTGTCAGTACTTCCAGATCTTGGGGATCGGCAATGGTATTTGTCCTGTTGTCCTACGGTGGTTGGAACGAAGCAGCCCAGATCTCCGCCGAAATCGAGAACTACCGCCGCAATATCGTCCGATCGCTGCTGTGGGGGCTGGGGATCATTACCGCTGTGTATTTGCTGATTAATTTGGCATATCTCCAGGGCTTGGGATTGGCAGGGATGGCTCAGTCCTCAGCCGTTGCCGCCGATTTGATGCGACAGGCATTCGGCGAACCAGGAGCCAAATTCATCAGTATCCTGGTGGTGGTTTGTACCCTCGATTCGATTAATGCCACCATTTTTACGGGCGCACGTACTAACTTTGCGCTGGGGCAAGATGTCGCTACGTTCCGGTGGTTGGGTGTTTGGCAAGACCGTCATAGTACCCCAACTGCTGCCTACTTATTCCAAGGGGCGATCTCCTTGGCACTAGTCGGACTCGGTATGGTTACGCGCGATGGGTTCAAGACGATGGTCGATTTTACCGCCCCGATCTTCTGGTTTTTCTTTTTACTCAGCAGCATCTCGCTGTTGGTACTCCGAGTGCGAGATCCCGATCGACCCCGCCCGTTTCGGGTACCGCTGTACCCGATTTTACCGTTGCTGTTTTGTGCTGCCTGTGGCTACCTGCTGTACTCCAGTTTGGTCTATACCGGAACTGGGGCGATCGTTGGCGTAGTCGTCGTGGCACTGGGTATTCCCTTTGTCGTCCGGCATCGCCAGCAGACTCGATAATTTGACCGAACATCTCAATCGCAGTTAATTAGGAGCAAAAAATCGTGAATGTACCATTGAAACTAGGCAGAGCGTTCGCGGGATTGGGGATTGTCGGATTGGTGGTGGCTGGAGCAATCCACTTGCCAACCAGCGACACCCCACGGATCGATCGCGCGATCGCGCAACCACAACTCGATGTCCCTTATGTCCCCACACCAACAGCCGTAGTGAACGCCATGCTCACCCTGGGCAACGTCAAGAAAAATGATGTCCTCTACGATCTCGGCAGTGGGGACGGTCGAATTGTGATAACGGCGGCTCAAAAGTTTGGTACCCGTGGGGTAGGGATTGATATCGATCCGCAACGCGTCAAGGATGCAAATCAGAACGCTCAAAAAGCAGGTGTGACCGATCGAGTTGAGTTTCGTCAGCAAGATTTATTTACCACAGATTTACGCAACGCTACCATCGTCACTCTATATCTGCTACCGGAGATTAATTTGAAATTGCGACCCAGGTTGTTGAGCCAACTCAAACCAGGGACGCGGATTGTTTCTCATGCTTTTGATATGGGGGACTGGAAACCCCAAAAAGTTGTCAAGGTGGGCAGTGAAACTATCTACTACTGGACGGTGCCAGCCAAAGGTAGTAAACAGTTGACAGTTGACAGTTGACAGCTAGGCAGGAGGCTCTAAGCCCCTGCTGTTAGTCAAAAGTCTTAGCGAAGATCGCCTCAAGCTTACCAGCAGGAGAAAGCAAATGCCCACTACCTCACCACAGCACAACAAAATATTAGTCTCGATTTTAGCAGGATTAGGAGTTGGTCTGATTGTCGTCAGTATTTCCGGCTCATGTGATGCCAACTCTAACTGCGTCCCTCAAGTTGCACAAAATCCGATGGGGTTGCCTCTAGTAGCTCCGATCGTCAGCAGTGAGCCAACTTCAGATCGAGGAGATTTTAGCACTCCAGCAAGGGTGAAAGTCAAGGACGATCGACCCGCCCCACTCCAATCCGCTCAGATCGACCGCCAAGAAGCACAAGTCGCAGTTTCGCTATCGCAAGCACAGTTAGCTCAAGCGCGGATTAACCTAATCGAATTTCAAGCTAAGTATGACAGTGCCAAAATCTTGGCTCAACAAGGTCAAGTTAGTCGCCAACAATTAGACACCGCCAAAGCTGCCTACAATCTAGCCCAAGTGCAACATCGTGCGGCACTGATTGGGGTACAAGACTCTACCGCCCAACTAGTCGCAGCTAAAGCTGAAGTTAGTAGGCTAAGCCGCAAAACTCATACTACAACAGAGATGTAAGTACCATAGCGCAGTCGGAGCCGCGCCATGAGAGCATCACCCTGGACATCAGTTCAAATTAAACACTAACAAAATTAGGAGAAAATTCTGATGATTTCACCTCAAAAACCGCTGCTACGGAGCTTATCGAATCTCATCGCATTTCAGACACTAATCAGTCTGAACCTCCTCGCTGGCTGTAGCACAAACCCGAATGCAACGACTAGTACAACTACCGATCCAGTAGCTCCAACGGTCGCTCAGGCGCCAGCATTACGATCGCCTGATGTGGTGTATGTACCCACGCCGCAACCAGTAGTCGATCGAATGCTGGCGATCGCCAATGTCAACAGCAAGGATGTGCTATACGACTTAGGTAGTGGGGATGGGCGGATTCCGATTACTGCTGCTCAGAAGTTTGGGATTCGCGCCACGGGCATCGATATCAATCCCCAACGGATTAAGGAAGCAAATGCCAACGCTAAAACAGCGGGTGTGACCGATCGGGTGCGCTTTCTCAATCAAGATCTATTTCAGAGTAAGTTTAGCGATGCCACGGTGGTGACACTGTATCTCTTACCCGAATTGAATGTCAAGCTCCGACCACAGTTATTGAGTCAGCTCAAACCTGGTACGCGGATTGTTTCTCATGCTTTTGATATGGGCGACTGGAAACCCGACCGCACCGAGCAAGTCGAGGTTAATGGTGGGAGTAGCACCATTCACTTTTGGACGGTGCCCGCCAATCCCCCCGCAAATCTACGAGCGTTTCAAATTGGACAACGACCTGTTATCTCTTCTCAAGCAAGTAAATCGACGCTCTAGTGAGGAGTTTCACAGCGGTACTAGATCTATCTGCCTTGCTAAAGGTCGCCGTGCCGCTGTCAGCCACCAAGTATCGATCGAAACCGATCGCAAGATCGAAACCGAGCCACAATCAACCAAATTAATTGCTTACACTCATCCCGATCCCTGCTTTATCGTTGATGGTGATCTCGGTATCCGATCTACAGGTGAATTACTGACTCAGGTCGCGATCGCCAAAACAGGCAGATTAGATCTGGTAGTCAATAATGCGGGTATTTTTGTGCCGGGAAATTTTCACGACCATACCGAAGAACATTACAGCTAGGTAGTGGCTAAAGATCTCGAAAGGGTTCTATTCGTGATGCAGATTTATCATCACCCATCCCCGGATCGACCCTCCCTAATTCTTCAAAAGCGGCTAACCGCAAGCGACAAGAATCACAGGTACCGCAGGGAACATGTTCCCCGGAATAGCAAGACCAAGTTTGCGCCCAGGGTACGCCCAAGCGATCGCCAAGTTGAATAATTTCGGTCTTTTTGAGGTCGATTAAGGGAGTGATAATATCGATCGGTTCACCTTCTCTGCCTTGCTTGGTACCTAATCTAAATACCGATCGCATTGCATCGATATAGTCAGGACGACAATCAGGATAGCCAGAATAGTCGAGTGCATTCACCCCAATATATACCCGACCAGCCGCGATCGCTTCGGCATAAGCAAGGGCAAAGCTCAAAAAGATCGTATTGCGTGCGGGCACATAGGTTACGGGAATCGACGCTGACATTGCCGCCAGATCGCGGTGCTCGGGCAGATCGACTCGATCGTCTGTCAACGCAGAACCACCCCACAAGGTCAAATCGAAGTTTACTACTTGATGGGCAGCTACCCCAACTGCTGTCGCGATCGTCCGAGCAGCTTCGAGTTCGCGCCGATGACGTTGTTGGTAGTCAAAGGACAGGGCATAACAATCGTAGCCTTCACTTTTTGCCAGATACAACACCGTCGAAGAATCCAAACCACCTGAGAGGAGAATAACTGCTTTCACAACGGTCAAAAGATGAAGGATAAGCCGCTATTTTAACTTTTTCCGATCGTTGTCAGGGATGGGATCACCAAACAAGAGGACTCGCTAATCATGCAAACACCATCCACCATCCACCATTCACCTTCCATCCCTAAAGCCTGCTTGGTGCGCTGTCTTGACCCAAACACATGCGGAGGGAACCTCCGCGTGATTTGGGTCGCTAAACCCTCGGGGAACCCGTAGACGAGCGAAGCTCGGCGTGTCGTTGGCGTAAGCCTGCCGTAGGCACAGACGGAGCGCGCATCCGCTAAAGCCTAAAACCTAAAAATAAGGAACATAAACAAAACTTTTCTGTTCTTTACAATCATGATGCTGTGATAGTATCGGGATTGTTTGGGATCGCTCAGACAAACAATGGTTAGCAGTAGAGCGGGTTCTCGATCGAGATCGTCACAGGTGGCTCTGTCCGACCATTAGAGCACAGATAGCTCATACCAGCTTGGGGCGGTATTAACTCGATCGACAGCAACGAAGACTGATAATCAATTTCGTAGTGGTGGAGGAGTACATTTTAGAGTGATAAATAGCATGTCAACCAGACAGTTAGACACAGAAATTCAGTCGGGTTCGCCCCAGCCACTGAAAGTAGGGTTAATCGGGATCGGTAATATGGGACAACACCATGCACGGGTGTTGAGTTTACTCAAAAATGTCAGACTGGTTGGCATTGCTGATGTCAATGTCGAGCATGGTTTGGAAGCCGCCAGTAAGTATAAGGCAAAATTTTATGAAGACTATCGAGATCTGATCTCTCAAGTCGATGCTGTTTGTATCGCCGTCCCCACTAGACTCCACTACGAAGTCGGGATCGCTTGTCTGCAAGCAGGAATCCACGTCCTGATCGAAAAACCGATCGCGGCAACCATCGCCGAAGCCGAAGCTCTCGTCAACGCTGCGGCTGAGTCTGAATGTATCCTCCAAGTCGGACATATCGAACGCTTCAACCCCGTCTTCCAAGAACTCAGTCAAGTCCTCAAAACTGAGAAAGTACTAGCTCTCGAAGCACACCGGATGAGTCCGTATTCCAATAGGGCAAATGATGTCTCCGTCGTCCTCGATCTGATGATTCATGACATCGATTTGCTCCTAGAGCTAGCTGGCGCGCCAGTCGTCGGCTTGACAGCTAGCGGTAGTCGCTGCCCCGAATCCAAATATCTCGACTACGTGACTGCTACTCTCGGTTTTGCCAATGGCGTCGTCGCCACCCTCACTGCTAGCAAAGTCACCCATCGCAAGACGCGGACGATCGCCGCTCATTGCCGTCAATCCTTGACAGAAGCCAACTTCCTCAGCAACGAAATCTCGATTCACCGTCACAACACGGATCTACTCAATGAGTATCATCAGGGCTTATACCGTCAAGATGGACTGATCGAGAAAGTCTATGTCAAAAATGTCGAGCCGCTATATGCAGAGTTAGAGCATTTTGTCAACTGTGTTAGGTGTGGCAGCGAACCGTCAGTAGGCGGCGAACAGGCACTTAAAGCTCTCCGCCTAGCCACATTGATCGAACAGATGGCTCTCGATGGCAAGGTCTGGAAGTTGTCCGATCGCGATCGCTTGGAATTAGTAAATAATAAATAAGCTAGAAGTAGGGGATTTTTAATATTGTCGGGTGGGCACTGCCCACCATCCGAGTTTTAGACTAAAAATGGATCGAATTCAGGCAAAACTACAACAGGTTTGGGGCTATGATGAATTGCGATCGCCTCAACGCGAAATTATTGAATGCTTGCTTGCAGATCGAGACGCACTGATTGTGATGCCGACTGGGGGCGGCAAATCACTCTGCTTCCAAATTCCAGCCTTACTGAGTAGCGGCGTCACCTTGGTGATTTCGCCCCTGGTAGCACTGATGGAAAATCAATTCCAGGAATTAACAGAGAAAAAATTAGCCGTTGGTTTATTGCATAGCGAAACCCCCGCAGCCGATCGCAAGCACACACTTCAAGCTCTATCAGAGCGCAAACTACAGCTACTGTATCTATCCCCTGAAACCCTGCTGACTCCGCCTGTGTGGTCGAGATTGTGCGTTCCCGAACTAAAGATCGATCGCCTGATCCTCGATGAAGCTCATTGCCTCGTCCATTGGGGTGAAACCTTTCGTCCCGCCTATCGCCGCTTAGGGGCGATTCGCGCCACTTTAATCCAATCTAAACCCATTGGCACCAAAATCGCGATCGCTGCCTTCACAGCGACGGCTGACCCCCGATCGCAGCAGGTCATCAAACAAGTCCTGCAACTTGACAAACCCGCCGAATTCATCCTCAATCCTCACCGCCAGAATCTCCAGTTATCAGTCTCTCAAATCTGGACGCCACGCGGTAGAAAAGAGCAGCTCACCAAGTTTATCGACAAGTATCCCCACCAGTCGGGGCTAGTCTACGTCAGAACGCGATCCACCAGCGAAGAATTAGCCAAATTACTGTCAACACGCGGTGACAAAACAGCAGCCTACCATGCGGGTTTGAGTCCCCAAGCACGTCGGCGCGTCGAAGGCGAATGGTTGAGCGGGAAATTGCAATATGTGGTGTGTACCTGTGCCTTTGGGATGGGTATTAATAAATCAAATGTGCGGTGGATCGTCCATTTTCAGCCGCCAGTATTATTGGCTGAATATATCCAAGAAATCGGTCGAGCGGGACGGGATGGTAAGCCATCGGCGGCGTTACTATTGGCATGTGAATCGACAGGTTTATTGTATCCAGAAGACCGCCAGCGCAACAGATTTTTTGCTGAAAGTATCGATCGCTATTACGATCTCGCTACTACTTTAGCCAAACAACTACCAGTAAGTGGGGAAGTCAATGAGATCGAGCGTAAATTCCCGCAAAGTGCAATCGCGTTATCTCTGTTGCATAGCATCGGCGAATTAGCTTGGGAAACACCATTTGATTATCGGCGGTTGAAAACTGGGAAACAACCCAATTGGCAGTCATCAAAGGCACAACAGCAACAACTCTTTAGCGGCGTTCCGACTTATATTAAGTATGCTGGTTGTCGTTGGGAATATTTACTGACTGCTTTTGGCTGCAAACCGCAGTCTCAAAATTGGCGGTGTGGTAATTGCGATCGCTGTTTGGCACAGAGATTGTAACCCAGTCAGATCTGATGTTGCTCAGTTTGCGCGGATTGTGTATTTACAGCCAGTCAATCGCGCTCTCCACAACATCTACAAATCGTTTGGATCGATCCCGAGTTCGCGCAATTTAGCGGCTAATTTTTCAGCCTGTTGTCGAGCTTGCTGGGTTTCTTGTCGAGCTTGCTGGATTTCCTGTTGCGCTTGTTGACGAAGTCGATCTATTTCGACGAAACTCATGAATGGTCGATCGTCAGGGCGATAAATTACGAGCGTATCTTCCTGCATTCTGAAGCGAATACCCAGCCGAGGACTAATCCAATTGTTAGCATCTTCAATCGCTGTTAATCCATCGCCATCTCTGATCCAGCCTGCTAGATCGATCCGATCGGGGTCATATATATAATACTCCTCGACTCCATACCGATCGTAAAAATGCAACTTCCGGTTCATTTCTGCCATCCGATTGCCAGGGGAGAGGATTTCAAACACGACTTGCGGCGGAACCCCATCTTCTACCCACTGTCGATAAGATCCTCGATCGCCTTTTGGTCTACCAAATGCTACCATCGCATCTGGTGCTTGACGAATCTTGTTATCTCCCTCGACTGGATACCACAGCAGATCCCCAGCGATAAATACCTGCGGATCTTCAGCAAATAGCAGTTCGAGGTTTTCTTTAATCGTGACGATCCACCGAAATTGTTTGGTATTATCGGACATCGGCTGACCATCACGATCGGGATAAATAACTTGGGTAGTAATCTCTGCTGGAATTTGGGCAACCATCGCTACCTACCTGAGTGAGTTGATGACTAATTCAATCTTACTACAATTCTTGTCAGTCGAGTCTAGCCATAGATAGCCGCCTCTCAACGCGATCGAGGATCGAGTTCTCGTCATTGAGAGAGAGTTTCAGCTTCGTGAAGTACGCCAACAATAATCTTCCATTCTGCTTCGACTTCATCTCTAACTTGAATTTTGCGGAGGGTATAAGTAAATCCAAAGTGTTCTATTTCCTCATCTCGATCGTTAAATCGTTTGGCAACTCCAACCACCTGCCCTTGATTATCGCTGAGTTGATTAACTTGAAGGTCGCCAATAATCTTGCTCTCTTTAAAGCTTTTATCCTTTAATTCATCCATCAAAACTGCAAATACTCCTAGCACCTCAATAGCAGTCTGCATGACTGCCACTTGTCCTGAAGTAATCAGGATCGCAGGTAGATGAAAGAATGGTGCAACTTTAGTTGGTTGTAGCAAATTAAAGTTTTGAATATATGCAACAAATGTTTTTAAAATTGCTTGGCGTTGGTCTTCCATCATCGTTTTCTCTATCTTAGCTTGTTCTTGCAAAAAGTGATGAATCAGATCGATCGTTGTATCCACATGACTAAATGAAAATCCATGCGCGGCATCGGCGATCGCTTCTACTTTAGCATTGGGAATTTTGGCAAGTAGAACATCACTATTTGAGGGCGGAATAGCGATGTCACTATCTCCAGTGAGGATGAGCGTGGTGGCTCTAATATTGGTTAAACGATCGCAGGTATCATGTGTCCCAAAGGCTTGAAGCTGACGGTGTAAAGCATCACCTTTGCTATGAAATGGGGTTACTTTGACAAGAAATCCGGCTAGTTCCTGACTATTGGCTTGAACGAATGTGGGCGTAAATAGTAAATCCAAAAGATTACCACTCATCACGCCACTGATATCACCTATCTGACTACATTTACCCCCCGCCATCGTACAACCGAGAATGAGTTTGTCTAGCTTATCGGGATATTTTAGAGCAAATTGCTGGGCGATCGCACCACCCATACTGACACCAAATAAATGCGCTTTGGGAATATTTAATGCGTCTAATAATCCTGCGGCATCATCTGCCATATCTACGATACTATACGGGCGTGGGGATAGGCTAGTGAGTCCAGCATCGCGATTGTCGAAGAGGATAAGTTGATAGTGTTTAGCGAGTAGTTCGGTGAATTTCTTGCACCAGTCGAGCAGGCTAAAACTCAAACCCATTATCATCAGTAATGGTTTGCCGCTACCTTTGATTTGGTAGTTGATGTCAATATCGCCAACGGTGATTTGTGTCGTGGATTTCATAGATACCAATTACCTTAGAATTTGCACTTCGTTAGTTCAAGGCAAATCGTTTATCAAAGTATAGGGTGTGTTGTCGTGTAGAGTAAAGCACTACTATTTAATGACGATCGATTAAACCATATTTATCTGCAAATGTATGAAGCGATTTCGTCATTTTGTCAAAGAAAGGATTGCTAGGTTCTAAAGGTGAATTATTAAATGATAAGACTGGACTTTTCAAAACAATGCTGGCATGAGGAACAGCAAAATTTTTGCCAATTCTAAACATTTCTGCTTTTTTAGAACGATTTACCAATTCTTCGATCTCATCAATATTTGCGGTAGTATCTGCTTCAGAATGCGCTGCAAATAAAGGCTGAATGAGCACGTTATTATTGGTAAGTCCATCTATTTCTTTCATTAGTTCTGATAACTTTGCTGCGGCACCAATATCCATCTTGGAATATCGGTAGGGATTACCACTCGGTGAGTCATTAGTGAGATTACTGTCATCGATATAGTCAAAAAATTTAGCTAAAGGAGTTCTGAGAAAGATTTTAGCCAGATTGCCAGCATGACTAGCTAAACCTAATGCAGCAGAAAATAAGAAAACTCCACCATCGATCGATTGCGTGTTTGTTAGAGCCATTTCAACACTTAATGTACCCCCTGTTGACAAACCACCGATCGAAACTTTCCCTTTACTTTCCTTAGCTACATCCACAGCAAATCTGACATCTTTGCGCCACTCGATTAAGGACGCATCTTTCATATCTTCTGGCTCTTTCAAGCCATGAGCGCGAAGTAACGGGATATAGACATCAAAACCCATTTCAGTGCAGAAGTATTCGCCGATATCTCTCATAAAGTAGGGCGAGTCTGTCAATCCATGTACTAACACGATCGCATTTCTCGGCTGTCCATCATCATACTTAAATATCTGCGGATGACATCGATCGCGCACCTCGGATTTTTGTTTATAAAAGTAATCAGTATAATAATCATCCCAATCTGTTAACATCTTTAATTACATCTCCAATATTTTTGATTACCGATCGTTCATTCCAATAACTACTATGAGCATCTCCACCCCGAAGTATATGCAATAAAGATTCTTTTGGTATTAAAGAAAAAGTATTTGTTACGATATCATTTATTTTAACAAAATCCCTTGCCTCACCAAGTGATAAATCCATCACACCCTTTAATGGATAGGCAATCGGATCGCCAGGATGTGCATAATTACACCACGGTAATGGTTTGCCAGTTTCGATATGTAAAGAACTCAGTAAATCCTTGAGCTTAGGGGTTAGATTAAAACTCTTTGCACCGGAAGCATTTAAAAGATTGAATAACGAAATTGGCGATCCCATCGTATGAATACTGGCGATCGGGATACCACAATTTTTAATGTCTGAGTTGCCAACTCCAAAAAAGCCAGTGCGGATATTATTGACAGATTGACGAATACTTTCATCCAGTGTTTCATCTTCCCATCGAGCTGCAAACATAATATCAAATAATATAACAGCACCCCAACTATGAGTAACTAAATGTAATCGATCGCCATCTTTCGGTGACATACTTTTTAGTTGGTCTAGTGTTAACTCCATATGATCCAAAGCTTGCACTGTCATCTGGTTAATCATTTGAACGCTAACATTGCGGCTCAAGTAGAGAACAGCATCACCAACAAAATTTATGACTTGCTGTTCTCGAAATTCTCGAAACCTAAACTCTTCCCAGGTAGGAGATTTGTCAAGTCCATAAAGAAGAAAATCGATGGATTTTTCAGCAATATCACCCCAAAACAAAATAACTGGTTTAAGATTTCTTAAATCAGAATTTACATTCTTTTTGATTTGGGCAAACATATTCATTGCTTGCTTTTCAAAAAAGTCTTTCTTTCTAGTATTTACACCATGAATAAAGATGATATAATCTGTTGCCATAATTAATGATGTCGTATTAGTGTGATGAGGCGTGAAATTACTACCAGTTGGGATATCATAATATCCATTTAGCACCGCTGCCACAGTAGATATAGATTTTTATACTATAAAACCAATAAAAATATTTAGAATACTAATCACATCATCAATTTTTTTAATGGTGTCAGGAAAATCAGACAAAGATTTTTTCTTATCTTTTAATCTATCGTTAATTTCCCTGAGTTTTTTATTAGCTTCAATAATCTTTGGATCTACACTGCTTTTAAATAGTGCACCAACCAAAATTGACAGAGCAGAACTCAGTTTAAATCCTCTAATTAGCCACTTGTCGCGTTGTTCTGGCGTGAATATAGCAATATCTCTGGAATATTCAAAACACTTGGCGGTACTCTCGGCTAAATCTGTAATTGATAAAGGTGTCATTCTATTTTTATCCTTATAATTTATACTAATTGATTAACAGCATTTTTTAATTTTTCGGCATCATCTTTAAACTTTTCTAGCCATGCTTTTAATTCAGCTATGTCTTTGATAGAACCGTCAGATTTAGCTAGCTTAACTAGTGATTTATGAGCATTTAGAATACCATTAGGTATATTTGATGGTTTGTTGAGAGAAACTGAGTCATAAAACTTTTTATAATTACCTATCTGACTGATAATACGAACCCTTTCTTCTCTACTAAATCGCAAACGATTATTATTATAATAATTAATCAAAAGACTGTATCGTTTATTTGCCTCTATCTTTGTCAATAGAAAAGCATAAGTATCGAGATCGGTTGCAATTGCAGTCAGCACATTATTAATAGGTTCTTCAGCTTCCACTATGGATTTACGAATTTCACTCCACTTAGATTCTTGTATGGAAATTTTACCTAAAATTCCAATAATAGTAGTAATTGGGTTAAGATATCTAGTTGAAATATTTTTATCCGTAGATGGAGAAACTTTTGGATCTTTTCCAAGATTCTTGAATTTTTCTTCTAGAGAGTTAAGTCTAGATTGAAGACCGATGATATTGCCTTGAAATTTCTCGCCAGAATTATCACCAGCAAGAGAGGCAATAGACTTACTATAACTTGCAATTTCATTAAGAAGATCGATCCTTGCTTGGATACTTTCCAATGGAATCGATGGTTTGCTCAGGGGCGAAGAAACATAATCCTCTTTGTTTCCAGGTGGCTTAAACTTTGAATTCAAACAATTGTAGTTTACCAGATCGCCAGCTTCACAATTTGAATTTAGTTCGAGTAATAATAAGTAAGTTTGAAATTCCTGCTCATTAATACTAGAATAATATGCAGCAACAGAATCCGACCCAACTTGGACAGATTTATTAAACTCACTTATTTCTTGAAACAAAGTTTCACGACTACCGCAGCTCGTCAATAAGAGTAGCGACATCAATATCGAAGAGCTAATTTTTTTTGTATTTTTGCGTAGATCTAACGAAATCAAAACTGGTGAGTATCTTTCGATATTTATATTTATCTTATTTTTTGAATTCATATCAGAGGTTGTTTGAAAAGGGTCAACTAGAGCAATTTTTGATACCAATAGCCATCTATCGAATGCTGAAATCCTAATTCTATCGTTGTTGATAATACTGACTTCAGGTACTAAAAGTCACCCAGTCGGACTTTTCAAACACCCTCTCAGTGAGAAAATACATTGATAGTATCAAAGGAATCTAGATTTGCATCAATCATATATACCCTCGATCGATCTGTCAGTAAGAAAAAGTAATTAAAAGTGAGTAGTATTTTTTGCAGCATGTAAAGTAATGTGAAGAGAGCGAACATCCGGTGTATCGGTTCGATCGATCGTGTAGCGTCATCGATCGCGAATCTCGCGCTACTGGCTAGATTCACTCGATCGAGATCCCAATCTCACAAAATTAAATTATCCAGTTGGCGATCGATCTCAGGTCTACTCGCCGTTCTCTAAAAAGTAGCCAATCGAGATCGACCGACAACTATTGGGATGCAGCAGATCCCCGACTTCTCAACAGAAGTCGGGGATGTGGATTAGCTAGTGGCGATCGAATTCTACGATCGATATAGCCACTCATCTGGTCACAGCATTAATTTTGTTATAATGATTTGTACTAATACTTGACGATCTATGCCATCTAAAAGTTATCCCATTAGTCCAGCTAAAATCGGTAGTCAAGATGGGTTTCGTCTGCCTAAAGCCTTCTCTCACGACCATCCCCACTTGGTGACAGCCAAAGGTCATATTGAAATGATCTCAGAGAACACCTTCCTGGTGTATCTCGAACCCGATCGATCTCTAGAATCTGACCTAGACGATGATGAAAGCGTGATGATGAAACTGTTCCTAGATTCCCTTCTGAAATTTGCGATATCTTCACCTGATTCACTCACTCTCTACACCCAGAAGATGGCTGACGAGATGGATGAATTACTGGCTGGTGTTGTTGTAGATGAAGATGAATGAACCCATTCGATGCCAATGGTTGGACAATTCTGTTCTACACCGACTTTCAGCTTCAATGGGAGGACTTAACCGCCAAGGTTATCAAGCTAAAATCGAAATTAGATCCTAAAGATTTTCTGACCCATCCCGATGTCAAACTGCTCAAAGCGATCGATTCCGGCATCAGGGACAAAATCTCTGTAGATCCCTTTGCCAGTTATTTTTCACTGCGGAAGCCACTCCAGCAATATGGTCGGCTCAAGAAAATGGGTCTGCCACAACGCTATCGGCTATTTTTTAGAGCCTTTGCTGAGCGACGAGTGATTATTGTGCTGTGGCTTGGTTTTCCGCGCAAAGAAGGTGACCGCCGCGACTGTTATCAAGTTTTCTCAAAGATGGTTGCTAATGGCAAACTACCTGACTCTTATGAGTCACTGGTAAGTGCATTCGACCTTGAGAATGAAATCATTGCTGAAACTGAATTAGAAGAAGAGATCTATGATCTCGATCTATGTACGGCTTTAGCAGAGGATGAAATATAGTTTCCTATGCTGGTAATTAGTGCAAAAATAACGTGTTTGCGATCGCCGATCGCATCGGTGAGACAATAAGCGGGTCGAACTTTGAGATCTGACAGATCGTGGTTTAAAAGATTGATTTAAATATTTTGTCATTCACTGACGGCGATGCCATCGGGACTATTTGATAGGTGAAATCAGGAACGCTAGGATTTGGGACTTCTTGCGCTCGTATTTGGTTAGCTCGATCGCGCAGTGTTATCGATCGCGAATCTCCCTCTACTGTCTAGATTCACTCGATCGAAACCCCAATCTCACCAAATTAAATTATCCAGTCGGCGATCGATCGCAAGTCTAGAAACAGGCTGTCGATTCGATCGACTATGTATAGACAATAGATCCACAATATGCGAAAATGAGGATAAATAAGGCTAAAAATATTATGTCTTCTTCAGCCTCTCGCGCTCCTCGCGATAGTAGTATGAATATCCGCCTCAACCATCAGCAACGGGATACACTCGATCGAGCAGCCCATTATCTGGGCAAAAATCGGTCTGATTTTGTCCTAGAAATAGCTTGTCGGGAAGCAGAGCATGTGTTGCTAGACCAAGCATATATTGCCGTCGGTGAAGAGACGTTCGCTAACTTTTGTCAAATGCTTGATTCTCCACCCGAACCTTCCGAAGGCTTGCGTAAACTCATGCAGGTTAAAGCACCTTGGGCATAAAACAATTGCCATTACAGCCACCTGTGTCCCTAATATCTACTCATCTAGTCACAGATTTTGATTGTGGTGTTGACTCACTCAATGAATGGCTAGGCAAACGGGCATGGAAAAATCAGGTGCTCGGTGGATCGCGGACATTTGTAGTAACTAATGATGAAGTCGTCATCGGTTATTATTGTCTCAGCAGTGCGGCGATCGACAGGATCGAACTACCAAAGGCGAAACAGCGCAATATGCCCGATCCAATTCCCGCAGCACTAATCGGTCGGCTGGCTGTCGATTTGCGATATCAAGGACGGAAAATTGGTGTAAGTTTGCTGCAAGATGCGCTCGATCGGATTATTACGGCATCACAAAGCATTGGGGTCGCCTATATTTTGGTTCATGCTTTGGATGAGGGGGCGAAACGTTTCTATCAAGTTAATGGCTTTGCGGCAATTCCCGAACGACCATTGACGCTATTTTTACCTGTTGCTACTGCTGTCTTAGCGATGCAGTCTCAGGAGTGATATGTCTCAATTCCCCCACGACGAATTCGCGAAAAATTTATTTGAATTCTACTCACACCCTTTGGTGGCGTAGAGATCGAACGCAGCGTTCAGAGTGATATTGCCGCTGAGTTAGGTCAGGAGATCGCCGGATTGTCTGTGGATAAGTTACAGGAATTGGCAAAGGCGTTGTTGCGGTTCGGTTCGATGGCAGATTTGACTGGATGGCTGGCTAATCATCGGTAGTCAATGGCAATACAACTCTGGTTGGAGCGGGATCGAAATAGTGCGGCACCAGATCCCCGACTTATCGGAGAAGTCGGGGATCTTGCCTTCAAATTTATCAGATATCGTTCGCGCAGCGTGCCGTAGGCAATCGAGGATTTAAAGTATAGGTTGTGTCTGAAACCTAGCTGGTGGGCAGTGCCCATCCTACAGACTTAGCAGTGCCCACCCTACAGACTTAGGCTACTAAAATGCGTAGGAAACCCCGATCGAGATGACAGGATAGAGATTAAAACTTCTAAGATCTGCATTAGTTTTTTGCTCTTGAGCAGCCAGATCGGAACGGATTTGATTTTGGATCGCCGTTGGAATTGAGGAAGAAATATTATTAGCTGAGAGTGCGACGGTTGGCGATCCGGCAAACATTACACCTGCATCGATATTAAACCCAAATCCAGAACTAATCGGCGTACCAAACCCAATACCTAAATAAGGCGCGACACTACTACCAAATTTACCTTCACCCCCGATATTGCCTACTTGACTGGCATCATAGGTAGTGCCGTTGAGCGTAATCTGATTGTTAGAATCAGATTTTGCGGTAGCTGTAAATTGGTTGTTTTGAATGAAAAAACCGCCTGTTAATCGCAATCCTCCCCCGAATGGAAAGTAGTCCCCTAGCAGATGGATGTTGGTTGGTTTGAAATTGGTACTATAATCGATACCTTCACTCTTATAGTTGTAATTAAAACCGATCGTATTTAATCCCAGCCGAGCGTGTAAATTGGGGCTAAATTTATAACCGCCATCGATGCCGATAAAACCTGTCGTACTAGCTTGAGCATGAACGCCAACTGCCCATTTTTTAGGTTCGGATGGCTCATTAGGATTTAAGCTAGATGCTGGTGTTTGTGAGATCGTTTGACGATCGACAGATCGCGGCAAGACATCACTGAGGGGACTAACATAACTCATTTTCAAGTCTGTGGCGCGATCGAATCTGGTTGCTCCAAATATCGTCTCATCAACAATCGGATCTGAGATCGACACTGGATTGGGCTTGGATGTATTGCCTGAGACGGAAGTAGTCGCAGAAGAGACAGTATCCTGGACTATTGAGGGAATTTCTGATGCGTTAGCGGAGCCGCTGTCTGTCAGCATCGCGTTACCACTCGATATGAGGACGAATGTCCCCGCTAGTAAAGATTGACTTAATATTTGAATTGAAACTTTCGGTAGCATATTGATTAAGTTGGTTGGGGAGATCGAAAGTCGGGGATCTTGCGCTCAAATCGATCGGACATCGTTCGCGCAGTGTGCCGTAGGCAATCGAGGATTTAAAGTATAGGTTGTGTCTGAAACCTAGCTGGTGGGCGGTGCCCACCCTACAGAACTAGAGATGACTGCCAGGGCGATTCAGACAGCACAGCGATTGAAATCGCTGCTCATGATGCAAAGTCCGCCTACGCGGACTGAGATCTAATCGTGTCTTAATTACCTTGGCGACTGCTATACTTGGCGATCGCATTACTCTACATCCACCTCGATCGATCTGTCAGTAAGAAAAAGTAACTAAAAGTAAGTAGTTGTTATTGTAATATATAAAGTAATGTAAACCTTCTGTTGTATAAATTACAATTTCACACTATCAAATCGAGATATACTACTTCTAATTCACGATCGATCTAGCAGCGATCGACCCTAAATGACTGGACAAGAAGCTCTCAAGATCGTCGATCGATTGCTCGAACAACATCAACGCGGATCGCTCAATACGCTGCAAGCCGAGATTGTCTCGAAAGTATGGAAACGCGATTCCTATCAGGAGATCGGTAGAGAGTTGGGTTATGAGCCGGAATATATCAAACAAGTTGGATCGCATTTGTGGCGATTGCTTTCGCAGATAACTGGGGAAAAAGTTTCTAAAGGGAATCTCTGTGCGATCCTTCAGCGTTATCGTACCTGCTTGACGACAACAAATTGGGGTGAAGCGAATCTCGGTGCGGGAGGCTACGCCAATGATGTTTCTCGCTTTTATGGTAGAGAAGGCAATTTGCAGACACTGCGTAATTGGATCTTGGATAGTCGTTGTCGGGTGGTGGGGATTTTTGGTTGGGGTGGGATTGGTAAAACCGCCCTCTCGGTGAAACTCACTCAACAGTTGGAGTCGCAATTTGAGTGTGTGGTCTGGCGAAGTTTGCGACAGGCGATCGCGCCAAAGGATTTGTTGAATGAAATCTTGCCGATTTTGACTGGATTTGAGGTGCAGGAAAGTTCGATCGGATTATTGATGCAGCAATTGCACCAAAAACGCTGTTTATTGGTCTTTGATAACGTTGAGTCGATTTTGCAAGCTGGGAATCAAAATGGCTGCTACTTGGCGGGTTATGAAGCCTATGGTGAGATTTTTGAGCGGGTAAGTGACGAAAGACATCAGAGTTGTCTAGTGATTACCAGTAGAGAAAAACCCCACGGCATCAGCCTGCGGGAAGGAGTCAATCTACCAGTGAGATCGTTGCAACTCACTGGACTCGACAGCACCGCCGCTCAACATCTGCTCATCGATAAAGGGATCGCCGCACCACCGATCGAGCAACACAATTTGATTAACTATGTTGACGGTAATCCCTTAGCTCTAAAAATAGTAGCGACAAGTATTCAAAACCTGTTCAATGGCGATATTCATGCTTTTTTAGCCCAAGGTACTGCTGTATTTGGCAATCTTTGGGAGTTGATCGATCGACAGTTTGAGCGATTATCAGTCCTGCAACAACAGGTGATGTACTGGCTGGCGATCGATCGCGAAGGTGTTACTCCAGCTCGATTGCAAGCGGAATTTGTACCAGCTACACCTTTGCTGACATTATTAGCAGCTCTGGAAACACTGCACGATCGATCGTTAATTGAAACTACCGAGTGGGGTTTGACTCAACAACCCGTGATTATGGAGTATGTTACCGAAAGGTTTATTGAGCAGATCGAACGGGAAATTATTTCGGGAGAATTGGCTCTATTTAGAACCCATGTTTTAATCGAAGCACAAACCAAAGATTACCTGCGCGATGCTCAAATTCAACTAATTTTACAGCCGTTAATCGATCGATTATTAACGCACTTTACCAATCGATTGCACCTCGAACTGCACCTTGGCAAAATCTTGACTACCTTACACCACGAAACTGATAAGATCGCTGGTTATGCAGCGGGAAATCTGCTCAATTTATTTTGTCACCTCAAAACCGATCTCCAAGGCTTTGATTTTTCGCATCTGGCGATTCGTCAAGCCTACCTACTCAATGCGACTTTACACGATGTCGATTTTACTGGGAGCCACATCAGTCAAACTGTCTTCGCCGAAACCTTTGGCGGTGTAGTTGGGATTGCGTTTAGTCCCAATAGCGAACATTTTGCGACTAGCGATACCAAAGGCGATATTCAGATTTGGGATGCTCATACATTCACAAAACTTACTAATTGTCAAGGGCATCAACACTGGACTTGGGCGATCGCTTTTAGTCCCGACGGGCAATATCTGGCTAGTGCCAGCGACGACCATCGGGTGAAGTTGTGGGATGTCGCCACGGGTGAATGTTTGCAGACATATATCGGACACACTTTTTCAGTCAATGCTGTCACCTTTAGTCCTGATGGGCAAATTATCGCCAGTTCCGCTCAAGATAGTACGATTCGTCTGTGGCGGACGTTTCCAGGTAATTTAAGTCCCGAAATCCAGACTTTAGTAGGACATAAAGGTCGGGTCTGGTCGATCGCGTTTAGTCCCGATGGTCGTACTTTAGTTAGTGGTGGTGAAGATCTGGCTGTAAGGCTGTGGGTTGTGGCGACGGGTGAATGTGTGGCTGAGTGGTCAGCTCATACTGCTTGGGTGCGGTTTGTCGCTTTTAGTCCAGACGGTCGATCGATTGCTTCCGCTAGTTACGATCGATCGATTAAAATTTGGAATGTCGATACGAAAGAATGTCTCCACACATTAATCGGACACCAACAACCCGTCAGCGCGATCGCGTTTAGTCCAGATGGACAACAATTAGTTAGTAGTAGTTTCGATAAAACTATTAAACTTTGGAATACCAATAGCGGCAAATGTACAAAAACCCTCCTCGGACATCGCAATCGGATTTGGACTGTTGCTTTTCATCCCAATGGTTGCCAAATTGCCAGCGGTGGCGATGACAATCATACTAAAATCTGGGACTTAGAATGGGAACGCTGTATCAAAACGATCGTCGGACATACTAATGCAATTTTATCCGTCAAATTGAGTCCCGATGGGAGTTATTTAGCCAGTGGGAATGAAGATACTACGATTAGAATCTGGAATGTCGAACAGGGGAAAATCACCCAAACTTTACGCGAACATACCAATCGAGTCTGGTCGGTTAATTTTAGTCCTGACAGTCGGTTATTAGCAAGTGGAAGTGCTGACTACACCATCAAATTATGGGATTGGCAAGTAGGTAATTGCCTTAAAACATTGCGAGGTCACAATAGTTGGGTGTGGCGGGTGATTTTTAGTCCCGACGGTCGCACATTAGCCAGTACTAGTTACGACCAAACAGTCAAAATTTGGGATGTTGATACTGGAGCGTGTTTGAATACGCTGCAAGGACATAGCAGTCCGGTAATTTATGCAGATTTTAGTCCTGACGGCGAACTGTTGGTAAGTTGTGATTTTACAGGTATTATTAAGCTCTGGAACACTCGATTGCCGTTCGCGAAGCGTCTCGAAGAGAAGGCAGACCAGGGGTCAACAGGTGAATATTATCGAGATATCGGCGAGCATAGTAATAGTGTTTGGTCGGTTACTTTTAGTGCCGATAGTCAGTGGTTGGTCAGTGCAAGTTATGACGAAACCATCAAACTTTGGTCGGTGAAAACAGGCGCATACTTACAAACTTTTATCGGTCATCAAGGACCAATTTTGAGTGCAAAGTTTAGTCATGACAACCGATTTATTGTCAGTGTAGGAGTCGATCTATATCTCAAAGTATGGGATATTCAAACTGGTAAATGTCTCCATAGCCTGACCGATCATAGTGGCTTAATTTATACTTTAGATGTTGGTACTATGCAATCGTCAGCCATAGATTCGCCCAAGCTTATCGCGGTTACTGGTAGTTTAGATGAAACTATTAAGGTTTGGGATTTAGATGCTGCCAAATGTATCGCCACTTGGAAATCTCTTCGTCCCTATGAAGGAATGCAAATTGACAAAATTCAAGGATTGACTCCAGCACAAACAGCAACTTTACAGGCATTAGGATCGCTCGGATAATGCGATCGCTTTGCTGTCTAATCTAACTTATTTGGAGCATTTGTTGAATATCTCGATCGAGATAGCTGGCTCTTGACATCCGATCGCACATAGACTAGATTGAGAATACCTACAGATTTGTTAGTGAGTTTGTCATGTAGTCCTCCGCCTCTCCACATTTAGCCAGTAATTAATAGTTCTCAGCGGCATTATTGCGCCGCAGCTACTGTCAGTAGTAGTTTTTGGTGACTTCCAAATTTCGAGACAGAGCTTTAATTACAACTTATTAAATTATTCAATGTTTCCTTGAGATGGGAGCTACAAATGCTGATGCAAAAATATCCGAGAACCCCACACATTCAAGGTTCTAGGGAACAGCCTGGAGATGAAGATTTAGACAGCATACCATTTAGCGCGATTCAGCAAAGCCGACGCTCCGCGAACGCCAATGAGTATGTAGTGATAGAGGAAAAAGTCGATGGTGCAAATGCCGCCATTAGCTTTGATGTACAGGGACAATTGTTGTTGCAAAGTCGCGGACACTACCTCACAGGTGGCTCTCGCGAACGCCATTTCAATCTATTCAAACAGTGGGCGCACAGCCATTATGCCTCACTATGGGATGTTTTGGGCGATCGATATATCTTGTATGGTGAATGGCTATATGCCAAACATACGGTATTTTACGATCGATTGCCGCACTATTTCTTAGAATACGATTTGCTCGATCGAGCGAGCGGTCAATTTTTGAGTACAGCGGCGCGACGAGAGTTGTTAGCAGGACTATTGTTAGCCTCGGTACCAGTGTTATTTGAGGGGAAATTGCAGTCGCATCAGCAGCTTGTGAGTCTATTGCAGCCATCTCATTTTATTAGTGGTGGACATATCGAGAGGTTGCGCGAACTTTGCCTAGAACAGGGTTTGAATGCGGATCTGACAATTCAACAAACAAATCACAGTTTGTTGATGGAGGGTTTGTATATTAAGGTAGAGACACCTGAGTTGACAATTGCTCGATATAAGTACGTTAGAGCGGATTTCTTGACGACTATTTTACAGTCCGATCGTCACTGGTTAAGCCGCCCGATTATTCCAAATCAATTACAAACTAGTATCGATTTATTTGGATAAAATCAAATATCAAAATGTAGTTTTAGCTTGTCAATTTTAATATTAAAGAGCGTGTGGACGGTGGGCAAATATAAAGAACATTCACAAATGAATTAGGAGCGAGGACAAATCAATGAATAAACAGATCGATCGAGAAGATTTACTATGGACATTTCCTGGTTGTCCGACTACACCAGGTTTGCAAATTAATTGGGCAGTAATCCTATGCCAATTTCCCTGCTTACGATCGCTAGCAAAGTGCGAACAAAATCCGCTCTATCATGCGGAAGGGAATGTGTGGATACATACCCAAATGGTCTGTGAAGCCTTAGTTGCTCGACCTGCTTGGCAAGCGATGAATGTAACTGAGCGATCGATCTTATTTGCGGCGGCGTTATTTCATGATATTGCCAAACCACTAACGACACAAGTTGCTGAAGATGGGAGTATTACCGCCAAGGGACATGTGAATTTGGGGGCACAGATGGTGCGGCAAATATTAGCGGATTTGCACACACCATTTACGATTCGTGAGACGATTGTAGCGATCGTTCGCTATGAAAGTTTACCATTGTGGTTTTGGGACAAACCTCAACCATTGCGATCGATTGTCAAGGCTAGTCAAGTTGTGCGGTGTGATTGGTTGGCATTGATGGCGGAAGCAGATGTCAGAGGACGTATTTGTGTAGATGGTACTAAATTATTGGAGACGATCGAGTTTTTTAGAGAATTTTGTCAGGAGCATGATTGTCTCGATCGCGCTTACCCATTTAGCTCGGACCATAGTCGGTTTGTTTACTTTCATAAAGAAGTTGCCGACCCAACTTATGCGGCTTTTGATGATACCCGTTTGGAAGTGATTTTAATGTGTGGGTTACCTGGCACTGGTAAGGATTATTGGATCGACCAAAATCATCCAGATCTAGCAGTCATATCTTTAGATCGGTTGCGTCAGCAAATGGGAGTTTTGCCGACAGATCCGCAGGGGACAATCGTGCAAGCAGGACGCGATCTCGCACAGGGATATCTCCAATCTGAGACACCTTTTATCTGGAATGCCACAAATATCGTCAAACCGATTCGATCGAGCTTAATCAAGCTCTTTGCGGGCTATCGTGCCCGCATTCGGATCGTTTATCTAGAGGTGCCACTCGCACAAGTCTTGCGCCAAAATCGCGATCGTACAGCGCAAGTTCCAGCGGCGGTAATTCATCGTTATCACGATCGATTGGAAATACCGGATCTGACTGAGTGTTATTGTCTAGATTATAGTTAGGGATGGTGGATGGTGAATGGTCAATGGGCGATCTTAAATTTTGGAAATGATTTAGGATTGCTATAGAGCGCATACTTAGCAGCTTGCCGTAAAATTTACCTCCTTCATGAAGACCAATCCAGAGCAATCCAAGCCAGAATCGACAGCACCACAGCCTTTGCTGGTGCAATGGTGGCAAAAATGGAGTGAGAATATCACCATCTTGGTGCTGGCTGTTGGATTAGCTTTCTTCATTCGGACATTTGTCGCCGAGCCGCGCTATATCCCATCTGAGTCCATGTTACCAACCTTGGAAATCGGCGATCGCTTGATTGTCGAAAAGCTCTCCTACTATACTCATCTCCCCCAGCGTGGCGATATTGTCGTCTTTGCACCACCACCACAGTTGCGAGAGCAAGGCTATTTAGAGGATCAGGCTTTTATCAAGCGCGTCATCGGTTTACCTGGGAATACGATCGAAGTCAAAGATGGTCGTGTGTACGTCGATCGCGAGTTATTGACTGAAGCCTACATCGCCGAACCACCTCATTATGGCATGTCACCGATGGTCGTACCGCCAGACCAACTGTTTGTGATGGGCGACAACCGCAACAATAGCAATGATTCTCACGTTTGGGGTTTCTTGCCCAAGACGAATATCATCGGACATGCGTGCTTCCGGTTTTGGCCACTGGAACGATTTGGGGGCATGAGATAGCCGAAAAAATAGATCGATAATTAGTTGCCTAACGATCGATCTAATATATAAAAACCCCGATTTCCCTTAGCAGTGAAGTATCAAGATGAGACTACCATTACTAAAAAAACTTTGTTGAAGGCTGGCTGCTTGATCGACTTATCGAGATCGGCATCACCAACCTTCTGTATCCAAGATAACGCGATCGCGATCGCTCAGGCATCAGCCATTTAGACTATTATTAGTCGCGGTAGCATCAGATTTTACCCCTAGTGGTACATTGTTGACATGAAACTTTGAACTCTACGGATAGATTTTGTCTGCGCCTTATTCCTCAATTATTACCTCTTGCCCTCATGTATTACTTTCCCCAAGATCCGCCATATTTCATTCTCCTTGCTGGTTTATTTGCTGGTATCACCTGTGGGCTGGCTTTTGATAGCACTTTGCGTCAAAATGTCAAAGCTTGGTCTGCCGACCGGAACAACATCATCCTTGCCAATAGCGACGGGATTAACTTACGATTACCCTTTTTGGGAATTTGTGTGGGGATTATCTTCTTTCTCTCGGCAGGGTTGGAGATCTTCGGATTTCCCACTTGGCTAGCATATAGTATCGCGTTGCCCTTGACGATCCTGATTGCCATTTTGCTGTGGTTTCAGCTCCGAGTGGTATTCAGACAACTCGACAGAGGTGGTTCGCCCGCACTAGATCTGGATTCTTGGGAAGAGTAATTATGCTTAGGTAACTGGGTGCAAATACTTATTAATCCGCATCCATTTATCCGCTGAGATTTAGACATCACATTCGCCAATGACCCAGAATAGCTGGTAGCATCGATCGCATATCTACTATCTTAAAGTGACCATATTTATGACTACTGCGGTTCAAACTCCAGCTTTTGCCGAGGGGATTCAGTATTTTGGGGAACTGCTACCAGGGTTCGAGACTTATGGTCAGACACCTGTTATCGGTGATGGGCAAACGAGCATCACTGATGCAAATGCTCCCGCTGCTGCTTTTCAAACCTTGCTCTATGCTGATGCGCTGCGTTATCTCACCCTGCAAATTTGCGCCAGCAAAGCATCGGGTCATCCAGGCGGATTTGCCAGTCAAGCGGAAGTCTATGCCTCATTGGTGATGCTCGGACATAAGAATATCCTGACCGAAGTCGGGCATCATGCGCCAGGATTCTATAGTGCCATGTTTCTCGATCGCTCGCTCGAAGCAATGGGTATCGATACCGTTCTACAATTGCGCGACAAGTTCCGCGAGAAAGATGGACTGATTGGGCACTTGTCGGGCTTTATACCTGGTATTCTCGCCCCAGCAGGGCCGTTGGGTCAAGGTCAACATTTCGCCATGTCTGCGGCGAAATTGCATCGGGATAAGTTATTCCCTTTCACTGTGGGCGATGGTGGTTTGGGTGAGCCGTATATTATCAGTGCGATGCAGCATTTTCATACTGCCTTCCCGACTGTGACTAATTTCTTACCTGTGTTGGTATGGAATGGTTATAGTCAGGAGCATCATAGTATGGTGTCTACCAAAACTAATCAGGAAATGCTCAGTTATTGGCAGGGTAATGGTTTTGAAGAAGTAATTTTGGTTAATGCCAAGGATTTCGACGATAAAAATCAGGCGGGTGAATATGTCGATAGTACGTTGTTCTCACTGGACAAACGATTAGGCTTTACTCAAGCTATTCTCGCGGGTGTAGATAAAGCTGCTCAATCTGCCATGAGTGGTAAGTTAACTGTCTTCATCATCAAACAACTCAAAGGTGCAGGAGTTCACGCCACAGGTTCCAAATCCCACAACCTCTACGCTCACCACACCCTCGATAATGCCGACATTATCACAGGCTTAAAAACTCGCGCCCTCCATCTTCAAGCCTGGGAACTAGTACGCACTAATTGCGAACGTGCAGGCGGTGGCTCCTCTTCCAAAGTAGCCGTCACCGAATCAGTTTTCCCAGTCCCCAGCCTGGGTACCCTCCCGCTCGAAGAATACCCAGCAGGCGAAGCCAAAGTATCCACCACCGCAATGGGGCGACTAGTGGGCTACGTCGGGCAACAGGATCAAAACTTTATCGTCAGTAACGCCGATGGGAATGAAGCTTCAGGGATTGCCAATATCAACCAAGCCCTGAAAATTATCCATCCCACCACTGACGATCTGTATTTCCAAGCACCCGACGGACAAGTATACGAACCCCTCAGTGAAGATGCTTGTGCGGGACTTGCCGCCGGACTCGCCCTCATGGGTGCGCGTACCCTGTGGTGCTCCTACGAATCCTTCGCCATCAATGGTTTACCCATCTGGCAAACCGTCACCCAAGCAATGGCAGAATTGCGCCGCCCCACGCCTTCCACCATCACCCTCTACACCGCAGGGGCACTCGAACAGGGGCGCAACGGTTGGACGCACCAACGTCCCGAAATCGAAGCCTACTTCGCCTCGATGATGCGGAATGGTAACGTCTTCCCCGTCTTCCCACCGGATGCCAATAGCATCCAAGTCTGCTATGACTGGGCATTAACTACCCAAAATAAAGGCGTGGTGATTACTGCAAGTAAATCCCCCTTACCCATCCGCACCACCTTCGCCCAAACTCGTCAAGGTTTAGAAGACGGCGCGGTAGTCTTGCAAGACACTCCGGGCGAAAAGCAAGTAGTCTTGGCAGTTATCGGTGACATGACGCTAGCACCAGCGTTTGCAGCCGCTGCGTTTTTAAAAACCGAAGGCATCGGCTCGAAAATCGTCTCGATTATCAATCCCCGTCGCCTCTATCGCCCTAGCGATGTCGCCTGGGATACTTGTAGCGAACCAGACGGTGGCTTCTTGTCTGATGCTAAATTTGCCGAAATCTTCGGCGGAACTGCTCTGATCGGTCTTACAGGTGGCGCACCTGCGATGTTAGAACCTGTGATGTTGCGATCGAATTCTCCCCGCGATACCTTTGCCTGGAAGCGCGGCGAAACTACTGCTACTGCGGGTCAGTTGATGGCGTTTAATGGCATCACTGCTGAAGCTTTATGTCAGCGGGGATTAGAGTTAGTGGGTTAAGATTCGTTGGCGTAGCCTCGGCTTTGCCGAATCCTCCCCATCTCTAAATTGGAGATGGGGATTATTTGAGAAGAAAATATTACAAAAGAGACGAATGTCCAACATACAACACAACTTAATGTTCTCTTTACATCTTACAAGTTATAGCAGTCGCCACATCGGTTAAGACACTCTAGATACCTGAGTTCGATGAAGTTTTGTCTCCTCAAACTCAGGCATTTCAACACTTTTAGGCTAACAGCAGAATTTTTTCAATTTTTGGCACATTCATTCGTGACAAGTTAAGAAAATTAGAGCTTTGTCAAGGAGGAATGGAGAATATGTCAAACTCTTACTAAACAAGCATTTGAGCTGATATAAGCAGATGACTCGCAGCCCTAGAACTAATCGTGACCACGCAAAAAAACA
>NZ_JBGSPA010000196.1:0-21486 GCF_041738855.1 Chamaesiphon sp. | reverse complement strand
AGGTTCCCTCCAGATTGAGCAAGACAAGACAGCGGCTTGCGCCCTGGAGGTTCCCTCCAGATTGAGCAAGACAAGACAGCGGCTTGCGCCCTGGAGGTTCCCTCCAGATTGAGCAAGACAAGACAGCGGCTTGCGCTCCTTGGCGATCTTCCAGTTTCCTAGTTTTTCTTCCCCCGTTCCCAAATTTTGGCATTAGAATACGATTTAGTAATTATTGGTGCGACAGCGGCAGCTAGAGCTGCCGCGATCGAAGCTGTCAATGCCCAGGCACGAGTTGCCCTGATCTTGCCACCGTTGGCTGGCGACAGATCCCATCCCCACAGCGATGTTTATCCCTATGCTTTGGCGCAGATCGCCAAAACTAGTCAACTCGATCGGACGCGGCTACAGTCGCCGAGCAGCTACCCCTGGACATACGCGCGGGCGGCGATCGACAGACTCGCAGCACAATCCGATCCGGCACTCTTGGCAGCGATGGGGATCGATGTCATGGTGGGTACGGGGGAATTTTGTCGGCGTCCGCACTTAGCATTCAATATCGATCGCCACTATCTCCGCGCTCGTGCTTATCTGATTGCCACTGGATCGGTTTCGCATTACCCACTGATTCCAGGGATTCAAGAGACAGGTTATCTCACTCTCGATCGATTGCCGAGTCTCAGCGATGAGGTTGCCACCCAGCAGCGCAAGCCAGCAATTCCCCTCCGGTGGGCGATAATTGGGGCAGAAACGATCGGGGTAGAACTAGCCCAAACCTTGGCAAGATTGGGCTGTCAAGTCACGCTCATGGTGGAAACAGAGCAGATTTTACCTTATGAAGATGTGGATCTGGCTAGCCCGATCCAGGCACAACTGGAAGCAGATGGGGTCAAAATCTATCTAGAGACGATCGTCTCTAGTATCAGTCAACAAGATGGAGCCAAGTTAGTCACTATCGGTGCCGACACGATCGCGGTGGATGAAATTTTTATCGCTTTACCCGATCGACCATTACTCACACCATTTAATCTCGAGGGTGTCGGTGTAGACTATACCGACAAAGGGATCTCGATCGATAACCAGCTCCGCACTTCCCATCGCCAGATTTATGCCTGTGGTAGCGTTTGTGGCAATGTTTTGGGTGGTTATTACAGTCAAAGTTTGACTCAGTATGAGGCCAAGATTGCCGTTCGCAATGCCCTCTCTGGGCGCAAAACTAAAATTGATTATCGGAGTTACGATCGGTTCCCGTGGACGGTAGTTACAGATCCACCGTTAGCTAGAGTCGGCATGACAAGTATGGCTGCCGCCAATAGCGATCGTCGGGATCTGGTTATCCTCAAACAGTATTTCAAAAATTGTCCTCAAGCGATCCTTGCCAATCTAACTACTGGTTTTTGCCAAATCATCGTCACTCGGAGCGGGCAAATTCTCGGTGCAGAAATAGTCAGTCAAAATGCCCCAGAACTCATCCAAATTCTAGCTATTGCTATTCAACAGCAACTAAAAATTACCGATTTAACCAATTTTCCATGTTTATCACTTAGCTATACCGAAATTATCGAGCGACTCGCCCAAGACTGGCATACTTACGCTCGTCAGCCGCGTTCGCCATTTGACTGGATCGCGGCGACGATCGATCGGCTGCGCCAATTGTTGGCATCTGTCGTGCCAACTCGTCTCTGCTGGTGGAAGTAGCGATGGTTTAGCTCCGCTCTCATCTTAAAAGTCATGGAAAAACCCCGTCGCCGCAGAAAACAATTACCACCGTTTTTCGATCTCGCGGACAATCCCGAAATTCTTCATTCTTCCCAGGAAATAGCGATCGATCTGACCCCGCCACCGCCGGATTTATTGCCATTCGATTGGGGGATATTGGAAGTATGTGGCAATTTAGGCGATCGCGTTCTAGCTGAGGATTTCCAAGCTTTACTACTCGCCTATCCACGAGTTTTTCACCTGATTAAAACAGCCGTAGGTGGAGAGATTTTTCGGGGCAGAACTACCGATGCTGAGTTTTTAGCAGATCTGACCGAGATCTGGTTCAAGCGTGATGGTTTCGAGCATATTTTTTGTGGGAATATCCACAATGGCAAACTCAAAGGGATGCACTATGTCGGTAGATATCTCCAACTTCAAGAGCGGGGATTGGCAGGAAAATTGCCAAACAATCACCAGCAAGAAGAGACAATTGCTGGAGCAGTATATACTATTGGCGTGATGGTTAAATATGGCGATCGCTTCATCGTCGATCGACGCAATGGTTATGCCCTCATTACTGATGCCGCAGAATTATTGATTGCGGCAACTTTAGCATTTAAAGCCAGAGCTAAGCCTAGAACTGTCTGTACTTTTCCCGTTGTCGATGTCGAGACAGGACAAGCTTATAGTGCAGTACTCATCAAAGAAGATAACGCGATCGTCACTTTTTATCCCGATGTTACGCCCACCAATTCACCTTGTTAAATGTTTCAAAACTAGAGCGAACTACGTCGCTAGTGATGGTCTACCTAACGATCCTGCGCGATCCCGCTTCGTAAACCTCTAAGGACTGGCTCGCTCAACGCCAGCGGATACACGTACTATGCACTCATGAGACTCACGGAGTCGCTACCGTCATAGTGCATAGTACGTGATATCCGCACAGTTAAGAGTTAGCCAGTGATGTGTGGCTAGACTAAACGCAAGGATGACGATCCATCATCCGGGTTGCAAGTGGTAGCGATCGCGCAGAATTTAGGCAGGCACTTATGTACTAAACTGATTTTAGCATATTCGCTCTCGTTCGCCCATCGGATCGAACCAATTTACCCGATCTCCAACCAATTGCTAGTCGGTAATTGTTAGGATAGAGATCGGGTGCTCACCTGCACTGAATTACTAAACATTAGGAGCGGAAGTTTTCCGCTTCAATGGCTCTGCTAACGACCTCGATCGACTAGGTAATTCTGCAAATGAACCGAATGACATGGGCAAAACTTTTGTCTCGCCAACGAGCCGGAATCATCCAGATCGAACAGCAAGAAGTCGGGCGTAGTCATTTCCAAAAAGACATCGATCGGATTATTTTCTCTAGTGCGTTTCGGCGGCTCAATCAGAAAACTCAAGTACATCCACTCCCTGAGAATGATAATATCCACACTCGCTTACCTCACAGTTTAGAAGTCTCATCTGTCGGCAGAAGTTTGGGTACCAAAGTCGGGAAAAAACTAGCTCATGAGTTGAGAGAGATCGGGATCGAACCATCGGATCTCGGAGACATCGTACAAGCAGCCTGTCTGGCTCATGATATCGGTAATCCGCCATTTGGACACTCAGGAGAAAAAGCGATCGGACAGTGGTTTAGTAAAAATGCCGATCGAGATTTGCTCACAGATCTCAGTAGCGCAGAACTCACTGACTTGCAAAATTTTGAAGGTAATGCTCAGGGATTGAGAATTGTTACCAAGCTTGAATATTATCTATTTGAAGGCGGAATGCGACTTACTTATGCAACTCTAGGTGCATTTCTCAAATATCCCTGGACATCAGATTTACTAGTAAGTAGCGGCAAAAAGAAGTATGGCTGCAATCAATCAGAACGAGAAATCCTGACCGAAATCGCTACTGCGCTGGGACTGATCCAGCGATCGCCCACAGCGTGGTGTCGGCATCCACTCGCATATCTGATGGAAGCTGCGGATGATATTTGCTATGCCTCGATCGATCTTGAAGATGGAATTGAAATGGGCTTTTTGACCTATGATGAGGTCATCGATATCTTGAAAATTGTAGTTGATTTTGATAAAATTCCGCCCCTGCACTCTAGCTGTCAGGGTAATGAATTGCTCGGTCGCCAGATTGCGATTGCGCGCGGAAAAGCGATAAATACGTCGATTGAAGGGGTGGTGGATACTTTTGTCGATCGTCAGGACGAGCTTATGAATGGCGATTTTGGCGATGAAGATTTAATTGGAGCTTGTGGCGGTCGCGTCAAAGAATTTATTCAGACGGCGAAGGATGCGGCTCAGACAAAAATATTTAATCATCCGCGTAAGATGCAGTTAGAAATTGGATCGGCTTGGACAATCGAGACTTTATTAGAGGTATTTATCAATGCAACCTTTGCTTTGTACTCATCAGCAGATGATAATGATGTTGCCGATCGACACACCAGAATTTTAGATTTGATGGGTAGCCATCGACCGCAACAAGATTGGTTACTGTATCATTCGTATCTGCATGTTCTAGACTTTATCTCAGGGATGAGCGATCGGTATGCTGTGAAGATCGCCAGCCAAATTGCAGCGATGAACGAGTAACTCACTTTCCAAATCCACTGGAGACGATCGCGATCGATCGTCTCCAGTAGATCCGCAACCAGACAGGGTAAGCCAACGAACGTTATACTAGGCTAGTTGAATTCAAGTGACGGACAAGTGATCGAACGTTATACGCTGCCCGAAATGGGTGAAATTTGGACAGATGGTTATAAATTTCAAACTTGGCTGCAAGTGGAAATTGCGGTCTGCGAAGCTCAAGCAGAATTAGGGCATATTCCCCAGGATGCTGTAGATGAAATTAAAGCCAAGGCAAAGTTTGATGTCGATCGGATCTTGGAAATTGAGGCTGAAGTCCGTCACGATGTGATTGCATTTCTCACGAATGTTAACGAATATGTTGGTGCGGCGGGGCGATACATCCATCTGGGGATGACTAGCTCAGATGTCCTCGATACTGCTCTAGCTCTCCAAATGGTGGCGAGTACCGATCTGCTGCTGACGCGATTGGAAGATACAATTCAGGCGATCCGTTATCAAGCTCAAAAACATCGCAATACTGTGATGATTGGGCGTTCCCACGGGATTCACGCCGAACCGATTACCTTTGGCTTCAAATTGGCAGGGTGGTTGGCAGAGATGCTCAGAAATCGCGATCGCTTGGTACGCGTCCGTCAGACGATCGCTGTAGGGAAGATTTCTGGTGCGGTTGGGACTTATGCCAATATCGAACCCCGTGCTGAAGCGATCGCCTGTCAAAAGCTGGGACTGACGCCAGATACCGCTTCTACCCAAGTAATTTCGCGCGATATCCACGCTGAGTTCGCGCAAGTTTTGGCACTGTTGGGGGCGAGTATGGAGCGGTTTGCAGTCGAAATCCGCAACCTCCAACGTACGGACGTTCTGGAAGTCGAAGAGTTCTTCTCCAAAGGGCAAAAAGGCTCCTCCGCGATGCCCCACAAGCGCAACCCGATCCGTTCCGAACGCCTGACTGGGATGGCGCGGATCTTGCGGGGGAATGCGATCGCCGCCCTGGAAAATGTGGCACTGTGGCACGAACGGGATATCTCGCACAGCTCCGTCGAGCGCGTCTGTATGCCGGATTCGTGCATCATCGCGCACTTTATGTTGGTGGAAACCACCAACCTGATCAAAAATCTGCTGATCTATCCCGAAAACATGGCACGGAATCTCAACTGTTATGGTGGGGTAGTCTTCAGCCAATCGGTGTTGCTAGCTCTCGTCGGGAAAGGACTCGATCGCGAAACAGCATACTCGATCGTCCAGTCCAATGCGATGTCCGTCTGGAATACACTCGATGGCGACTTCCGCCAAGTCACCGCTGGCGATCCTCGCGTCACCGCACATTTGACGCCAGCCGAGATCGATCGTTGTTTCGATCCCACCCAGCATCTCAAGCACCTAGATGAGGTCTATCAACGCTTGAGTATTTAATCCAAGTTGCTACCCAGGAAATGCCTACGATTGTGTCTTGATTCGCTAAACCGTCCGGAAACAAAGGCGTGCGCGAATCGCAAATCGTGGCTAATGATGCAAAGTCCGCCTACTCGGACTAATGTCTCAGTCCGCGTAGGCGGACTTTGCATCACAAGCAGCGGTTTTAACCGCTGAGAATCGAATTTCAGATGATTGTAGCGAGGTAGATTATCAAAAATCAACGACAGATTATCCCGATATTTCTAGTAGTGATGTCTCTTGCCATGCCGCGGGTATTAAATGCTGAAGACATCAGCAGATCCAGATCGAAACTACCATCGATCGCTCAACTTAGAATCAATCTAAGGGGAAGCTACTATCAAGCTAATGGCAATCAATTGATTGATGGAAACGAGCGGATTCGCGGTAGTCACCCGTTTGAATGTGTCGAGTTTGCTTACGGACGAGCGATCGAACGGGGCTTATTTGGAAATCGGCAAGGACTGGGGGCGGTGCTGATTGGTAATGCTCATACTTGGGACGATCGAGTTGCCAATAGTAGTTATCGCGGTCGCTTAAAAACTCAGCCACGAATCGATAGTATCGTCCTTTGGGAAGCCAATCTCAAGTTCCAATGGCGCGAGGGTAATCTGACTTATACTGAGGCTACCGATCCGGTAGCGGGACATGTGGCTTTTGTCGAAAAAGTGTATCCTGATGGCTCTTTTTTGATTAGTGAAGGAAACCATCAATCTCGCCCGCACATCCGGCTGGTAAAAGCCAAAACTCCAGCAGCTAACGCAGCAAAATTTATTTACTTATAACTAGTTTTGCACCACAGCGTTTACAAAAACTAGCATCCAGATCGTGGCTCGATAGTTGACACTTGGTACAAACTGTGTTGACTTTGTCCGCACTTTTGGCAACTTGTTTGATCAGATCTCCTAGTTGCCACGGAATGAGGGCAATCCCAGTAAGGATCATCAATACTGTCATCAATTTTCCCGCATCAGAAGTCGGCGTCATATCTCCAAAGCCGACTGTTGTCATCGTCACAACTGCAAAGTAAACTGCATCGAAAAAAGTCACGAATTTGGGATTGACGGGATGCTCGACTTGATAAATCAAGCCAGAATAGATAAAGATAATCGAGAAGATCGTAAACAAAATTCGCGTGACGACCGAACTATCCTCGCGATCGAGATTGCCGAGCAAAGCTTTACCCTCAATAAATCTCAGCAACCGTAAAATCCGAAACCAACGCAAAATACGGACGAAACTTACATCTGTTATCCCAGTGAGCACGGGGAGAATCGCCACCAGATCGATGAGCGAGTAGAAGCTAAATAAATATTTTAATTTGGCTGGTGCGGCGATGAGTCTCAGGATATATTCAACTGCAAAAATTGATAAAATAATTAGATCGATTTTGTGGATGAGCGATCGCAGATCTGGGGCGAGTGGGTAGGTTTCGGCGATAAAAATACCTGTAGAGACTAAAACTAAGCCTGTAATTAGTAAATTGACTATTCTCCCGATCGGATGTTCGACATCTTCCAAATACAGAGCGATTTTGTCTGCAAGAATCATAGTTAAGGTTCGGGATACATTAATTCGTCAGTAGTTTGAGCAGACTCGATGTGCTCAAATTATCAGTTATAACTGGATAAGTATTCAGCGAATTAGTTGGTTATAATTAAAGTAAGAGAGCTGCTAGCAGCTACTAGCACCGACCAAAAATAACTAATACCCAATCCTTAAAATCATGGCTAAATGGGATGCAGGCAGGTTTTTAAATACGGTTAGCTATTTTGAAGCAATTCCGATCTTCAGCGACCTCCAACGCTTGCTCAGAGGCGGATCGAGTCGTCAATATACCACTGATGGAGGCAGAGCCGTGGGCGTAGTTTTGGTGATTGGTGCGCTGAGTGAGATCGGACAATTGGTCGTCGGGCAATTGGTCAAAAGTGGTTACCGTGTCAGAGCCGCGATCGCCGACCTGAGCATGACACCATTTAGTGTACCCGCAAATGTGGAATTTGTCCGAGTGGAACTCGATAGTAGCATTACCACGCCTAGCGATTTTGGTCTGACAGATCGCGTGATGCAAGGGGTAAGATCGATCGTTGTCTGTCCTGACGATCGTTATCCTTTATCCGCCACAGCGATGGATAATGTCACCGTAGCGGCGATTACTTATTTGCCCACAGTCAATCAATTAGAACTTTTTGATTTTACCCATCCCACGATCGATCTTCAGGCAACCTGGGGAGCTGTCGATGATGTGGTGATGGGTGGCGTCAGTGAGAGCGGCATTCGATTGAGAGACGGTTATGCGGTATTTAGCGGCAATGTTTCGACCGAGAATTCTGGTGGCTTTGCATCAGTGCGGACGCGTAATTTCGATCCGATCCTCAATTTGAGCAACTATCAAGGGATCGAGTTACGAGTCAGAGGAGACGGACAAAGATACAAGTTATTTGTGCGGACTGAGGAGCGATGGGATGGGGTTGGTTACGCTCATTCTTTTGATACGATCGCGGATGCATGGATGACGATTCAAGTTCCATTTAAAGACTTAGTACCGATCTTTCGCGCCAAGACAGTCAGCGACGCTCCGCTCGACACTACTCAGATCTGTTCTTTCCAAATTATGCTCAGTAAATTTGAGTACGATCGCGCCTTAAATCCTCGGTTCATACCAGGTTTATTTGCACTGGAAATCGAATCAATTGCTGCTTATGGCGGTGAGATCGTCCCCCAATTAGTCGTTATTAATGGGATGTCAGTTTCGGCTGAGTTGGGTGCCAAACTTCAGGCGACTAGTTTACCTTACGCGATCGTCCAGGCGGTAAGTCTCACACCACCGATGGCAGCAGCGATCGCTGTGAGATCGCTCTCCACACCCGAAGCTGTCGGGCAGATTTTAGGGCGGTAACCCCCCGAAATCCTCGGGGAACCCTCCCGATCGCGCATCGCTACGCGGACTAATTATGTCAGTCCGCGCAGGCGGACTTTGCACCACTAGCCGCGACTTCAGTCGCAGGCAATAACTGGATGACGATCGTCGCAGCGTATAATCGATCGAGGAACTAGCAATAGTCAGCCAATTTAATCGAGCGGGATGTAGATACCATGAAACCAACCAGCATCAATTCTGGAATCATTGCCATCTGGTGCGCGATCGGGGCGATCGCGATCGTCACACCAGCGATGACAGTTACGCCACCCCCCAAATCTACTCCTACTGCCCAACCACCACTCCCAACCAAGTTTGTCCCCCCGTCACAACTGCCAGCTACTACCGTCACTCCTAGCCCCAAACCCCAGCCATTAGCAGCTCCCACTACCCCCGCGCTGGTCGCCGTACCCACGTTGACACCTGCGCTCCTCAAAAACTTTAACACTGTCTACGAACAAGTACTGGCGGTCAAAATTCCCCCCGATCGCCAGCAAAAAATCTCGCAGCGGTTGAGTCGGGAATGGATGACGAATCTGGGACTGCGAAATACTGTCCTCCAAACGATCGCCCTCGAACCGCAAATCCTGCGTGGGACTCCCGCCGAACGTACCCAACTCCAAACCAAGCTAGTAGCCACTCTCCGCCAACAGGTACTCGATGGCGATACTGATGCCCTCTGGCTGGTATCCTTCTATGACGCGGCACCCCAAAACTGGCTTGCACCTGGCAAACCACCATTAACGCGGATGACTACTGATATAAGTGCCCAAGTGCTATGTTTCATGGTCAACGAAATTATGGGCAAATCTGTCACCACCGCCGATCGTCAGCTCAAAGACGCGATCGCCGCTAAACTCACCGCAGAGTACCCACGCATCCCGATCGCTACCAAACAAGAACTATCCAAATTACCCACCACCTGGCTGACATTTAAAGAGAGTGAATGGTTCCGACGGAGTGATGATTTTCGAGAACAAATGCGAATCCATTGGGGTCAAAATCTCGAAGCTTATCTACCCGAAATTAGAGAGATAATGAAACTCAGACGCGATCGATTGACAAAACTCCAAACCGATCCTCAAGTAAGGTGGGGGCGGCTCAACTCGATTCAACGTCAAGCTGCTTTTCAAAAAACCGAGCTAGAATTTCAAAAGAGCATACGGACACTTGCTCCAGTCAAAATAGTTCAATTAAATAACTATCTCAACACCATGCAAGTCGCCAGTGCGATCGGTAATTCACCCACGCGCTATTCAGCGAGAATCAAAGTAAAATAATCATATTTATCGATCGATTAAATCCCCATTCTAAAAACCCAATTATCAACTATCAACTAATTTAACAACCGGATCGACCTTGCGCTATCTCATCTTTTACAAACCTTATGGTGTCTTGAGTCAGTTCACAGACGCCGAAGGTAGACAGACACTCAAAGATTATCTACCTATTCCTGACGTTTATCCGGTGGGGAGATTGGATTGGGATAGTGAGGGACTGATGCTGTTGACAGATGATGGGCGGCTGCAACATCGACTCAGTGACCCCCAGTACAGGCATCCACGCACCTATTGGGTACAGGTAGAGCGGATACCTGACGAGCTAGCGATCGAGCAGCTAGCCGCCGGAGTAGCGATCCAAGACTACCAAACCAAACCCGCACGGGTAAAATTACTGGCAGTGGAACCACCCCTACCGCCGCGAGATCCACCGATTCGCGATCGCCAAAACATCCCCACCGCCTGGTTAGAATTGACCTTAACTGAAGGCAAAAATCGGCAAGTGCGGCGGATGACAGCCGCTGTCGGGTTTCCAACACTGCGATTGGTACGCATCTCGATCGGATTACTGTCCCTCAACGGTTTATCATTAGGATCGTGGCGAGATTTGACTAGTAATGAGGTCAAAGCCTTGAAAAAAAAGTAAGGATCGAGCAGCTCTGGCACCAATGGGATCGACTCTAGGCATAAGTATCGTGGACATCCAGGCAAAACAACCTCATCAATTTACCCGCTACTGGCGATCGATTTCCGTCGTTGCGCTTGTGGCGATCGTGTCAACGCTACAGTCATGTGAAGCCAGCGACAAACGGGGCGCAGCGACACCAGATCGCGTCGTCGAACAATATCTATTGGCTCTCCAAGAGCGCGATCTGACAGCAATCGTGCAATTGATGCCAGAAAAATCGCTAGCCACCGAACGAGCACGAGCGAAAATCGATCGCCTCGGTGGTTACACCGTCCAAGATCGTCAGATTACGTATACTAAGCCCAAACCCACCTTGTGGAATGCTACTATTCGCGGCTCCTATGTCGATCGCGCTGGGATCGAACGAAAATTTGTAGATGCGATCGTCCTGATCTATGAAAGTAAGGGACAACTCAAAATGTATGCCGGAAATTGGTATTTATTATTGTAATGTTACCAGCTCCAAGTGATGAATCATCCCACTCGATCTTGACCCAAGGCAATTTCTAAAAATCGATTCATCGTGGGTGAATCATCGTTCATCCGCCACACGATCGCGATCTTGGCTAACTCACCAATTCTCACATTACCAGATCTAATCGGCTGATAAACGACCCCTTGACGTTGAGCTTCTTGAATAGATGCGGGTAGAATTGAGACTCCCATATTTGCCGAGACTAGACTTACAATTGTCTGCATCTGAACGCATTCTTGAACTATCTGCGGACTAAAACCCGCAGCTTGACAGATCGCCATCGTCGGATCGTACAATCCAGGTGCAAGCTGACGCGGAAATAGAATAAAAGGCTCAGTTGCTAATGCTACTAGATCGATTGATTCTTGGATTGCTAAATGATGATGAGTTGGTAAAACAACTACTAAAGATTATTGAAAAACGATCTGACTGGCAAAATTTGGCTCGATAATGGGTGGACGAATTAAGCCGATATCAATTCTGCCTTCCCGTAACCAAATTAATTGGCGATCGGTAGTCAGCTCGTGTAATTCAATTCGCACCTGGGGATAGCGATCGCGAAACTGGTGGAGCATCACTGGTAAAATATTATAAGTCGCCGATCCGACAAATCCGATCGAGATTTGACCGAGTTCACCCCGACTAGTTTTGCCACCAATATCGATCGCGCGATCGAGTTGTTGAAATATTTGATTTACTTCAACCAAAAATGCCTGTCCCGCAGGTGTCAGTAAGACCGATCTTTTCGTACGTGTAAATAAGTCAAATCCCAGCTCTTTTTCCAGATCTTGAATTTGTTTGCTCAATGGTGGTTGTGCAATTTGCAATCTTGCTGCCGCCCGTCCAAAATGCAATTCAGTAGCAACAGTCCTAAAATAACGTAAGTGGCGCAGCTCCATCAGATTTAAATTTTTTAAAAATCACTGTATCCTCGTCTCAGTTGCAAGAGCGTCAGCTAGAAAGTTGCTAAATCGATGAAATCCACACTCACCTCAGCCAAATCTCAACCATCAGACTATCCAGCACCCGCTCGAATTAAGTGGTTTCGTCACCAGCTTTCAGCTTGGGGAGTTGTCAATCGGCGCGATTATCCCTGGCGCAAAACTACCAACTCATATCATCTCCTCGTCGCCGAATCCCTACTTCAGAAAACTGATGCCGATACAGTTGCACCGATTTACGAACTATTCCTCCAACATTATCCCACTATCCAAGATTTAGCCGCCGCCAACCTCGCAGATCTTGCCAAAATACTCAAACCACTAGGGTTATTTTTTCGCGCCCAACGGCTGCTACAGTGCGCCCAGATCGTCATCAGTCAATATGATGGCAAAGTACCTCAACACCAAAAACAACTGCTCAAATTGCCAGGAATCGGTGACTATACGGCTCGGGCAATCGGATCTCAAGCATTCAACCAACCCTTAGCAGTTCTAGATGCAAACGTAGCGCGGATTCTCGAACGTTTTTTCGGCTTACAAGGGGAAAGAGTCAAATCTCGGTGCAAAATCCTCTGGGGTGCAGCAGATCTAATTGCACCCAAAACTAATGTCGGTACCTGGAATCTGGCGTTACTAGATTTCGGCGCATTGACTTGTAAAGCTCAAAACCCAGGTTGCGACTATTGTCCGCTATCATCAAAGTGTAAATGGCATCTCGGTCTTTGACGCGCGATCGGGCATCGCTGCTAAGGAATGAGGATTAAATAGGCGTTGCTGAATTAAGTATGAATTGCCCCTAACCCTTAAATCTGCTCAATCGGGCTGCGTTGACAAATACTGCCACCAAGCTCAAGATCGTTGCCCCACTGACGATCGCCGGAGTCAGCATCCACCCACATACAGGCTCCAAGATCCCTGTGGCGATCGGGATACAGATAATATTGGGAATAAAAGCCAGCAATAGATTTTGATTGATATTGGTCAATGTCAAACGCCCGAGCCGGATGGTGGTGACAAGTGCTGCTAAATCTGGGGTCATAATCGTCAGATCGCTGCCAGCGATCGCCATCGCTGTAGCTGCGTGGATGGCAATGCCGACATCGGCTTGAGCTAGTGCGGGGGCGTCATCGCTTCCAGATCCAACCATCGCCACGATCGTCGGCTGACCGATCGCTGTCGATTGTAGTGTCTTAATAATTTGCGCTTTACCTTGGGGATCGAGCTGGGTAAATACGCGATCGATTCCCAGGTGTTGTGCGAGGGCATCGGTATTGGCTAATATGTCTCCAGTCAGTAATACTACCTCTAACCCGAGCTGTTTGAGCCTCGAAATCGTCGCACTCGCTGTCGGCTCGATCTCATCGCTCATCCCGATGATGCCAGCGATTTCTCGATCGATCGCGATCCACAATACTGTATTGCCAACAGCTTCCCATTGCTGTTGATAATTAGTCAAAATCTGGTGATTGGCAGCTTGCAGTACGGTCGCGATCTGGAGCGAATCAATCCATGCACTCGTACCGATTTGAATGAGTTGACGATTGACTATTCCACTTGCCCCATTGCCGATATTTTCCTGAAACTGTGTAACTGGTTGGAGTGCTAATTTTTGCTCTTTGGCACGCTTGACGATTGCTGATGCTAGCGGGTGGTGGGAGCGATCGGCTAGCGATGCCGCCAGTTGCAAGATCGCTAATTCATTGCCGTGGTATTTGTCTACAACTGGAATAAAATTGGTGACGATCGCTCTCCCAGTTGTCAAGGTACCAGTCTTAGCAAAGACGATCGTATTTACGCGCCCCAATACTTCCAAACTAATCCTATTGTGAATGACGATCCCGAGGGATCGTCCTTTGCGAGTGCCAATCGCGATCGCCAGCGATGTCGCCAAACCGATACCAGCAGGACAAGCCAGCATCAGCACCCCAACGCCAGCCATCACCCCCACAGAGAGACTGCTATTCAAGATCGACCAGAGGGAAATAGTGACGATCGCCATCCCGATCGAAAGCAGCACAATCGGCGTGGCTAACCGATCCGCTCGTCTTTGAGTCGGTACCTTGTCAGCGTAAAGCCGATCGCTTAATTGACCGATTTGGGCGAAAATTGGGCGATCGTGAGCCTGCCTCATTCCGCTCCCCATCTTGGCTGTGGCTTGGCGTTCTAGTTGGTGACCCCAGAGTGTCAGCGCGATCGTGATGGCGGAGATCGGATAGTAAAGATCGAATTGTGAGTGACGCTCTAGAGCGATCGTTGTGGCTGTAAATGTATCGAATAAAAAATAGCCATAAGCTGCTCCAGTACTTACAGCCACGAGCGTATTCAGATTGATTTGCCGCCGATACCATGCAGTCTGCACCGCATCGATGAGCATCGATCGCCCACACCAAAATTGAATTAGTGTTGCGAGGATCGATTGCCCGATCGGCTGTTGCAACCATGCTGGCATCCAACTCAGAGGGCGATCGCCGATTGTCGCTTGGGAACCGATCGCCAGGAGCAGACACAGCACGATCGCACCACACAGTTCGATCTGATAATTGGGCGCGGCAATAGACGAACGGTTGAGTACCAAACTACTCGCTCGCGCCGGAGCTGGATCGGGATCGATGGGATCGATCGATGTCGCTTGATATCCAGCAGTGGTCACAGCTTGAATAATGGCTTCAGCGGTGGTTGTGTGGCGATCGTAGCGGACTGTAGCGAGTTTGAGTTCAAAATTGACCTGTGACTCTACCACCCCAGGTACACAATCGATCGTCCGCTCGATTGCCGTCGCACAAGCTGTTCCGATCGAGTCCTCCAATTTCAAGCCGATCCGTTCCATACACCCACCCCAAAATAGAGATTAGTCTCGATCCTCACGAGCGGCAAAGTTGAGAGCTGTTGCTTAGCGACCGATCGTATATCCAGCATCGACAATTGTGGCTTGGAGAGCGATCGCTGGTAGTTCGCTCTCGATTTGAACGAGTTTAGTCTGGGAACTAGCAACAATTTGAGCTTGTGGATCGATCGCCTGGATCGCTTGAGTAATTTTCTCAACACAAGCACCGCACGCTAGATCGGGAACTGTAAATGTCGTTTGCATGGCGATCGGTTTTGAGAAGATATTTGCTCTCCTCAGTTTAGCGCGGCAGGGCATTTAGATAGTGGTGCTGGCAGCAAATCGAGTCACCAACAGGAAGTAGGATGTATTGGCGATCTGTGAGCTGAGTGGACAAAGTGCTAAATCGCACCGATCGGCACTGCTACTAGTGGTAGTATGGCAGCGAAAAAATAGTTGTTGCTGTAGAATCATCCCCATGCACGCCCACCACGCTCTTGAAAAACTGATTGCTGGCAACCAGCGTTATACTACCGACCGACTATCGCATTATCATCAGTCTGGCAGCCGGATGCGGGCGATCTCTGCCGCACAGCATCCCTTTGCGATCGTCTTAGGCTGTGCTGATTCGCGGGTGCCCCCAGAGATTATTTTTGATTTGGGCTTGGGTGATTTATTTGTGATTCGGGTCGCGGGCAATATTGTCGATGATGCGATTTTGGGTAGTATTGAATATGCTGTCGAGGAGTTGGGCACGCCGCTAGTGTTTGTATTGGGGCACGAGCGATGTGGTGCGGTAGCTGCAACTCTCAAGCATGGCAAAATCCTGGGTCACATCAGTACCCTGATCGATGCGATCCAACCAGCAGTAGATCGCGCTAAAACTCAGCCAGGTAACTTGCTCGATAATGCTGTCCGTGCCAATATCGAACTAGTAGTAGCACAGTTAAAGTCTTCGATGCCGATTGCGAAGTTGGTCAAACACGATCGCCTAAAAGTTGTCGGGGGTTTATACAATCTCACTTGTGGAACTATCAAAATTATTGCTTGAATCATCAGCTTAGTTCGATCGATTGGCAGTCGATTTTCGCTTTATTTCCGCAGTTTGCAGCACCATTAATTCCTGAATTCCTATTGCAGCTAAATCTAATAATTCATTTAGTTGGTGACGACCAAAACTTCCCGATTCTGCCGTCCCTTGCACTTCGATTAGTTCCTCATTATCGGTCATTACGACATTAAAATCCACATCAGCAGCGACATCTTCTGGATAGTCCAGATCCAGAAATGCTTGCCCCTGCACCAATCCCACTGATACTGCTGCTACTTGCCGGACGATCGGCGATGCAGTCAGTTCGCCGAGCGCGACTAGCTTGTCGATCGCTTGCACCAATGCCACGTATCCGCCAGTTATCGCCGTCGTGCGGGTACCTGCATCGGCTTGGAGGACATCTGCATCAATCAGGATCGTTTTCTCCCCTAGGATGGCAAAATCCAGGGTCGATCGCAAACTCCGCCCGATTAACCGTTGGATTTCCTGAGTACGTCCTGAGAGCTTCACCATTTCTCGCTCGTGGCGTTGGGGTGTCGCACCTGGCAACATTCGATACTCTGCTGTCAGCCATCCGGCTCCCGTACCTGCCAAAAATCTCGGAACACCATCAGCGATCGTCACGGTACACAGTACCCGCGTGTCGCCACAATGAGTCAAGACAGAACTGGTCGAAAACTTGGTAAAGTCGCTCTCAAAGCCGATCTGACGTAACTGATTGGGAAGACGGTGTGGGCGCAGTGGTGACATCTGGATGCAGCGATAGGTCAACTTAACTGTACTACATCAGCTCGGGAAAGTTATTTACTTATTGTTAACTTTTGGCAAAAATGTCGATCGCCAGTAGTGACAACCAGTCTACCCCCGATTGCCCAACCGCTGGTCGCTGCTCATCCGATCTACCACTTGACCGATCGCATATTTAGTGTTTCACTGAATGAACGCTCAGCACAAAACACTATATATTGTCTACTATAGCTAACTGAGCGGGCACGAATAGCCAACGACAGAACACTTCTAAGTACGAAACTCGGCTCACTTTATGTTGAATACGCTCGGTCACCCCGAAGATAATTTAGTTACGGATCGCGCCTCACTGCCAACTCATTGTGCTACATCCAAACAGATTCAGATTATTGATACACCTGCCGATCGATTTTGTACGGAAATAGTCGCGGATGCCCTCAAAATTGCTAGTCAGGGGCAAAAAGTTTTGATCGTCCAACTACTCAAAGGTGGGATTCGCCAAGGACACAATCAGGCGATAAATCTGGCTCAAAATCTCGATTGGATTAGGTGTAATTTGATTCGGAATATTTCGATCTCCGACCTCAACGATCTAGAGTTACACAATTTCGACCAGTTATGGAAACACGTTCGCGGTGCAGCTCGCACCAATGAATATTCTGTGATGATTTTAGACGATTTGAGTCTAGCGATCGAGTTGGGTTTGATTAGTATCGAAGCTGCTACCAATTTTCTCACTAAGCTACCAGCCGATCTCGAAATCATCCTCACAGGAACCAATCCACATGCGGCGATTGTTGAATTGGCGGCGTAAATTAGTTGACAGTTGACAGTTGACAGTTGACAGTTGACAGTTATGCCTTGATAGAACAGAGGAATTAGATTCCTAATGATTAGTAAACATAAAACCCGCTCTTCTTATCGGAAGAGCGGGTTTTTAGCAATGATGGCATCAATATCCACACCACTCCCACAAAAACGCTGTCAACTGTCAACTGTCAACTATCAACTGTCTATCTGTAACTTTCGCGGTTTTCGCGATCGTCGGCGAGAGCGCGACTGCGAGGAGATGTCCGCGCCCGATCGACTTTATCTTTTGCTTTGGTAGCACTGCGCTTGAGCGCGTCGAGACGAGCCTCATAGTGCTTGCGTTTGCTCTTTTTGGGAGTATCATCAGTCAGAGTTTTGAGAGCACTGGCTAGACTCTTGTAAGCATTGGGGAGCGTATAGCCAAAGCGGGTAGCCAGGGCGATCGCTTTTTCATCAGCATCGATGGCTTCTTTGAGATGGCGATCGCTATTGTTGCGCGCGTAGAGCCGATAGCCAGACACGCCACACAATCCCAACGCGAGGACTAATAACAGCCCATCTTGTACCCACAACTCACCCACAGCACCACCTAAACCGATCGCTAGTGCCGCCATTTCCCAGCCATCGCGGGAGATCGTATCATTTTGGACTCGTGCGACTTCATGCCAAAACAATAGATTGCGTTGATCGAGAGCTAGCCGTTCCCACTTGACTAGATCGATCTGGATTTCCACCTGATCTTTACCCAATTCCTCACTCCGAACGAGGGGAGGATTGACTTCGACGGTAGTTTCTACCGTCACCCAGCTTTGGAGTTCGGGTGGGAGCAAACTTTTGAGCCGACGCAGTTCACTCATTTCAGCGCGAGCAGAGGCAGCAGAGTAGGATGTCATGGCGATATTTTGGGTCGATCTTATTTATCATTTTAGCGAATTCTCGGTCGTTGATGTCAAATTTTACCAGGTCTGAGATTACATCCGGATATGAGTTCGATCGCAGTGGATTGTGGAAGCAGATGCCATCTTGGATTTAGCCATCATTCAGCACTGCTTGATGGTGGCTAGATCTCAGTATCTCAGCCTCGCCATCCCACCTTGAGTAAATCCCGATGAAAGATCGTTTTTTGGGCACTTTATGTGTTTTAGCTACCGTCATCAGTATGACAGCGACAACCGCTCATGCGGATATTAGCTCGACTAGTTTTCCCAATTCTGGCTCTGTTGCAGCCGACGACGACGAACCAGCACAGCATCAGGCTACCACCAATCCGCCTACCCCTGCACCTGCGATGAACAGCTTGGAATTAGCCACTTATAATCTGGTCAATAAGTATCGTCAGTCTCGCAATTTACCACCATTGGTCGCCGATCCGGAGATCTCGGCTCAAGCCAAAGCGCATAGCGAACAGATGGCCCGATCTGGCAGTATGAGCCATGATGGTTTCAACGAGCGAGTGACATCAGTCGCGAAGACGATCGTCTACCGCAGTGCGGCAGAAAATGTCGCTTACAATATGGGTTATGGACAGCCCGATCTAGTTGCTGTCAAAGGCTGGATCGAAAGTCCCGGACACCAACATAATATGGTCGGTAGGTACGATCTGACTGGCATCGGCGTCGCTAAAAACGCTAAGGGTGAATATTACTTTACCCAAATTTTTATCCGTAAAGCTTGGTATGTGAAGGATGCTGACTAGCAAGTCATCCTCTATTATGTAGATGGTTTCCTCTGCACCAGCTATCAATATGGAAGATTTTCAAATTTGCGATCGAGACTTAGATGATGCACTCACGGAGCAGTATCTTCAAGCCGAATCGATCGCTGTCGATACTGAGACAATGGGACTAAACTATCATCGCGACAGATTATGTTTGGTGCAATTATTTTCGCCTGGTTTGTTAACGGTAATTCGGATTGCCAAGGGACAAACTAATGCACCAAATCTCCAACAGGTGATGGAAGCTACTAATGTCACCAAAGTTTTTCACTTCGCTAGATTCGATGTGGCACAACTCAGTCACCGTTTGGGCATCGCAACCCAGCCCATATTTTGTACCAAAATCGCTAGTAAACTCATCCGCACTTACTCAAACCGTCATGGTTTAAAGGAATTAGTCGCTCAACTCGAAGGAATAGATCTCGATAAGTCCGCTCAATCTTCAGATTGGGGTGATGCTGAAAATCTCTCGGACGAACAACTTCGCTATGCTGCTAATGATGTGCGATATTTGATTAGTATGCGTCAAAAATTGACTGTTAAGTTACAACGTGAGGATCGGTGGGAACTAGCACAGGATTGTTTTAAGGTTTTACCGACGTTAGTTGCTCTAGATATCTTGCAGTATGAGGATATCTTCTCTCATCATTAAATATTGACGAATCTCGATCGCATCAAAATGTTACCAATTTCAGTACGCCAAGCCACTCTAGACGATCTCGTCATGATTTCAGAGATCTTATCTGAAGCTGCTGCATGGCTCGAACAAAAAAATATGCCGCTATGGCAACAGGAGCACATATCTTGAACAGTTATTCAGCAAGAGATCGAACAGGGTTTATTCTTCATCGCATTTTGTGAAGGTATTGCGGCTGGAGTTGTTATATTTCAAACCGAAGATTTAGTATTTTGGCCGGATATTATTCAATCTCATTCAGCATTTTTACATCGATTAGCCGTGCGACGCAGCTTCGCAGGTGGCTCAGTTTCAACGCAGATATTTCAGTGGGCGATCGATCGTACTAGAGAATTAGGCAGACATTTTGTGAGATTAGATTGCGTTGCCGATCGTCCGCGTTTACGGTTAGTATATGAAAACTTTGGATTCAAGCATCATAGCGATCGACAAGTTGGCGATTATTTTGTGGCACGATATGAATATGCGATTTGCGGTAGGATAAATTAATGGCTCAATATAAACACGACCGATTTTTTAAGTTTTACTTGCGTTCCTTATATCAGTCCAAAGGTGAGACACTCCAGAACATCCAAGTCCGCAACGATGGGAAATAAGGAATCGGCTCGTCGAGCGTTGGAAGGCATCGAACAGTTGTCACCAGAGCGTCGGGAGAAAAATGATACAATACGGGCAAGCCTCAAATATTGCGTATATCTCCAAGACTTCCCAACAACCAGTTTAAGTGCAGAGGAGCAAGAGTTTATGAGAACGATGGCAGAGATCGATGCTTGGTACGATGCTGAAATCGATAAGGCGGAACAAAGAGGTAAGCTGGAGTTTGCCACCAGAGCTATTGGTGTGAAGTTTCAGGGATATGTACCAACGGAACATGTGACGAGTCAACTCGCTGCTTTGAATGAGCAGCAACTCGACGATTTGATTGTGGGGATGTTTAGTTGGCAGACGGTGGCTCAGATGGAAGAGTGGCTTAATTCAGTTGATAGTTGATAGTTGATAGTTGACAGCTAATAGTTGGATGATTGCGATCGAATGAGCTGTAAAAATATTAGTATTCATTCAATCGATAGTAGAGATTGAGGATGCAAAATCGATCGCGAAAATCAGATGAAGTTATTTCTCCGCATAGTTTTAGATCGTGGGCAGTGCCCACCCTACTGGGACGACCAGACTAAAACTGTGGGCACTTAAAATTCTAAAACTATAACCAGTATATTTTACAAGATCTTTTTACCCACATTTTTAGTCTGGTCACGCCACTACTGGCTCTTTTCTGTTTTAATCCGTTATCTCTATTTCAATATCATACTTATCTAAAAGTCCTGCTATACCCGATTGCGAGAACTTAGCTTTCTTGATGCGGTTTAACTCTGGATCGATCGAGTAGTTAAAAGAATTCCGAAAATCTGCTTTTTCCAGAATCGTGCGAGCGAAGATAGTTCTTGTCAGATCGCAGTTATCGAAGACAGAAGAGCTGAGATCACCTGAGTTCGATGAGGCTAGCCTCATCATCAAATCAATTACCTGACTGTGTTTGAGCCAATCACTACCAATCCTCAAAAACTAAGTGTTTCATAAATTATTATCAATAAGCTCTGCTTGTTGATAATTAGCGGTCATTT
>NZ_JBGSPA010000199.1:0-12462 GCF_041738855.1 Chamaesiphon sp. | reverse complement strand
GTCCAAAGGCGGGATTGCGCTCGAAGTCACCTGTAAAAGTCCCTGTTGCTCCAAAAATTACTTGTCCTTCTAGTTTGGTGTTCAGTGAGAATTGATTGGGTACTGGAGTTTCTGTTTTAGGGGCTTCGGCTGGTGCTGTCGTTGGAGTAGCATCAGTCGGAGCTGGTGGAGTTAGTTGGGCGAGATCTGTGGGATCTGCAACTGTCGGTGCTACGGTGGCAGTTACTTTGGCTTGACGCTTGATTTTTAGCTGGGCGCGTTGTTTCTGCCTGAGTGCGATTAATTCGTTAGATCTGTGTCTCAGAGTGCGATCGGCAAGCAGTGTTGAATCAGGCGAATTAGGTGCGGATAATCCAGCTTCGGCGGCTTGGGCACCAGTTATCAGCAGTAGTGTTGCCAAGAGGCTACCAGCAGTAATTGATAGCCAGTTTAGTGGTTGGTTCGACATATTTATTCCTGAAATAATTCGAGTGGTAGAGGACGCTCGAGAACATACTCAAAACTGGAGTATTTTTGACAACACAATCTGCGCGAAATCATCCCCAAGGGGATATCGCGATCGTGATGTGTTGGTGGTTGTGGCGCCTGGAAGCCGCTCGGAGTCAGGGTTAGCTAAAATCACGTAACATCTTTTTGATTTCGATGTTATGCAGCTCTTCGGTGCCAATCATCGTCCGTGCGAACTCTTCGAGATAGACACTCGCATCCTCAACGATATCGAGGAGCCGCTTGTACAGATCCAATGCCTTTCTTTCATGGGCTAGACTCTCTTGTAAGATGTCTTTGACCGAATGTTGGTATGTTTCCTCCATTGGGGCAATTTGGAGGGATGGATGACCTTCTAAGCCTGTCAAAATCTCGCCCACCTGCTGTGCATGGAGGAGCGATTCTGTGGCTTGAGCTTTGAAGAAATCGACGATCGGAATCCGGTTGGGGCCAGTAATCATCAAGGCATAGTGTGTATACCGCACCACTCCAGCTAGCTCGAACTCCATGAGGGAACGGAGCACATCGATCGCTTTTTCTTGGTTTAAATCTTGCATGGTATCCAGGTCTAAATTATTAGTGGGCGATCGCGATGGCGATCTGCTGCTGTAGATAAGTACTAATTGTGTCGAGCGCACTAGTGCCGCCCTGTGCGGGGATGAGCGCGATCGGCAGATGTTGAGCGAGAATGGCTTGGACTTGGCTAGACTGGACTTGACGGTAGTGAGTTTTGCCTGGTAAGGTCGCTCCGGCTGGGCTAGTGACGATCGCGTGGGGAGCAGCTTTACACTGATGGAGACATTTGACTGTTTCGATTTCTACTCGCTCGCCTAGCTCAGAGCCGTTGAGATATGCTTGCATCATCTGACAAATCTTCTCACCACCACGCTTACGACAACTCGAACCTTGACAGATTTGAATCTTGGTCGGTACCACCACCCCATGACTAGCTCTGGATGGGGGCGCGATCGGTGGTGCAGATGCTAATCCGACTAGCACCTGCCGATCCGGATCGCGCGGCTGCGTGGTCAACACCTGTTTGACTTTGATTTTGCATTCACCTGAATCGCGGCTGCTGGTTTCCTGCGCTAGTAATGTCAAATAGATCCCTGGTTGCCAATCTTGGATGTGCGGACGGAGACTTTTGGCAACTTTGACTAAGCGATCGCCATCGAGCATCGCTAGCTGGATATACGCGTGTAGCGGGCGATCGTCCCCCCACCCGCGAAAATAACCTGTGAGCGATCTGAGGCGTTTGTGTGGCTGTTTGCTCATGAGCGTAACGGTAGACCGATCGCAGTAGATCGGATAAAAGGACAACTGATAACAATTAGCAATTATTTGTAAGGCAGGCGAGCTACTTCAGCGAGGTGTTGAAGTTGGCGCGACTTGGATCTGCCAAATCTTTACCACTCAGTTCGGAGGTAAAACCAAAATATGCCATGCACCACCACCAAGTCAAGTTGCCCCAATCCATATATTTTGCCTCTCCATCTCAAATTTACTGAATATTTATAGCAATAATCTTAAAAAGATCTTATCATAACTATTGCGAATTAGTAGCATTAATTTGAAATGAATTTTGGTGCCGATCGGGTTAAAATAGCCGATTTTGAGGTGGTGCCCTAGTCTCCTGACGGCGATTGCGTTGCTACGCATCAGTAGCAGCAATATTGGTTGGAGGGTCGAAGCGATCGCTAAATGTGGAGAAAATCGCGCCAAGTTAGCCCAATCCAGTGGGAATATCAGATTTCAGTGCGGTGATGTGATTGCGCTCGTCTACCATCACTACTTGGGGATGGTGTTTTTGAGCGGCTAGAGCATCAAATTGGGCATAGCTCATCACAATCAATTTATCGCCGATCGCGCCTAGTCTAGCCGCTGCACCATTTAACTCGATCGCGCCACTTCCTGGTGTCGCGGCAATGGCATAAGTAATAAACCTCTCCCCATTGTTGACATTGACCACATGCACTTGTTCGTATGGCAAAATTCCGACCGCAGTTAGTAGCAGCTCATCGATACTAATGCTACCCATATATTGCAGATTAGCGGCGGTGATCGTGCAACTGTGAATTTTGGCAGCCAATAACGTGCGGTGCATGTTCTCGTGGGTAAGGGGTAGATGGTAGCGCGTGGCTGTGCCCACGTCAGAGTACAAAGGCGGTTGAGCGCAACCAAGTGGCGGATCGAGACAGATGTAGATAAGTAGGTAGATGCAATTATTTATAAGATAGATTGTGTCTGCAACCTAGCTGGTGGGCAGTGCCCACACTACGCGATATCTACCAGCCATTCTCGATCTGGTGCGTTACGCTAGCGCGATAACACACCCTACAGTTTGGTATGTTATTTGGCGGCAACTCCCCCTCTACTTTTATTTCTTCGCCGCAGCGACGCATTCTTGCACTAGCGGCATGACAGCATCGACATCTTTCCAGCCGAGGATTTCGGTGACTTTTTTCTCAAGATTTTTATAAGTCTTAAAAAACTCCGAAATTTCGTCCAAGCGATGTTGAGCAATATCTTTGAGCGATGTGACATTAGCATAACGCGGATCTTTGTCGGGGACGCACAGGATTTTCTCATCGCGATCGCCACCATCGATCATTTCCAACATCCCGATCGGCCGACAAGCAATCACGCAACCTGGAAAAGTCGGCTGATCCATCATCACCATCCCGTCGAGCGGATCGCCATCATTACCCAGTGTATTGGGGATAAAACCGTAATCACAAGGATATTGAACTGATGAAGATAGGACTCGATCGAGTGCCATCGCATTCATGTCTTTATCAAATTCGTACTTGTTCTTGCTCCCAGCCGGAATTTCAATCAAAACGTTGATAATTCCAAATTTAGGTTGAGCGGGAATGAGCGTTAAGTCCAAAATAAAATTCTCCAATTCAAAAGGCTAGGGGAGTTATCCCCTGACTGCATTTTACTAGGGATTGGGAATTGGATATATAGCTGCTGGATTTCAAATTTGGTGTTTAGCTCATTGCGGTAGCTCGGCTGTCGGTGCAGCGGGCAAAGCTTGAGAGCTGCTAACTGGCGAGTAGTGGACGATCGCCGCTACAGGTAAGATCAGTGTAAAAATCGCGATCGCACTCCCCAAAAACTCTCCCCATTTGCGTCGAGGGGGTTCGGTTTTAGACTTGCCAGGCGGGACACTTGATTCCATGTGATAAATGTATTTAACTCGATATTGGTGTTGACCGCTGAACTAACAGTCGGCTTAAAATTACACCACTAACACCATTGTACCCAACAACTGGCGCAGGGTTGTTACGTAGCTCACAATTATTCGTATTTCTGCCGCTAGGGAGCAACATCGCGACCAGATCCGATCGCTCGGATCGGATTTGCCGTGAGATCGAGTGTCGCCAGTCCCGTAACTGTGGCAAGATCGAGATCGTACGGGGCGGGCACTGAGTCGAGCGCGCGATCGTGCGCTAGTTGCTAGACACCCCGCCGCCACCCGATCCCTACCTATAATGTCGGCAAAGCATGAGCAAACAATATGTCAAATGAAGTCACTGGTACAACTCTCTATCTCGTCGGCACACCGATCGGTAATTTGGGTGATATGACGCTGCGCGGTATTCAGGTATTGCGAGATGTCGATACGATCGCCGCTGAAGATACCCGCCATACGGGCAAACTCCTCCATCACTTTGAAATCAAAACACCCCAAATCAGCTACCACCAGCACAACGAACAACAACGTATCCCCGAACTGATCGCACAATTGCAAGCCGGAAAATCGATCGCGCTAGTGACTGATGCGGGGATGCCAGGGATCTCCGATCCTGGTTATCCGATCGTCTCCGCTTGTGTGGCGGCGGGGATTCGAGTCATTCCCATTCCAGGTGTGACCGCCGTAATTACGGCGGTGAGCGCGTCGGGATTGCCGAGCGATCGATTTGGATTTGAAGGTTTTTTACCAGCTAAAGGACAGGAACGCAAAGGGCGATTAGAAGCAGTTTCAGGTGAGGATCGCACCATGGTATTTTATGAATCTCCCCACCGTTTGCGCCAGACCTTAGCAGATTTTGCCACGACATTTGGCGCAGAGCGACAGATCGCCATCGGGAGAGAATTAACCAAATTACACGAAGAGTTTTGGCGGGGAAATATCGGTGCGGCGATCGCACATTATACCCAAGTCGAACCCCAGGGGGAATACACACTCGTCGTTGCAGGTGCCCCTGTCAGCCACCCCACCCTATCAGATGAAGCGATCGAGCGCGCCCTGATCGAATTGATGCTCAATGACACATCCCGATCGCAAGCCAGTCGCATCGTCGCCGAACAAATCTCTCAATCACGGCGATATGTCTATCAATTGGCACTCGCGATCGATCTCGATGCTGCTAAAAGTGGAACGATCGCCAATGAGCCGGAAATTTCAGCGTAAAATACCTGTAGATCCTTTGGTATAGTAGCCATGTTCCAATCCGAACTACCCAGATACCTTCCCACCGCAGATGAACTACCTTGCTCTGATGACACCCCTGTGGATAATGAACTTCAAGAAATCATCCCGAGTTTACTGACATCGATCCAGATGAATTGGCATAAAGTAGGGCATACTTACGACAGATCCCCGACTTCTTGGAGAAGTCGGGGATCTATTTGGAGCTATGATGTTGTTTCTAGGTAGCTAGAGCTGGGACTACATCATCCCCATGCCGCCCATACCGCCCATACCGCCCATGCCACCCATGCCACCCATGCCGCCCATACCGCCCATGCCACCCATATCAGGTGCTGCGGACTTAGGTTCGGGCTTTTCGACGATCAGAGCCTCAGTAGTGAGGACTAAACCAGCGATCGAGACGGCATTTTGGAGCGAAGAGCGGACTACTTTAGCCGGATCGACAATCCCCGCAGCGAGGAGGTCTTCAAATACACCAGTTGCCGCGTTGTAACCGATATTGTCAGCAGCAGCACGAACTTGTTCGACGACGACAGAACCTTCGACACCTGCGTTACTCGCAATCTGACGCAGTGGTGCTTCGAGAGCCTTGGCGACGATCTCGGCTCCGATTTTTTCTTCAGGATCGGCTAGCTCGGATTTGAAAGCAGCGACGCGATCTGCCAGATGGATCAATGTCGTCCCACCACCAGCGACGATCCCTTCTTCAACGGCGGCTTTGGTGGCACTGAGTGCATCTTCGATCCGCAGTTTGCGATCTTTTAATTCTGTTTCTGTGGCCGCACCGACTTTAATCACCGCTACACCGCCAGCTAGTTTGGCGATCCGTTCCTGGAGTTTTTCGGTATCGTAATCCGAATCAGTTTCAGCAAGTTGTTGCTTGAGTTGAGCGACCCGTTTTTGGACATCACCACTACTATTGTTGGCAGAGACGATCGTCGTGTTCTCTTTGTCGATCGTGATTTTGGCAGCAGTACCGAGCATTTCCAAGGTGGCGGTATCGAGGCTCAGTCCGATTTCTTCGGAGATCATCTGACCACCAGTGAGGATCGCGATATCTTGTAACATCGCTTTGCGGCGATCGCCAAAACTGGGAGCCTTGATCGCGGCAACGCTGAGTACGCCCCGAGCCTTATTAACTACAAGTGTCGCCAGTGCTTCACCTTCAAGATCTTCGGCGATGATGAGTAGCGGTTTGCCAGCACGGGCAACTTTTTCGAGAATAGGGACTAAATCTTGGATCGAGTTGATTTTTTTGTCGGTAATCAGAATTAGCGCATCATCAAACTCTACCACCATCCGCTCTTGGTCGGTGACCAAATAGGGAGAGAGGTAACCGCGATCGATCTGCATCCCTTCGACGACTTCGAGTTCGGTAGTGAGAGATTTGGACTCTTCGACCGTGATCACACCATCTTTGGTGACTTTATCCATCGCAGCGGAGATCATCTCGCCGACTTCAGCATCATTCCCAGCCGAGACGCTAGCTACTTGCGCGATCCCTTTGCCTTCGACAGGTTTGGCTAGTTTGGCGATCTCGGCGACTAGCATCGTCACTGTCTTGTCCATACCGCGCTTGATCCCGATCGGATTGCTACCAGCGGCAACGTTTTTCAAGCCTTCGCGGATCATTTCTTGCGCGAGGACAGTTGCGGTTGTAGTACCATCTCCAGCCGCATCTTTGGTCTTGGAGGCAACTTCTTGGATCAGTCTCGCCCCAGTGTTTTCGAGGGGGTCGGACAATTCGATTTCTTTGGCGACGGTGATGCCGTCATTGACGATCTGTGGTGCGCCAAATTTCTTCTCTAACAGTACATTTCGCCCTTTGGGTCCCAAAGTAATCTTGACTGCATCAGCCAACGCGTTGACACCCCGTTCGAGGGCACGACGGGATTCTTCATTAAACGCTATGATTTTTGCCATATTATTTTTTTGTAATCATCTCTTCCAAAATTTAGCACTCTATGAGGAGGAGTGCTAAACGGATTTTGGTGAATCTGTGTGCGGTTTCCCGAACTATTTCGTTTCTGGTGTGCAGATAAAGAGGGTGGATGGTGAATGCGCGATCGCTTCTATGCAGTTCCTTTACCCTCTCCCCTAAAGCCTAAAGCCTAATATAAAACCTAAAGCCTAAAACCTAAAACCTAAAGCCTAAAGCCTAAAGCCTAATAAAAAACCCCCAAACACGATCGGTGTTTACCAGATCCACCGATCGTGCTTGAGGCGATTGATTTGGGCGACAGCTCAAGTAAATGAAGCTAGACCAAAACAATCAAAAGTTGAACACACAAACACTCTGTATTGATACTCTACTCGCTCAAATAGCTAGTTAATAACTAGAAAAGTATGTAAAAAGTCGGATAAAAGGTACGATCGCTATCATCAAGCCGTCCAAAATTGAACTGTAAGTATGGATGCCGATCGAGCGATTGCAATTATCAACACAGTTTTGGCTCCCAAATCTTTGAAGCTGGTGCAGATCCAGATTATTCGGGGAGTCTTAGCTGGCGATAGCTATCAACAAATCGCGGCAACCGGATCGAACTCGTCGCCAGCACAGCTAGGGGTCACCAAAACTGACCATCCGCGTCCAGATGTGTACCAGATCGGCTATGTCAGAGCGACTGCTGCGAGCTTGTGGCAATGCTTGAGTCAGCGATTGGGACAGAAAGTCACCAAGAAGAGTTTGGCAGCAGTACTGCTGTGGTACTCAATGCAGCTAGGAGTCGAGCTAGTTGAAGCTGCTGCCACCGCAGCCGACCCAACTAGAGCCGCTCGTCAGCGGAGCGATCCAGATTGGAGAAAGAGCGCGCGGTATCCGATCGATCCAAATATCGAGCCGCAGTTTTATGGGCGGACGGAGGAGATCGCTACCCTAACTGATTGGTGTCTCTACGAACGTTGTCGGGTGATTTGCCTAATTGGGATGGGTGGGGTCGGGAAGACGACGCTGGTGTGGGAGATCGCGCGCCAGTTGGAGAGCTACTTCGATCTGACGATCTGGCGATCGCTACTCAATTTACCACCACTGACTGAATTCTGTACCGAGCAGATCCAGTGCTTGAGTCCGCAACCCGTGGCTTTACCTCGCTCGGCGGAGGGACAGATCGATCTGCTCATCGCTGGTCTCAAACTCAATCGCTGTCTGTTGATAATTGATAATGTCGAATCGATCCTCGCCGGACAAGTCCAATCCGGTCAGTATTTGCCTGGTTATGAAGGTTACGATCGGTTGTTGCGGTCACTGGGCGAACTGCCACATCAAAGTTGCGTCCTCCTCATCAGTCGGGAAAAACCCCACTCGATCGCCCGTGCAGAGATTGTCAATCCCCAGCTAGTCCGATCGCTGACGCTCGACGGGCTGAGTGCTGCTGCTGGACATCAATTGATTCAAGCCTACGGTTGTCCGCCGCTCCCAGCGCAAATATGGCAAGAAGTCCACGGTCACTACGGTGGCAATCCCCTCGCGCTCAAAATTGCCGCCATCGCCGCTGTCGAAATCACTGGTGGTGGTGAAAAAGTCTTGGAACTCTACCCGCTGATGCAGCAAGGGCAACTTCAGTTTCGGACGATCGATGATGTACTGTATCGTCAGTTCGAGCGATTGTCCGCGATCGAGCAGCAACTAGTGTATTGGTTGGCGATCGCCCGCGAACCGATCGCCGGGAGCGCATTACGCGCAAATTTGGTACTGAATACCCGCGCTCCCGGGGAAATCCTCAACGCGCTCCAGTCCCTAGCGCGGCGGTGCATTGCCACCTATGACGATCGCACATGGTCGATTCAGCCAGTGATGGTCACTTATGTCACTAACCGCTCGATCGAGCGATTTGCAGCGGAACTGTCACCACCCATCACCGGAGATCTCGCCCCGACCGATCTCCAACACCGTTTTGGTCACCTCAATACCTACGCCATCATTCAGGCAACAGCCACAGATGCTCTCCGCCAAACTCAGATGCAGTCAGTCTTACGCCCGATTTTAGCGCGATCGATCCTAGCCTGGGGCAATCGTGCCGATTTCAGTCAACACCTGCAGCAGATTTTGCGCCAATGGCAAACTTTAGATCCGATCCCACCAGGCTATCTCGCTAGCAATATCCTCAATTTACTAATTGAATGAGAGTCGGATCGGCAGATTGTGGCGGTGCGGAATTGAGGTATGGTTTAGCGATCGAGTGATATTTTCATCGCTCGAAACTGGAGATGTAAGCCCCTTAGCGACTGCCATGGATCGAATTTCAGACGTTAGTTAGCTCTGCGATCGGACTATTTTGAGCATAAAGTTAATGCGCTGTTCCAAGCTGAGCTTGGCGATCTTTGCGACAAACTCATCTGTCTGTGCTGGCAATTGATAATCGGCAGGCAATTGAATAATGCTGCCATTCTCCATCCCCTGTGCCAGCAGCAGCCAAACTTCCAACTGAGCATTGGGACTCAGAGCGTTGTAGGCTTCGCTCACATCAGTAGCCGTACCTTGGAGCAGATCGCGCTGTGTTTGCAGTTGTGCTTGAGGCTCCAATGCCTGGATGTGGTCGAATACTGCGTTACCAAGAACTTCTACGCTTTGAGGCGGTGCGGGTTGAAGCTGCTCTTTTAGATCCAGGTAGCCATACCAAAGTAAGGCAAGTTGGGTGTCTAGATCGAAGCCTTGAAAAGTGTCTAAAGCTTGTTGGGTGTCTGCATCGATGGTGTAAGTCATATTAACTCTAAAAAATGAATTGTTGTGCTACTTTGTTAGATCGCCAGATCGAAAATCTCGATCGACTCTTCCTCAATTTAGCGAATGGACACAGATGAATAATCCTACAGAAGATAGAAGCAGATTCACTTCCAAAGGTAGATGTATGACAATCTAATTACTACCGACACATCCTCAATCCCAGCGATCGAGCTGATACTGAACCGACAAATTATCCCCAGTTGTTACGATCGACAATCTGGTTCTGCATGGAGAGACGATCGCTTATTTATCTTGGCTTTAGTGCCTAGCTGGCGGCTGCTGTTGAGATCGATCGAATAGATTTGGTTAACAAAGCGCAGGGGTTGAAATCCCCTACCTTCAGGTGGATTGTTTTTAGGGCGGGGTTTAAATCCCCTGCCCGAAAAAACTTCGCTGTCAACTGTCAACTGTCAACTGTTTAAACGTTCGCACCTGCGATGACAGGGCATTATTACCGCTCCGCTGACGTACTGGGGCGATCTCCCCAGTGAGATCCTTGAATAGTAGCTAGTGGCGATGTAGTGACGATGTGCGATCGCGATAGTTCTTCCCCCAATTCGGGAATACTTGACGTAGCATTAAAGCAGTAGCTTCTGATGAACGTCTCATTCATTTGAGCGCAATTAACGTAGCAAAGTAAGGATTATTTTTGTATGGCAGTGTCATTAGCCAAAGGACAGCGCGTATCTCTAGACAAAATCGCCCCAGGATTGACAGAAATCTTCGTTGGGTTGGGTTGGGATGTCAAAGCGGTAGATACGGGCGTGGATTTCGATCTCGATGCTTCGGTATTCTTGCTCGGTAGTAATGAGCGATTAATTTCTGACAAACATTTCATCTTTTATAACAATCTAACTAGTCCAGATGCGGCAAAATCAGTCGAGCATACTGGTGATAATCTCACTGGGGCGGGCGATGGAGATGATGAAGTAATTAAGGTTAACTTAAAACAAGCCCCCTCTGAAATCGAGAAAATTATCATCGCAGTCACGATTCATGATGCTCAAGCACGGAAACAAAATTTTGGTCAAGTTCAAAATGCCTTTGTGCGGGTTGTCAATCTTCAAAATGAGCAAGAAGTCGTGCGTTATGACTTGGTAGAAGACTACTCGACTGAGACAGCTCTGATCATGGCAGAACTCTATCGCAAAGATGGTGAATGGCGGCTCAATGCTGTCGGCGCAGGCTATCAAGGCGGTTTACAAGCATTACTCGATCGCTATCAACCAAGTTAGGTTTTAGGCTTTAGGCTTTAGGCTTTAGGTTTTAGGATTAGATGGCTCACCAGCAACCTAATCCTGTAAATCTCTTAATCCTCCAAATCCTGATTAGACTTTAATTAAGTAGGAAGTATCACTTATGGCAATTAGTCTGCAAAAAGGACAGCGAATTTCGCTATCAAAAGAAGCACCAGGACTCACCAAAATCATCTGCGGATTGGGTTGGGATGTAGTCAAGCGTGCTGGCGGTGGATTTTTTAGTAATTTTGGCAACAAAGCAGGTGAAGAGTACGATCTAGATGCTTCGGTAGTTTGCCTTAATGATGCTGGAAAACTAATCGACAACACAAATATTATTTACTTTGGTAATCTCCAACACCCTTCCGGCGCGATCGTCCATCAAGGCGATAATCTTACAGGGGCGGGTGATGGTGATGATGAAGTAATTATTATCGATTTATCGCGCATTCCCACTAATATTAACAAACTAGTATTTGTGGTAAATATTTACGATTGTCAAGCTCGAAAGCAAGATTTTAGTCAAATCGAGAACGCTTTTGTGCGGCTAGTTAATACAGCCAACAATCGAGAACTGGCAAAATTCAATCTCTCAGGTCAAGATTATAAAGGCATGACTGGGATGGTTTTGGCTGAAGTTTATCGTCACAACGATGAATGGAAAATGGCGGCGATCGGTAATGGTGTCAGTGTCAATGGATTGAGCGAACTAGTGCAATCTTATATGTAACTATAGCCACTTTGATGACGACTCAATAATCTAAGTCTGTTGAGTCGTTTTTTATCATTTTTTAATTTTCAATTCTCAATTCTCATGTACCATCGATTAAATCTCACAAAAAATTCTAACCGACGAGTACCAATTTGGGAAAGAATCGATCTCAAACGTCCTCCTAAATCACGGTGTTTTAATTGCCGTCTCTTGCTCCAATCTAGTTGGCGCATGTGTCCACAATGCGGAGCAGGTTTAAACAATCACCAATCTAAAAATCCCCATTGTATTTGGGTAAATGCTTGCTGGGTTGACACCGCTCCACAGACTGAATCGATGCTACTAGAAATACTTGAAGATGTCTTTGCAAAAGTCTTTAGTGCGTTTAGAAGTATTAATGTTTTTTTGACTTCAGAACTACCAGATTCCCACCAGTGGGGAGACAGATTTACACATATTGGTTTGATAATCGATAAAGAACCTGTCGATTATTTAGGTGTCGCAAGTTTTCGTCAAGGAGGAGTAACAGATCGAGCGATCGTCCGCTTAGACCAAATTCTCAATACTTCCGAACGTGCCAATTTATCGTCCAGTCAATTGTCAAATTTGATTGCGAATACGATCGCTCATGAAGTCGCCCATACCCTAGGACTAGATCATTCTGAATTGCCCGCAGATGTGATGAATGACGGCTTGGATCATCGCATTCATAGTTTGATGCCGCCCATTCGTGACAAGTTAAGAAAATTAGAGCTTTGTCAAGGAGGAATGGAGAATATGTCAAACTCTTACTAAACAAGCATTTGAGCTGATATAAGCAGATGACTCGCAGCCCTAGAACTAATCGTGACCACGCAAAAAA
>NZ_JBGSPA010000159.1:0-30675 GCF_041738855.1 Chamaesiphon sp. | reverse complement strand
GCAAATCTGTTCAATTGACGTTACAATCATTTCACTATTTTTTTGAAGGGGACAGGGATATTATCGCTGTCTTTTTTACTTTTGTCCCCCTCTCACTCTGTTAGAACAAAAGCACTCCCCCATCCCTTAACTACGCCCTATCAAGAGCGGATTTTTGTCTTTTGATGTAAATCTGACCGACTCGATCGCAGTCAAATTTCAGTTTTAATTGGCTTCTGCCACAAAATAATTCATTTCAGATAATTATTAATATCTTCAGTCGTAATCTTTCAAAGATTGGGAAGGTGACATTCCTCTCAACCTACCTAAAAATTCACATTGAACCTGAGTTCTGCGACTAAATAACCTAACAATAGCTATACCGTTGGTCAAAAGGTGCGTGGCAACTCCAGAACTTGCAAAAGCCTTTCAAACTACCTTTAGTCAGAAGGAGTGTTGCAACTCCAACGATCTCAAACGCTTGGTAATCAAAGTTTGTGGGACAGCATTTGGCAAAGCTGTCGCGAGTAGTGCATTTGTCTCTTGCCAAGAGTCGATTGCGCCTCAGAGTCAAACTCCGCACGGTTGATATAGCGAGTAGGATTGGTGTCGCTGAGTCTTCGGTACGCAATTGGGAAAAGGGTCGCACGATTCCGACACTCTCGATCGATAAGACTGCGGCGTTGTGTGAGTTGTATCAATGTTCGATCGCGGAGTTGGATCTGGCTGTTCGGGAGTCGATCGCGCAAGGAGATGGGAAGACTGCTGACGATTTTGAGTAAAGGATCTTTAAGTTTTAAGCATTTATGACTTGGACTCGACTTTATCCATTTAAGCAGCGGAGACAGCAAGATCCCTCAATCGCTCAAATAAAGTGAGAGGGACTTTTACCATTTGGACAGAATCAGATGACGTGGGAAAAGTCTCAGCCCAGCAATTGCCAATTGTGAAGATCGTCGCTAACGATCGATTGGCATCAGTAAAATCTCTCTGACTTTAGGTGCGATAATTTTCCAATCAAAATTGTTGACAGCATACGCACGACACGCGACTCGATCGGGCAAGGAGATCTTGCCAGTCAGCAGATCCATCAGCCTAGTGGCTAACGCCGCTGCGGTGGGAGTCTCGGTGACTAATGTGGGTTGAAATGGACGTAATACTTCTGGCATCCCGCCGACAGGAGTAGAGAGGACGGGAGTGCCACAAGCCAGAGATTCTAGCAAAATCAGACCGAAACCCTCTAGCGATTGGCTGGGAACGACAGTCAGATCGGCGGCCTGATAGGCAACAGGAAGTTGCTCGTCGGGTACATAACCCAGGAATTTTACCCGATCTTGCAAACCCAACTGATGAACTTGTTGCTCTAAGACAGGGCGTAAAGCTCCTTTACCCGCGATCGCCAGCCAGACATCTGGAACCTTAGATTTGACCTCAACCACCGCTTGGAGCAGAATATCGATGCCCATCCGTTGGACTAAGCGGCGGGGTACGAATAGAATCGGGCGGTCTTGGGGAAAGCCCAGCAATTCCCGCGCTTGCTGACGGGTCAAATTTGCTTGGAAGCGATCGATATCGACACCACCAGGCACGATGTGGATCTGCTCCCACGGAACCTGGTATTCCCGATGCAAAATATCGCCAAAGGCATGGCTGAGGACGATGAATCGATCGCATTTACGGTAGACTCGATTTTCGATCCAGCGTTTGAAGGCAACATTCCAAGGCTTTTCGCCTTCTTGCTGACTTTCTAATGCCCAAGGGCCATGAAAGGTAAAGGTAATGGGCACATCAGTGGGGAGATCTGACAATACGGGAAAGCTATATAACGAAAAGTGGAGATTAATCGCATCCAGATGGGGCAGTTGCGATTTCCGAGCGGGCAGGTGCCAACGATGTTGGCGGAAGTGGTGGCGGACGTTCCACAACCTTTGGGGTAATGGAGTATGGGGATCTGCTAAATTCGCTAACGCGATCGCTGGATGAGGACTGACGCTTGGCAAACCTACTCCATACAGATCGATCTTATCGCCTGCTGCGGCTAATTGCTGCATCAGTTCGTACCCATAACGATCCATGCCGCCTGGAGTGGTAGGAAACCAACCTAGCCCAACCAATAGTAATTGTGAGGGTGATGTCATATCAGTTTTCCAAAAGCGATTGCACAGAGTCCACTCAACATTAAACCAATTCCTACCCAGTGAATAGTAGCTACCTTTTCGCCTAGCAGGAAAGCCCCGGTGATGGTAGTTGCCAGCACAGTTAAACCAATCACGACCGGATAAGCTACAGACAAATTCAGCTTACCTAAAAACGTCACATAGAAAACAGTACTCAATCCATAGGCTAAGATCCCACCGCATAGATAAGGGTTTAGGGGGTTTTGTCCCGAACCAAGTTTCAGCAATGCCTGCGCTAAGGTATTCAGGGCGACTGTAAATAAAATTAATAAGCTAGGATTATTCGGCATCATAAGTTAGTTATTATTGAAGTAATTTGACGATTTAAACTCCCATAGTTCTTGTCCTCTAGGGTAGGTATTTTGAACATATTTGCCAAGTAATTTTTCCCACCATCGCGGTGGATGGGGTAATGAGGCCACTTGAATATGCGGACAGCCTACGATCCAAGCACCCACAAGATCGGTATGGAGACTATCACCAATGACAACTACGAGATTGGGAGCGAGTTGCATCGATCTTATCGCTTGACAAAATGCACCAGGAAATGGTTTTCTGGCAGGATTAATGGCTGGTATCTCTAAATATACAGACCAATATTTAACTCGATAGTTTCGCTTGCCATTAGAGAGGAGGAACAGCTTCAGCCCTAACTTTTTTGCTTGAATTATCCAGGTGACAGCACCAGGGGACACGTAGCGATCGTCTTCGGAAACAATCGTGTTATCCAGATCGAGAATGATGCCTTTGATGCCAGAGTCTATCAGTCGATCGAGATCGATCGCCGTTAGAGTATCCGAGCGGCTGCAATAGCAATCTGCGCGCAGATTGCGCTTAAAAAAATTTGGGAGCCATGAGGAAATCTGATTCTTATTCATCTTTCTGTACTAATTAATCCACTGAAGCTTGTAGCATAATTGAATCGTAAACACTGTAACGATCCAGCCGATCGCTGTTAGTGAAAGTAGCCTGTCTCCTAGTAATATTTCTTCTGGCCGCTCAGTTTTACCACCCTGCTCCAATAAAGGATTCGTCCGGGCAATTTCCTGTGGATCGCTCAATAGTTGATAACGGAAAATCCCGTACAAGACAAACGGTACTGTCAACATCATCCACGAAGTTGTAGCTCCTTTGAAGGCAGGGCCAGCACTCCAAAGGCTGTAAAATACAATTGTGCCATTGGTGACGATGCTCTCCATTCTATTTAGCAGCGGTAGCGAATATCGATGTAATACCGCCCGAGATTTTCTACCTTTTATTTCTGAAAGTCGTAATTCTGCCTTGCGTTTTTCAATACCTAAAAATAGTGCCAGCATAGCCGTACATAAGATAAACCATTGCGATAATCCAATGCCTGTGGCGGCAGATCCACCCCACGCTCTCAATACAAACCCAGCGGCAATTGCCAGGACATCGACAAAAATTTTATGCTTGAGTTTTAAGTTATACGCCACTTGCAACAAGGCATATCCGACAATTGCCGTTCCCAAACCGAATGATGTTTGGTAGCCAACGATCGCCGCAACGCCCAAGAGGATGATGGCTACAGTAATGGCTTCGGAGATACCGATCGCTCCTGCGGCAATCGGACGCTGACATTTGACTGGATGTAGTCGATCTGATTCCACATCGATAATGTCATTAATCAAATAGAAACTGCTCGAAGCACAGCAAAATAAACTAAATGCAATCAGACTGCCAGATAGTGTGGTACTCCTGAGATCGAAAGCAAACAAAGGGGCTGCAAACACGATTAAGTTTTTAGTCCATTGTCTGACCCGCAATTCGCGAATATATGCTGAGATTTTAGATTTAATTTTCTTGATGGGAGTCGATCGATTTATAGACATTATTCTTTGCTCCAAATAGATAAATAGCAGATTCAGAAATTAAAATAAATCTTGGAGATCGGGAGGGTTCTCGAGGCTTTCATCTACTGCACAAATTATGATAAATATTTGAAATAAATGTACTGATGGTGATAAAAACGTCTAGCATTCATTTTTTCTGCTCTTGAATAATTAATAAGTAGGGATAATCGGTTGCTGACAAAGTTAAATTTAGAAAATTGCTACCCCGACGCTCGATCTCGATCGGCACAAGGCGATCGTGCAGCGGATCGTAAACACTGACAGCAGCTCCTTGTACTCGGAGATTGGAGATTTGAATCGCGAACTTTGCGGGTGATAAATTTTTGGTAACATCGCGGGTCATAACGTAATAGGGGACGACAAAGCGGTGGCTGTTGACTTGATAGGGCAAGAAGGCAAACACGTCGCGATTGTAGAGATGGGGATGTGCGGCAGTGCCATCGCCGCGAAACTGGATCTGGTTGTGAGGATCGCTAATAGAGTCGAGTTGCAGTTGGCGTGTTTTAGTTAAATTGGGATCTAAATTTTGTTTCATCTGCCTGACAATCCGGCTGGTAATTTGGAGAGCAGGGGAAACATAGGCCCGATCGTTTTTGGGGTAGACGCTATGGGTGCGAGCATACTCCAAAAAGTTATCTTGCACGATGCCTAGCCCCAGATCTCCAGAAGCAGCAGAATATAGATAGAGCTTGGTGACGCCTTTATTTAGATAAAAAGTATAGTAGCGAGCGGTCGTTTTGGCTTTAAGTGCTAACGCTCGGAATGGTTCGGTAACACCATGTTCGTCGGGCGCAAAGCCCGTCTCGGTAATCCAGACATCAGTGGGGATAACCCGACCCTTTACCTGCCGAGCATACCGCCCATGCCAAACGCCGTAAATCTCATTAGTCAGCGGAGCGGCATCTCGCAGGAGAGTCTCTGTTTGCAGAGCGGTCGCATAATATTCTGGAAACATGGCTGAATAGGTAGGAATAAAGTCAGTGGGTTTACCTAAAGCATCAATCTTTTCACCACGCTGCTCATCCTTTGGAAAGTTTTTACGGTTCGCATAAGGATGCTTGCTGATAGCACTAATCCTGACTGGTTGTGTGGATGCGGCTGGCCAGGGAATGGTATTGGCAAAGCCATCGCTAAACTTGACTCCCGCAAATTGCCGGGGATTAGCTATAGCATGATCGGCGGTAGCCGTGACTAAATTCCGCCAAATGCTCTCTTCGTCATAAGTAGCCAAAGCGGGGCTGTAGTAATTGTTAATCGACAGAAATTTGCTGCCAAAAGTCAGCTCGTTCCAAATCTCCATGTCAAAGCCTTTATCGTTACTTTGGGTAGTTCCCAAGGTATTGGCTGTAAACTGCGCCACCGTCCCGACATAGTGCTGCCAACCCGCGATCGTCTGGCGATAATCGGCACTTCCAGGCTGGGAAAAGGGTCGATACTTCAAAGTTGCCATCTTGACGGACGATCCCGCCGCGATCGCCTTTGGCAAGGGCTTGGAGAGAGTGACAGTCTTGCCATCAATGGCCGTAATCAGTGCTTCCGCAGCCCAACCAGCATCAGTCAAGTTATTTAAGCCACTTTTGCCGATCGTCAAACCGCTAGTGTCATTTAATTGAATTTGGCGCGAACCTGCTGAGATATTGGCTGTTACTGTCCGCTGAAAAAATTGGGTGGGGGTGGGTATACCTTGATTGGCGTTGAGCAAGATTAGGGGTCTCACGCCCCAGCGTTTGCAGGCTTTGAGAATTGCCTGGAGTCGATCGTTTTGGAGGGTTTCGCGCTCGTAACTGAGGTTATTCCAGCCGATCTCAATCCGAGCTGTCTGGATGCCGTGAGTTGCCAGCATTTGGAGCACCAGATCGGGGTTCTCTCGATCGTTGAGATCGAGCTGAATACCCACCCCCTGGAGAAACTTGGCTGCTGGAAACGTTTCTAAATAGGCACGCCAAGGTTGCAGCCAGTGCGAGTGAGAGCCAAAGGGTAGATTATCAAAATGGGAGCGATCCGTATAGGGAGAAATTATTGACTCAGTTCGGGTGGTGGCTGTAGTAGTGGCGATCTGATTGGTGAAATCCGAGTTCTTTTGCCGTGGGTGATTCGCGACTAGTACAGCCATCGAGCTAGCTGCAAATAGCATCGTGAGGACGGCAAGTACAGCGCGATCGATGTCGTCAAAATCGATCGCGCGAGCAATATTTTTCAGATAACCTTTGATATCGAACATGATGGTTGTCTCCTCAATTTAAGGGATTCACCTGCGCTTGCCGAGCTTGCCATCGATCGAATTTAATCCCCGCCAAACCGATCCCCAAAAAAGTCCACAGCAATAAACCACTGGCTCCCAGCATTGGGACATTTACTGGTAGTCTGACTAAGGCACTAATCGCGATCGCCCGTGCGGTGCCAATGAACGGATCGAATTTAGCTGACTTGGCTTGGAACAATGCGAACGTGAGTAAAAATAAGCCCCCAGCATAGGGAATAGTCCCGATCCACCCCAATTCAAATAGCATCGAAAATAAGGCACTGTCTAACTTCTGGCCGCTGATGCCCTGACCGATAAAACTAGTCAGGGCCGCATCGCGCAAGGTGTTGAAACTTTGCTGCCGTGCGATCGCACTTTGGTCGTTTTCGAGATTGGAAAAGGTGTCGAGTCGGCTGCTGAGTTGGGCGAAGGGTTCGACCGTCGCTAGGGGTACCAGGACAAGGGCTAGCACCACGAGCGAGATCGACAACCGCAGTTGCAATTTTGGTTTTAACGAGACAATCAGACTGAACAATCCCGCCAGCCAAGCCAGCCAACCCGATCGCACGGCACACAACAAAAAAGATAGATACCCCACGATCGCTGCTGGCAGTCGTAGCGGCGATTGGTTGGTAAATAGCAATAGCAAGCAACCCGCTATAATCGCGGCGAAGGGTTCTGGTGAATTTAATGTGCTCCAGACCCTTAGCCCTAGCGGTTCGGGTTTGCCCATCGTCTTCAAAGTTGTATTAATCAACCAAGTACGATCCCATTCTGGCGCGATTAAATACTGCACGATCCCATAACTGCCCATTACCAATACGCCCCAAGTCAACGTCCGCTGGAGGTTCTGACGGTAGGCGGGGTAGCGATCCCAGTTAGTAAACAGATGAAAGCCAAATAGCACGGGGGCTAGCCATTCCAAAGCGGCAACCAGCACTTTCACTGGCGGGTTTAAAATTAACCCAGTGAGGATGGCATAAAAAATACCAGCCAAGGCCATTAAAAATGGTAAACCACCCTGACTGTAGGTTTTGGGCAAATGCTGTTTGAGCGTTACCAGCGTCACGAGGATCGTCAAATAGGGAGTCAGCAGGATCGGACTGGGATCGGTAAAGCCGCTGCGATAATCTGCTAGCCTGCGTACCAGCGGGGTCAGCAAGCAGATCCACCAGGTAAAACCCACATACAGCAGCGGCGCACGCAAGTAGAGCAGAATACTCACCGCAAAAGCACCTGTGGGAAAAGCCACGTTGAGCACTTTCCCCGCTCCCGCGATCGACAATAGACCTGTGAACGCAATTAGTGCCAGGATCGCCGTCCAGGCAGGTGCAGGTTGCAAGGCAGTTTGGATTGCATTTCTTTTCATGGGCTATCCTTGCCAAACTCAGCAAATCTGGTTTGTTGCCATGTTTGCCATCCCTGCCAACGTCCTTGCAAACTAGCCCGCCACTTATCGCTAGCGAGGGCACCTTCCCGTGGCAACAACCGCAGATACTGAAGCAATCCTGGCGCGATCCGCGTCCCGATCGCCACCGCCCACACCATAAAAATAATGCGATTGAGCCAGGGTAAATGCTCTAGTAGTCCTAGCGTCTCGTTATGCACGGTTTGGGTCATCGCAGTGGCGTTAAATTGACTGCGCCAATTTTGATGCAAGCGGGGGTCTGTTTGCGGTCGCTCGGCGGGATAGTGATCGACGGCCACCAGGGGATCGTAGATAATCGACCACCCAGCCCGCCGTACTGCTAGACTAAAGGCAATTTCAAAATGAGCCTGAGCACCAGATCCTTGCAGCCGTTCGTCAAATCGCAAGTGCGCGATCGCCTGTCGCCGCCAGCTCATATTCACCCCCTTTAAAATATCGACCTCTCTAGCTGCGCCCACCCCTAAATGATGATTGCCGATCGTCCGACCAAACCACTGCACTTTACCGACGATCGATTTGGCCTCGTCGAGCAGCTTGCCGTCTTCACGTACCCAATCTCTGCCGCCAACACCCCCCACGCGATCGTTATTCAAATAGTGCCGCTCGATCCTCTCCAACCAATCTGGGCGGGGCGCAGCATCATCATCGGTAAAAGCAATAACCTCCCCTTGGGCTTGCTCTAAGCCGAGATTCATCGCCGCAATTACGCCAGGAACTTTAATGGTTGCTGTCTGTAAGGATAGCTCTGCTGGCTGGAAGTCGCGCAGAAAATCCCAGGTTGCGGTATCTGTATCCCGCACGATGACGATGACCTGATTGGCTGGGCGATATTGCTGTTGCAAGGCAGCTAGGCATCGCGCTAGATCGATCGGTCGTTGATAAGTCGGTACCACAACGGTGATTTTTAACATTTACTGACCTCCTTAAACATTTCTAGATAGCGGTGAGCCATCTGCGTCCAGCTATATTGCTCGGCGATCGATCGAGCAGCTTTGCCCATCTGATGCCTAGCTGCGGGATCTTTCGTCAGATGATTCATCGCCAAGCTGAGTGCGCCGACATCATCGGGGTCAGCCAATACGAAACCACACTCAGGGGTGATAATTTCTGCACCACCAGCAGATGTCGCGGTAATTATTGGTAATTGGGAGGCCATCGCCTCCAATAGCACCAGCGAACAAGCTTCATATCGGGATGGAAATACAAACATATCTGCACTCCGCATCAGATCGGCAATATCCGCTCGAAAGCCCAAGAAATGTACTCTGTCGCTAACTCCCAACGTTTGTGCCAGTTGCGGGTAGAAGTTGCGCCCATCAGCCGCACCAGCGATCGCCAGATGCAACTGCGGTACATTTACCAAAGCCTGGAGTACCGTATCGAGATTTTTGCGGGAAATGCGAATGTCGCCAACAAATAAGGCCAGCGGCACATCCGCTGGCAGTCCCAACTCGCAGCGATCTACTCGCGCGGGGCGAAACTCCTCAAGATCGACACCGTTAGCAATGACCTCGATCCGCTCCACTGGGATACCAATTGCGAGGATCTCTTGCTTAATCTTCTCGGACACCGCGATCGTTAATTTGGCTCGCTCGAAAGCGGTCTTTTCCCAATAGGCATTTAAGGCTGTATACAGCCACTGGTAAGCACCATACAGATCCCGTTTTTGGTGCCAAACATGCAACGGCGATCGCCCCCAAGCACTATGGACAAAATGCACCGCATTGAGATCCGATCGAGCCGAAGTGATGGCACCATTCACTTTAATGACATCAAATTCAGGTGAATGGTGACGCAACCATGCCGCACTTTTGAGAGAAAAGATGAGATTACGCAACAGCTCGGTTGGCACTTGTTTGACAAGTATGGGCACCCAGGCAATCTGGCGATGCTGTTCCAGCTCTGGGCTAATGGCACTGGCAACTAAAGTAACGTAGTGTCCCTGTCGCAATGTTTCACATACCACCTCATAATTCACCCGTCCTTGACCGTCGCCTTTGATGACACAATGAGTAACTATACAAATTTTCATCAGCGAGCTTCCTGGGTTAAGAATCTTATTTGTTGCTGTTAGCATGATTTATCGGCCAATTGCAGGCTATAGACTTACGCCAGCCTGTACTAGTGAGATCGGCTATTCTTGTTTACTCGGCGAAAGGCTAAATCTAATTTTTTCAAATGGTGCCATGAAAGTTCCAAAGACAATGGATAAACTAACTGCCAATACCCAAACGTAAAACATAGGCAAATCAAAAGATTTTCCTGCCCAAACTGCTATTGTGTAACCTAATCCTTGCCATAAATATATCGAGTACCCAGAAGTGATGAACGGTTTCAGAAAAAGGCTATCATAATATTCTTCTAATTTCTCTGCAAATTTTGAAAATCGATAAATAATAGACAAAAATATTGAAATCCAAAAACAAGAAAATAGAAAAAAAATGTGGTTGGGTGGAAATTTATTTGCCTGCATATTCATTGCATGTAAATCTCCTTTTATAATTACAACAAATACTAGAAAAAAACCTAAAAAGATAGATACATTAAAAAAATTAGTAGATTTAAAATAGTTCTTATTGCGCGCCATGTAATAACCAAGTAGAGAGAAGATTAGATAAAACATCGATTGTATAATGACAGATTTGCTAAAGAAATTAGTTTTGTATAATATATACTCTCCAAGAAAGATTAGTGCTATTAAGGACAGTATATTTGGATTCTTTAGCGGTCTAAACATTGTTGCAATAGGCATTAACGCTGTCACAATTAGAAATACAGGGATGAACCAGAGATGCGCATTTAGTAATCCAAGCGAGAAACCATTCCCATAATTTAGAGGGTTTGCCCACGCAATAAACAACTTGCCCAAATCATTACTAGCCAAGCCATAATCTTTATGAAGGGACAAGATATATAGCAGTCCACTACAAGTCATTGCATATATAAAGTATGGTACTAATATTCTTGTGAGCCTTGAGGTAAGATATTCAAAGTATGCCTTTGCGCTCATTGTGGCTGATTTCTTATTAGCTCTTAAGTTTTCAGAAATATAGTATGAATATCCAGAAACGATAAATATTGCTGGCATCTCAAATAGTAGAACCGAGCTTGTCCAATGAGGTTTATCTACCAACCAGTAAATTCCATGAATAATTAACACAATATGTAGCATCAGCATACCACGTACAGTGTCAAGAGATTTTATCCTTTTCATAGTTTTTTCCTTTAATAATTTTTCGATAAATCCATAATATTTCATCGCTATCTTTCGATATTTTCACAGACTCGAATCCCCTATTACTGACAAATTCCTTCCAGGTATCGGGAACTTGAGGAGAGTAAAAGAAATAGTTTTTAAATCCGTTCGGAATTGTAGGTGTTTTTGTTTCAGGTAGCAGTTGAACTTTAACGTCAGAATTAAGCCGTCTACTCAATGCCAAGATTTTGGTAGGATTGTAAGCGTAAGGATTAGCAATTACTAACGATTGGGGACTAAGAGCGATCGAGTCAGCTACTTTAATAATAGCTTGCCCATCTTTGGCAAACGAGTAGTCCATCGTCAAATTGATGACACCAGCTAGTGTTGCAATAGAAAGTAAAGTTGCAAAACCTATCTGCCAAATTTTGCGATTAATTGCCTGCATTGCTCGAGCAGAAAATAAATAAGCGACACATAATTCGATTCCTAAATAGGCTGGGATTAGGTATCGCGCATTTACCGATCGAGTCCCGCCGATAATTACATCTGGTAAAGCTAAAAATAGGAAAGGAAAGACGATAAGTGTTATGAGTAATAACCACACTTTTGTTGGAGTATTACGGATAACGAAATAAATAGAATAGCAGGAAAATAGGGCTGTAGAGATTGCGACTAAATAATAGGTACTAAAAAATCCGATCCGAGGTAAATCTATATCGAAAAATAGTAGTCTGGGTAAGATTAGCCAAGCTCTACCTAATTCTAAAAGCGAGAGATGCTGCTTAAAAGACCAAGCCATCGATCGATTGAACTCTGTCAAGTGGGTCAGAAATGTCACGATCCACGGCACTAATGTCAGGATGCCTACTAGTGCAGCGGACACAAATGCACCGAACGTGCGATTCTCGTTCCGAGACGCTACGCGAACGAAGCGGAATTTACCGATCGCCAACACATAAATACCCTGAGCAATTAGAACAAAGATTGAAAATAGATAAGTATAAAAACTAAATGCCAAGGCAACTGCATAAATACTCCAACTTTGCCAAGTATTCAGTCGCATTGCTCTTAACAGAGTTTGACTGGAAATGAGAATTGCCACCATCCACAGGCCATACTCTCTGGCTTCTTGGGCGTAAGCAATAAAGAAGGGCGAGAGCGCAGCAATAGCCATCCCAAAATATCCAACTCTGGGCGAACTAAATAATTCTAAACAGAGATAATAAACACATGGCAGCACTAGCAAACTTATTAATGCCGAAAAACTTCGATATGCGACAACAGAACTGCCGAAAAAATTCGCCCAAATCCTCAGCATTATGAAATATAGAGGTGGATGTTCGGGTGTTTCTTCAGCTAAAACTTTAATGGTATCGCGTACACCACGACCGCGATTAATTTCTTGGTAACGCTGTAAGGCCAACGGTGTGGTAATTTCCGAATTAAAAGCTGTTTGAATAAATTCTGTTTGGCTGTAACCAGCTACTTGCAAGGATGTCAGAGCTTCGTCTCTCCAATACACTTTCAGATCCAAGTTGGCAAACCGGAACAAAATGCTAAGTACGACTAAAGTAGTGATGAAATAAGCTTTGCCAGAAAACTTTAATCGAGAAAATATTGAGTTAAAGATTGCCATAACTACGACTACTTAAAATTAAATGTTGTTTCGATCGTTTTAGACTCTTGAACAAAATTGTCGCGATCGAACTTAAAGTGCATGTTGTTGGACATATTGCATCTGGTGGTATTTCCAGAGATACTGCTGCTGTTGGAGTAGCTCTTGATAGGTGCCCTGCTCGACAATTCGCCCGCGATCTAGCACCACCACTTTATCCGCCTTGGAGATGGTGGAAAGACGATGGGCGATCGCGATCGTCGTCCGTCCTATCGAAAGCTGTTCGATCGATTCTTGAATCAATCTTTCGGAAACAGAATCCAAGGCACTAGTCGCTTCATCCAAGATTAGGATTTCTGGATTGCGTAACAAAGCCCGCGCGATCGCGATGCGTTGTCGTTGCCCGCCAGATAGCCTGACACCACGTTCGCCGAGAATCGTCTCAAATCCTTGAGGCATCTCTTGGATAAATTCCAGCGCATTAGCAAGCTCAGCAGCCCAATAAATTTCTGCATCGGTTGCTGTTGCTGTGCCATAGGCAATATTGTCGCGAACAGAAGTATTGAAGATGAACGTATCTTGACTGACTACCGCTAACTTACGACGAAATGAATCGATTTCTAACTGCCGCAGCTCGACTCCATCGATCGCGATCGAACCAGCCGTTGGATCGTAAAAGCGGGGAATTAGATCGGCTAAAGTTGTTTTCCCAGCACCAGAAGCACCAACTAGAGCAGTCACTCGACCGCAGTCGATCGACAACGTAATATCTTGAAGAATCAAGCGATCTTCACCGTAGCTAAAATCAATATTAATCAATTCTATCGATCGCTTTAAGCCTGTAAATTCGATCGTACCATTCTGAAAATATGTCTTATTATCAGTTCTCAACACTTCTTCGATCTTCTGTCTAGAGCCATGCAGACTACTGAGTACCGCTACTGTGGCATTTACATCTTGGATAAATGGGACTAATCTGATCAGGATAAATAGAAAAGTTAGTAATGAAGCCACTGGTAATGCTCCGTTAGTGATAGAGCCATTAAAAGCTACCAGAATCATCACAATCAGGATTGTTGTGGCAATTGCTTCAGCTAGGGGCTTAACCATTGCCCACAGCCCCGCCATCCTGGCCGACGAGCTGACGATCCGTTCGCTGGCTCGATAATAACGCCTTCGTTCGTAGTCTTGGGTTGCAAACGCCCACACCGTCCGCATTCCGCCAATAAGTTCGATCGCTACGGTTGTAAAATCACCATTTGCCGTCGAAACTGCAAAGCTACCTTCGCGGACTCGCTTGTTCGCGGTAGACAAACCCACAGCCATCAAACCAAATAGTAGAAATGCCACGGTCGTCAGTTGCCAGGAGATTAATAACATTGAAACCAAATAAACTAGAATCGCTAGACTCCTAGTAAATAAGAAAGAACTACCAGTGAATACTTGCTTGAAGCGTTCTATCTCCGAAGTAATAGTATTAATTAATTCGCCTGAATTTGAAGTTGAAAAGTAGCTCAAGCTTACCGCCTGAAACTGTTCAAAAATTCGCTTTCGGAGCCGATCCGTCAAATGAAGCTGAGAAAGCTCCGTATAAATTTGAGCTGAATAATTAAATAATGCTCGCGTACAAGTACTCAGCCAGATCGCCGCAGATATCCGGTATAACCGACTAGTAGCAGAAGTATTGATGCCTAAAAACCACAGGTCAAACCAACTAATGCCTGTTTTGAGTGGTGCTGCATTAGGACTTGTTAAATTCTGTAAAAAGGAGAGGAGAAAACCCAATCCAATTCCCTCAAAAGCGGCTGCAAGTAGCGAAAATATGATAGCTAAAATTGCAATTTTAGGAAAATATTTAAATTCGCGCAGGATCGGGTAATTAGTCTGCCAAAATTTGGTAGCTTTCAACAAAACTCGAACAGAAGCGGAAAGTTTAGAGAGCATAAGCTGTTCGGTATTTAACTCGAGTTGTTAATGATTGGTTTAGGGACTAGTGACGAGTGGCTAGTAGCTAGTGATATGAGGATTACTTGCGATCTTGCGGAGTCGTTTTGGTCGGGTTTCTCGACCATGGTAACGACCCAACTAAACGAGCGAAGATCGATATAAACCGCTCAGTTCGCTTGCTAAACCACCGTTTTCACCAAATCGGCTCCAAAGATAGCATCGAGTTTGGTATAAATAGCCGCGCTATCATGCTGACTGGCATAGGTTTTAGATATTTGCAACGAAAATCGATCGGCTAACTCTGGTTCGTGGATCAGACACAAAACTCGATCGGCGTAAGCCGCCGGATCGTCAGTGATAAAAGCATTTATCCCATCAACTAAACTTAAAGCTGATGCCGAATGAATTGTAGTGACAATCGGCATGGCATAAGCCATTGCCTCTACCAACTTAAACTTCGTCCCTGCCCCCGATCTCAAGGGACAAATTACTAACCTTGATTTCAGATAAAGTTCGGCCAGATCGGGAACGTAACCCAAGCACACCAAATTTTTAGCCACCACAGGTTCGACCCGAACTGCAAATGATATTTTGCCCGCGATCGCGACTTTGAGATCGGGTTTTTGCTCGACAATTAGCGGCAAAGCTTCATCAAGGAAGAATTGCAATCCTTCACGATTGGGTTGATTGTCAGATCCCACAAATAGCACATCATACTCAAATACGCGCTCGGGATAAGGAGTCGAGTCACTACCACTATCTAGACCATTTACTTGAGAGGGAATAAAGTGGAGTTTGTCGGAAGGAAGTTCTTGGGCGAGGATGTCTCGCTCGAACTGGGAATCGACGATCGTCTTGTCAAATTGACCGAGCAAAGCGATCTCTCGCTCGAAATTTGCTTGGTAGTCAAATTTCAAATTTTTAGAGTAATCGATGTTCTTTCTGACCAACCGAAAACGAGAAGTGATATCGTGAATATCGATAATTGTCTGAAGCTTGGCGGATCGCAAGTTGCTAGCTAAATGGGCATAGTCAAGATTATTAATCCAGATAAAATCATAACTTCGTTGCGTCAATAATTTGGTTAGATAGCTAACATAACCAGGCGGTGCAAAATAATCTGAATCGACGGGAAGTTGTTGACACAATAGCCGTTGATGATAGAAGCTTTGAGCGCGGGTATAAATGAAGTCAGACCAGTTGTTTTCGCCCCGATAGACAAAGATATTATCGACAAATTTTAAGACATCTTGCTGGCGATCGTCATTCCATTCTAGTCTGCCAAATTTATTACCAGCGATCGCATCTACAGCAAATCGATCGCGGCGATCGTGAAAATATTTGAGCATTCCCAATACGCGACCATTCGTTCCATTCAAGGCATCTGGTGGATTGGAGATTGGCAAGTGAAACAAAATTTTTTGCTGATGGCTCATAAGTTAAATCTCGCATAAGCTAAAGTCACCTAATTCGATCGTAGATTTATTTTGTAATCGGTTGGCACTTGATTAAGGTACTAATTCCTTGGTTGAGATTAATTTTTGGCTCCCAATCGATAAAATTTTTCAGCTTAGTAATGTCAGCAAGCAAGTGCATCCGTTCGACTTTGCGGACTCTAGCCGGATCGACTTCAATGACGATTCTTTCGCCTAATGCTTGCTCGAAGGCCGTGACTACTTCAGTTACGGAATATTCGATCCCCCGACCGAGGTTAAATATTTCGATTCCTCGATCGCCGATGTCCAGCAATTTGACGATCGCACTAGCCATATCAGAGGTATGGATAAAGTCTCGCTTGGGATCGAGATTGCCCAACTGAATGGTTCGGCATCCGGCATTAATCTGCCGCTGGATTTCTGGAATTACATGTGCGTTGGTTTCGTTAGGGCCAAAAGCATTAAAGAATCGGCAGACGATCGTGGGGACATCGGTTTGCAAGTGAAACTCATTCATCAGATGCTCACCTGTGAGCTTAGATAGACCGTAGATGTCCGTAGGTGCGGGGGGATGAGTTTCCGAGATGGCATCATTGTAGATCGGATAAACTGCGGCAGTGGAAGCAAAAAATACTTTCTCCAGATTGGGGACATTTCTGGCAGCATCGAGCACATTAATCGTCCCCTGAATGTTGACCCGTGCAGCTTCGATCGGATGTTGATTGCAGTAGGGAATAAAATGGATCGCCGCCAGATGAATAATCCAGTCTGGCTCAATCTGACTGATGACTCTAAATAGCTTGGCTCGATCGAGAATATCGATCTCAAAAAAATGACTCTCAGGGATCGTGATGAACTTTCGATTGCCAAACGATAGATTATCGATCGCATAAATTTCATGACCGTCATTCTGAAATGCGGCAATCGTCGCCGAACCAATAAAACCTGCACCGCCCGTCACTAAAACCTTCTTGATTTGCTTAGTCATATACACTCTATTAGGTGAACTCCGATCGATCCTGGGGGACATCGGGTTGAATACATTTAGAAATCCGTTTCTCGATCGCTCCACTGGTCGTCAGAGGCATATCGATCGGTCGATCGATCTACCCCATTGATAATCAGCCCCACCAAATTCAGCCGATTCATCACAGCAGCAGCCTCAGTCAAGTCTTTACGATTCACGCTGCCGATTCGCTCTACTAGCACTGCACCACTACAAAAAGATGCCACGATCGTCGTATCAACAATGCCCACGATCGGCGGAGTATCGATTAAGACCAAATCGTAGTGGGCTTCAAACTCTGCCATTAGCTCTGTCATGCGTCGCGAACTGAGCAGTCGGGCTGGATCGAGGTGCATGGGTCCAGCAGTCAAGACATCGAGGGTACTGTTAAACGATAGCGATTGAATTACCCTCTTGGTTGAAATTCTAGGATTGCTGCTGAGCAATGTTGAAAGACCCTCACCATTGAACAAATCCAGTTTTGTATGCAAACTGGGGCAGCGCAAATCCGCATCAATCAGTAGCACGCGTTTATGCAAACGCGCCGCACTCATTGCCAACCCGATCGCCACCGTTGATTTACCCTCACCAGCTAAGATCGAAGTGACTACCAGCGATTTGAGCACCTTGGCAGAATCAATCAGTTGGATGTTTTGGTAAGCCAGATCGATCGACTCGCGTAAGGGCCAGCAGTTGACCTGTGGGGTTGAAGGGGTTAAGGTCGATACATAGCGCAAGGGCAGACTAATACCGGACTCACTGCTGCCGCGCATCAACATTGTAGGTACAGTCCCCAGCAGCGGCAGATTTGTCTGCTTTTTGAGTTCATCGACAGAATGGATAGAATCATCCATGGTATCCCGCAAGAATGCAGCTATACCTCCCATAAATAACCCCACAACCGCACCCAGTAACAGGTTTCGCTTCAAATCTGGACCTGTTTTTTCCCCCAGTTGAGGTGGTTCGACCACCTGCCAGTCAAACCCGCCCCGTGCAATCTCCAATCCCAGATCCTGCCGAGATTTCAACAACTGCTGTAAAGTCTCTCGACTGACCTGTACCGCTGGTTGCAAGCGGTTATATTCTGCAAGCACTGCTGGAAATCGCTGACTTTCTTGCTGATACTGTGTTTCGATCCGCTTCAGGGTTTGGGCACGAGCACGAGCGGCTCTCAAATTAACCTGGATGTTGATAAATTGGCTGGCTAATGTCAACTCATTAGCTCCTAGTTGCCCTGTCTTCCTCACAGCATCAACTGAACTAGCAGACACATTGCGATCGGCCAAAATTCGCTGCATCTCGATCGACAGTTGGGACTGCTGCTGACGCTGCTGTTCTAGCAATTTCTGCACGATCGCCGATCGATCGGTAAAGCGGAGACGCTCTTGGACTAGGGCAAGTTCGGTCTTCTGAAGCTCATTTAATAGGTTTTGATAACGAGAGGATTGACTCAAGCGGGTCGCCTGCAAACTTGCCTGTGGCGAAAGTGCCAGTTTTTGCTCCAAAACTGCCTGTTGGGCGCTCAAATCCTGAATTTGAACTAAAGTAGCGTTCTGCTCCTTGGCGACATTACCTAAAGACTCAACTAAGGCTGTTGATTGCAGTTCTGGATCGATAAAGTTGTGAGTCTTGCGAAAATTTTCTAGATCCAATTCGGCTTGTCTGAGTCGAGCCTGAATCTGGGGAATCTGCTCGTTAATAAATACCAGCCCTTTCGCCAACCGGAGCTTTTGTTGTTCGCGATTGTAATCCTGATAAACTTGTCGTGCCGTTTGCAAAATTTTCTGAGCTTTGACTGGATCCGAGTCTTCATAAGCGGCTTCAATGATTTTGGTATCCACCTTTTTTTCGGCGGTTTTCCCTGTCACCTGAGCGACCACAAGTGATTTCTTAACATCCTTGATTCTTAGCTTTGGATAGATCGGCTGGAGCCTGTCGACAATCTGTTGAATCAGTCCCGAACTATTCATCAAAGTCAGTTGAGTTGAAACATCTACTTGGACATCGGAGTCGGCAAACTGGGGGTTGGTCGATCTCGGTTCGGGGGTACCCCGATAATTTTGCTCCACCAAGAGTTGCATTGAACTCCGGTAGGTGGGTTTGAGATACAAACTCAACAACAGAGCGATGCCAATCGAACCCAAAAATGATCCGAAGAACCAATATTTACGGCGTAACAAGACAGCAAACAACTGAGCATAACCCGCATCTTCATCGGCTACTGCCAAGGCCGAAATTGACCGTTCGGCCATCGGCTCCTTATCACTATTGACAACTAACTGGTTGTAATCGGCATCTTCGTGATCGGACTTGATTATATTTCGAGCCATATTACCTCGTTAGCATCAATCATCAGTCTGCCTGAGTCACGCACCGTCATGGTTCCAACCAGCTTCCACAACTACTGCTGACTTTTTGGAAAAATACAGCTTCGGTAAACCGATCGATCGCGTGGTTGCGAATCATGGTGTAGTTCCACTCTTTGCTACTAGCTTGGAGCAGAGCGTCCCGAATCGCATCAGCAGTTTGGCTGTAAAAAAACAAGCCAGTCAAACCGGGCACCTGGGTATCCAAGACACCTCCAGCACCGTAGACGATCGCTGGTGTCCCACTAAAATTTGCTTCGATCGGTACTAGGCCATAGTCCTCTAAGGCGGCAATAATCACAGCTTGAGCTTTAGCCATAAGCTGGGCGCGTTCGCGATCGCTGACGTAGCCCAGAAAGCGAATGTTTGGCATGGCTCTAGCTTCCAGTCGCTGGCGTTCGGGGCCGTCGCCAACGATCAGCAGCGGCCAACCGAGCGAGTTAAAGGCGTCCACAATAATGTCGATCCGTTTGTAACTAAGCAAACGGCTAGAGACTAAGTAGAAATCTTCTTTGCACTCCGAAAACACAAATTTGCTATCGTCGATCGGATAGTTAATCGTAATCGCTGGCTTGTCATAAACTTTCCGAATCCGTTCGGCCACCGTCGTAGAGTTAGCAATATACCGATCGGGTTCTTGTGAATACCGGAGGTCGAGTTTCCTAAGGTACTTAAACACTTTTTCAACGATCGGCGAGAATGCTTGAAATTCTTTGTATCCTCTGAGATACACTTTGGTATCCCACAAAAAGCGGGGAATGTTGTGACAAAAGCAGATATGTTTAGCTCCAGGTCTTTTCCGCACACCTTTGGCAAAGCTCGACGAACTGCTAATAATCAGGTCGTAATCCTGCAAGTCTAGTGCCCGCAAAGCAGGGTAGTAAAAGGGTGCAAGTAGCCTAAAATACCTACTCGCATATGGAATGTGCTGAAGAATTGTGGTCTGCACTGGACGATCTCCCAAGTCGATCGTGTTTTTGGCATCGTACAAGGATGTAAAAATGTCTGCACGGGGGAAGTACTTGCATAGCAGCTCAAACACTCGTTCTGCACCGCCTCGCTGCGTTAAGTAGTCATGCACCAAAGCAACTTTCATAAATAATATTTGGCAATATTGATATCCATAGGAAGGTTAGCCCTGAATTATTATCAGAATTCCAAACAGACCCAATTTTGGCTTCAAAAGATTTACCTCACATAGCAGCTATCGCAACTACCAAAAACTTGAAAAGTTCGAACGGTCGGGGTTTTAATTTGGAAACGCACCAGACAATACTGCTCCGCAGCATATCATCTTCTGACTAATATTCAATCCGTATAATGACGTATATTAGTAGCTAAATGTGCGATCCAAGTATCACAACATTGCCAGCATCAGACCATGTTGTTGCATCCCAAAATATTGCTGACATTCCAACAATTACAGATAGAGACGTTGGTAGGGCTTATATCTGAGTGCATCAACTATTCCAAACTAGTATTTGGCAATAATATGAGTTTGCACTAGTAACTTGTGGTAAAAAATAATACAAAGTCAATGGATCGAGCGGAGATCGAGGTGTGACTGAGGTAAATCGGAATCTATCGATCGACAGCCTCACGATCTTGCTTTTGCAGAGGGAAAACTAGTTGACCGTTGTCGCACAGATTTATGGTGCTAGCGAAAGTGCAATCCAAAATGAGCGTTTCCACTCTGAAATAGCGGTCATCCTGCCACCTGGATTAAGATCCGATCGATTTGTCGTGAGATCGCCGTTAGGTCAAAACGTTGACTAGCTTGGATTCGGGCTGTGGCGGCAATTTCCTTGACTAGCTCTGGTCGAGCGTCGCATTGCTGAATTACCGTGGCCAGTTTCACCGGATCGCCAGGTGCCACGAGCCAGCCAGTCACCCCATCAGCCACCAATTCCATCGCGCCGCCCGCTGCCGCAGCCACGACGGGAGTACCGCACAACATCGCCTCGACGATGACCCGCCCAAACGGTTCTGGCGCGGTTGAAGTATGCGCTACCAGGTCACATGCTGCCATCAGTGCGGCGACATCAGACCGAAAGCCGATAAACCGTACTCGATGTTCGAGGTTTAAATCTTTAACCTGTTGCTGTAGTTGAGTTACATAGTCTCCTTCGCCAAACAAAGCATCGCCAACGAGGATGGCACTCACAGATTCGGGACAATGAGTCAGTGCTGCAATTAATAGATGCTGTCCTTTCCAGGGCGCAAGCCGACTAAAGTGCCCGACGACAAAATCGGGATCTGTAAATCCTAATGCCTGCCGGGTCGGCTGGCTTTGAGACGCAACATCTCGATAACAATCTAGATTAAAGCCGTTGTAAACAACTTGGGTCAGTTTTGCCTGCCCTCCAGCAGCAATAAAAGCCGACTGACTGGCTAAGGAATTGGCGATTACCACTGAGGCAAACCGATTTGCCAGCGTCATGGCAATCCGTTGATTTGTCCTACTGAAGTGCTCTAACGAGAGGATGTCATGCAGGTGAAAAACTAAGGGTCGCCGACTCAAGACGCTTGCTAATGCGCCGACGACTAGAGCTTTTTGGGTGTTGGCATAGATTAAGTCATACTGGCGGCTCAGTCGCGCAACTTCGAGTGCTACCGGTATCAACCGTCCAATACTATACACGCCTTGCAGAGTACTACTGTCTTTTTGAACATCAATTGAAGTCGCTAATACTTTGACGGGGATCTGTTCCTCCTCAAGCATGGCGCGAAAGGAGCCATCGGCGAATAAACACACTAAGCAGCGATCGCGATATGCTTTAGCAATATCCAACAAGCAAAGTTCTGCTCCACCAGGCTTACCGCTTTGATCGAGAAAAAGAATCTTCATCGGAACTTTTGTGATTCCACTATATTTACCTGATTAAAAGTCACGACTAGAAGGCAATTTAAGGAGAAGTTCACTTAGTTTACAGCGTACGACAGTTTTTTACCCTCAATCATTAGACATTTTCGGGGATCTGTCTTTTTTATTTGAATTATTTTTCACTGCAATCGTATTATAAAAGCATTTTGCTAAACGGGAATTTCTCCAGCTAAAACCTTGAGCAAAGTCAATCGTTGGCGTAGCCTACCGGAGGTAATCGTCATCACTAATTCGATCCGTTGGTGCATCTGCTGAATATTTCTGCGACCACTGAGCATTCCGATCCTCTTTCCCCGCACCCTTCAAATAATCCATGATGTCCCGATCGCTATTCTGCCACTTCTGAAGGCAATCTGGACACCATTCCCGACCAGTTTTCAACATACTAATCGGTCGATCGACAAACAATGAGCCTCAGCCAGCCGACAAATATAACTGGTCAAATCTTCAATATCGCCCGTACCGATACCGATCGGTGGGATTGAGTAGAGAATACTACGATGGGGGATGATGGGTTCGATTGTCATTTAGCATTCTCGACATCCCCAACGGGATATCTGACAGCCTTCGGTTGCCCGATCGGTTGCATCTGTTTGGAGGGATTTGGTGATGTAGATTTGGACGATAGGTTACTTTCTTTTTTCGTATATTCTTGGTCTGATTCACCATCTAGATCTAAAAGTCCCAAGTCTCGACGTAACTCATTCAATTCTTCTACAGACTTTAGGAACCGCTTCTCTCCCGCCAAAATAACACTCAACATCACACGACACTGATTGACTGGACGAGCCTTCTTTTCTAGATCTTTAAGCGAAATTGTGGCAGCAGGTTTTTTCCTAGTAAGAATATCATAGAGAGTTTCCGAGAGCCAATCTTTTAACATCCCAACGCAACCGAGACTTCTTTCGTAGAGAAATTCCCACGATCCAATCAGGTCGGACTGTTGTTGAAGAGGTAGTTGAATTTCCTCAACTGTGATTAGATTGATTCTCTTCTGTTGCCGTTCGTCAATCGTCATAGTTCTGGGTACAACTTTGACGACAGTTTGTTGGACAATATCAACTACTGGACTAATTATTCGACTTTCGTTAGAACTTTTCTATCGCTTTTTAGAAAAAGGCAAATATCTATTTAATTTCCTACAATGCAAAAACAGCACTTACAGATCGCTCGGTTCTTTTTTTAACTTCCGCGAACCTGTGACGATAAAAGTCACTCGATAAGCAATATTTGTGGCGTGATCTGCCATGCGTTCGAGATGGCGGATGGTGAGTGCTAGTAAGATTGTCGGCTCGATCGAGCCTTGAATCTGAGTTTGACTAGCTAAAGTCTGATAAATGTCCTCATAGGCACGATCGACACGATCGTCTAGCTTGTGAATGGTTGGGCCAGCAGTGCCATCTAAATTGGTCAAAGCCGCCAAACTCGACTCTAGCATGGATCTAGCATGATGAGACATCTGTTCGATCGCGGGCATACAGGGATGTGCTGGATAGGGAAACAACTTTAGTGAGATCTCGCCGAGATCTTTGGCATAATCCCCAATCCGCTCCAAGTCTCGCACCAGTTGCATAAAGGCACTCAGCCGCCGTAGATCTTGAGCGACTGGGGAGGCAATCGTCATCAGTTCGGCGCATTCAATTTCAATTTGATGATAAAAGCGATCGATCTTGCGATCGATTTTGGGAATTTGTTCGGCGACGCCAATTTCGCGCTGAAAAATCGAGCTATGTGCCAGTCGAAAAGACTGTTCTACTAAAGCTCCCATCAGCAACAGATCTTGTTCCAATCGACGGCTGCGATGTTTAAATTGTTTGGATTCATTCAACGAATAAGATATGGTCACATTTAAAATTGATGATGCTATCTAGGGTGAGGTCGAGCCGATCTAGATATTTGGGGTTGGCTCTATTCTAACGACCGAGGTATATCAAATAATGTCGCAACCATCACTAGAATCGTTAATTAGCAAAGTTTTCGATCGCATATTATTTATCTCCTCCCACCTCAAAAATTTCCAGCACACCGTCTGCCAGCTAGCTAATAGGCAAACTAATTCGGAACCAAGCTCCGCCTGTAGTTGGATGATTGTCAGCAACGATCGTCCCTTGGTGTGCCAGCATAATTTGGCGGACGATCGCTAGACCCAATCCGCTGCCTGTAGTTTGGGCAATCATACTAGTGCTGGTTGGTTGGCGTTGACGGGAAACATCGCCTCGGTACAAGCGATCGAAAATATACGGCAAATCGGTTGGGGTGAAGCCAGCTCCATCATCATACAGATCGATCCAAACCTGGCGATTTGGCGGAGTCGATGGGGGATTGGTGGTAACTAATTCTAGTTCCCATCGCTGAATATCCATCCAAATATGTCCGCGATCGGGACAATATTTGAGACTATTATCAAATAAATTGATTGCTGCTTGGGTAAATCGAGCTGCATCGATTTTCAGCATCAATTGTACTGGACCTTGATAAATAAATTCAATTTGTCGCTGTTTGGCGATCGGTTCTAGAGTATGCCAGACATCATTGATGAGCTTGACAAAATCTACTTCTACTAATTGGAGATGCTGAGTGGCAGATGACTCCAACTGACTCAGTTCCAAAAAATGCTGAACTAGATCGATTAAGCGATTGGTTTCGCGGAGGATTTGACTTGCCCAGCGGGTCAAGTCAGGTGTAACTTTGGATTGTAATGTTTCGGCGAGGAGATGAATGACTGTCAGCGGTGTGCGGATTTCGTGAGCGAGATCTCCCAACCACCGCTCCCGCGCAGTGGCGGCATCGACTCGCTCCTGCTGACTCTCGACAAATACCCCAATCGTGCCATCAGCCAGGGGTATACTGCTGGCTTTGAGCCAAATCGATCGCGAACTTGTCCCTTCATGATAACCAGCATGAAACTGCCACACTAGTTCACTCGCGACTTGAGCGGATCTGGTTTTGTTAATCAAGCGATCGAGTTCGTAAGAGCGGACTAATTCTAATAATAATCTGGCTTGTGCCGAATCCCATTTTTGAATTTGCAGCAGGTGTTTGGCTGATTGATTGCACCACAATACTTGATTCTCAGCATCGATTTGGAGATACCCAATCGGTGCTACTTCGAGCAAAGATTGCCAACTAAATAATTGTTGCTGAAGCTGATATTGTTGTTGTTGGCTAAAGACCGCTCTCCGTCGTAATTGGGAGATGATTGGCAATGAAATATACTCGCGATCTTCATCCGTCTCCAGCACATCCAACACTTGCCTCAGTTGTTGTCGGACATGGGCTTGACGCCACAGATAACCAGTACCAGCACCGACAAATAACCCAGTGATTGCAGCGATGAAAATGGCTAAAAACATGGGTAGATCGACGGGTAAATGGTGGCGTCACTCTGTACCAACCTCAGACCTACTACCGCTGGAGGGCAAACAGTGCCGCGATCGGGTCAATGTCTGGTAGTTTACAGTTCTGAGTCGAACTTTTGGGTACTTGGTATCTGAACGCTGAGCAGTTGAGGTCATCTGCTGACATCTCGTAGTATAACTCAATTGACGGATCTTGGCGGTAATTGTGAGATCTAGGGACCTGCAAAAACCGCATTTTCGATGTCCTGACGACTGAGTGAATACTTAAAGGTGCGATAAATACTTTGTCCTGGTGCAATTTGCGATGTTGATGCCGATTGGGCACTCGCATGATAGCGGACTGTTAATTCTTCGATATCTAAAGACAATTCCGCACGCCAATCAGGTCGGGTAATATGCCAGCAATGCAACTCACTATCATCTTGCTCGCAACCCATCGAGATCAGCCATTGTTCGATTTCTGGTAGTGGATGATTGTACAGTGGGGTGTCATCAGTGGGTAATAGGGTCATAGATAGCATCAGTTACGAAGTTCGTCGCGCGATCGTCATTTTAGCTCGATTACTGCTGGTACGCTATGGTAGCGATCGATTTTCACCGATCGTTGCCAAGTCCGCAGGTGTATTGCAATTTAGGAGCCAGCGCGACTCGCTGACGATTAATTCGGTCACTGGGTGCATCTTCAGCCAACCTTGAAAAGATTGCCCCCCACTAGCAATGTATTCGTGCGCCGATTGACGGCAAGAGCGGCGGTAAAAGCCACACAATGGCTCCAAACCTTTGTGAGGATGTCTGGGCAGATAAGCGATGCTCTGAGCCGGAACAGATGGCAATCCGTCGATCCAAGTTTGGACGACTGGAGTGGCGAGATTGGGCAGATCGCAGGCGAGGAGGAGCATCCAGTCAGAGTCGATCGTTGCCAATCCTTGACTGAAAGCAATTAAGGGGCCGCGATGTGGCTGTGGTTCGGGGATAAATTGACAAGTGGCGGGTAAAATCGAGCGATATTTTTGCGCCCAGGGTGTCACGACGTAGATACGTCCCGCCAACGCTAGCGGATCGTCAGTTGCGATCGCGCCATGCTCATCAGTAGCGACTCCGTCGCTGCGCTCTCGACAGCCAGCGACGACATCGTAGATGTGCCGAATCAATGGCACCCCTGCTATCTCGATCGTCGCTTTGTCTCGACCCATCCGCGAACTGCGACCACCTGCAAGAATAATGACCGAAAGTGTATTAGCGTTCACAATTGACCAATCTGGCATTACGATATCAATCCTAAATCAGATCCATGGCGATCGACATTGGGGCGTTAGGTATCAGCCGTAACGCACCCCAGATTAACAAGTTGTGGGCGGATGCGCCACCACTAATACCCCCGTGGGAGCTGCGATGGCGGTGTCATTTGTCGAGATGAATGAGGTACTACGGGTAACGGTTTCATCGGACGCTGAGGTGCGCTGGGGATAAATAACAGGCGATCGGGATTGGGGGCGATCAGACCACTTGTCGATGCTTCTGCGGCTTGAGCCATCTTCTGCTTGAGATGTTCATTCATCATGCCTTGCTGACTTTCCTGCACCTGCAACCGCTGCAATTGTCCGTACTGACTTCTCCACAAACTTTGGGTATAAACCGTGTGACCGTAAACGAGCGTACTCAATCCCAAGACGCTGGCAAATATGACCATCGCTCCCTGCTGCACAGTCATCAGCGATCGCAACCAAGCTGGAGCCAAATGCGGCTGAGGTAGGTGTCTGACTTGCTGATGAGTAGGGTTCGAGCTAACTACATTCAATCTTGATGGTGCAGACATTGAAGCTGACGAACGATCGATTTGAGGGGGTAGATTTAGTGGCTGCATACGAAGTCAATTGGTAATAGTGGCAGAATGCAGTATAGTCGTAGTGATTTAGGTATTTCATAGCTCGTAAATCATACCTCATCCCGATCGGAAATGCTATCCAAATAGCTACGGCTGACGCTGACGATCGGTAAAGGGTAAGCAAACTCGGACACGATCGACGAACTCACGTCAATTTTATTGCTAATGCCGCCAAAAATTGTCACACACTTGACTCGGATCGCCTGTTTTGGGATGATGGGATGGAACATCGCCGTCCCAGTTCAGGCGAGTAGTGTTGCGGTGGATACTGATATCCCCGAGGAAGTGCTCAGAGCAGAAATTATCACCGAAGCGCGATCGCCGATCGATGGTAAAGCATTGTCTGCGATCGAGTTTGCAGAATTAGTCGTTACTGCCAAGCAACAACTAGAGCGTGATGATGCCAGTCTTGTCACCGATAACCCCAAAGTCAAAGAAACATTATTTTTGCTCCGCTTACGCAGTTTTTTGAGGTCGGTAGGTGTGCCGATTAAGTAGGCTTTAGGCTTTAGGTTTTGGGATCGCACTCAGCCGTCGATCGGCTGGAGGATAGCTAAAGACTACTAATAATATCCAAAATATTTGGTAGGCGATGCTACCTGACCGATTGCGAAAATATGTGGGTAAACTAGGACTAAAGCGAATACTGTAGCCAAGTGGTAGATCGCTAGGATATTGGCTAAAACGATCGCTCGACTTCGATAAGATTTAATAAACATTAGTTGACAATAGCCGTCGCTAAAGATCTTGCTCAGGATAAATATGAAAAAAAGTATCAAAGGCGATCGCACGCTACTACTGACTAGTATTTTACTATTCTTCATGCTGGCAGCCGGAATTATGAGTGGTGTCCTCGGCTTTGTCTCTGGACATGAGGCACTCAGAGGCGTCACCCAACCAGATATTCGTCCCAGTAATAATAAAGGTGGCAACAAGCAGAATCCAAATACCAAAGGTTTGCAATTAATTGCCGAGCCAGAACTGATTGCTACTGCCAAAAAGCAGATGGGGGTCGAAGAACCGCGCAAAGATGCTCAGCAGGTAAAAGATGCCAAAAAACAAGCTGGTGATTTTGAAAAAGCCGTGAAAAACGATCCAAAAGCTGGACTACCACCTGTAAAACTGCCGATCGTCACCCAGGATCAGGGGATTATGATGACCATCAAATCGATCGAATCCAAAGGCAATGATGTTAAGCTAGCAGTGACACTATCCAATCACGGCAGCCAGCCTGTAAATTTTGGACAAGAGAGGATCTCTGCCACCACCGATCGCGCTCAGCCGATCGATACTACCACCGCAGGACTGCCCACTAGTCTCCCTGCTACTGGCAAAGAAACCAAAGTTGTACTTACCATTCCCAAAAAATCTCTAGATAAAGTCAAGAGTGTTTCACTACAATTGACCGATCTAGACCGCAAACTGCAACTGGAAGTCTCAGGAGTGCCAGTGGGAAGGCTTTAGGCTTTAGGTTTTAGCGGATGCTCCTCGGGTTCCCCGAGGGTTTAGCGACCCAAATCACGCGGAGGTTCCCTCCGCATGTGTTTGGGTCAAGACAGCGCAACCTTGCAGGCTTGAGCGGATGCGTACTCCCTTTACTTTGCGTCCTCTGCGTCACCTTTTCTCTCTCTACATCCCGACAATGAACGATCCTCATCCACTTTTAGGTGGTTCAGACATTGGGTGGCGACTCCTACTGGTGTTGGGTTTGATTGCGATCAATGCCTTTTTTGTGATTGCCGAGTTTGCAATCTTGTCAGTGAGACGATCGCGCATCACCCAGTTGGTGGCGGCTGGTGACGAGCGAGCCAAGCAAGTCCAAGATCTGCAACGGGGGATCGAGCGACTACTCTCAACTACCCAAGTCGGGATTACACTGTCGAGTCTGGCACTAGGTTGGATTGGCGAACGAGCGATCGCCCAAATCTTGGCGCAGGGATTTGGAAATATCCCACTGGCGCATTCGCTGGCGATACCTGTAACTTTCATCCTGCTGGCATATCTTCAGATCGTCTTTGGCGAACTGATTCCCAAATCGATCGCGCTGGTATATGCCGAACAAATTGCCCGCTTTTTGGGTACTCCCAGTCTGGCGATCGCCCGCATCTTTAGTCCGCTGATTTGGGTACTCGATCGATCGACGCGACTATGTTTGCGGTTGGTAGGGATCGAAAAACGGTATGAAAATCGCGATCTCGTCACCTTCAAAGAGCTACAAGCGATCGTCGCCACCGATTGGGAATCGAGCGGACTAGAGATCGAACAACGCGAAGTATTGACCAAAGTCCTAGAATTTGCCGACACGATCGCGACCGATGTGATGGTACCGAGTACTCAGATCGTGACCATTCCCCAAACAGCCAGTTGCCAGACACTCCTGCTCAAAGTCGCTACCCATGGCTATTCCCGCTATCCAGTCACCGACACGTCCCTCAATAAAATTGTCGGCGTAGTTGCATTTAAAGATTTTGTCCCGCTCCTCGCTCAAGGCAAAGCCGCTGGACAAATCGCGATCGCGCCGTGGCTCCAATTGGTAGAATTTGCCACCGAATCTACCCCTGTCAGTGTTGTCCTCAAACAGATGCACCAATCTGACACCCACATGACGATCGTCGTTGATGAATTTGGCAACACGGCTGGTTTGATTACCCGTCAAGATGCGATCGAAGAAATGATCGGCATGAAAGTCACTTCCGAGCGACCCACACAACTACTTCAGAAACTTGTCGATGGGACATTCCTCGTCCAAGCCCAAATCAATCTCGAAGATCTCAACCAACAATTAAAGATCGCGCTTCCCCTCTCTGATGACTACCAAACTCTCGCCGGATTTTTGCTCAACAAATTGCAACATTTTCCCCGTCCTGAGGAATCATTAGATTACGGTGACTGGAATCTCACCGTGATCTCTACTATTGGGCCAAGGATCGATCGAGTACGGGTGAAGAAAGCTTTGGAGGCGAGGCTTTAGACTAACGATCGCTAGATGGTGAGAGCGGCTGTGATTGGCGCGAACTTGTATAGATCGCCCAACTGTCAACTGTCAACTTTTTAAGTAGCTAGGCGATCTGCTCCCGATAAGGATTATTCCCTGCGATCGAGTCTAAATTTACACTCGTTCTATAAATTTATCGTAACTTATTCACCTGAGTTCGATGAAGTTTTGTCTCCTCAAACTCAGGCATTTCAACACTTTTAGGCTAACAGCAGAATTTTTTCAATTTTTGGCACATTAAAATCCACCATCAATATCATTAATAGTTGAAAAAACATTGATTTA
>NZ_JBGSPA010000158.1:0-16244 GCF_041738855.1 Chamaesiphon sp. | reverse complement strand
AATCCCAAGCTATTATCAACAAGTAATGCTTATTGATAATAGATTGGTAAAGTATCTTGTTTTGACAATTGATATTTATTGCTCAAACACATTCAGAGACTTGATTTGATGATGAGGCATAGCCTCATCGAACTCAGGTTTATAAATTAGCTAGAGAATTTACAGAATCCTATGAACCACGGTATGGTACGGGTTTGATTCCTGAATCTGTGCCCAAGCTGTTGGAAATTGCCGAGTTTTGGTGTCAATATTACTTTGGGCAAAATCTTAGTCAGAAGTTTCCTAAATTGACGATCGCGAACTACAACTTAACTATCGAACAATTAAATCTAAAGCGAGATGTCTATCGATAAACAGGAACTAGTCCGCCGCGTATCTCAACGAGTCGAGCGAGAAACTAACATCGTGGAAACGGTCATCGATGCGACGATTGAAGAAATTTATGAATCGCTCCAACAGGGCAATAGTGTCTCGTTGCGGAACTTTGGGACTTTTTATGTGAAGGTTGCGCCGCAAACTTGGGTGTTTAAGTTTAATCCCTCCCAACGATTGCGGAAGTTGTTTGGTTGGGCTTCTACTTCCAAAACATGATGCAGGATCGAGTGTTTTCCAGATCGTCGCGGAGATCTACCCACTCCACCCTAATTCCTTCGGAAAGGCTTCGCCAACGGGCACCCCTGTCTTGACGCATCGAGGAGTGGATTTTTCGGAGAGTAAATATTCATACAGTTGTGGGAATTTCACAAACCACTCGAAAACCGATAAGGTCATGGTGGTTGGTGGGGATACTGCTGTCGCGAGTGGCAGAGCGGCAATTACGCGGAATAGCGATCCAGGCACCGCCCCGCACTACACGACGGTGATTACTATCATCAGATAACCAAGGGCTACCATCAATCGGCGCACCCTCATAATTATCGTACCAATGGTCTTGACACCACTCCCAGACATTCCCGTGCATGTCATATAAACCAAAGGCATTAGGCGGAAAATTCACTACAGGTGTTGTTTCTTGTCGATAGATCCCTTTCGATCCCCGACCATAAGAACCAGACCTTTTCAGCTCTTCATCATCGGTACCTCGATAATTTGCTAAGTCGGTAGTAATCGTCTCACCGAAATGAAATGGTGTCGTGGTTCCAGCTCGACAAGCATATTCCCATTCGGCTTCGGTCGGTAGTCTGTAAGTCCGTCCACTCTTCCGAGATAACCTTTGACAAAACTCTCTTGCTTCAAACCAATTGATATTCGTTACGGGATCGAGCAGGGCATTTTCTCCCGGACGTTTAAAATAAGAGGGGTATGGTTCTAACGGTATTTCGATCTGCGGCAAGTTGCCAACTACTACCCACCAGTGAATTTGCGCGATCGGGTATTCGCTCATAAAAAACGATCGCACATTCACACTATGCTGAGGACTTTCACTCTCGAATCGATCGATCTCTGTCGCTAGAGAACCCATATCAAAATTTCCACCACGAATCAACACCATGTTGATAGGGTTAATTGGAAAAAAAAGTGGTTCGGCGAAGTAGTAAATTTTTTGAGAATGTTTAGAGATCGTAAGTTGAGGCATGAGGAGAAAGGGAATTTTTCCGAGAGTAAAGGCTTACAGAGTCTTGGGTATCTCACAAACAACTCGAAAACCAGCATTGTCGATTGTGAAGTCAATGGACGTATAGTAGTAGCAAGCGGCGGAACGGCAATTATGTGGAAGATCTTTCCAAAAACCACCCCGCAACATATAGCCAAAGAACAAATCACTTCCATCAGTGAGTGCGTCTTCACGATTATCACCCCAATGGTCTAAACACCATTCCGGCACATTTCCATGCAGATCGTACAAGCCAAATTGATTGGGTGGAAAAATACCTACAGCGGTTGTTTCTCCTTTGCTTTTTATTTTGCGTTCTTGAAGATAAGTGCTTTCAGAATAATAGTTTGCTAACTTACCTGTAATCGTTTTACCAAAATAGAATGGTGTTGTGGTTCCAGCTCGGCAAGCATATTCCCATTCTGCCTCAGTTGATAATCGATAATCTCGACCTGTCTGTCGTGATAAGCGTTTGCAAAATTCGACTGCTTCCTCCCAAAATACTTTTTCTACTGGTCGATTGTCGCCTTTAAAGCTAGATGGATTGGGGTTCAGTTTTCGATCTATTTGTGGAGTAGTGGCAATTACGCGCCATTGAGCTTGGGTAATGGGATATTTGCCGATAAAAAATGGTTGAACTATTACTTCATGGAGATTTTCACCTGCCAATCTGTCATGTTCTGTCTCTGGCGAACCCATCATAAACTTACCACTAGGAATTGCCACCATTTCCAGCCCAATATCTGTTGCTAATGGCTCTCGAAAGGCGAAAGCTTGACCCTGTTCTCGGTGAATAATTTTGCCTCGTTCATCAACCTGGACAGTTTCAAATTCAAAGGGATATAAAGCATCGCCAGAATCGATGGAAGTCTCTTCAAACGAAATGGTTGCATAGAAAATCTCCTTGCTTTGCAGCAGCGGAAAATCATTGAAACCCATAATCGTCTGAATAAATTCGATGTAATCGTCTGGCTCTGGTTCATCTAATCGATCTGATTCAATTTTCTGAGCTAAATCTTGTAACTTAAATGGTTGAAGCCCTCGCTGTGCCAATAAATCAGCATGATCTTCAACCAAAGCCGATAACCGAAATCGCTCGATAGGATCGTCTGTCTCTGCAAATAATTGGCGTAACTGCTCATTAATTACTTGGGCAATCTCATCATCATTTCTCAAACAGGCTAAGACAGTCCATTCACTAGGATCTCCCAATACCTTCGCCCGACCAGGAGAATCTATTTCTAACCGATATTTGATATACTCGCCCATCCATTGCACTAATTCATCCAAACGTTTGGAGGTAAATTTGGTGACTAATTTCTTTAATAATACCCCCCGTATCCCCACACTCATCCCATACAGATCGTGTCCGGCAGTATCACATAGATTGGATAGTAATAATTCTGGAGCCGCCGACCAAGGTAAGTCTAAACCGTACTGTTCGTGTAATAGTTGGCGTAGTAAATAAACTAGATCCGTCGTCAACATTTGAGGGAATGCCGCATGACAGGCAAAATCCAGCATCACTTGTCCATATCGTTCGGTAAATAGGGCAACTTGTCGTTCGGCAATATCCCGCTGTCGCTCGATTTTAGGATCTCGGTTTGCATCAATGACCATAACTGTACTCCCGATCTAAATTCCCGCGTTTGTGATAACTGTTGCCATTTACCGATTTCAAAAGGTACCATTCGCCCTGCCATTGCCATCTGAATCGCTGCGGCTGTCGTATTTGCCCATCGCTTGTAAGGCAATGGATTCAACCACAATACTTCGCGCACGCAAGGCAGTAATCGTTCTAAAAATTTCCCCGTCCCAATGACTCGTTCTTGATGATATAACGGACTCGCCGCCCCTGCTTCACTCAAAATGATTACTACCGTTCGCTGCCGATTTAGTCGCCCTAGTACTCGATCTAGGGATACACCCCGTAATGGATGCTGCCATTGATATAGATAATTAGTCGGGTACTGATTGAAACGATAGATTAATGCTGGTGAAATTCGTCGATTCAAGACAAGCTGAACCAATGGTTGAATTACAGGTGTAAAAGGCAGCATTGCATTACTATCATCAACTAATAACAATAGTTCTGCCTTCTTCTGCACCATCGGACGGGTAACGATATCGCTAAAAAATCCTTCCTGCCCAATCCGCTCTACTGTCGCCAGCACATCTAATTCTGATAACCGCACATCGGTAATCGGTCGGCGTAATGTCCGCCAAGTCTGCTGAAATACTGTCTGTGGGATCGGGACTTGCACTGTAAACTCTGGTCTAAATCGTGAAGATTTAGGACGATCTTGTTTCACAGCATCTACTCCTTCCCCAATCGGTGGAGCGTCATCCTTGAATGCTGAAGATGCTGCCAGAGTTTGTTTACGTGGGGGGATTTGAGGTAATACTCCAAAATTAATTTCTGAAGTTTTTCCTGAGTCGGTTTCTGGTTGCTGAGTTCCCAACCATCGATCGAATTCTCGTTCTTTTTCCGCTCGATATCGCTCGAATTCCCGATTGAAAACCTCTAGATCGTAGTTTAAACTCGGCTTTACCCACAACAACCGACAGATATTCAGTAAATCGTCCCAATTGGTTGGTTTATAGTCATCTCCTAACGCTTGCCGCAACAACTCATAATCCTCAAAAGTGAGTTTCATCCCAGCATCGCGCAATTGCTGAAATAAATCCAGCATGGGCATAAATGCGCTAGAGTCTGCGATTGATATTTTTTTATTTTTAATATGTCGTTGTGCGGGTTCTCTAGCAGAGATGAATCCTATATATTCTGCCATCACGTTACCTCTAGTTGTCCCTTTTGACGGGCATCTTGGTAGATTTTTTGGTCGGCTTGAGTTTTAAGAATAATCCCTAACAGATGCGGATTTTCATGTAATGTTTTTAATTCTTCAATCCCTTGCTTGACAGTTTCATCTTTTAAGATAGTCAGGAAATCTAGTAACTCGCTAGTTCCTGGTAGTTTACTACCTGGTTGTTTTTCGAGTAGCTTCCTAGTCTGTTGGATATGCTCGATCGTTTTATCGATTAACTTTTGTCGTTTCTCGATCTTAGCTCCAAACCGAGTTTTGATAATCTCTTCTAATTGAGTCTCATCTGGAAAACTGAGGTAGTAGTAAAGACACCGCCGCAAAAAGGGTTCTGGCAGTGGACGCTCTTGATTGCTAGTGATAATCACAATTGGTTTGGGCTTAATTTCGGCATCAGGATGGGGATAAGTTTCCCCAGTTTCAGGAATCTCAAACGACAATCGATCTAGTTCCACCAACAAATCATTAGGGAAATCACTATCAGCTTTATCAATCTCATCAATTAAGACGAGCGGACGTTCGACATTTTGCTGTGCCAATGCTTGCCCTAATTTGCCCAAGGTCACATATTTTCGTTTATCGGTCAATCGATCTTTCAGCTTTTGATAGTCATCGCCTAAAATTTCTTTTAAGTTCTGAGGATCTGCACCAATTAATTGCGAATCTCTCAACCTAGCGATCGCATCAAAGCTGTACAATCCATCTCTAGCTTGTCCGACCGATTTGACATTCCAAGCATAGTAATTCCACCAGAGTTGGTTTCTGTTGTCATCAGTATTACCTTGCAAATAATTGTGAGTAAATTCATACGCGATCGCATCAGCCAACCGTGTCTTCCCTCATCCTGGTTCGCCTTCTAATAACAACGGGCGATTGAGCTTAATTGCTAAATTTACTGCCTTGACTAGTTTTAAATCGGGAATATAGGGAAAATAATCTCGTCCAGATAGATCTTTTACACCTTCGATCGATGGTTGATATTTACCTTCATATACTGGCTGGTTAATCTGTTGATTTGTCATAATGTCCAATCCCAATTTTCCTTAATATCCACAATTCCATTCGTAAATCCGACCTCATAACATATGCGATCGATAACTGAGTGAGGATTTTCCCATTTCCATTCATCTGTCGGCCACTCTCTTCTTTGACTCAGTTGATTCATGAAATCGTTGAAATCTCTGTATCTATGAGACCAGTCTTCAATATGGCCTTGTGTAATTATCTCCAATGGAGCTAATTCAGTAATATTAGCAGGTCGATAAGTGGGACGACATGTATCTACCAGAAAAAGTATCAAGGGGAAATTCCTGACATCGCTTGGTATTTCTAGATTAATTCTATTCCAAAAATCTGTGATTATGTATTCTTGAGCAGATTCACAGCCATGAAAACTATGAATTATGAAAATGACTGGGGCTTCAGCAGAGTAACTACAGAGCATCCTAATAATTTCATCCTGTCCTGTTTGCTCTAGTGGTATCTGTGAAGATGGAGATAATTCTTCCCAGAGAAGTTTTGGATCGAACCTCATTTGATGTCGATTCAATTCAATAACTTTTATTTTCTGAGAATCCGCCAATCTAATTCGCCTCAATAAGCGGTTTAATATCCATCTTTGCGTATCAATGCAAGGTGCAACAATAGAGAAAGACATACATTGATTATTTTCTCTCAATGCCTCTGCAAATTCATGTTCTTGATCTTGATAGTCAAGATGTCATAACAAATCTACTATATCTTTACATTTGCTTTTACTCTGCAAACTAGAAGATTGTTGAAACACTTCCTGCTTCTGAAATGTGTCCTTTATAGGTTGACACAAATCATTTGTATAGTCAGCTCCTTCAAGTAGATCTTTGGTAAGAAAGCCCCACTTATCTTTTGCATTTTCATTGTTAATGTATGCAGTCATACAATTATTTAATCCCTGATTAGATACAGTCGGATGTTTTAGTTGTTCCAATAATTTTTCGTCATTTGATTGTCGATTTAATTTTTTCTATAATTGATTGCAACCCTTTCTGTTAATTCTGCGAAAAACTCTTTTATTTTATTTAGAGCGACAGATCTAGATGTAGCATCTGGATTTAATAAAGGTGTAAGAACTTTATCACGGGCTAGGTTTGTTTGGAGTAATTTATCTTTTATCTCTAATACATTAAACTTTCCTTTTAACTTTCCTTTTCTTCGGGGTTTGATATCAAGCAACAGCAACAACTCATTACGAGCATCTATGCCATCTTGGTTTAACTTGTAATACTCTTCAGACACTAAACTTCGCCCATATCTCGGTTGCCACTTGAAAATATGTGGATTTGTCGCTCGGCGACAAATCGAGCGGCAAAAACTAATTTATTGTACCCCAATTGTGCAAAAGCTTACAGGATAAGCTGTTCAGAAAATTTTTCTAATTTGTCGCTGGCTCTGTCGCCGAGCAACACCAAATCGCTAGAAACTGCTGTTTCATAAGAGTTGTAGAGTTCAAAGACAACCAAAATGAACATCAAAATATCACACGCTCGATTGACCGATTTGGCTAACAAATCCCCAAAAACAGCTAATTATCTGCACATCGATCTCAATTTAAATCTCACGCTATCGCAAAAACAAGTTAGTACAGCGATCATTAGGGTAGTGAAGCTCGGCGGTGAAGCTCGGCGGTGAATTACTATTGTGGCTAATATCACTAGGAGTCGTTCAAACCACAGATCTTCACTACCCCCAACTCTCTTCGCCCCCTGATGCGATCGAGCAAACTAAGTAGAGATCGAAATCACCACAATAGCCGCAATCGCGGCTATTGATACAACTCATTCAGGAGATGAAAAGTGCGTAGTTAGGGTTTTACCCACCCCGCCCTATCGTCGGACACCCCTCCTCAGAGGGGATTTTATTCGCCAATGGGAGTTAGAGTCACTCCGCGACTTTAACTCCTCCCTAATTCCAAGATCGGCACAAAGATCGGCACTAATTGACGATCGATGAAGCTGTAATTAATATACAGCAACAGCTTTGGACTGTAAAAAATCGGCATTATTGTGGAATCTCTCGCCCTCAACCGATCTAGACTTGTAATCCCGCATCTGTAGATGATAAACGCTGAAAGCTATGTTGGAACAGCTTTAAAACGCATTCATTTAGAATAAGTGTCAAGTTTTTTACTGAAAAAACTTGACACTATCATCCATCTAAGGACAATAGGAGCTAGATAGAGTAAGAGTTTCAGCCATGAAAAGGCATCAAAATCCGACCGCCAAACAGATTCGAGATCGGATCGAACGCTCGACTAATTCCTATTGGCGGCACAACGACTTCGCCGATTTGCCCCCATTTGCCGTCAGCCAAACCTTATCCCGACTGGTCAAAGCCGGAGTATTAGAGCGTGTCAGTAAAGGTTTGTACTACCGCCCCCGCATCACTCGCTTCGGTCGCTCTCATCCCACCCAGAACGAGATTCAATCCCTACCAATCTCTCAAATCATCCTTCCTGCGGGGATTAGCGCGGCAAACCTCTTAGGCTTGAGTACCCAAAATGCCGTGCGCGGCGAATTTGCCACCACCGCCGCCAGCGTCCCCCGCAAAATTCTCGGTACCCGCGCGCGCATCCATACCAGCAGAATAATTCAGGGTTGAAGTTAGGGGTGAGTGTGTTTAAGCCCACGGAGCCGAGTGGCTAGGTGGAAAGGGTAACTAGAATTCAATCGGCTTGAGGTGCAACTAACACTTTAACTTCCATTCCGGCTTTCGATAACATTTGAACCAACTTATCGATGGCAAAGCGTTCGATATCTCCATTCATTAAGTTACTAATACGCGGTTGGGTTTCGCCAAAGAAGCTGGCGGCCTCTGCCTGTGTCCAGTTTTGAGATTTAATGAATCTTTGGAGATCGATCGTCAGATCTGCCCTGATTTTCAGGTTGGCTGCTTCTTCATTGCCAAACCCCAAATCTTTAAACACATTATCGCTGCCCTTAGTAATCTTACTCATTTAATTATTCTCCTTGTCGATCTGTTCGCGCTCTTGCAGCATCCATTCGTACCGTTTTTGACCGAGTTCGATATCTCCTTTGGCGGTTTTCTGCGTTTTCTTTTGGAAGGTATGGAGAACGTAAATAGATTCTGCAAACTTCGCCACGTAGAAGATCCGATAGGCATCTTCGGTTCTAATCCTGATTTCTTGAACTCCTTTGCCCACAATGGACATGGGCTTGAAGTCGGTCGGATCTTGTCCTTGCTGAATTTTGCGTAGTTCAAATCCAGCCTTCCGCCTTGCTTCTTCTGAAAAAGAACACAGGTCTTCAAGAGACGAGCCAATCCAGTTAATGGGTTTATCTTCCATCAGTCGAGCGTTTCTGATTTGGCATTGAATCGATTATATCTTATTTGGCATAAAAGCACCCGAACTTAGCGAAGATGCAGTTATTAGTATACATAAACTAACAAATCCAGATTCCGATAGTTACCTTTTAAGTATCTAAAACCCAAATGAATAAAATCGTGGCAGCGGCGGTTGTCGTCGCTGCCAAAGATGACGCGGCGTGAGCTTTTTACGCATATCATAATTTTGTTGCTTTTGCGGGACAGCCGTTGCGATTGTTCCTACCGATGACGCTGATTGCTAGGCAGTTCGGTTCGAGTTGAGTGAATGGCTCGATGTTAGCTGGATGAACAAGAAGCGATCGAGATCGTGAGCAGACACCGCAAATCTAATAAGTCGTATGATTGGATGGTGAGTAGTTTCACCCACTCTTTACATTCCCCGCAGCGCAACTAGAGCTTGATGCACCTCTTTGCCCTTAGCTTCAATCACAGCTAGTAGATCCTCCGGTGTTCGAGTATCTTCGTTGGTTTTGGCGTTGGGGTTGACGGCTTTGATGTCGTAGTTTTTAGCTTCGATTTCGTCGCGGGTGATAGTCCAGGAGCGATCGCTATCGGCACGGGTGGGCAGGAGTTTGAAGAAGTCGGCGAAGTGGTCGAGGGTGAGGGGGCTTTTTTTTGCGACTTTGAGATTGGAGAGATCGTAATACCAAATGCGCTCGGTGGATTGGCCTTTATTGAAAAAGACGAGGTTGGTTTTTACTCCGGCTCCGGCACTGGTGAAGACACCACCGGGTAGGCTGAGAATGCACCAGACATCGGCATCGTCGAGGAGTTTACGTTTGGTTTGGACGAAGGCCGTTTCGTTGTTGCGGAAGAGGATGCCTTCGTCGAGGACGATCGCACAACGTCCTTTGGGCTTGAGGCTGTTGAGGACGTGTTGGACAAACAGAACTTGGGTGGAGCTGGTTTTGTAGGGAAAGTTGGTTTGGGCTTCTTTGCCTTCTTTACCACCAAAGGGAGGATTCATCAGAGCGATGTCAAACAGTCCAGGGGCACCAGAGAACAGACCACCGTAAGCTTCCGCGTTGGTGAGGGTATTGCCGTGCCAGATGTGGGGATGGTCGATGCCATGAAGGATCAGATTAGCCAGGGCGATCGGGTAGACGGCGTTGTCTTTTTCGCGACCGTAAAAGGTTTTGGTTTTGAGGGTGGTGAGGTTGTCGGCGGTTTGGATGTTGCTGTTGTTGGAACCTGCCATGTATTCGTAGGCTTGAGCCAGAAAGCCACCCGTTCCGCAGCCAGCATCGTAGACGGTTTCGCCGATTTGGGGGTCGATCGCTTGGATCATGGCGCGAACGACGATACGGGGTGTAAAGAATTGACCACCATCGTTGCCCTTTTCGCCCATCTTGAGCAAGAGTCCTTCGTAGACTTGGGAGAGGGTGTAGATGTGGGTATCGTCTACGGTTTGGCTGCTGATTTCGTGGACGAGATCGAGAATATCGAGAAGATTTTTTTCGGTGTCAATGCGGGTGCGATCGATGCTGGAGAGGATTTGACTAATGACTTTTTGGCGGGGGGTGGCTTTCGGGTTGGTGTGGAGGGTTTTGAGGTAGGGTAATAGGGTTTTGTTGACGAAATCGTAGAAGGCATCGGTTTGGCTGGCTTGAAGTTCTTGGCGTTTCCAGCCTTGAGTGAGGCCATCGCGCTGAGGCAGAGGACTATATTTTTTCTCATCGAAGGGGGCAGCCCAGTCGTGCCAGCGGTAGGGCGATTCAAGGGAGTAAGTAAAGTCTGCGCCGACGGCTTCGGCTTGTTCTGCACCCTGTTGTTCTTGTTCGTCGAGGATGCGGAGGAAGAGAATCCAGGTGACTTCGGGGACGTATTGCAAGGCTCCCGCACAGTTGGAGCGGCGCATGATGTCGCAAACGGATTTGATATAGCCGTCGAGGGATTGTTGGGTGTTGAATTTGCGACCGTTGCCGTTTTTCTCAGACTGCTTAACCATGATTCTCTTTTGATGTACCTATTCTTCTGTCAGCCCCAGCATACTGGCAACGTGTCTCTGAAAGATTTCGAGGGAGTGCCAAAGCTGACTGACGCGATCGTCTTTGAGATTTTCTAGTTTGACGATTTTGGTGCCTTGGGGTCGATGGCGTTTCCAGCCAAACACGTCTTTGTCGGTGGGAATAGCGGCGAGGTGCGTAAAATCTGCTACCCAGATTACTTCAACTTTCCGAACGATGCCCCAATCCCCATCTCCAATGGTTTCTGCACTGGTGTTAATGACTTTGACAAGGTGCGTGACGCGGGTTTCTGGGCTGTCGGGAAAGAATTTTTGGACGAGTAGGATGAGATCGCCTACGTCAGCTTTGTCGGCGTTGGTGATGTCACCTTTGGCATTAGCCCAATGGAGTCGCTGTTGGCTGCCCTGTTGCCAGTCGGCATAGGCCCAACGTTCTGGATCGTCGATATTTTTAACAAATTTCAGGTTTTCAAGATTCATGGTTTGGTCTTTGTCCGGTTCAGTTATCTACGGTGGCAATTTACTATAACTCACCATTGAAAGCTTGCCGGAGCAGGGCAGCGGGGAGTTGGTTGATGGTGTCGAGTTGGGCTTGGAGAGATTGTTGAAGGTTTTCTGACTGTTGAGTCTTCTCACGTAACTTCACTGCAATATACTTCTGTTTTTCTAGTGGTGGCACCTGAAGTTCAAGATTGCGAATATCTGTGGAGTTTATCGAAGCCTGACCAATTGCCTGTTTTGCTACTGCTTCAATCTGTTCCCTAATTTTTCGATATCCCATCTGTTGAGCAATGAAAAGGGAATCTACAGAATCTATTAAGCGGACTCTAATCAGCATATTTTCAAATACATAATTTTTCGCTTCAGAATCAATCAAACCACACTTTCCAACCAATTCAAAACTGTTGACTCTACTGATAAGTAAATCTCCGACTTCAAGACTGAATCTTTTTAACTCATCATCATCTAAAATCACCTGTGCAATTGTAGTAAAATCTAACTTCCAAGATGAATTTTTTAGATTATACATCCTTAAAAAAGGATATCCAGATCCGTAATGCTCTGATGATTTATAAATTCCATTTTGAACAGTTAATGCTATATCCCCCAACTTCTTCCGCTCCCACTTTTGGGCTTCGGGGCTGTCGAAGACTTGGCGGAGGTAGGCGGCGGCGAGGGCTTTGGCGGCGGCGAGTTGGGCTTCGGTGGCGGCGCGGGCTTGCTCTACGGCAGAGAGGCGATCGCTCAATATCCCCACAATCCGCTTCTGTTCTGGGAGAGGTGGTAGTGGAAGCCAAAGTTGTCGCTGTCTTGTGATTGGCACCTGGTTTCGTGTTGTCTGCTTCATAGCATCGGTAAGCTGTTTCTGAAATACTTCAGATTGCAGGACTAAGAATAAAAAATGCGGAAGTAAAATAATTGGATCACTACGGTAAATAGTAAGTGAAGTTCCAACGATGAATGATTCACATTTCTCTGGTGCCATTCCAACCGCACCAACGGTTGCATTATGTGCAAGAAAAACATCTCCTTGCTGAGCAAAGCCAATTCTTAATCCATCTGCTTGTTTTTTAGATATATATGGTGCCCTATCAAAATCAATAGAACCAGTCTTTCTGAGATGTTTTGCAGTGACAAATTTCACTCCTGACTCAACAAAATCTTTATCCCGTGGATGCAAACCACCGTGATTACCATCCTGATGCTCTAAAAGTATTTTGTCATCTATAAGTTCGGCAATGGTTTTCTTTATCCACCCCTTCGGCAGCTTTTCCCCCGCCCTTTCCTTCTCAACTACCTTACCCACCCTGCTTCACCCCACAAGTACGATCGCCCCAAGCCAACGGCTCATTCTACACCATCCCTAAGCCGCAAATAACCTGATCTTCATCTCTTGCAGCACCTCACTCGGCTTACCCACCAACTTCAACGCTGGCAATCCCCCCGCCTGCGTCACCGCTGGAATCTGAAACAACTGCCGATCCTCCAGGCCATCTGTCCCCGCCTGCACAAACTGTTGGGCGATCGCCTGCACCGTCCGTGCCGACTTGGGCGGCATCCCCTTCAGCCATTCCGCCTGCTCCTGAGCAAAGGTCGCAAACCGCAGTATCCGCGTTTGGGGTTCCCAGTTATAGCCCAACTGCCCCAACACATCAAACAAATCATAGTCTTGCATATCCCGGAGAAGCTGCACCACCTTGGGCGATCTTCCCCCCTCCACTAACTCCCGCAACAGCTCCCGCCGCTCCTCCCGCAGCACCCAACGATCGCGAAACTCCCCTGGTGTCGCCACTACCGCTTGAAGCTGTTCCACCAACTGCGCCTCATACTCTGCCACCGGAATGGGCATCGCCTCTCCATTCACCGTTCCCAATACAAACCGCCCCCGATCCGAAATCTGCACATCAAACCCATCCACCGCGATTATCTGCGGCGGCTCCTTTTCCTCCTCGCCCAGATCGAACCAATCCCGATCCGGATGCTGCCCCGTTGCCGTCGAGCCACTCTGCCCCGTCAGCTTAGTAATAAATGACTGACCAAACAACCGCGTCGCGTTGGTGTAATCGTAGATGCGGAACATCAGCTTCTCAGTCGAGACATCAATCCGCGTCCCCCGACCCACCATTTGGTAAAACAAAATCGGCGACTGCATATACTTGAAAAACACCACATTCCGCAGACTCGGCACATTTACCCCTGTCGAAAGCAGCTCCACCGTCGTTGCAATAAAGTAATCCCGATTGCTGCCCTTGAGTTCGGGTAATAGCCCCTGTCCCCCGCTCGCCGCTGTGCATTTAAACGCATAGTGCGGCACTGGACGCTCGCCATTTTCCTGACACCACATCACATAACGATTATTTAACTCCGTAGCGATCGCATCGGAATGACTATCCCGCACACAGAAAATCACCGTCTTTTGTTCTGGCCCTCCAGTCGCCAACAAGTAATCAAACAAGTCCTCACACATCGCTTGCACCCGATCGGGCAATAGAATCCGATTCTCAAAACTCGTGTGATTATACAACTCCCGCAGTTCCTCCATCGAGGCGATCGGTGCCCCTGTGCGAGCATCAGTCGGATTCCGCGCCCAAACCGCCTCTATGGTCAGTCCAGTTTCGTCAAGGTTGACCTGACTCCGCTGCATCTCACAGGCTGCTAAATAGCCATCCTCAATCCCTTGGGCAATGTCGTACTCATACACTGGCTCCCCAAAGTACTGGAGGTTATCGGCAGTAATCTGCTGGTCTTTTCGCGCCTCATCGGTTTCTTCCGCGATCTCCAATTCGCGTGGCGTTGCCGTCAAACCAATCTGCACCGCGTTAGTATTGCGCCGCAACACCTCCGACCATTTACCCCATGCCGATCGATGACACTCATCAATGATGATGTGGCTGAAGTAGTTATCGGGGTAATGCTGAGTCAAGAAGCTAGCATCGCCATCCTCGCTATCCACCCCCAAGGTCTGATAGGTGGCAATCAAAATCCGGGCATTCTTCTGAGGCTTCCCTGCTGATACCGTCGCCGCATTCGCGCCAAATACATTTTGAAAGTCGCCCTGAGCTTGAGTCCTTAGCTCATCGCGATCGCACAGAAAGAGTGCCTTGGTCATTTGTCCGGCATCAGACAACCGCTTCATCAGGTTGACCGCAATAAACGTCTTCCCCGCCCCCGTCGCCAGAGTCAGCAACACCCGTCCCGGTTCCCCTTGAGTCTGGCAACGCCCAATCTTCTCCAGTGCCGCCCGAATCGCCGCATCCTGTAGTAGCGTCGTCCATCTTCTCCTCCAGGGTAGGGAATCAGCAATGGTTTAGCAGCCGCTGACTCGATACTAAAGCCGATGTAAGCCTCATAGCGCGATTGCAATGCTGCTGGAGTGGGAAACTGGTTCAACGGTTTGGGTTGGCTCGTCAAGCCAGTGGTTCTGTCAAACTCCACATACAAATGACCATTGGTACTAAAGATAAAGGGGACGTGGAAGCGATCAGAGAGTTGATATGCCTTGGCCTGCTCCAGTCCCTTACCAGGCATCTCATCTTCTTTTTTGGCTTCGATTAGAGCGATCGCAATAGGTTGGGTATCTTGACCCACACGAAGCCGGAGGGTGTAATCTGTACGCCCTCTACCCTGCCGCTTCGCTTTGCCGCCAATAATCTGGATACCGCCTGCGGTTTCTTCTCGCTTGATGCGATCCTCAGACCAACCTTGTCTGTATAACGTTGGATCGATCAGCTTGGCTCTTGTATCTGACTCATTTAGTCCCATGCCGATCGCTCACATAAACCCCGTCTAACATGAAACCCGTAGTTTCTCTTCTTCAGGATCGAGGTGATTTTTCACCCATAATCGATCGGCAAGAGAAATAGGCGATCGATTGATACGATGCTGAAAATCATCAACAGCTCGAATTAAATCGCTCGGATGTTGATAACAAGTATGATAAGTGACATCTTCGCGCAGCCACTGCCAAAGATGCTCTACAGGCATAAAATCAGGACTATAGGCGGATAAAGGTTGTAAGTGAATCTCCTGCTCCTGTGCAGCATCTTTGACAATTTGAGAACGATGATAGGGTGCCCCATCCCAAACAAGGTTCATGACTCGATCGGGAAATTCTGCTTTGAGGCTTTTAAGAATTTCAATTGTATTGAGACCATTGGCTGTATCGTAAGGGAAAATCCTCACCTCGCCTAAGTTATACAAATAAATGCCATAGAAAGAGACCTTTGCTCTCCCAGGAGAACAAGAGCTAATCCAGGAACGTTCTCCTTTGATTGACCAACCATAGCCTTCATCGGTATCTAGATGGATATGAGCTTCATCAATGTACACCAACAACTCTTCTTGTTGTAAAGCACGTCCCAGTAGTCCTTGGAGTTGTTCGAGATACTCAGCTCGTTTTTGGGGATTGGCTTTGTTGAGTAGTTTCCGTGCTTTTTTCCACGATAGCCCTAGTTTTTTGAGACGAGTCCGAATAGTTTGACGGCAGCAACTGACATTAAATTTGGTTTTGACCCATTCCACTAACCGTTTTAGTGTCCAACGGGGAAGCATTTGCTCTGTTCTCTGTTGGGGTGGTGTTGCTGATAACTTCAAGGTATTGCGAATCTGCTCGTCCAATCCTTGCTCTATTTCGAGCGATAAAGGGGGGGGTGTCCACCGCTATGCTGGTAAACTAATCGCCCTGAACCTTCTGTATTGTATTGATGTACCCACCCCATGATGGTTTGAGGATGGCGTTTTGTTTCCTGTCCTACTTTAGTTGCACTTTTTCCTTGACTAATTTCATATAACGCCATCAACCGTTCTCGACTCCGAGGATGAGTCGCTGTCAATGCTTGTTCTCTCAACATTTGAGCTGTCTGTGCCCAACGACCATAGTCTACTCTTAACATCTTTGCGTTGACCTCAATTTACTCCTCAGAATCAGATTGTCTCATACTTTGAAAACTATGGGTTTGAAGTTGGACGGGGTTTA
>NZ_JBGSPA010000071.1:0-4785 GCF_041738855.1 Chamaesiphon sp. | reverse complement strand
CAATGCACATCGACATTCGCCGCCCGAATTGCCGCATGCGCCAGCTTGCGAATCACAAACAACTTCCGCTCGAATGCTAACTCATCCGCCAATTCAGGCGATTTGGCAATAAATACCTGCTGCATAAACGGTTCACTCGATCGAGCCGTCTCACCCAAAGAACTATTATCCGTCGGCACATCCCGCCAACCCAATACCTTCAAGCCTTCCTCCGCGACAACTTCGGCAAAGATGTGACGACTTCTCGATCGAATCGCCGGATCGGGAGATCCGTACACCGCCCCGACTCCATACTGTCCCGCTGCGGGTAACTCAATCCCTTCAGCCGCCGCCACCTTCTGCATAAACTTGTGGGGCACCTGCATCAAAATCCCCGCCCCATCTCCGGTATTCGTCTCACAACCGCACGCGCCACGATGGTCGAGATTAACCAGAATCGTCAGTGCTTGCGCCACAATCTCATGCGACTTCGCCCCTTTCATCTGCGCGATAAAACCGATACCGCAAGCATCGTGTTCAAACTGCGGATCGTATAAACCTTGTTTGCTGGGTGGTTGGATGGTATTCATGCTTGGATCGATCGCTCTAAAGGGTGTTCGAGTAGCCGATGCCAGATTTTTTAGACAGCATGGGTATTCTACTTCGCCTTATATTGTGGCTCGATCCCAGCAGCGCGATCGTCGCCCGCTACAAAAGTTTGTCCTCCGATACAAATATTTAGGTCGCTGAGTAAGTCTTAGCTGACTGCTACACCCTAAATTTCTCTGTCTCAGCGATCAACATTAATGCTGTTAATAATGCTTTTAACAGATCTAGTTAGTCAGCCAATATACTAAACACTATAACAATATTTGCAATATATTATACTGCGGTGTTATATTGTGACCAGAACAAGTAAAAGTTATAACAGTAAAAATCATGTTGAGTAGATTAGAAAATAAAATCTCCAAGCCTAATAGAGGCAAGATATTAGCTTTGTACAATGAAATTGGAGCAAATAATCTAGTTTCTATGACAGATATGGAAAAGATTGCAAAGAATCTCAAACGCACGACTGGATATGATATTACACCACAAGATGTAAGAAACCTCGTGTGTTCAAGCAAGGGTTTTATGGTTCAGTATAATCAAAACAAATTTTTAAGAAATGATAGCTCTATAGAATCTATAAATGTCATCCCATCTGATACCAAGAAAAGACTATCTATTAGTATAAAGAGTTGTTCCGAAGAAATAAAACCTATTGTGCAGCAGTATCGTAGTATAGCTATGTCTAATTATGGCTTAGCTCAAGATATAGAAGAAAAGAGGAAAGAGTTTGAGGAAGAAATTTTAGCAAAAAGGAGAAAGTTCAATTATGATATACAACTAGATCAGCAACAATTAGATCAAGGCAGGAAGATGGAAAATCATTTGGAAGAGGTAATTAGATTGATGCAAGAGAAATAAAAAAACTAGTAACAAGTGCTACGGTGTTTTGTACAGTTATTAGTAATTTAGGTAGGTGGTGTAAAAATATTATAGATTTCCTTACAAACTCAATTTATAAGTGGGGTTATTGATTCTATCGTAATGTTGCTATCGATTGATACTTGAGTTGGGATGTTCGATCGTGTTTTTGAGATTGTGGGATCGATCGAGATAATCGATAGCTGTTGAGGATCATTTTTATATCCTGTTGAAATTATCGATCGATTACCTAATTCGAGAAACCCAACAATTCCAGTGCTTGAGGTTTGATCGATCGTTATTGAGGAGCATCTTTATATCCTGTCGAAATGATCGATCGATTACCTACTTCGAGAAACCTAACAATTTCAGTGTTTGAGGTTCGATCGATCGTTGTTGAGGAGTATCTTTATATCCTGTTGGGATGATCGATCGCCATACCCTAACAAGCAGTAAGTTATAATCGACATACGAGACTCGGACACCACCGTATGACTAGCAGCGAAATTAGCTATACTGAAGCACAGAATAATTTAGGAGTTCTGCTCGATCGCGTAGCAGACACCAAAGATATTATCATCGTTAAACGAGACGGCACCGATAAAAACGTTGCGCTCATTGCAGAAACAGATCTCAGCAGTCTCCTAGAAACTGTTTATCTATTGAGATCTCCAGCCAACGCAACTAGATTGCATCGGGCGATCGATCGAGCCAAACAAAGAGATCTTCAAGGCTACAACCATTCAGAGCCAGAGAACCCATCGGAATCGCTCGCTACATTGTGTGAGGAGTTGGGAATTGTCCGCTAGAAAGAAAGATAAAAATCGCTCGGAAAATTCTCAGCCAGAAATAATCATCATTCAAAGGCGAATTATTTTTGATGAAGACTTCAGGGAAGATTTGCAATGGTGGTACAGACAAGATATTCAAAAAGCTAACAAAATTCTCGATCTAGTAGAATCTGTTTGCATCGATCCATTTTCAGGAATTGGTAAGCCAGAGCCACTAAAATTCATGGAAGCAAATACATGGTCGCGAAGAATAGATTTAGAGCATCGATTAATTTATCGCATCAAAGATGAATCTATTCAATTTTTACAAGCCCGCTATCACTATGAAAATTAAAGACAATCCTAGCGTTTGAGGCTCGATCGCCTTTGAGGAACATCTTTATATCCTGTCGAAATTATCGATCGATCTTTGGTGCGATAGTTTTGGGATAGATTACCATAGTCTTTGTACTGAATAAGGCTCAAAAGATCCATCAGTACTTATTAGTATTAAATCGCGCTCGATCGCTTGAGAAATGATGAGTCTGTCGAAAGGATCGCGATGATGGAGCGGTAATGTTAAATATCTATCTAGATCCAACCGCTCGATCGGCAGAACTTCAATTTTGAGTTGGGCTAAAAGTTGATAAATATCCTCGATAGAGTGCTCAATTTTTAACTTTCCAATATTTAGCTTAATTGCGATCTCCCAAATACTAACCACACTAAAATTAAGCTGACTAGCATCATCAGCTATAATGGCTCTTACTCGATCGCTCAACTGTGGATCGCCTCGAATCAGCCACAGAAATACGTGTGTGTCTAGTAAAAACCGACCCATTACATATATTCCTGTAAATCATCTAAAGTCGCATTAAAATCATCAGACAGCCACACCTCTCCCTTCCAGATACCGAAAGCATTTTTTCGATCGACTAGGGGTGCTTGTACCGACTGATTATACTTTGCAACCAAACCCTCAATATATTGCAGGGCTTCCTGTTGCGCCGACTCTGGTAGTCGCTGAATTTGTTCGAGAAGTGCTTGCTCCATACGATTATCAAAGGCAATAAAGATGTATACCTATTTTAGCTCAAACCTGTGGGAGCGCACTCATAAGTATCAAAGTGAAATAATTTAGCTAGTGATATTTCTCCCTGTAGGTTGGGTTGAGCATTGAAACCCAACAATCCCAGTATTTGAGGTTCGATCGATCGCTATGGAGGAGCATCTTTCTATCCTGTCGAAATGATCGATCTTTGGTGCGATGGTTTTGGGATCGACCTAATGTTGGTGGTTATCGATAGAATTTAAAGATCTATGGTGTTATTCATTTGTTGATGTAACTTCTCATTTTGATAATCGCAGTTGTTGAAGTTGTTCGATCGTAAACCCAGTTACCTCAGCAACCATCTCCAAAGCTATGTTCTTACGGAGTAAATTAATCGCGATTTCCTTCTTACCTTCGAGCTTACCTTCGAGCTTACCTCTAAGCTCACCTTCTAACTGAGCCTTGTTCATCTCAGTCTCATACCAAGCGTCGACTTGTGCCATCGTTTTCATAAAATCTTGCTCCTCTGGAGTTAAACTGTCAGTAGGTATATCTCGTAGGTAAACGCAATACTTGACGCAGGCTCTAATTATATCATTTTTCTCTCGGCGGTCGGGGGACAACTGCTCGATCGATTGAAACGCACTCTGGGCTGACTCTCTGTTTCCAAGCATCTTCAGCCACATTGTTTCAGGACTATCTGGCAATCGATCGATAATGACAATACCCATTCGCAAGAGTCCTATCAGTCGGTACACACCTACACCTAATTCAGGATCTGGTTTAGCATCACATAAGCTCAGAATTTTCTCACTACAATTAACCGTAAGAATCCATGTAAATGGGTTTTGATTTTCAATCTGTTCTACTGCTTCTCTCGACAGTCTTTTAGAACTTGTTAATTTCTGTTCGCTCTTCGCAATCTCAGTTAATTCTTTCTTTTTAGGTTCCCAATATAGATTCTTCCGAGTAATAGATTTGTTTAGATCGATTTCTTCTAAATATGAACTATAGTGCTCGACAATAATTGTTGGATGTAATTTCATCAGTCGATCGAACAAACCCAAATCTTCCTGCTGCCATCCTTCCTTTCCTAGCTCACCAATGAACATCAAATCGATTTCTAAATCCTCATCATTACGAACTTGAATATTTTGCTGAGTATCACCTTTAGTTTTATACAATGATTGGATGTAGAACTTAAAAAATCTGTCGTGTTTGTATTGAGCCATTGAGCTTTATCTATCTGTTCCCAACTCGGTTAAACTCATAAAACGCCTTCTTCTCCGCGCTCATCGACTCATGCGCCGTCCAAGGTTCGGGCACCATCATCATCATCGCATGGGGCAAACTCCGACCAGAAAGGGTCAATAATTCCAGAGCATTATCAAAGATCGTCGAGTCACTACCATCGACATTAATCGCAGGTTTAATCTTATTAATATCATCGCCGAATAAATCTGACGCAAACAGCGACTGCCGCGCCGTCATCCAGTTGATATTGCCGCGCATGGT
>NZ_JBGSPA010000063.1:0-43853 GCF_041738855.1 Chamaesiphon sp. | reverse complement strand
GCTGATGGTCGGTGGTATTGTCATCTGGCAAGCTTATCTGGGATACCAGGAATACGATCGAGAAAACTTTTCTGGGATAGTTAAACCGATGTTAAATATCATCGTCCTGGTAATTCTCGTCATTGCGACAGATAGAATTATCAACTTTATATTTACTGGTGCTTAATTCAATTAAATATCTAAGAGCTGTAACGGTTTTACATAATTATATGGAAAGAAAAACGCGAATCGAAGTCAATAGAGCATTAAGACGCAGAGCGAAGATGATGGGCATTCCTCGCGATGTCGCAATAGTTTTGGCATTAATCGTTGTTTTCTGTCTATTTCTAGGCTACTTGAAGGTTCCTGGTAATATCGTTACAGCAATTTTCGTTACTTTATTTTTCACAGCCATACTTTCCCTAAAAGACGGAATGGCAGACGTACTAGCCAGAAACAGGGAACCAAAAAATTACACTAGAGGATGCCTGAATTATCGTTCGCCTAGCGTTCCCTTGGGGAAATCGCCACTCTCAGACTTAACTCCTCAGTTGATAGCTCGTTTAATTAAAAAAAAGTAACGACTATAAATTAATCTCAGTGTTAGGTTTTCGTCTGTTTTAAATCCTTTAATTTATTTATCGGTTATGAAAAATAAGGAAAGCAGTAAATCCCAAAAACCAAAGCGAGAACTCAGAAAAATAAAGCATGAAGGTTTGGGCAAAAAAAAGAAGCTGCTCTACCCGCTGGAAACCTCAACACATTTACAAAGTATCATCAACTATACCTTGCCAAATGGTACTCAAGTTGGTGCTTTATTAATGAACGCCAGTGATAAAGTAGACTTTCCAGAATATAAATTGCGATTTATTTGGGAATGCCCAGGCATTCATGATGATTTTGGCGAAGTGGCGGCTAGATCGATCGTTAACTCGATCGCATCTCTAGGGCACGAATTACCGATCGGCGAGAAGTTGCGGGTTGAATTTCAATCATTCTCAGATCGTACTAACCGCCTGAATGAATTAATCGCTCAATTTGAAACGGCATCGCCTCAATCTCAGCCCTTAATCGCTGAGGAAATGCTAATTTTACAAAATCTCGACACTAGCGGTCAACGTCGCCCCCACAAAGTATTTTTGATGGGCACTTTTACCCCGAACTTAGGAGCGCGAGAGCAAAAGCTTATCGAGAAAGTTATCAAATTTAGCACTCTTTGGTATCAAAGACTATCGGGTTCGATCGAGGAAGTTCGCCAACAAACGATCGATGCGATTCTCCTAAATGCTTACGATCAGGGCTTTTTTGAGTGGTCTAATTTATTTAGAGATAAACTTCAACTAAAAGCCACTCCCCTGTCTGGTGAGGAAGTTTGGCAGCATTGCTGGAAGGAACTAAATCGGTTTAACGATCGGGTAGAAGGACTCAAACCAGAACCAGCACCACAACTAATCGAATTCAATCTCCAAAAAGGCACGATTGGCGAAAACGTGCGGACGCAACTGCATCCAACTACCGTAATGATGCGCTATCCCTCTGCGGTACCATCTTCCAATCGCGACCACATCAAAGTCGATCGTCGATACGTCGGTAGTCTGCTGCTGAAACTCCAACCCAAAGTCTTTGAAGAAGCGGGTAATGAGTCGTATCAAGAAGTTCAACTGCATTATCTATCAAATTTAATGGCAGTTAGCTCGGCTTACGATTATCGAATCGTGCTAGAGCTATCGCGTCCCGAAGAGTTCGGCGTTCGCTACAACAACCAACAACTCATCCGCCAGAATCACTACCGCAAGAGAGAAACAGAGGAAAAAGGACAAGTTGACGTTTTGGCAGACGAGGAGCTGAAAGAAGCCCTTGAAACCGAGCGGATGTTAATCGGTGGCGATACGAGTGTCGAATTTTCGCTCTGTATGTTTGTTTACAGAGAAACTTTAGAGCAGATGCACTTTGCCGCCCGTGACTTTTGCTCGCATTTTCGATCGCCAGCAATTGTATTACTCGAAGTAGATACTGCTGATTCGCTGTGGGTATCGTCACTTCCATTTTATGCCAAGTCGATGCTGGTGGATGTCCGCGACAGGCGCGATCGCGAACGCCCCGAAATCGTGGCTGCCTATTTTCCATTGGTAACGACAGTTAACGCTCATAAATCTGGCATTGAATTTATTGCTAACAAAGGAGGTTCGCCCGTCTATTTCGATCCCTTCACCCACATGGGACACACCGCCATTTGGGGTAAAACGCGATCTGGTAAAACCTTACTCGCAGCGTTTAACATTCACAAAGCACTGAGTCAAGAAATTCCAGTCACGATCTTAGACCAACCGCCGACAAAAGAGGCGAGTTCGTTCAAGGCTTTTACCGAACACATGAACGGGGCGTATATCGATGTCTTTAACGACTCCATTAATTTCTTCGAGACTCCTCTCATCGCTGAAGATATCGATCCAGAGACTCGCGAGGACATGAAAAGGCAGAATGAAGAGTTCATTCTCCAAATTCTGACTTCAATGGTTTTGGGATGGAAGGGCGAACTAAAGGGCGTAAGTAGCAGTAAGGTAATTTCGATGCTGACAACCGCTCTGAAAAACTTCTTCAAAGACGAGCGGATCTTAATCCGGTACGAACGAGCTATCAACGGGGGGATTGGCTCTACAGCTTGGCAAGATTATCCCATCCTCTCAGACTTCAAGAGGTTTTGCACGATCGAGCGGATAAATCCCAAGGAGGCAACAGCCGATGACATTCAGACCCTCGGCACGATCCAATTGCAATTACAACGCTGGATCGATGGCTCTTATGGCAAAACGATCGATTCACCCAGTTCCGTCAAGCTCGATAGTCCGTTAATGACGATCGCTATGCGTGGGGTTAGTAACAACGATGATGCTGCTGTCTTCGGCACGATTATGTACGCAGCAGCGATGCGGCGAGCGATTGCTGCTGCAAGTGCCAAAGGTTCTCTGTTATTCATCGACGAAGCCTCGATTACCTTCGATCTCGCTCCGCTCTCACTCTGCGTCGGGCGGGTAGCAGCAAACGGACTCAAAGCCGGAATGCGCTTGATGATTGCCGCACAGGAGCCAAGTAGCGTCTTTAATAGCGCGGGTGGGAAGAAAATTAAGGACGCACTTTCATACCATCTCATCGGCAGAATTGGTGACAGTCTCTCTGAATATTGCAATCCCGACTTGCTCGGAGTCCCCGAAGCATTGGCATCGAATAATGCCAGAAAAGATTTTGAGCCTGATAAAGCCACTTGCTCAAGCCAGTGGCTGCTCAAAATAGACGATCTGTTTACTCCCGCGCGGATTTACCTCCCGCCCTCGTTGGTGGCTCTGACAGCCAACAATATCGACGAGCAGCAAGAGCGCAAAGCTCGCGCCGCAGCCACTAACGGTCGGATCGACGAACTAACCCTTATTACTCATTGAGAGGAAGATTATGAAAAAATATCCCTTATTACTGACGATCGCATTCATGTCCGGCTTTCTGATGAGCTTACTCCCACTCGGAGCTGAGGCAGCAACTCTTGGTGGAACAGCCAATCCACTTCCATCCTCGGTCGCTCCAGGCGATACACCCACGGCAAATCCCACCGACCCAACAGCAAATCCCACATTCAATCCCCAAGGTATTCAGTCGATCTTATCCAATCCTGGCAATCTTTCTAACGTCTTTAGTGGGATCGTTAGTGCCTTTCCAGGGCTAGATCCAAATATCGCCTCAGCTCTAACAACTGCGTCGAAATACGCACCGATCGCTCAAAGCGTACTAGCAGGTCAGCAACCTACCTTGGCACAAATCGGACAAGTTGCAACGGGGATGAATGGTGGTACTGGGATCGGGATTAATTTTGGTGCTTGGGGACTAGATTCCGCAGGTCAAATCCAACCATTAAATCCCGATGGCAGCGTCAAAACCGACGATCCCACAGGCAAAATGATTGCTTATCAGGCGAGTAACATCCTCAACGGAAAAGGACTCGACACCAAAGCCGTTATCGCTCAATTGGATTTAGCTAAATCTAAATCTGGAGCTAGTGTTGCCGAAGCTAATCGCCAAAACACCAACAAAGCAGTTTCCTCGATTATGAGTGCGACTGGCGATGCCAATAATTCAACATTGGCGACAGGTGCCGCTCAAGCCGATCTTAGTGCTAAAGCAGGAAGCAGTTTTAACCGGATGGGCGCGATGAACAATATGCTCTCCCAAAGTCTAATCATGGGTGCCACAGCTAACACCCTTGGGCTTGCCAGCCTATCCCAAGGAGAAAATCAAGCCAAGCACAACGCTCTGGTACAACAACGGAGTATTGCTGAGGACGAGCAAAAACGAGTTGAAGCAGACATGGATTCGCTGAGAGCGACTTATCTTGAAGCTAACAAAATCAAAGCTCGCGCTCGGTTGTGCGCTTCAAGTAATATTTGTTGGATCTAATTCATAGTGTTCGATTTTTGAGATATTTGCACGTAGCAAATGCAAATATCTTAAATCGATAGACAGTCTTTTATTACAGGGAGCAGAGCTATTTTGTTTGCCGATATTCTTCACACTACAATCCTAGCCTCAACCGATCCTGCTGTAATTGCGAGTGAGTACGAACAGGCACTATTTAAAATAATTAGCATTCTCATTACTGGTAATGCAGCATCTTTCACCGATACTTTCTGGATGGCAATAGTAGAACCATGCAAAGTTATTGCCGGAGTTGGGGTCTTGTTTTGGCTAGTGCCAATTATCCCCGATTTATCTTTCGACAACCTTAAAAATCATCTACTGAGGATTTTAACGCTCCTGCTCATCACATTTATGTTCGTAGGAAATGCTTATGGAGCGCGTGTATTTGCGATCGGTAACTATGCCCTGATTAGAGGTATCGATAGTTCGATCGCCACCAATACAAAATTGCTAGGTAGTGTCAATGCCGAACTTGCGGGGATCAAAACCGATAATGAAACTGTTAAGGCGATCAGTAATCAAATGCAAGTCTGCATCAAGTTACCCAAGACTATCGCCGATCCAGATCCCGCCAAGCCAGGAAATGTAATTCCAAATCCAGCATACGTCCAGTGTACTAAAGATGTAAAGACGATGGTTGTCGCAGCTAAACTATCGGTAGCGAATCCCGAACTTGTCACAGAATTAGCCGATACAGAAGCCAAAATGAATAGTCTCGTCGATTCGTATGACTATAACAGCGTCTGGAATCAATTTGTTAAATTTGCAAATGATCCAGATAAATGGTTGCGCGATTGGTTGGTTGGGGCAATCTTAGATGGCTGGTCTGTGATGATTGGTGAAATAGCTGATGAAGGTTTCATCCTGTCAATTTTGGCTTTGCCGATTCCACTTGCATTCTCTTTTATGAATACCAAACCACTTGAAATTTGGTTTGCTTCATTGTGGGGATTAGGTATTTTCAAGTTCTCATTAACTATCTTGGGTGCAATGATGGGTTTTATCAATGCAAATACATCAGGAAGCCAGCCAGCCTATAGCTTGCAACTTGGCTATGCGATCGGCGCACCGATAATTGCTGGAGTAATTGCCAAGGGTGGAGGCGCGGGTATCTACGCGCTAATGGCTCAACTTACAACCGATCTCATCGGACTTGTAGCACCATCCAAGATGATTCCTAAAAAATAATTATAGTTTCTGCCGTCGGATTGTCACTCTATTGTAAAACAATGAAAGTCAGACAAATATCAAATTTTACTCCACAAAAAGATGAATCTTCATCGGTGCTAGTTCTCCACGATTCGAGAGATGATACGCAAGAGGAATATATTGTAGATAACTCGGAAACAATCCGCTCAAAAAATATTATTACTGGGTGGAAGATTGCCACAATCGGCTTACTCTTTGTCAATATTTTTTTCGGAGTAGCTATTGTCGGCATGTTATTTGCGGCCATCTCGCGATCGATGCCAACTTTCATTACTCGTGGTAATGGAGAGACAGAAACACTTGAATTTTTTACAGGAATCGATCGATCGCCAACGCTGATTAAGTTCTTCGCTCAAAAAACCATGAGCGGTATTTACACTTGGCGAAACACGTTACCAGAAAAAGGGAATATTCCCGATCCTGGTATATCTGTCGAAGGCGGAAGAAAAATTCCAACTACTGCATATCGCTATACTCTCGCCTTAGAACCAGAATTTGCGAATAGTTATCGCAAACAATTGGGAGAACTCCAATCGATCGTGCGAGGAAGTGGTAATAGTTCGGTGCAAACTGCATACATTATCGAGCAAGTTAGCGAACCAGAATCTTTAGGCTCTGGGAAATGGAAGGTCAAAGTTGCTGGCACTCAACTAATTGTCAATAGTAGCAACGAGCAGCCGACAAAATTAAACATTAACGTCGAGATGACCGTTAGGGCTATACCACCACCACTATTATCGGAAGTCACTCGCAAATATGAAGATATCGGAATTGCGAAAGCCGCTCAAATCGCTCGTGCTGAGGGGCTAGAAGTTATCTCAATTACAAATATTAAATAAGATTAATCTCACAAAATCCAGGAATATTTATATGTCAAACCAAAAGTTAGTACTTGAAGAAGTATCTCAAAGAATGGGAATCGAGCTGCCGAAAGTTGGCGATTTATCCCAAGAATCGCAACCTAAACCTGCTAGTGCGGCAGATCTAGAAGAAGACTCGCAGCCGCCAGAAAAAAATCCAAAACTTCAGATTTTATTAATAGGATTGGCACTATTCAGTACTCTAGGTGTTGGAACCATGCTCTTGCTATGGGGTCTGGGCAGTGCCACAAATCAGCAAGTCACTAAAAAACCGGATTCTCTAGATAGTAGCGAACAAGCTGTTAAATCTACTCTCGAACAGCAAAAAGAAGTTGCCGATTTGAAAACTAAGCTGGTGATGGAACAGCAAAAAGCCGATGCAGCACGAGTTGCTGGAGAGCGAGCGAAGGCTTCATCCCCAAGTCCAACCCCAACCCCCAGCTCTCCTCCATCGGCAACTCCTCCGGCTGCGACCACAGCAACTAAACCGATCGACAAAATGCAGTCTTCAGACCGAGATAAGGTTCTATTAGCTTCTCTGCAACAACAGAAACAGCAGGAATTAACTCAACTAGCATCCCTACGCCAGTCGCGACAACAGGAAACAACTCAACTAGCATCACTGCGACAGTCTCGCCAACGGGAGAATTCAGAACTACTCGAAGCTCGCAATGGAGTAGTCAAAGAGCAACAAAGACTTGCATCGCTTCGCAGTCAAAGCAACGCTAATTCCACGCGGACTGTTATCCCGCAACCCGCACGAGTCACCCAACCAAAATCTGCGATTCTCCACCGGAGAGGCTTCGCCAACGCTTCAACCCAGCCGATTGCCCAACCAAAACCTGCAATCGCTTCCACCCAGCCAATCGCCCAACAACCAAGACTAGATTGGGAACAAGCATCAGCCCTAGCTAATTATGGTGGTATTCCTAACGATACAACTCCGACCAAGCCCACCGATCGACTACTCACTCTTGCTGGAGGCAACGCAATGTCACCCATTCTGCGCTTACCAGTCGGTCAGGTAGTTTCTGGCAAGCTGGTAACACCGTTTTACACATCGATCGGCAATGGGGAAGGGATATCTCAAAGTTCCAAAGCTTTAGCAACAGTGACGATCGACAAAGCGATCGAGGTCGGTAGTGGCTGGCATCTACCCGTCGGCACCGCGATCGAATTTGAGTTGCAGATTGCCGATAACGGAATGATTCAGGCAGTATCGAAAAAAGTTACTTATGGCAATACTCAGATCGATATTCCCGCTGGAGCCTTTGCCATTACTGGCAACGACAACCAGCCTCTATTCGCTCAAATCAAAGAAGTTAATGGTTCGCAACTTGCGGCAGCGGATACCCGCGCTGCAATCTTCGGTGGCGCGGCTGAAATTGGTAATGTCCTAATTAACAGCGGCAATAGCAGTTCTGTGAGCGTCGGAGTTGGCACGACGATTGCCACCCAAAATAACGGCAGTCCCAATATTTTAGGTGCTGTATTTAAGGGTGCTTTTAGTCCGCAAGCTCAAGCTGAAGTCAGTCGTGCTAACAGTCTCGCTAGCAAATTACAGAAAATGAGCAAAGTCGGCTACTTGCTGCCTGGTACGCCAATGCGTGTATATGTCGCTCAGGCTGCGACATTCCAAATCCCAATCGATAACAACAACACGCCTCAAACTTCGAGTTCGACCCAAAATTATCCACCCACCCCAGCACCAAAAGTCGCTCGTTTGGACGCTTCAGCTACTTCATTAATTGTAGAAACACCACCAAATCCGATGTCTACTCAATCTGTCATTAATTCCAGCGGATTGGATGTCATTCCGCCCAATCCTTTCTATTCTGCTCCGACTCAGCCAGCAACCCCTCAGCCTCCAGCCCTCACCAACCTTAATTACACCACCGCTCCAGTTCAACCTCCAAGCACTAGTCCCGATTTTACGACTACTCCAACTCAACCCCCAGGAACTCCAAGTCAGGCAGTAATTTCACAACCCCCAATTCTCAACCCCAATTATCCGTCCGCGCCAGCTCAACCCATGACAGTACAGACTACCCAAGGTGATTATGTTATTAAATAAAATTCCACTTTTAGTACTACTTTCATTTCTACTTTCTAGTCTTCCGGCTAGGGCTGGTACGGTGTCGCTACAAAGAGAAAGTGTAATTGCCAATGTATCGGAAAACACCGGACAGCTACTCGATTGGTCGGCAACCGATCGCCGAATCGAGCGGATATTTTTTGACAATCCCGAACGTTTCCGCGATTCATTTGTAATTACTACAGATGGTTGCACTAACAATAAATGTGTCAATGCTTCTCTACTAAATATTAGTGCCCGTTCTGGCGGTCGTTACCCTGAAGGTTCCCTGAAAGTCATCCTTAACGATCGGTCGGGCAGAAAGCGCGTTCTGACAGTGAATGTGGTCAAAGTCAAACAGGTTGACGATAGCGTGATGACGTTTTCTCCGGTCGCGATACTCAGCCGACCAAACTATCGATCCTCCGTTGGAGGGGCTGCGCCAATGACAGAATTTTATAACGGCAATCGAGTTTTCTATCCCATCTCCGAGCGTAAAAGTAGTAATAAATTCTCATCCAAATGAACCGAAGAAATTGGCAAGAGATCCAACTCTTCACTCTGAGAGCGATCGTAATAATTACCTTCTTAGGTGCCTTGTTTGGAGTTATGACTGGGCTGTACGGGGGGCTGCGTTACTTCAAACCTAATTATCAACAACAAGTTAAATAAATGCTAAGTCGTACTTTTAGACAACATCGCTCGGAATCTTTCGGGCAATGGTTTTACAAAAATCGTAAAACCATTTTCAAAGCCACGATGAGAGTAGCGGTTTATTCAACTATTTTGATGGCTGCTTACAACGTTATTACTGGCAGTTGGAGTGTTTACCTGTTTTTAGAAAACAATATTTTCCCTGTTTTTCAGGAGGTAATATAACATGATTTATCGCAATGTCTTTCTATCTGTTTTATTTAGTATCGGTTATCTATCGCTGCCAGTTCGCGCCGACACAACAGTACCTCAACTTAGCCAAGAACAACTAGGCACAGTTAAAAAGGCTCTGTCTACAGCTACATTTGCGAATAGTCCGCCGACGACTACAGCCGCGACTTATGTTGCCGATCCCCGCATACCGCAAATTCCTAGCTTTTCGTATGCTGAGGGTACGCCGTTGCCTAAAGCCGTTCCTGGTGCGATGGCATCGATGATGGGGGCGAGTAAGTATTCGCCACAATCGGCAACTACCGATGCAGGTGGCGATCCCAATGCCTTTGCCAACACAAAATTAACGTCCTTACCCTTTTTTGGCAAATTGCCCTTTGCCTCAGTTGTTGCGGCAAATCCCCAGCTCGCTGAGTTAAAGGTTGGTGATGTTTTTCCAAGTTGGGGTGCAGCCGATCCATCCAAATCGGTCGCGGATGTAGCTAATAGCCCTCTGGGGAAAACTCCATTACCCCCTGAAGTTCTAGCCTCTACCCCAACATCAAACCTTCTTGGCGTTACCGATACTCCATACGGCGACTATCCTGGTATCGGCAAACCACCGCTCGATCCCACCAATCCAGGTGAGACGGTCTATGTTGCCGATATGCCTGGTGTTTCTAAATTATCCTGGGATAAATTCGTGAAAATTGGTGCTATTCCTTCAGGATTAACGCTATTAAAATTCGATCTCCTTCACTCTGGGCAAAAAGAATTGAGCGTTGCTAATAGCGATAAAGTTGCCGCAGGAAGTAATAAAGAGCCGAATGCTCCCTGTAAAAATTGCGATGCAGTCGAACTGCTAAGTGCCGTAGCCGCCAATAGCAATTTAAACCCTTACAACGGGACGATCTCGCCGATTGGATTGCGGCTAAAAGGTGGCGAAGGATTGCTCGGAGATTTGTTTACTGCTGCTGGGGTTCGAGAGGATTCAGGGTTTGAAGTCCCATATATCGGTTTTGGAGACTGCGGCTCGAAATGGTCTGCTAGATCGCCTAATGTCCAAGCTGGGACGTTTCAACAAACACTTAGTTTTCGCTATTGTTATACCCTACCATTTCTCGGATTCCAAGCCACCCCCTATTTTCTCGCTCTGCCGCTACCACTCCCAGCTAATGAGAAGCAAGCTAATCTGCTACTGCCAATGAAGGTTAAGCCCGTTGCAAATAAATTGTTTCCATCGCCAACAATTCCATCAGTTCCATCAATTCCTTCGACTCCCTCAATAGCTTCAGTTTCACCATCACCAAGGATTTCGCCCACCATTCCATCCGCTGTTGGAATTGACAAAGTAGCCCTATTTGGAAGTGCTACTAAGAACTCCTATAGTCCGACTTTGAACGTATATTCTGACGGGGGAGCATCAGCAAAACTACCTGCGATCGATATTCATGAAAAGTTCGGTTAGAGTCAGATCGACATTTATACTAGCGTCTCTGCTGGCCATAAGTGGGTCTTTTATCGCAATTCGCACAGCAAATTGGATCGGCGATAAAATTCATGCCCCCAAGGGTGTTTATTCGATCGCAACGGATATTTCTTCTACCCAAGAGATAGAGAGAGTTATCGATCGCAGTGTTTACACTTCTAAAAGCTTTGTTGCCTCACAAATAGCTAAGAAGATTCTCGCAGCGCAGATCGAAAGCGGCGGAACCACGTTCACGATTTATCGGTTTAATTTTCCGCAAACTTGTGGGAAAGCGGGTTGCCTGCATGTGGTGGTAGACGAGCGCGATCGATATGCCAATTCTTTGCAGTTAATCGACCTACCAGACAAATCGTTCCCATTTTCATCTGTTAATAAGAAAGGCTGCTTTAATGTCCGACAACCATTGAACGACTCGATCGATGATTATGAAATCTGCAAGCCAAGTTAGTTTCATTCCCCCGCCACTGCCCAAGGAGACGAAGTTAGACCCCTCAACATTGGCTATTTTTGGTCTGGGATTGCTATTTATTATCCTCAGTATAATTCAGAGCAGAAACGGGAAAAAAGGCAAAACTGCTACCGCAAGGTGGGCGACCCCAGGCGAGATCCAACGGTGCCGCAAGCTGGCGAAAAGCGCAATCCGCAAACGGAAGTTCGATAATGCTGCTTACTATATTACCGAACCGATTGGTGCCCCAGTAAGCCCCCCAGATCGGGTTTTGGGGCGAAAGTCTGGTACGAATATCATGTTTCCAGAAATCAATCGCGGGCTATTTACTTGCGGAGGTACTGGTTGTGGCAAGACTGACAATATCATCAATCCTTGCCTACATTCGGCAATCGCTCAAGGAATGTCGATCGCGCTATTCGATGGCAAAGGTCGTGGCGGTCAATCTGAGACGTTAATTCCGCTGGCTCTCAGACATGGTTACGAAGTCAGGGTGCTAGCTCCAGGCGATAGAATTTCCAACACTTTCAATACTTTTGATTCGATTAAAGACGAGCGAGATGTTGCTGGGGCGCGGGAGCGAGTAGCAGTACTAATCGACAATACCAGCGAAAAAGACGCGAAGAAGGACTCATTCTTCGATCCTGCGGGAGCTTCGGTTTTATCTGGTGCCTTTTTACTGGCTAAATGGGTCGCCAAAATTGAAGGAGATCCGCTGCTTGCCAATATCTTAATGGTGAACCAGATCCTCAAATTATCAAACCTATCCAAGCGATTGATAGCTGGTCGCGACACCATCGATCCCTGGATCTACTCTGAATTTGGAATCTTAACTGCAACTGGTAAAAAAGACGGCCAAAATAGTCCTGAAGGCAGTATTTTAGCCACAGCCATTAAAATGCTAGCTCCACTGGTGATACCGAATTATCTCTCGACATTTTGCGGTAAAACCACCTTTCCAGGCTTCGATCCTCTAGATCCGCTCAAGGTTGATGGCAAGCAGATGGTCGTCTTTATGCTCGATCCCGACAATGTAGCTAGCACAGTGCCATTGATTGCAATGGCAATTCACCAAGTCGTCTCTTACAACCTCAGAGCTGGAAGGGAAGAACCAATGGTAATCAGTTTTGATGAATTCCATTTACTGAATTTACCCATCGTTCTAAAATGGTTGGCTGTCGATCGTTACAACGGATCTTCGATTATTATCGGGACACAATATCTCAGTCAATTAGATGCAATCTACGGTAAAGATCGAGCTAGAGGCTTTTTAACTAATTGCAATACTAAAGCATGGTTTAACCCAGGCGACCCCGATACCGAACGCGCTCTCTCTCAAGCCTTTGGCGAGGAAGAACTGGAGTTAAAATCGAATTCAAAGTCTTATAACTTTGGTAAAAATAGCGGTAACAGTCGGTCGGAGAACGAGCAGTTACATAAAAAGCCACTGATCGAAGCTCACGTTATCGGTCAATTTCCAAAAGGTAAATGTATCATTCAATCTCCAGGGACGGGAGACAAAGATAACGTCAGCGTCCCTTTTGTCCATCAGTTTAGTTACGATCCAAAGCAGAGCAAAGCTTTTAAAGACAGATCGCTCGAAGATTATAACTCTATTAGAGAATTCATAATTAACGAACGCAATTGTTCTTCGCAGGTCGATTTTAGGCAAGAATTGCTACGGTACACGCAAATTTTAGAGCGGCTATTGCCATTAAGTAACGAAGCATTAACAGAAGATTCGATATCTAACCTCGATCCATTACATGTTGTTGGTAGCGATCTCATCAATTGTTTTCAAGCTTCTGGTTTCGATATAACTGAGTATGAAATTAAAGAGGAGAAAAAATACCTTATCCCCGCAGATTTAATGCTCAAAGACGAACTCAAAACACTAACTTATGCCGATCTCGGTAGACTCTTAGATTACAACAAAGCGTCGCACGAGAAACCGCCGCCGCCCATCCCCGCCGCTACGGGCGCGAATTTCTAGATACTATTTTTAGCTGTTGGCGGGGATTAGGCTTACGGCTGTCTGATTTTTACTTACCTTAAATTTATGCTAACTGCTGCATCAACTTACGATCGAATTTACGTTAGAACCGACAAGCAATGTCTATTTGCCCTCGATTGTGGCAGTACTTTTTATATCGATCGCGATCCGCTATTGTCACAAACATATATCTCGATCCATTTGAACGATCGACCTATCTATTTTCATGATTTAGTTGCCAGTCGCACTTTAATAGAATGTCCGATCGGTATGGCTATTTACAATAGTCACATCAAACAACTTGAGGATACGAACGAACTAAGTGAGTTTAACGAGCGATGTGAGGTATTTTTTGGCTGGCTGTGCGATGGCGACGGACAAGAGATCGTACATGATGGCAAGTATGACGGACAACCTTTGTATGTAAAGGGACAATACGCGATCGATATTGTCGAACGAGCTGGATATTCTTACTTTTATGACTACCCTCTAGCTGAATATTTATGTCTGCCGTTCGATCCAGAGAAGCTATATTTTATCCCACCACATTTTGTCAAAGATGAACTTGTCGATTTGTCACCGTCAGTAGTTCAGGCTATTGTCGATTGGAATAGTAGTGTAGATATTGGCAATATATTTATCGAACCAGATCCGATAACTGGTGCCGATCGTCTTTGTGTTTTTGGTAGCGATATCGAGCAGTCTTTAGATGCAGCAGGTTTTAGTATCGATTTCGATATTGAAGGCAATAAAAAATATTATATTCCCACGAATTTAATGCTCGACGGACGATCGAGAGCATTTAAAACTGATGATATTTGCGCTCTGGTTGCATATAACAAGACAAATACTCCCCATCAAGCTCCTTTCTAAATCACGAAAATAGATGCAGGAAATTTATAGTCAGTCAGAACGATTATCTCAGCAGCTCAACCAGGTAGGAGCTAGCGCACTCGCTAATATGATGGCAGCATTAGTTCGATTATCTAATCGGGAGAAGAACAAAGCTAAATCGCTACAAGTAACTCGCGAAAACCCTTCTGTCGGATCGGTTACAGTATCTCGTACAAATTCACCCGAAGCAACTATGGATTCTGGATTTAAAGTTACCCGAAAAGATTCTAATAATCCCGATCTCAGCCCTAAGCAACAGGCAGAACAATCGATCGAGCGGTTAAATAGCCTCCTGCCAGATCGAAAATACTTGCAGCGCGATCTAGATGTAAATGGAACTAAATATAATTTCGAGAAATATCGAGGCGGTGCGATAAGTATTCAATCCCAAGATTCTAAACTGTACGCCAAACAGGAAAAGATTAGATTTGCAGGAGATGAATCGAGATTAATTAAAGATCTCCCAGATATCGTGGCGCGGATGGAGCGCGAATTGGATTTAGAACGACCAAAGCAGATAAATAATCGCACTGAGGTTTTATACGGTTACGACTCAAATAATAATTTCATTGAAAAGACTCTCTCCCAAAAAGATGCTCAAGCTATCCTAAATTTGATGGAGGGTAAAGAGGGCACGACTATTGCAGGAGGAGAGAGTCTACTAATTGAATATGACGGGAAAAAGCTCTTTGAAACCGACGAGCGAGGGGTGGTAACTTACAGTGCTTACGACCGCGATCCTGAACTCCTCAGCAGTATTAAACTCAAGGACGAGAAGGGACTGACTGACCTCACAAATTATGCTAAACGCATGGCGGCAAGTCCAGATGTTGAGGCTAAAGTTTCCAGAACCGATCCCAAACCTGAATTAGTACCACAGCCACCTCGGTCGGCTACTACAGTCTCACCCCAATCCTCGAACGGCTTGCCGTCTGCGTCAGCAATCGCCAAAACCCTCGATCGTGCCGAGCCGACAACAGAAGTAGATTCCAGTCAGATAGCCAGTGTTACTTACGATCGAGTGTTAAAGTCGGAATTTGCGAAAGTCAAACCAAAAAGCTCCAAAAGCATCGCTATTGAGGGGACAACATTCAAACTCAACCGTCAAACGACTAAAGGAACCCGCTCTATCTCTGTTACCCCAAGTGAAGGTGGCAAACCCATTCGGGTTGGCGAACTCGATAAAGACGGTAACTTTATGCCAGATCCCAAACTTAACGATCCGAATGTGACTAAAGCACTCGATCGAGTCCTAGCGGCACGAGGAATCGATTCTCAATTAGTTAAAGAAGCCCAACAACTTGAAGTAGCAGCTCGATCGCAAGATCCTCAATACCTCCCACTCACCCAGGAAAACGCGCCCAACCCCATGCCGAATATTGGCAACTCCCCTGAATTAGCTGCCCCTGCTGGTAACGCTCCAGGTGTTAGTACACCCAAGCCCAAGTCGAAGACCAAAGTTAACACACCTGAATTAGCTGCTACTGCGGGTAACGCTCTAAGTGTTAACAAGTCCAACTCCACTCCGAATATCGGTAACGATTCGCCTGAATTAGCTTCTGACCCTGCTAACTCTCTAGGCGTTAGCGTTCCGACTCGTGGCGAGAAAGAAGCCGTGCGAGTGCCGACTAGTAGCGGCACTCCCGAACGCTCGCGCCCAGAACCCGAAGTATCCCAAAGCCGATAATGTCACAAGATCTTACCCAACTAATGACCCAGCACCGGATCGTCTTGGTGCGCTGCAATCCACTCGATCGCGAATGGATTGTCAGCACTCACTTGAGCGACTGCCAGCGGTGGCGATTGAATGTGGCAGTCGGTAATGATGCGATCGCGTCCCCATTTGGGCTGCTACTCGATGCCATCCGTAACGTGAGCGAGGGCAACTTCATCTTCGATAATTACTTAACCTTCGTCGCTACGCTCGCGTCGTGGGAGCGGCAACTCATCTACGAGCAGTTCGCCGATCTTTACTCCCTGTGCCAGGATCGGTATCGGCTGGTGCTATTACAAACAGACGATACAGAGTTGCCGATCGAATTGGCACGATTTATCTATGAATATACTTGGAAACTGCCGACTGCTGCGGAAATTACTGAGTTATTTGGTGAATACAACTTTGAGCCAACCGATCGCAATCTCCGACTAGCATCGGGGCTATCTTACCAAGATCTCAAGCTCGCACTGCAACAATCGATCGACCATCCAGAACCAGAACTATATTTAGAAACATATCGCAACGCTCGTCTATCGCTGATGGGGGTTAAGTACGATCCGCCTCCAGCATACAAAGAAATTGCTGGATTGGATGAATTGGTTCTGGCGATCGATAAGCTGAAATTTAGATTCAGTCAACAGGCGATCGATCTTGGGCTGCCCTACCCAAAGGGTTGGCTCTTAGTTGGCATCCCAGGGACGGGTAAGACTTACTCAGCTAGATCGATTGCTTCCGCCTTGGGCTTCCCGATGTTATCTCTAGAGATCGACAAAATTAAGGTTGGCGGACTCACAGCAATGGCAAGAGTACTAGAAATCGCTCGTGTTTGCGCTCCCTGTATATTTTACATGGATGAAATCGAGAAACTATTCACCAGGGATGATAAACCCCTCCTATCTCTACTATTGACTTGGCTTCAAGATAAAACCTTTCCAGTTTTTGTCATCGGTACTCTCAATCGGATTGAAGACTTGCCCATTGAAGCTACTCGTGCTGGCAGATTTGATGCTGTATGGGAGGTCGATTCTCCCGATGCCGAATCTCGACTGAATTTATTCTTACTGTTTCTGAAGCGATTCGACCCTAGATTCAAAGACGATCTAGTTTTTGATAAATATGAATGGCAAGGCATTCTCGATGAGACGATTGAGTTCGTCGGTGCAGAAATCGAACAAATTGTCATCGATACAATTGCCAGAATTAAAGAGTCTAATCCTAGTGATGAGGTCACAGCAAGAGATTTACTCGAAGAAGCAATGCAGTTTAGTTGCATGTTCGAGCGTAACTCCAAACAAATTGTCACGATCAGAAACTCAATCCGCGAATTAGCCAAGCCTTCTCATTCAAAAAAACAAAGTATTCTAGCACCTCGGAATTTCGATCCTTACCGACCTGCAAAAGTAACATCATCAAATTAAAAAACGATCTAATATATTAATAATAAAATGGTTACAGTTAAAAATAAAAATGGTGGCGATTCTAGCAAATCTCCATTTACTAGTTATCTCGATGCGATCGATCGAAAAGAAGCATTAGCTAATATCGACAAGCTCGTTAATAGTCGCGAATTATCTACCGATGATGAGATCTATCACATCACAGGGACGATTGCCCAAATCGAGAAAATTAGCGAGTATCTACATGTGGTTACTTCGGCAGTGCCTCAAGCAATTCAGGTGTTACTTGAGGAGGAACGGCAACAACGTCAGCTCGAATCTTCAGAAATTGATGTTCGGCAAGAACAACTATTTGCAAAACTCGATCGAGATCGCGAAACTTATCGAGACTTAACCAAACAAGCAATCGATCGTAGCGGCAGGAATATTAACACTAGACTCCTGAGTTTATGTTGGAGTCTGGGTGGATTCTCGCTCGGCATGGTAGCTACGTCATTGCTGGCATATTTTGTAGTCTTTCCTCAACAATTAAGATTAGCCAGAGGTTCTGATGGTGCGATGCTGGAATGGTTGAGTACAACTGACGGCAAGATTCTTCGTCGTGCGTTTGTGTCTGGCAATAGATCGGTAGAAGAGTGTATCCGCAAAGGGCTGAAAAAGACTGGTAAAACTGTTTGTATGCTGGAGATTAAGTAATATGGGGAGTACCCAAAAAGAAGAGCATTCCGATCGATTAACGGATGAAAATTCAAATATCCCGATGCTACATCTTTGCAATGGATTTTTAGGAGGAGTAGGCAAATCTACTTTGGCACGTCTATTCTGCGAAAGATTTATTAAGCTCGATCGATCGTTTACCTTAGTTGATGCCGATCCTAATTATAATGTGGCTCGTGCTTACGATCGAGAAACCGTGGCTCTTTGGCAGCACAAGGATGTTAAGTCTTCCGTCAGCTCTATTGGCAGTCGATTCGGTCGATCGTTAGCAGATAAAGTGGACACTGACCCTAAAGTAGAGTCAAACCTGTTGAGCGAACAAATTATCTTCTCTAAGGATGTTAAGTTTAGCTATTTAGGCGATCGCTTATTAGATATTATCTACAGTGTCAAGCGGGATCTGATTGTTTCACTTCCTGCAAACGATGGCATCGATCTTTGGCTCGACAGTAATAATATCAATGGACTGATGGAGAACGGATCGCCACCATTCAAAGTTGTAAACTGGTGGTGTAGCTTTGGGAGCGGCACATCGCAGCAGATGTTCGTCGATTTTGTTACCAAATATCCCAATCTGTATCATGTTTGCGTATTTAATTTAGGCATAACTAGCGCAGTTCCTAACTGGGATAGATTCGATCCGCTGCCAACACTAGACAAACTCTCTCAAGATGGAAAAGTTAAGATTGCAAATATCCTCCCTTGGCTCGCAGATCCGGCAATTCTTGAAGCAGTAGATCTCGGTACTCCGTTATATGAAATTGTCAAAAATGGATATCACCAAAAACAACTCAATCCGATCGTGAAACTGAAAATAGATAAATGGTTGGAGGCTAATTGGCAATCGTTTAGGAATACGGGGTATTTGCCTTGATTAATTATGTTTCATCGGGGGGAGAGTTAGTCGTTCGCGAAGCGTCGGCTCTGCCGAATCGCGCTCTGCAAACTTTGTTGACGTGTTATGGAGCCTCTTATCAACGGCACATGTTTCCCTCGCTCCCAGATTGGCAACTAGACGAGCTGTTGTGCGACGATCGAGTTCACGCGATCGTGTCTGAGTGCGATCCTCTACAATTTAGTCTCTATCTCGATCGTCTTCCTCTCCAGATCGATACTCGCGCTCACTGGTGGCAGATTTTACCACCATATCATCGGGAGTTACAAAAGATTGTTTCTTTAGTAGCAGGATTTACTACTAAATATCGGCACTTAAAATATAGTTTTTTACTGAGTCAAGCTTATGAAGCAGATGTATGGAAGACGATTTTTACTAGGGTCGATTCTTTGACGCTAAAAACGATTGGACAAAAAAATATCCTATTTAGCCTACCCAATATCGATCTTCAAAAACTCAATTATACGGATCGTAATCGACAGATACGCAGTTGTCTGATTTATCCCCGTTCCGATCGATATACAAATGCTAAAGTTGCCGATCTTTTATTAGCACTCAGTCAACTTCACCCTTGTTTTCATTATTAAGCTTCGTTATTTCGTTCGCGTAGCGTCGGCTCTGCTTGGTGGAACGCACGCTGAGGGAGCCTCAGCGCGATTCCATCCGCTGTCGAATCGCTTTTATGCTCGTGAGGGCATAGTTGTAAGCTTGCACACCGATCGTGCTTGTGTCGCCAACGTACACACGTTATGGTAAAATAAGATTAAATTGCCAAGGTATTGAGTATGTCTTCTAACTTACGGGCAGAAAGGCTAGATATTCGCCTTTCCCCAACTGCGAAGAGGTTGTTGCAGGCTGCGGCACAATCTCGTCATAAAACCCTCAGTGAGTTCGTACTGGATACAGCTCTGACAGAGGCAGAAAGTACCCTAGCCGAACGGCGGCAATTTAGCCTCAACGATGAAGAATGGGATGCTTTCCAGGCAGCTCTTGATGCTCCGCCGAGCACTCATCCTCGTCTTTTACAACTGCTAAATACGCCCAGTGTGTTCGATCGATGTCCATAGCCACAGACGATTCTCAGCCAAGGATTGAAAAACTTACATCTGGGCAACCGATCGCCGAATTTGATTGTGGAGTAGAGGCACTAAATCAGTTTTTGCACCGATACGCATCCCAAAATCAAAAGAAAGATAGTGCCCAAACTTGGCTGGCATTAATTGGCGAACGGGTGGTTGGTTATTACACCCTCACGGTGGGAGAAGTTACGCATTCTGAGTCACCGGAAGGGTTGAGTAAAGGGTTGGCACGTTACCCGATCCCAGTGATGATTTTGGCGCGGTTGGCTGTAGATAATCGTTTTCAAGGGCAGAAGCTCGGACAGGGTTTATTGTTGGATGCTTTGCGACGAACCGTAAATGCCGCTGACATTGCTGGAATTAGGGCGATTCTCGTTCATGCTAAAGATGAGACTGCGGGCAAGTTTTATGGTCATTTTGGGTTCGAGCCATTTCCAGCATCGCCACTGACTATGTATAAGTTGCTCAAAGATATCAGATCGATGATGGGTTGATGCGATCGGCATCGCTATTATGCCTTGATAAAGAGGAAAAGTGCGATGTGGAACTGGAATTTTTGCTCGATCGTTACACACTTATCAGACAACAGCGACATTGTGTTTTTCCGAGCTTTTGGTGAAAGTGGACGATTCGCCAGAGGCGAGGCTGCGCCAACGATCTGCGGGATAAGATCGGCTACAGAGTCAGAATAAAACGTTTGGTGAGTAACTCTAGTCCGGCACGCCCATACATCTGTCGCTTGATAATCGATCGAACATCACCAAATGATGCGGATTTCCCTGGGTTGGACAGGTACTCAACTGTTATGATGAGGGGCATTGAATATCGAACAGCAATAGATCTCATGTCCGATCGATTCTTCGAGCGACCGATTCTCAACTCGCCCTATGAATATCCAGCGCAACATTGGGAATTAGATGCGGACGGGCTACCTACTAACCAGATTCTCTCTACTCGGCGGCGTGCGGAATTTATCACGCCGATTCCCAAACCGAAAAAACGGCGACAGGGGGACATTCAGAAGGAACTGATCTTGTTTGGTGCCGATGGCTTGTCTACAGCAGCACAACAGTACGATCCAACGTCGATTATTAATAGTATTCGCGATCAGGTGGCGGCTTGGCGACAGTTGCCAAATCCAGATTCGTGGAGAGTTACGCCGGAAACAGCTAGATTGTTGCAACACTGGCGACATCATTCGTTTCAAGCGATTCGGCCGTTCTTTTGCCAGGTGGAAGCTGTAGAGACGGCGATTTGGTTGGCGGAAGTCGCACCGAATCTTGGCAAAGTGGGGAAGAGATTCCTCGACCATATCGATAATGCGAATGAGGCGGCGAATCCCGACTTACTGCGTGTAGCTCTGAAACTGGCAACAGGAGCAGGGAAAACCACCGTGATGGCCATGCTCATCGCTTGGCAAACGGTCAATGCGGTGCGTCATCCTCAGAGTAAACGGTTTACCCGTGGATTTTTGATCGTGACCCCAGGGATTACGATTCGCGACAGGTTGCGGGTACTCCAACCGAATGACCCCGATAGCTACTATGCCAGTCGTGAATTGGTGCCTAACGATATGTTGGGCGATATCGATCGCGCCAAGATTAAGATCGTCAACTATCATGCCTTCAAGCTGCGCGAGCGGCTAGAGATTTCTAAAGTCGGACGGTTGCTGCTGCAAGGGCGGGGGGAGGAGTTGCAAACCCTGGAAACCGAGGGGCAAATGCTCCAACGGGTGATGCCGGAGTTGATGGGGATGAAGAATGTGATGGTAATTAATGATGAGGCGCACCATTGCTATCGGGAGAAGCCGCAGCATGAAGAGCTGGTGGACTTGAAGGGCGAGGAAAAGGAGGAAGCCAAGAAAAATAACGAAGCGGCGCGGTTGTGGATCTCTGGGTTGGAGATCGTCAAGCGGAAACTCGGTGTGGAGACGGTATACGACCTATCGGCAACGCCATTTTTCTTGCGGGGTTCGGGCTATGTCGAAGGAACGCTGTTTCCTTGGACGGTGTGTGATTTCTCGTTGATAGATGCGATCGAGTGTGGCATTGTCAAATTACCGCGCGTCCCTGTCGCGGATAATGTCCCTGGGGGCGAGATGCCTAAGTTCCGTAACTTATGGGAACACATTGGGACGAAAATGCCGAAAAAGGGGCGGGGTAAATCCGGTCAAATGCTCGATCCTTTGAGTTTACCAGCGGAACTGCAAACGGCACTAGAAGCTCTCTACGGTCACTATGAGAAAACTTACGAGCTGTGGGAAGGTGTGGGGATTCGGGTGCCGCCAGTGTTTATCGTGGTGTGTAACAATACTTCTACTTCTAAGCTAGTGTACGACTTTATTTCGGGGTTCGATCGCGTGCAGGAGGATGGCAGTATTACGCCCCATGCGGGCAGACTGAAGCTATTTCGCAACTATGACGAACACGGTAATCGCTTGGCGCGTCCGCGTACTTTGTTAATCGATAGCGAACAGTTAGAGTCGGGTGAGGCGTTGGATGGCAGTTTTCGGGAGCTGGCGGCAGACGAGATCGAACGGTTTCGGCGCGATTTAGTCCAACGCAGCGGCGATAATGCAGCGGGACAAGCGATCGCCGACCAGGATTTGCTGCGCGAGGTGATGAATACGGTCGGGAAAGAAGGCAAGCTGGGTGAGTCGATCCGGTGTGTGGTATCGGTTTCGATGCTGACCGAAGGCTGGGACGTAAACTCGGTGACGCATATTTTAGGGGTGCGGGCATTTGGCACGCAGTTACTGTGCGAACAGGTGATCGGGCGAGCGTTGCGGCGATATTCCTACGATTTGAATGAGGAAGGGCTTTTTGATGTCGAGTATGCCGATGTCCTGGGGATTCCGTTTGACTTTACTTCCAAACCTGTCGTCGCACCGCCCAAGCCGCCCAGGGAGACGGTACAAGTTAAAGCAATTAAACCCGATCGCGATGCCTTGGAAATTACGTTTCCGCGCGTCGAGGGGTATCGAGTAGAACTGCCGGAAGATAAGCTGGCGGCTGTTTTTACTAAAGATTCGGTATTGGAGCTAACCCCGGAGCTAGTCGGGCCATCGGTGACGCAAAATCAGGGGATTTTGGGCGAAAGTGTCGAATTGAATATGCTGCACATGAATGATATTCGTCAATCGACGATTATGTTCGATCTGACTAAGCATCTTTTGTACAATTACTACCGCGATCCCAATGAAGAGCCGAAACTATATTTGTTTGGACAACTGAAGCGAATCGTCCGCCAGTGGCTAGATGGTGGGTATCTACGTTGTACTGGTGGTACCTCACCAGCGCAGTTACAGTATCAAGAGATCAAAGAGATGGCGTGCGATCGAATTAAGACCGCAATTACCGAAGCGAACGTCGGCGAACGTCCGATTAAAGCCATCTTGGATGCTTATAACCCCACTGGTTCGACGGTAAATGTCAGTTTTACCACCTCGAAGGAAACCCGCTGGCAAACCGATCCTCGTCGCTGTCAGATTAACTGGGTAGTCTGCGATAGCGATTGGGAAGCGGAATTTTGTCGGGTGGCGGAGGCACATCCCCGCGTGCGGGCGTATGTGAAAAATCATAACTTGGGGTTGGAAGTGCCCTATTTATCTGGCTCGATTCAACGGAAATATCTGCCAGATTTTATCGTCAAAATCGATGATGGCAAATCGGATTTGCTCAATTTAATTGTCGAAATTAAAGGCTATCGGGGCGAAGATGCCAAGGATAAAGCCAGTACGATGAAGACTTATTGGATTCCAGGGGTAAATAATTTGGGTAGCATGGGAAGGTGGGCGTTTGTGGAGTTTACCAGGGTATTTGAAATCGAGGCTGAATTTAAAGATACGATCGAACGTTCGATCCAAGCTATTTAATGGAGCGCGATCTCAATAAAATTTACTGTAATAGTCAGCTCAGAACTTTATAAAAATATTGAGTTTTAGGAGATTAATATGATGCTAAAAAGTTATGAAGCAATTTATGAAAATGGACAAGTTAAGTGGCTAGGAGAACAGCCTACCGTACAATCTGCTCGATTGATCGTAACAGTTCTAGAAGAAACAGTTCCACCAGTAAAACGCCGATCTCCACCAGCATCGATCGCTGGCAAGGGTAAAACATTAGGTGATATTGTCAGTCCGATCGTCGATGAAGGGGATTGGGAATGTCTCAAGTGATTGTGCTCGATACCCATATTTGGTTCTGGTTGATGACATCTGAATTCGATCGATTTCCATCACATTGGCAGGATACGATCGCCACAGCAGAGCGAGTTGGCGTGTCGGCAATCTCTTGTTTTGAAATCGCTCTGGCGCAACAGCGAGGGCGATTGGAGTTACCTTGCTCGGCAAATGAATGGTTTCAAGAGGCATTGGAGCCAGCCGGAATTACGATTTTGCCGATAACGCCCGATATTGCTTACCACGCTGTCAATTTATCCCCAGTTCATAAAGATCCATTCGATCGATTGATAATCGCGACAGCCCTAGAATATGGCGCAAAGCTAGCAAGTGTAGATAGTTTATTTGCTCGCTATCCCGAACTTGATTCTCATTTAATGAAATAGACCGTAGTTTTACTGCAAAGCATAACGCACCGATTCCCCGATCTCCTCATCCTTTGTCCTAGCCATCACAGTACGCTCTATGCCACCCCGTCAACCAAAACCCCAAACTTCCCAGAAGATCGAGTCCTTCAAACACAATGAAGAACAACGCAAACACATCCCCACGGCTGAATTTCAATCGGTGATGGCGGAGGATGAAAAAAGCCCGATTCGGATTGCCTACCAACTCCGCAATCGGGATCTCGATCCGCAATTGGTATGGCGGGGGAAAGACGAGCAAGATTGGTCGGATTTGGTAGTGAGTGCGCCGCCGTTGTATATCCAGGAGAAGATCCAACCGCAGGCGATTATCGAAGATTTGCGGCGACAAACGGACGATCTCCAAGTACCGAGTAACGAACGTCAACTCGACTTGTTTGCGGATTTTAATGGCTTACCAAAAGATGCGACGGGGACGGAGTTTTATCACCACGATGCCAACTGGACGAACCGGATGATCTTAGGCGATAGTCTGCAAGTGATGGCAAGTTTGGCAGAGCGAGAAGGTTTGCGGGGGAAGGTACAGTGTATCTACCTCGATCCGCCTTATGGGATTAAGTTCAATTCTAATTTTCAGTGGTCAACGACGAGTCGGGATGTGAAGGATGGCAAGGTGGATCAGATTACCCGCGAACCGGAGCAGGTAAAGGCGTTTCGGGATACTTGGCGAGATGGGATTCATTCATATTTGACCTATTTACGCGATCGATTAACAGTGGCGCGAGATTTATTAACTGATAGTGGATCGATCTTTTTGCAGATTGGAGAAGAGAATGTTCATCGCATTAGAACATTGATGGATGAAGTTTTTGGCGAGGATAATTTCGTTGCGCTTATTTCATTCCGCAAAAAATTAATGCCTCTTGGAGGGAAAACTCTAGAAGGTATGGCAGATTATCTTATCTGGTATAGCCGTAATATTTCAAATATAAAATATCGACAACTTTATGTTGGGACTGACCCAGATCCTTCTGGTCGTTGGACTGGGGTTCAAGATTTTGCAGGACATCTTCGGCGACTGGGAAAGGATGAGCGGACAGATTTCAATAAAATTCCTGAAGATGCCAAAATATTTGGGACTGTATCTCAGTGGGCACCATCATTTTCAGAAAAGGCAGTTTTCCCTTTTACTTTTGAAGGTACTATATACAATCCAACTGCCGGACGTTGTTGGATAACTTCTGAAGACAAAATGGAAAGGTTAACAAGAGCAAGACGACTATTTGTGGAGGGAACTTTTCCTAGATTTGTCAGTTTTCACCAAGACTTTTGCTATAGAAAGCTGACTCATCCCTGGCGTGATACAGCACCCGCACAAGACAAAAATTATGTTGTTGAAACTAATTCAGGGGTTGTTCAACGCTGCATCCTCATGACCACAGATCCAGGCGATCTAGTCTTAGATCCCACCTGTGGCTCCGGTACTACCGCCTACGTCGCCGAACAATGGGGTCGCCGCTGGATTACCATCGACACCTCCCGCGTCGCCCTCGCCCTCGCTCGCGCCCGCATTATGGGTGCCCGCTACCCCTACTACCTCCTCGCCGATAGCCACGCCGGACAGCAAAAAGAAGCCGAAATTACCCGCACTATTCCCGCCACCCACACCACCTACGGCAACATTCGCCAGGGCTTCGTGTACGATCGCGTCCCCCACATCACCCTCAAATCGATCGCTAATAACGCCGAAATCGATGTCATTTGGGAGAAATTTCAAACCACTCTCGAACCCCTGCGCCAAGCCATCAACGCTGAACTCGGCACTACTTGGGAAGAATGGGAAATCCCGCGCGAAGCCGATCTAAACTGGTCGAAATCGGTGACAGAACTGCATACCCAGTGGTGGCGACACCGGATCGCCAGACAAAAAGAAATCGATGCTTCCATAGCTGCTAAAGCCGACCAAGAATTTCTCTACGATAAACCCTACGAGAATAAATCGATCGTCCGTGTGGCTGGCCCCTTCACCGTCGAAAGCCTCTCCCCCCATCGCGTTCTCGCCGTAGACGAAAATGACGAACTGATCGACCCCAGTAAAAACCCCACCAGTTCCGCCGCAGCCGACTTCGCCACCGTCATCCTCGAAAACCTCCGCACCGCAGGCGTGCAACAAGCCCACAAGGAAGACAAAATCGTCTTTACCACCCTCACCTGCTGGCCAGGACAGTACATCTGTGCCGAAGGACGCTATCTCGAAGGCGAAACAGAAAAACGCGCGGGCATCTTCATCGGCCCCGAATTTGGTACCGTCTCCCGCCCCGATCTCGTCGCCGCCACCCGCGAAGCTGGCGATGCCGGATTTGATGTCCTAATTGCCTGTGCATTTAGCTTTGATGCCCACTCCGCCGACTTTACCAAGCTCGGACGCATTCCCGTCCTCAAAGCCCGGATGAACGCTGATTTACACATGGCTGACGATCTCAAAAATACTGGTGCGGGCAACCTCTTCGTCATCTTCGGCGAACCCGATATCGATATCACCGATGTGGGCGATCGTCAAATTCAAGTCAAAATCAACGGTGTAGACGTATTCCGTCCTCAATCCGGCGAAGTCGAATCCAGCGGAGCCGACGGCATCGCCTGTTGGTTCATCGATACCGACTACAACGAAGAAAGCTTCTTCGTCCGTCATGCCTACTTCCTCGGAGCCAGCGACCCTTACAAATCATTAAAAACTACCCTCAAAGCAGAGATCGATGAAGCTGCTTGGGAAAGCTTATATAGTGACACTTCTCGCCCCTTTACCAAACCCAAGTCGGGACGGATCGCCGTCAAGGTCATCAATCACCTGGGCGATGAAGTGATGAAAGTGTTTAGCGTGAGTTCGAGTTAAGAATATTGGCTTCGCTCTAGCCGCCGATTGAAATCGGGGCTAATAATACGAAGTCCGCCTACGCGGACTAGTTAATCAGTCCGCGTAGGCGGACTTTGCATCATTAGCCGAGACTTCCAGTCTCAGAGCTGTTCTTATCCCAAACTGACGCTATTTAGAGTGGAGTAAGCCAAAACTGTGGAATTTCGCATCGCCGATACCTTTGCCGACAGCCTGAGCAAACTCACTGGGCAAGAGCAAAAAGCCGTCAAAACCACCGCATTCGACCTCCAACTCAACCCCGCCACACCAGGGATGCGGTTTCATAAACTCGATCGCGGCAAAGACCCGAACTTCTGTTCGGTTAGCATCAATATGGATCTGCGCTTGATTATCCACAAAACCGATCGCAGTTTGCTCTTGTGCTATGTCGCCCATCATGACGATGCCTATGCCTGGGCAAATCGCCGCAAAATCGAGCAACATCCCAAAACGGGTGCCGCCCAATTAGTCGAAGTACGCGAGCGAGTCGAGGAAGCCACCTATCAACCCCTACCCACAACACGGCCCACCCAGCACAAACCGCTCCTATTTGCCGCATATGCCGAAGACGATCTCTTGAGCTACGGTATTCCCCGCGAATGGCTCCCAGACGTGCGCCAAGCCACCGAGGACTCGCTATTCGACCTAGCCGACCATCTACCTCAAGAAGCGATCGAAGTCCTCCTAGAACTAGCCACAGGCGGCAAACCATCGCTACCAAAAGCTCTCCCGACCCTCCCCGATCCCTTCAGCCATCCCGACGCTCAACGTCGCTTCCGCGTGATGACCGATCGAGCGGCACTAGAAAAAGCCCTAGATTTCCCTTGGGAAAAATGGACGGTCTTCCTCCATCCCGCCCAACGCGCCCTCGTCGAACGTCAATATACAGGGCCAGCGCGGATTTCTGGCTCTGCTGGTACGGGCAAAACCATCGTCGCCCTCCATCGAGCCGTATTTCTCGCCCGCCAACAGCCCCAGGCGCGGCTGCTACTGACCACCTTTTCCGATGCTTTAGCTAACGCGCTATCGCTCAAGCTCGATCGCTTAATCGGGAACGAACCCGCTCTAATGGCGCGAATTCGCGTTTGTGCGATCGGTACTATTGCCAGCGAACTCTATACCCAGGCATTTGCACCGCCCAAACTAGCTACACCGGAGGATTTGAGATCGATCGTCCGATCGGTCGCAGCCACGGTACCCGCTCGCTTTAGCTTATCTTTCCTCCTGGGAGAATGGCGCGATGTGGTCGATGCTTGGGACTTAGACACCTGGGAAACATATCGTGACGTACAACGGTTGGGACGCAAAACCCGCATCGGTGGAGCGCAACGAGAAATGCTGTGGTCGATTTTCGAGCGAGTTTGGCAAGAGCTAGAGCGGCGAGAGCTGATTACTGAGTCGGGGCTGTTGCGCCGCGTCGCCCAATCTTTAGCACTTACTCAAAATCGCCCCTTTGACTTTGCTGTAGTAGATGAAGCGCAAGACATGGGCATCGCCGAACTGCTGATGCTAACGGAGATCGTCAACACTCAGCAGCCAGATTGCCTGTTTTTCACAGGCGATTTGGGACAACGCATCTTCCAACAACCCTTCTCCTGGAAAGCTGTCGGTGTAGATCTGCGCGGGCGATCGCAAAATCTGACCATCAACTACCGGACATCCCATCAAATTCGCACCGCAGCCGATCGACTTCTACCCTCATCTCTAGCCGATGTCGATGGGAATGTCGAGGATCGACGCAATACAGTATCGGTGTTCAATGGACTATCGCCGACAATCGAGATTTGTGCTGATGTGGAGCGAGAAATCCAGCTAGTCAGTCAATGGATTGTCGAGCGATTGCAAGCCGGACTCCAACCCGATGAAATCGGTGTGTTCGTGCGCGATCCCGCTCAATTGGATCGCGCGATCGCGGCTATTACCAAATCTGGAGCAACTCCAGTCGAATTAAACTCCCAAATTGTTTTCACGCGAGGTTGTATTGCCGTCAGTACGATGCACTTAGCTAAAGGACTAGAGTTTCGGGCTGTGGTGGTAATGGCTTGTGACGATGAGGTTTTACCCCTCCAATCGCGAATCGAAGATATTGCCGACGAATCAGATCTGGAGGAAGTCTATAATACCGAACGGCACTTACTCTATGTAGCTTGCACTCGCGCGCGGGATTTCTTACTCATTAGCGGCATCGACCCAGCTTCTGAGTTTCTGACGGATCTAAATCGTTAACTTCCTGTCAACACTCGTCTCGTTGGCGGTAGCGGAGTGTTTGCCTTTGCAATAGCCTCTGTGTAAGAGAATCGAGAACCAACTAGCATTTTCTAAGTATTTACGGAAATACTGATTCGCGGTATTTGCAATTGCAATGACAAAGGCAATGCTACGAGACGCTTCGCGAACGGCAGTCGATATCCAGCGAGACTGTAAACATTATCGACGACTAGTCTAGATCGCGATCGAATCCATCGATATATCGTTCGATTGCTTTAAAATCTGGAAGCGACGGTGATGCCAAACTTGTCACAGTAATATGTCAAGATCGTCAACTTGCAATCGATCTAGAGATGTCGGATTCTTAGATTTGGGAGCACGTATAATTACTGTAGGTTCTGTCGCATCGATCCCCAAGTCCTTCATCTCAATCATACTCATACTCACCCCTAAAGTTATAAAGTCATCCGGTGCGCGATCTCAATCAGGATAAGCGCGATTTAACACATTTCCCAGCTCGATAATTCTGTCTAGATCTTTCGTTTTCCCTGAGATAGATTTGACGGCATAAGCCGATCGCAATTCTCCCGCACTTAGGTAATAGAGATCTTTGGATATCGAAATTTCAACTGAAACTTGTACTTCTGGGCGTTGCAATTCCACAACCCAATGAGAGAAATCATCCGGTGCTTTCGACCCATCGGAGTAAACTTCGTCGAGCAGAGTTCCTAAGTTTTTAACCTGTTCGATCTTGGCAACGTCACCAGCTAGCTCCGCTGCACATGAAACAATTAAGAAGTTTGTTATCCTAAGAGCATCAATCTTAGATTATGAATAGATCGTGGTTAAAATAAATTCCATCGAAGACATTTTCTATAAGGAAGGCGATATCATCCCCCCGCCGCCGCGCACCTACACCGAGGAAGAAGAAGCCCAAAATATTGAGGATGAGAAACTAATGGCTGAAGTTGACATGGAAGGATGGGCATACGAGCGTTCTTATCGCTCTGAAGATTATAACGATTTGGGCGATATGCTCGCTGACGGCATCGACATTGACGATATTCCTGAGTCCTACTATACAAAGGGGAATAAACCCAAACGAGATTTTAAACCGCTTACTATATTTACTCAAACCTTCCCTGATGTAGAAGAAGACATCATCCGCTGGTAATTTTCCACGCTCGTCATGCTCCAGTTTCAAGAATTTGATTTAAAGACTGGTAAAGACCTCACCGATTTTGCACCAGAAGGCAATCGAACGCCAAGGGTAAAATTGGTGGAGAATTGTTACTTAGAAAAGTGGCTCCAGACACATCGGATCGAGCCACAGAGTTTGCACGTAGCTAGCTTCTACAACGGAGTAAATGACTCGGATCGCCTACGGTTGGAAGCTCAAGGGAGATATCTCATCTGTACCAGTGGTAAATCTGGGTACTTTACAGATCGGACGACTGCGGATCTGATTGCCAAAGGGGACAAGAGCCGTAACATCCAAGCGATTTACGCAGATGGTAAGCGCAGTGCCCATAATGCGGTTGCTTATGGCTCACTGGTTGTCAGCGATGGTAAGTCAACCACACAGACAAAATCGGGTAATTCAAAGATCTTAATTATCGATGATGAGCAAAGGTCGAGTGGTGCAGTTCCACTCATAGACCGAGAAGGACGGAAAGTACCAATCAAAGAATTAGCCCACCTTTACGACAAGATGGGCGATGGCACGATGTTGGCATCGCCCAAACTCTTACGCGGACTGTTGTTGGATAAGGAAGTGCTACTCGCCATAGATCGCGGCTTGCAACACAGTGAAGATAATGTCGATGAGGAGTTAGGTAACTTAGGCGAGTGGATCGATACAGCATTTGGCGAGAGTTACGCTCCAGACTTAGCCGGAAAGTTGTTGGAGGAATTCAAGTGTACCGGAAGGATCTCTAATTATTCTGTTGACCTCCAAACCGCCCAAGCGATCGAGAAAAAGATCGACAAGCTTGCGCGGAGTGCTGTCTTACAGTTCCGTGCAGCCACGCCGGATTTTCCTGGAATCGCTAAAGGGACGGTAGCTACCAGTTCATGGTGCGAGCGATTGGGAGTAGATGCGATCGTCTCTACAAATGACTTTAAGGGCGACGATGGCAGACTCAATGAAGCAGGGATCTTAGAACTAGAGAGTTTTTGGTGGGTCAACCGGAAGATTAAAGCCGAATATTCCAATCAATCAGTGGGTGCCCAAGTTAAGGGCACGATCCCAGCGGCAACTCTCAACGAACTCAATCCAATGATGGCAGCCAAAGCCGCCGAACTTGCCGATGTGGCGATCGACAATTGGCAGGTAGCAGCTAACTTCGTAGCCAAAGAAGAAGCAAGGCGAGAGCGTGAGCTAGTTATCGATACACCCGAAGACATTGATGGTGTGGACGATGACGAACCACGTAACAATCGAGCAACACTTTCCGAACTTCTTAAAGCCGACAAGTACGGACAGCTTACCCAACTGCCCAATATCAGCCGCCAGCTTAACAAATCGCTCAGACGCGACAGGTTAGATGTAGCTACCAGTGGGATCGTCGTCCCCGCTGCGATCGCCCAGCACCATAGTAAATTAGAGCAGTGGGAGATCTGTAACCGCGACCTACCGCACGGGGCGATCGTCGCTTACTATCGATCGCCCTTTCCCAACGTCGGTGCTGCGGCAATCGCAATTAATAATTTAGAAGTATTACGCGATCTCGACCGCGAAGCATTCACCAAACAGGGCGTAGTCTATCTAAATCCCTGGACGGCAAAACATATCGCCATTACCGATTTCGATGGCGATCGCAATGGCTTCTTCGTTGGTTATCTAGCAAACGACAATCTTCCTCACCAACTGCGCGAGCAACTGAGCCATTTACCCCTTGTGGGTGGCGAGCGGTATGAAGCGGGTAGGGAAGTTATCGCCCAAATAATCCTTCAGCCAGATTTAGAACGCGGGAAATTCCCGCTGGCAGTCAGAGAATTTATCAAAGCTAATGCCCCCGATCGTAAGCCGTTACCGATTGCTAAAGCTAAAAAAGCCGACCACCCCTGGCATGAAGGCGAGTCACTAACTCAAGCTATTTGGCGAGCCTGGGATATTACTGCCAACAATCCGACTGGAAAAGTTGCCAACCAGTCGATAATCTTGCAATCCCTCGCATCCGAGACAGTTTACATCGAACAGCAGCGGAAGATCGGTTTGCTCAAGCAAATAGGCACAGCATACAGTGAGATTCCAATCGAAGAGATTCCCAACAATGAGTATTTAATCGATCGTGGGTTGCCGCCGATGCAGTTAGCCGCGAAGATCGAGAATATCGTCCAGGCGAGTAAACAGCTCGATAAATTACCAGCAGCAGAGCGATTGGCGTTTGCCGAGATGAATTTAGGTAATGTCAATCGGCTTCTCAAAAACTACTGTGACAGTGCAGTAGCAAAAAATCTGCAAACTGCCGTCGATACAGCCAAAAGCAGCGTTGGGATCGATGACACTATTCACGAATTCGGCGAACGCCTTCAGTACAAGTCTCATCAGCTTCGCCAGAATGTCAAAAAGCCCGATATTTACCTTACTCGCGACCTCCCCACTAATACTCAAGAACCGATCGGCTGGGCGGTGGAAACTGCAAATCGATTTTATAGTGGTGGGCAACAGCAGCAAGAATTACAGGAAATCGAGTCAGATAATTTAAACAAGCGGTTTCGTTCGCTGGTGCCGATTACTCACAATGACGCTCAAAAAGCAGTTGTAGATGATTTCGCTCGTCGATATCGTAATTGTACTCAGGCGATCGGGCAGGTGAAAGAGCGGCTATACCAAGAGTTCTCGGAAGACCAGCAACCGACGCTTACAATTCTCTCCAGTAACGGTAAAAGCCTTGTAGTTCAACGACTATGCGATGCAGATGCGAACGGAAATTCACCAGTCTGGGATTTAGGTGATGGTGAGAGTAATGCAAGATTCGAGATTTATCGCAATGGGGAGAATAATGGCAAAGAGAATTATGCGGTCTATCTAGTAAATGCAGCAGATAAAATCCCGATCGGATATGTCTCACCAAAGTCAGCCCAAGAGCATAACTTAGACAAGTATCCGATCGAGCAAATTGGGAGTACAAAAAAATTATTCATATCAAACTCAACAATCGAATTTCATCCGCCCTATGCCCTAGAAAACGATGTGGATGCCGTATTTGCCAGTGCCGATCGCGTACTTAGCGAATTGGAAAACTCGATCCCTAACGACAAACGGATGCAGTATGCGTCCGCTGCATGGCATTCCAGCGCAGGTATGGGCATGGCGACTAAAATCTTTGCTAATGAAATTAGCCAACATCTAGATAATGTACCGCCAATCGCGCTCAATCGTCCTACGGCAGCCGCGTTGGAGTTAAGAGATGGCGCGGAACTGGCAATTAGATTCGAGCGCGACTTGCGGATTAGTGCGATCGCCCCAGATGGCAGCACGATCGACCTGGGCTTGAGTACTTACGGGGATTCACCGCTGCTTACCCCTGGCACGGTGGTAGCTGCTAAAATCGTTCGACCCCTCGACCCGAAAATTCACATCCGCACCGAGCTAGGCGAATTTGTCGTCAATCCCGCCCCCGCTATTAGCAAGATTCAGATCGAAGACTTCGCAGGGAAGTTTGCATTCGAGCGTCGGAACCAAGAGATTTCAGTCGATTACATTGGTTCTGGGGGACGGCGCATACCGATCGGAATACTGGGGCGAGAGTTAATCAACAAGGATTCAAAAGCCAACCTCAAAAATGCCAGCAATTTACTTAAAGGCACTCTATCTCGTGGCTCGAATGAGAAAATTCTTGAAATTCAAGTCCAACATCTCATCGACCATCAGCCTGTTGCTAGGATCGATCGTGGGGAACTCATCCCACTGCCGCAGCAATCTATGCCTCTGAAGTCTGACACTCCAGCCCCTTCATCAGAGCGACGCTACTTGCCAACAGCCGGAGAGCTGCGGCACCTCTACGGTGCTGCGGAGTTGGCTGGAGATGTTGCGAAGATGGCAGAGATAAAAAGCTTGGGAGTGCTGCTTAATGACATTTACCCCGATGGCGATCGCGCACCGGATGATTTTTCTCATTGGGCTGTAGACATTCCCGTGTCCGAACGAGAAATAACCGAACCTCACTCTAAATCGACAGAGCGAGAATCGACTGTAATCGTACCCGTTAGTAAGACAAAGAGTTCTATCGTAGTAAACCCAGCTCAAACTGAAAATATCGGTCGATCGATGTGATGCTTCACTAATAAATAGCTCTTCGATCGCCAGTCTCAAACCGCCACAATCTCGAACTCATAATGTTTCCAGCTTGTTGCTGCTGGAGATTGTCACTTGAGCCGCTATACCTGACTAAATCCCCAATTTTTATCAGTGCGGACGATCGAATAGGTCGAGCGGGAATTTTTATCGTCGTTATCGTCAGCCAACCGCGAAATCCTGTGCCGCTCTATCGTTCGATGGCTGACGATATTTTCCTTCTTATCGTCAGCCTTTGGTCGAACGTCAGCAATTGAAATATCGTCGGCAATATCGTCGGTAGTATCAATATCGTCGGTAATATCGTCAGCCCTAAGAGCGTTACCCTGACTAGTTTCTGGCTAAAGCAGACCCTCAACCGACGATACCGACGATAAAATTACGAGTTTGTCTAACACGATCGTCCGAGTTCCTGCTTTTTTTAAGTCGCTCCTCTCGGACTTCGCTTCCCAAAGCCTTGAGAGCGGGCGATTACATCGCGGCGCGGCTACGCCAACGAGGTTTGTTAAGGCTCGAACCTCCCCGATTGCCAGAGGAGTTAACTAATTTATTGGGCGGCATAGCCGCATCTAAACGAGGAAGCGCAATTTCACTTGCGCTTCCTCGTTTATTTATCTGGATGAATTATGCACATCGAAGCCGATTTACTCGCGGGACAGCCGCTTGAATGCACAGAATACTTGCAATTCTTGGAGGAATTAATGCTCGAAACTTGCGAGTCATCTCATGACGATCGCCAAGACTATTACCACTCCGATCCTCAATATTAATTGCCGCTCGTTCACCTATTCCTCTGTTTACCGATCGTGTCTTTCTGTCTCTGATGTCCGAGTACTAATTTTAATAAACCTTGAGTGCGAGGCAGCTACTTCGCACTCAAACATCTCAATAAAAACAAATCTCATGATAGCACTACCTACTCCTCAAAATTGTTGTGAATGCCCAATGGCACGACCGCTGAATGAAGACCGATTCTCCTGTGGCAACAGCCTATCCAAAGTAGTTCGCGGTCATTTCCCTGCCACCGCAGAATGTCACGATGCACTAAGCGACCGTCCTCATCGTTATTTCCAGCCGCTACCGCTGCCCGATCTCCAAGGACTAGATCCAGAGTGGGTTTGCGATCGTATCCACTTGACATTAAATTGGCTCGATGCCTGTAACGACGCGCCAGGAGCAAAAGACGGTGAGATTGCGGTCGAAGTCTGCCACCAAGACTTACGGATCGGCTATCTTCGGCGCGATCCGAATGTCTATTATTGCGCTCGACTAGTTGGTATGCGATCGCCCGATCCTTATTGGCTGGCATTGCATCTGGTTCATCCTGACTATTTGTCCCAAGTACCTGATGAGATCGTAGCCGATCGCTCGATCGTCCCCGAATACTTCTAGTTTTTGGCACTTCCGCGTAATTACTTGGAACTGTCAGCTTTTTATTGTCGATCGATCTTGAGAAAGTCATCGGCAAAGCCGAATTTAGATGAGCATTAAGTCGTTCGTATCCATCTTTAGACATCCAGGAGAAACCAACATGTTCGCTCGTTTAATTTCTGCCTACCATCACTTCATTTATCTTCGTTCTGGTGAGTTTGAATCCCGTCAATTTTCAGTTAGTGAAGCAATTATTGAGGTCTACTACGAATTTTTTGCCTGAATTTATCGACCTTTATCAGCTCGCAGATCCCTCAATCTGCGAGCTATTTTTTGTGGTTTCGGCAGAGCCGTATCCATTCGACCGATCCATTATCTTTAGGAATTTTTATCATGACTAATCCTCAGCCCGTCCGCGATCGCTTTGCCTCACCCGAATACTGCAATCCCGATGCCAAGCTGCCATTCATTCAAAGCCTCCGTGGGGAAAATCCTGCCGAGTGTGGTTTCTTTATCAGCCTCGACCAGATGGGAAAAGCGAGCTGGTTGAATATGCCTGAAATTTTGGACACCTATACATTCTCTAGCGGGGCGATTGAGCGAGGCTTAATCTTCCGCCAGCCTCGAATGTTGGTAGTACCTAAATCGGGGCTACTCGCGGCGCGAACTGTCAAAGCCGAAAACGGCAACTCGGAACTGGAACTGCTTGGTAATTATCGCGACTTCAAAGGTCGAGCTGGTATTACCAATATCCAGATCTTTCAAGTGTTGCTACTCGATCTCGATAATTGCCCCTTGCATGAAATCCCCCTCCAATACATTGCCAAAGGTTCTACACAGGCTACCTTTGCAACGCACTATCAGCAGTTTCTTCTAGAGATAACTATGTGCCACGCTCACAGTAACGGGATCTCGGCACGTCCGAAGAATCTGGAATTCAACGTTCTATGTGTCTTCGAGTTCGAGGTCGTGCGCGAACTAGCGGGTAACGGGCAGAAAGCCTGGGCTTGTAAGGTTGCCAGTCATACCAAGCCCACGATCGATAACTGGGAGAGCTTCTTTCTCGGTCGCAATGACGATCTAGCAAATCGAACACTGCAATTGCTGGATATCCCCGTCAGTAACGCAGTCTTCGCCGCAGCCAAGCCAGTCGCCCAAATCGCGCCTGCTCCCGAACCTGTCGCCACTCAGATCGATGACGATGAGACAGAGGACATCCCGTTCTAGCCACCTTCCTATCGACCCCGATTACCTGCGAACTTCCCATAGCTCGCAGGTATTTTTTATTAACTGGAGGTTTTATGTACGCATCCACAGCAGGAATCGGATCGAGTTTACAAAGATTGCGAAGATTTCCAGATTATCAACACAATCAGTTGTTAATTCTGGCGGGTTTAGAAATGACGATCGCTTACGAACTTCTAGAAGCTCTACAGCGAATTTGGAGTTCGATCTTTTGGAAACGGAGCAATAGTGCTACCAAATTTGCAGTCAACAAAAAGATGGAAGGCATTGTTTTTGATGCAGGTACATCGATTATTAATGCTGGCAAACTGCTTAACCAGTACTATGACGAGCATGGAGTTGAAGAAGGAGATCGAGCAGCTTGGAGCGAAATCATCATGTCTTTAATAAGTGCCAATCGCTGGCATAAAGAACAATTTGGTAAAGACTGCGATCTCAAGCAATTAACTATAGATCTCTAAGTAAAAACCGTCTTATCGCCATGACTCCTAAAGCAATAATCCAAAATCATCTAATCCGCCAAGTCTATTTAAGTAACGCCGAAATCGCCGAAATCTTTTCACCGCGATTCGATTATGAAGAGGCTTGCATGAGCGCAGAAGGCAGAGAATTTCACGTCGATCTCGACGAAGCAATCGGCAACTATTTCTGGTGGGAAGCGATCTCAATCGAAGTATTGTTAAAACCCGATGTCAAAGCCGCAGATCTTAACAACGAATCAGATCCCGTATTCTTAACCGCTCGACAGGCTTGGTTCGATTGTGCCCAGACAAATAACATCAACCCCAATCCGATTGAAGTGCTAGAAGTCTGGCTGGTTTCTGACTGGCTCTATAACAAACTCGACTGCCAAGACGAATCGGTTGTTATCTGGAAGGGACTGCCACTCTGGGGGAGAACTAGTACGGGCTTGCCTGTAGATCGTGAGGATGTTATCGAAGCAATTGCCAGACTTTGATGTCCTGGAATGACAACGAGAACCATCGGCAAAGCCGAATCTAGCTGAAGCAATATTGCTTTTTGCTCACACATCTTTTGGAGGATTTTGCTCGTGTTAATTACAATTTCTGGCTCGATCGGTCGCGCTCCTCAATCTTTATCCCAAACCACAGATGGTTTACCAGTCCTCGAAGCTGCTCTAGCAGTGCCGACTGTCGAGGGTAAGGATTGGTTTGCACTGCAATTTGCAGATGCCGCTTTGATTCGATCGGTTCAGCAAGTGCGTAAAGGCGATGCGCTTGCTGTTACTGGCGAGCTGTGGTTCGAGCCGATCGCGTCAGAACCCGACCGCTTCAAGCCCGTGGTTTGTGTTTCGGACTTGCAATTGTGTGAGTTGCCAGTTGCTTACTAACCAGCACCGCTACTGCTATCGATTCGATTTCTCTGCTCACCACTTATCCTATCCTGGAGGCTGCTTATGAACTCTGTTATTTCTAACCTTATCATCCTGACCGCTGAAGTTATCGAAGACAAGATCGTTGGTACTGCGATCGATGGAGCTATCAAAGTGCTGTTTGCAGTTGAAGCGATCGATATCAACCAGCGGCTATTCTTACCCGAAGCCAATCTCGTCGTCAGCGGTAAGTTTCGGCTCGGTCGCGATGCTGGCACTATGGGCATCTCGATCGAGAGTGTCATCGCTGTTGTCTCTCTACCTGTTGCAACTTCCAGTGAGAGCGCACCCCCAGTCGAGCTAGTTACCCTCCCTGATGATGCTCCAGCTAAGTCCAAGCGCAAAACCTCGACGACCTCTCGAACTAAGAAAGCTGCAAAGACCCCAATTGCTGCTTGATATCTGCCAGATCGAATCCTTGCCGCTAAATACATCTGGGTTTGGCGGCTTTCTCATATCTATAACTACTCTTGAGGTCAAAAAATGTCCACACGATACATCTTCAACCCAGATAATTTCGATGGCACCTGCCTGACCACGATCGACACCAACACTGGCAAGATCGCTTACACCCAATTAAATTGGGATGAATACAACGCAGCTCACGGTGGCAACCTTCAAGCTCTAGAATGGGATGATTTTTACCACAACTGGATTAAACCCCACGAACTCAAACTACAAGGCGAGTGGATCGAATGCGCTGAAGCAGATTATGACGAAATGCTAAACATTCTGCCGCCGCTCAAGTATCGGGAAATTAATGGCTTTGAGACTTTCTTTGTCGGTGAAGCTACGACTGGGACACTCTTCCAAATGTACGCTTGCAAAAATGGCAAATACTGGACGGCTTTGCGGGATGCTACACGATCGCCAGATGACTTAGGCAAAGAACTTTTGGAGTTAGTCAAGGTAGATTTATCGATCGAACGGCTTGCCGTCTGCGACAGCAATCGTGACGCGGCATAGCCGCAGTTATTTGGAAGTTCACCTATTTTGCCGCCAAACCTAGATAGATTTGGCGGCTTTCTCGTATCCATAACTATTTTTGAGGACTATATCATGAAGACTGGTCTGACTCTCGTTCAACTCGCCGAAGAACTCACCGCTCAACAAGAGTCCAAGCGAGACTTCCACGCGCCTACCTCTAGCCTGTCAATGCAAACTGACGGTCGGTTTCAACTCGATACCAACAGCGGAAAAGAACAGATGCCAGCTACGGACTATGCTCACGCACAAGTGGCTTCTCGGTTGTCGATTCCCAAACCTTATTACGATCGGATGCTCGCCCACAGCCCCGCACTGTTGTCTACCAATGTGAATCATTGGATGAGCGAGAAACAAGGCGAAACCTCGCTCATCCGTACTTTGCGAGGTCAGGTCCGCGCTTTCCTGAGCAGCCGCTATCGCATCGTTGACAACCAGGATTTGCTAGCAATTGTGCTGACCGAGCTATCTGAGATGGGCGATGGGATTCGGATCGTAAGCTGCAATGTCACGGATACGAAAATGTATCTCAAGGTTATAAACACTAAAATTGAAGCTGCGATAGCACTTGGGGATGTAGTGCAAGCTGGTTTCACTTTGAGCAATTCCGAGCTTGGCGATGGGGCGATCTCGGTCGAACCCTGGATCTTACGCCTTGTCTGTCTCAATGGTCTAGCCCTGAAGGACGGGAAGCAGCGGAAGAATCATGCGGGTCGTGCGAATGAAAGCACCGATTTGTATGCGATTGATACCGTACAAGCGATCGATAACGCCTTCAAGTTGAAGATTCGCGACTTGGTACGAAATGCGATAAGCATCACCACCTTCCGCAATGCTGTAGCCGATCTGCAAGCATCTAAGCATGACACGATCGTAGGTCATCCAGCCAAAGCCGTCGAAGTGACGGCAAAAGCGATCGGTCTGAGTGGCGATGAATCCAGCTTAGTTCTGAATCACTTAATTCGTTCTGGTGACTTGTCTCGCTTTGGCATGTTGAATGCGGTTACTCGGACTGCTGAAGATATTCAGAGCTACGATCGGGCAACAGAAGTCGAGCGGTTGGGTTCGAGCGTTTTGTACTTGCCGCAAACTACCTGGCGCGCGATATCAACTGCTAGTAATTAGCTAAAATGGAGAAATCCCCGTAAGTAGGATTACTGGGATTTCTCAAAATCGCTCAAATTCACTACTAGGATAACATAATGTCGCTAACGATCGAAGTAGAACTCAAAGATATATTCATCAAGATCGACCAACGCCTCGATCGAATTGAGCAAGGTCAGAATGAACTGAAATTGAGTGTGTCTGAACTTAAAGGTGAAGTTAAGAACCTTGATGAAAAACTCAGTGGTAAAATCAATACTCTCGATACCAAAGTTGATGGACTGTCAACAAGAGTTAGCAATCAAGAGATTTTATTGAGGACTATTGTTGGTGGTTTAGTTCTCATCATTCTTGGTGGCGCAGCCAAAATGTTCTGGAACTTCCCTGCTAGCCCATAGCTTTACCACCACAATCTCTCATCCGTTTAGCACCAGTCTTCAAATGTGACTGGTGCTTTTTTGGATTCTTAATCACATTACCAACCTCTAGGAAATAAGCATTATGTACGAATCAAACAATAAAAAAGTCGAGAAAATTGTCCGCATCATTCAATCTCATGGATGTATTATTGAAGGCAAGAAAATCAGCTTAGACGATCTATCGCTGCTTTGTCAGGATCTCAATGATTCTGATAAAAAAGAGATTGCAGGTCTAATTCAATCCATTGATGATGAATTATTTCATCTCTACGGCGATCGTCAATATCTAGACAGTCAGATCCAGCCTCTCGTATCAGTTAAAGAAAAATTATCTAAGTTAGTCTAAAAAATACTATAAAGCTCATCCAAATTTTCTAAAATCATGAAACTTGAAACTTACCAACTTACTGTTGAAGAATATCTAGATCGACTTAACTATGCTGTCATCCGATCTGAGGGAAGCACTAAGTTGATTCAATTGAGAAATCTCAAACTCGTTCAAATTGAATCGAGTGCAGATAATAGCTATGTTATCCAAGAAGTAACACAAGGCAAAGCCGGAGAATGCTGGGGAGATATTAGTATCGAAACAGTAATCGAACATATCCAAATGCTAGAAGGTGGCAATGATACTTTCTACAAAATCTGGCATACCGATGATGTCCTTTCTCTTAATCCACAGCTAAGTCGAGATTTTGCTAGATTAGTATTACAAATGGCAATGGATAATCATGATGCTACAATTGGAATAAATTGGGAAGTATTACAATTCCACATAGATCGAGTTCTGGAAATGCAATCGACTAGGATTATCTAAAACTAATGCCAGATCGAATTTTATTGTCTGAATATTAGTACGAATCAGAAGGGATTGCCATGCTAATTTGTCTTAGCTTTGAGAAGATTCATCCAGTTTGGATGAGTCTATTTTTTTCTCGCTCTGTCGCTCCAGTATTCATTAGCAATTACCAATATATCTTTCTCCCACAAGCATTGCACGTCAGCAAATCTATCTTGTAGCTCTACAGGGATCGACGTACCTTCTGGATAAATCAATCCACCATTGATATATATTGCCTGATGATTTTCTCCAGGTACGTTAGATAACTTATTTTCAAAGCGAGCGACTATTTCTTGGGCAAATATTCGACCGACTCCGCCACCGAAGACAATTTCATCGATGTTTGGAAGCTGAATCCGCAACCACTGGCTCAATGACTGCCAAAATTCGATCTTAGCTGAGGCGATCGCTTCCATTAGTCGCTCTAATTCCTTTTCCCGTCCGGTTTCTGTATTTCTGAGTAAGAGTTTGAGTAGAGGTGCTTTATTCTCTTCTTTACCGAGTAAGTAAGTTGCAACTGCAACAGTAAGATCGTTATCTTTATAGCCTGAAGTTCGCGATCGAATGTAATTTACCATCCAGATAAATCCTAGTTCGCAAGACCGAAAAGAGCTATAAGTATTGTTGGCAAGCTTAAAGCAGCTTGAATTTCTGTGCCCCATCATGATTACACCCAGCGATCGATCTCCCAAATCGCCGCGTTTGTGTTCGTAAAACAACGATAATCCACCGCCTTCAGGATGACAGTTAAAGTACTTGAGCTGGACTCGAAGCTCGCCGATTGGCGTTTCAAAGCTTGTCAACGCCTGTCTGAGATCGTCCTCCAGAATATCGCGGTCTAGGAGTTCGCCAGGAGGCAGCACACAGCAAAGGAATAACCTGATTTTGCCAGTCTTAATTCTACACAGTCGTACCGCCACTGCTATTGCTGCTAAGGTGCGGCAAATAGCATTGTTAGTTTTTGGCTCTTGATAATCCATCGTCGAATGGAATCTAGTTCGAGCTAATTCGCCAACAGCATAGTAACGACCGCTGATTCCTACAAAAGCATGTCCGACTGGATGGATATTAAAATTTTGCCTACATTCCTCGATCGAAGTAGCAGGGATCTCGATCGCTTCAGGTTCCATCATGAAGTAGTGAGGATTTTCGTTAAGTTCTTGGCTATAGACAAACTTGAGCGAGCTGCTACCGTAATCTACAACTGCGTATAAATGCTCTATAGTACTAGCCATTTTCCTCCTGTCCTAGCAGCATTTTTCTTCTAACTGGCTGAATCGGTCGTTTGTCATCATCCTTATCAGCATCGATATTCGCAATCTGAGGTAGTTGAGAGTGGGGTTTAGATCGTTCGGTGGTTGTGTGTTGCAGATCGTCAGCGAGCAACGAATCTGCTGAAACTGATGGTAAGGGCAAGATTGACGCTACTGATGTACTTAACGAGCGAG
>NZ_JBGSPA010000049.1:0-12757 GCF_041738855.1 Chamaesiphon sp. | reverse complement strand
TTGTGGGTTGGTTGCAATTAATCTGGGTTCAGTTGCAGTTAATGTGGGTTTGAGTCGTCGGATAGTTGCAATTAATCTGGGTTCAATTTTGCGATGATTGCGGGTTTGATGATTTATGATTGCGGGTCGCTACACATAGTTCGATCGGTAGACTGAAAGCGATCGCCTCAAAGCTCAAACAGTTATTGGGAGACAAGCTAGCTGAGAAAGTAACCACAGCTACAGCTAAGGACGCGATCGCTAAGTGGTCGGAGTCTGCATCTACCCAATCTATCAAGACTTATTTGGGTTATCTAAAACTCTGCTGGGAGTGGGCGAAGGGCAAGTACCACACCGCCGATTCTAATCCTTGGGTGGAATGTCTCGATCGAGCGCATTCTAGGGGCAATGAGGGGCAATCTAGACAACAAGTGAAACCCTTTACCATTGCTGAGTTACAAGCAATTATCGAGGGGTTTAAGTCTCACTCCCATTATTCTCACTACACTGAATTTATTGTATTCCTGTCTCATTCAGCTTGTCGGTTCGGTGAGGCGGCGGGTTTGAGATGGAAACATTTGGGTGAAGGCTATAGCACTGCTTGGATTGGGGAATCGATTAGCCGTGGACATCAGAATAAAAAGGGCACTAAAACTGGGAAGTCTCGCACAGTTAAGCTATCCCCAAGCGTTCGATCGATGCTGGCAGATAGGTTCGATCGTTCATCCCCACAGCCAGACGATCTAGTGTTTCCCAGCCCCAAGGGTTTACCCATTAACGATCATAGGTTTCGCGCTAGAGCTTGGAAGACGGTTTTGGAAGATTGCCAGATTGAGTATCGATCGCCATACAAACTTAGACACAGCGGGGCTTCTCATGCCCTCAAAAATGGGGCTAATCCGATCGCGCTAGCTGAACAAATGGGTCACAGTACGCGGGTGCTATTGAGTACCTATGCCCACGCTATCGATCGAGAATGTCTGTTTGTGGATATTGGTCAATCACAAAGCAGCTAGGGGCTATTTACCCCCTTTAAAGTACCCGTTTAATCGCGTCAATGTTTTTTCGTCACTGTAGTGCCCAAATTTTACGGATCTGTCATTTCAAAGGTTCTACATCCAATCAGTTGTATCACCTTGTGAATGCTTTCGGAACTTGTCAATGACCTTCCGCAATATGGATTAATATTGCGTAGCTTTAAGACAACAAGACGTAGTATTGGGTAACTGTAATGCTTGAATTTGAAACTATTTACGATACCAAACAATTGATTAATAGCTGAAATCATTGTCCTGAAATACAAAGTTTTCTACTTTACTTATCGGTACCTAGACAAAGGCTTGACCGCTGACAATAGGCTCGCTGCAAGCTGAATTGCCGACCCACAAAACTTTTATTCTCTTTCGATTTTTTGTGTGTTATGGTTGTTTTGTAGCCGCTTGAACGCCCGCCAGCAATACAAGAACGACTCACCGACCAAAATCAATTAGTTAAAAAAATGAGAAACAGATCTAATTTCACAGCTAAAGGACGCTTTGTGTTTATGACAGAAGCCTTCATCTGCGAAAACTACATTCAGTTCACTTCATATCAATCGGCAAGCTTGAGAAAGAAACTACCGCGCTCAATTTATTGGTTGCAGATCACCAAAGGGGGAATAGTTACGTGGAATTGGAATTTATTACAATCTTATTTACTCAACGGAAATTGCCCTCAGCACCAAGCATTAGTCGATGAATTTCTCGCTACCCTACCTCAATCTGCATAAATTAAAGACCCGATCAAACATTATTATGTTCAAACGAGTCTTTAATTTGTACTATCTCTGTAACTGGTCTTTCTTGCGGGAACTCCAGTTAGCTGAGTTAACTAGCCCAAACATGAATCAATCGCTGTACGGCAATCAAACCTAAAGAAGGGACATTGTCGTACAGTTTAACACTTTCAAAATCACTCAACTAGCTTTACAGAATGATACTCAACACGCCAGCACCCAAACTGAAATCGAACACAACCACAGTTCCCATCACAGAGCTAACACTCACCACCGACAAACCAATTTTGATCGTCCTCACGCCTTTTATGCCCAAGCGCGACGGGTGGTGGATTGACAGGAAGGGGTTGCTATATCTTAATCACGACGGAATTATTACATGGCATAGTGACAATTTCATTGCTAGCGAACCTTGCGGAAAATCTATGACAGATATTGTTTTGGGCTTCAAACACCTAGCAAAGGAAGGCTGGAACCCGTTGCTGTCTGAAGATGGCTCTGTTTGGCATGAACTGAGCTTTGGAAATTGCGATTATTCAGCCGATCGAGTATTAATCCCTGTTTATCCATCCCCATTTACCTTAAATAATTAATATGAATATTTCTGAACGTCAATTCTCAAGTTCAATCGACAGTGGTTTAGTAAAGACGAAAATCGTAAAGGGTCAACCACTGCAAGTTCATATTGGCAAACATTTAATAGCGATTGCCTCTGTACAGAATCGAGAGGAAAACCAAGCAGCACTAATACTTGAATTCGAGTCAATGAATGGCAGTATTAAACGCTGTCTTATTTCTCGCGGCGATCTTGTCGGCTGTGGGAGGGAAAAAATATTCTCGACTCTATTAGCACGGGGATACTATTACGAGCGAAAACATCATGATGTAATCCTAGATTACTTATCGGGGCTAGGTTGTGGACTACCAGAAATTATTGCCGATGAGCTTACTCGCATCGGGATGGAACTCGACAATCTAGTTTTCGATGTGGCAATCACTGATGATATTGATTTCATCTCTTTCTAGCTAAATACAAAGAAACCCCAAACTAGCTCAAGGCTGGAACAGGGGTTTCTAAAAACAACTTTCTTAATCTAACATGCCTAACTCTCAAAATACCAGCTACAGTCAATCTTTAGCCAATTTTCAGCCAGAACACATAAAAGACTTTCGAGATAGTGCGATCGATGATGGTATCGCAAAACTAAATTTCTACTCTCTCGAATCAGGCGATGAAGAAGGGGCAAATTATCTCTTTGACAAACTGGATATCGAGATCGACCACACCAATAATGGAATGCCAGCGGGTCAATATGCCCAAAAGTTAGTCAATGCCCTGATGTCTGGTAGTTGGGGTTTTGAAGGGTATAAAGGGGTATGTGCCAAACTAAATTCACCACTGAAGCTTAACGGAAAAGAAGCTAAGTATTTATCTGTTTTTGGCAAGGGTAATCTACAACTATTTATACCAAAAGTAACATTCAAGATTGGGCTTGAAATTGCTACTAATTTTGAAATCAGAGACAAATATATTGAGAGGTTCGATGTTTTTCCAACAGACCGATCGGTAGAAGATACAGGCTTTTGGGATTGGGTACTAACTCTAGACAAACCACTCCAAATTATTATCACAGAGGGCGCGAAAAAAGCCTGTAGCCTTATCTCAGCCGGATATTTAGCCATTGGGTTAAATGGGATGTGGGGATGGGGTAGCAACGTCAAGGCAGTGGATGGGGAGAAAGCTGATAAGTATGGGAATAAATTAGATGACAAAGGCAAAGCTATCAAACTTATTCATCCTGACTTAGAACCATTCCTAAAGAAAAATGTTGAGATTGTTTGGGCTTTAGATCGAGATGAGAATCGAGATAATCCTGATGAAAATAGAAAAGCTATTGATGGAGTTAAGCAGTCAAAGGCATCATTCAAACATCATTGCAGTAAATTAGTCTCGAAAATTTCCGATACGGTTTGGGAAAAGCATAAAGGGGTAGATGATTTAATTGCGAGAGAAGGGGTGGGCGCATTCTACCAATCATTTAGTAATCGTTCATCTAAGAAAGTAGTATCAGCAACTACAGGCAATAAGTCAGAGCCTAAAACGAGTAGCGAAAATACTGGCAGTTCCACAAGTGAAGGATCAGGTAATAACCAGTCGAATGAAACAGCAGGGGCAAAGGCGTTAAGGCTGGCTAAATTGGCGACTTACTTCCACACAGCCGATAAAGTTGCTTATGCTGACATCCCGATTGAAGGTGGTCGCCAGACTTGTGCGGTTCGATCGAGATCTTTCCGGTTGTGGCTGACGGGAGAATTTTACCGTGATGCTGGCTATGGGCTGAGTCCACAAGTACTTACTGATCTATTCCCAACATTGGAAGCGATTGCAATCTGTGATGGTGAAACTCGTGAGGTTCATTTAAGAACAGCCGAACATCAAGGCAAACTATACCTAGATTTGGGTACCCCAGACTGGAAAGCGGTAGAGATCGATCCAACTGGATGGCGGGTAATTTCCGAGCCACCTGTTCGATTCTCGCGACCAGATTCATTATTGCCACTACCTTACCCAGTTGAAGGGGGGAATCTGGATGAGTTGAAGGATCTACTAAATGTAGATCGACAGTCTTGGGTTATGATTGCGACATTTTTGCTTTTTTGCTTCTGCCCTGACAAGACTTACCCCATACTGGTTCTAACAGCTCATCGAGGTAGTGGAAAAACAGCCGCCGCCGAAATTCTCAAGAGTTTGATAGATCCTGGCAAAGCTGGTCTGATCAAGCTTCAGGGAGACACTCACAAATTAGCAATAGCAGCTGCCCGCCGCCTGTTAATGGTCTATGACAACGTAGGGTACATCAGCCCCGACCAATCAGATGATTTATGCAGGATCGCCACAGGATTCGGCTACAGTACCCGCACTCTACATACCACTGACGAAGAAACTACTTTTGAGTTCACCCGCCCCCAAATTATTACCGCGATTGATGCTTTGGTAACTCGCGATGATTTAGCCGATCGAGTATTGATGGCTCAATTGCCAGAAATACCAGCCGAGAAGCGATTACCCCAATCAGAGCTGAACGTAAAAGTAGAATCATCAAGACCGAGGATCTTAGGGGCATTGTTGACCGCACTGAGCCAAACACTAGCCGAACTACCTCACGTTCAATCTCCAGAACTTCCCCGCATGGCAGATTACGCAAAATTTGCGATCGCGAGTGAGAAAGCTTTAAATCTACGACCTGATGAATTCATGATGACTTTTGATGAAAGTCGCGAACAGGCAAGACAAACAGTTCTAGAATCATCTCCACTCAATATATCGATTATTAAGTTGATGGATGAGGTATCTAAAACATCATTAATCTGGAAAGGTACCGCTTCAAATCTATTGAATGAATTAGAGCGGCTTACGGACAGGGCTACTTTTCAATCGCGTTCTTTTCCAAGCACACCCTACGGTCTTTCTTTGAAGCTTAATCGAGCAATTCCCGATCTGAGGGAATGGGGAATAGACATCGGACATGTTCGAGAAGGAAAAAAAGGATCAAGAATTATCTACATCCAGAAGGTGGTAAAAACAGCGTCAGCCGCGTCAGCCACGTCAGCTAAGGCACCTAATTCTATACAGGATAATGGTTTGATGGCTGACGGGGTGGCTGACGGGGTGGCTGACGCGGCTCCAATGGCTGACGCGGCTCCAATGGCTGATAAACATAATAAAAACAGCGTCAGCCACCCCGTCAGCCGTGAAAATGACTCTACCAAAGACTTGTGGGACGCGGCTGACGTGGCTGACGCGGCTGACGCTGTTTTTACCTCATTGCCAGTAGTGGGAGAAGCTAAAACAATCCGCGAGGTACCAGAAGATGAATTCTAAAATATTAATCGGTTCCACTGTTTATGGATCGGCTGGGTTAGGGTGCAAAGTCCTATCGATCGATGGCGACACCCTGACAATCGAAACTAGCAGGGGAGAGGGGATAATTCCAATTTCTAGGGTAGTAAATGTAGATCCACTACCTTTACTCGATCGCTTGCTTCTGCTAGATTCACTGGTCAAACAGGACGCGATCGACGAACTAACCGCCATTACCTTAGACTTCAGTGTGAACTATATATATGAAGCTTCCCTAGACCTAGAAATCTTCTTTGGTACATTCATCCGGCGGTCACTGTCAGAACTCAGTCCAGTGGAGTTTGAGGCAATAGGGAAGGATGGCAGTGAGGGTAAGTATGGTCTGTGGACTTCCCCCGATTCCCCGCCGCCGAATAACCTTACTGATGATGGAATCTTTACCATTGGTGATTGTGTCACTCATACCGACCTCTACCACTGCTACGGGGCTGATGTGGGGACGATCGAGTTAGTCGATAGCTTTGGGGATTATCACGTTAGATGGAAGTCAGACGGTCACATTGGGAGATACTCGGCGGATAACCTTGAGCTGTGTAAGATTGTGAGTCGATCGAGTCCAGATCGGTAAATCTCCACCAATTCACATCGATAATTCTGGGATATCGTTCGGGGTCACTGAGATTAGGGAATCACCTTCGATCGACTAGCCCTGTAGCATATCCCAAGTATCGATCGCTTCCCTGCCACGCTGGTCTATCTCCCCTCAGATCGTTCTCCCAGAAGTTTTACGTTCTAGTTTTGGGGAATCTTTCAACTCTAAACTGTTAGACAATATTCCCTGTAATGGTTGCTACACAGTCGTTACGGGTAAGAACTAGTCTGTTTTCACAAAATAATGAGCTAATAAGAACTAAGGGATGTCACTAGTAGTATGTGATTCTGGTCACTACTACATTCAGGATGCCACATAGAAAGTGATTCCCCCACTAAGCTGTATGTAGTTCAAGTGAGGGTTATTGCTTGCTTAATGCCAATTTGCTCCGCCCTTTAGTCTATTTTTATAAAAGTGATAACAATGCCCAATATCCGCCGTAAGTGAGTCATAGTAACAAATAATTAACACGCGGGAGTGATGTTCTGTGGTACGATCATACACATTACTAGTAATAATAAAACATGAAATTCACCCAATCCGAATTAGACTCTCTAGCAGGTTTCCCAGAACAACTGATTGCCATGAGAGAAACCCTCAGCACCTTCGATCTCCAAGTAGATCAGACTAAACCTCTCTACATTATGTGAGACGGGATATGCACAATAATCTAACCGCCGTCGCTACTGCCATGCAGCAGTTGATCGATGCTGGAGCATAAGCCTAGCAAAGTTTCCCGAATGCCATAAATAAGCAATACCCCCGATTCGTAATTGAGTCAGGGGTATTTTATTATCGAAGCTAGCGACTTAGATATAGATGGAAATCATCTATGTATTCTGAGATAGCCGCCCAAGGTAAACGGGCAATAGTTCATCATCTGGCTTTTCACCGTACTCGATCGATAGTCTGCCATGAAGTGAAACTTGAACTAATCTGATCTTCTCGATCGCTTGCTCAAGCTGTCTAGCTTCCTTTGTTGAGGATTTAGCGTATTTACTAATTAAACCTGCTCTCAGCCCTTCTAGATGCCCCTGACAACGTTTAAGTTGCTCTCCATAGTATTTATGTGATTCAAATTTAAAGCCTTGTGTTTCGTCTGTCATGATCAATTATTCTCAGTTTGTATAGTAAACTTGTACGATTTAGACATCGCCCAATTCCCCCGCCCCTGGCTTCTCGCAAAGTCGATAGCAGTATCACCATTAACCTTGTTTCGAGCCGTGCGGGTCAATCCTAGCCAATCGTGAAACTCTCCGAACGAGAATGATGATGGAATGTCCCCGCTAACTTGCTCGATCGCATCAGTTGGGATAACTTGCACGTCCTCAGCTATGGATTCAGAATTACTCGAATCGTCTGAGGGGATATTTTTAGTATCCGGTAAACTATCCGGTAATAATGCACCATTATCCGATATTATAACATCATTATCCGGTAAATTATCCGGCACAGACTCAAGCTTATCCGATAAAGGTGGGTAGATAGCTTCGATCGATATGGATGCGGGATTCTCACTTGTTTGGCACTCTGGGAATAGTCCTAATTCTTTCAATCGTCTGTCTACAATACCTTCCACCCTTTTATCGGATATGTCGGATACACTAACAGTTTTGTCCGATAATTTGTTTAGGAGTATATCCGATAAACTATCCGGTATATTTTCACTGTTATCCGGTAATATCCCAGCAAGGGTGTCTAATGCGAACTGTACCAGCTTGATGACAGTTGGGGATACTTCCACCTTTTGACTAATATGGTGGGTTCTAGCCCCGTCCTTAACCGCTAGCTGTTGAAGCTTTTCATACATATCATTGGGGAACCTGATATCTAACCTTGTCACTGACTCGCCCGATCTACCCATATCCGATAACACTCCCTTTTATCCGGTAACTATTCCATTCTATCCGGTAAAGGGTGAACGTCAATCTATCCGACAATTTATCCGATAAATAAGTTATACTATCGGATAGAAGTGTCTCAGTAATGAGGTCACTGATAAGACACCAATATCGGGATGCCACAGAAATGGTTTCAGCCAGCAAAAATTAGATAGAGAAATAAGACAGATGAGAGTAGCGATTTATTGTCGGGTATCCACTCACGACCAAAATTGTGAGAGACAGGAGAGGGATTTAGTTGAATATGCCCAAAGGTTAGGATATGACGTTGTAGGTATTTGGAGTGAGTTCGGATCGGGTGTGAAACTCGATCGAGTGAAGAGAAAGGAAATTATGGCGATCGCACGGAAAGGAAAGATTGACGCTGTGCTAGTAACGGAATTGACTAGGTGGGGTAGAAGTACGATCGACCTTATCAATACCCTTAATGACTTGCATAGCTGGAAGGTTAGCCTAATTGCTCAAACTGGGATGCAGTTCGATTTATCTACCCCCGCTGGTAATCTGATGTTGACTATTATGGCGGGGCTTGCTGAGTTTGAAAGAAGCCTAATTCAGGAGCGGATTAAGTCAGGGGTAGCTAACGCCCGGGCAAAGGGCAGAGTGTTTGGTAGGAAACCTGGAAGTAAAGCTGACAAATATCGCAATGATATTAAGCTGCTAAGTGATGAGGGTAAATCGATTAGGGCGATAGCGACTAAATTGGGTATCGACAAAGGCTTGGTAGAGAGACAATTGAAAATCATCAACAAGAAAGCAAGCCCTTAAACCCTATCTCCCAACCAACCCATGACTAGCATTAAAGAATTGATGAGATAACAATATTTCCGCTACCATGCAATCGATCCGATCTGCCTGAAATCGTTTCTCTGAGCAAGAAAGACAATAATCACAAAACATAAAACGCAAATTTACTTTTTTGCGTTTTGCGTCTCTAGGATTTGATATACTAGGATAATCCGCTCAACCCAAAACATACTTATGCCTAGGATTAGAGTTTCCAAGCCTTTGGTGGAGCTAATGAGGGAGTTCAAGCCCGAAACAATTTCATTGATGAGCAAGTATAAAAGTACTAACTCTGACGGTAATTATCTTCATTGGAATGAATTTAAATGGCGCGTTGAGAAAGGTGATGACGAAGTAGCTGCATGGACAGCAACCAAACTTTCTCGCCAAGGAATCTCCAAAAGCTTAGTAACATTACAAGCTGACAGAGATCGATACTTTAGTTACTGTGTACCTAATTCATTGACTGCAAAATTGCACTTGATCGACAGATTGACTGGTGGTGGTAGTAAAATAAGTGACGGTTTATTAATGTCTACTCAAGATAAAAGTCGATATCTAGTCAAAAGCTTGATGATCGAGGAAGCAATAACTTCCGCGCAACTAGAAGGATCTTCAACCACGAGAGAAATTGCCAAAGAAATGATCCAAAAAGGATTGAAGCCAAAAGATAAATCTCAGCAAATGATTTTCAACAATTATTTGTTAATGACAAAAGCAATAGAGAAGAAAAATGAGGAATTGTCTATCGATTTTATCCTAGAACTACACGAGATTGCTACTCATCAAGCAATTGAAAATAATGCAGTAGCAGGAGAACTGAGGCAGGAGGATAATATTGTCATTACAAACTTATATAATGAAAATCCCTTTTATCCACCTGCGGCGGACACTCTGCCATCCAGGCTGACTCATTTGTGTGATTTTGCCAACACTGACCATAGCGATAGAGAGCCAAACAATTTTATTCATCCAATTGTCAAAGCAATTATCTTACATTTTATGATTGGCTACATTCATCCTTTTGGCGATGGTAATGGGAGAACAGCAAGGGCACTTTTTTATTGGAGTATTATTAAATCTGGTTACTGGCTGTTTGAATATGTTTCAATTAGCAAGCTAATTCAAGAAAAACGCAATGACTATGACAAGTCTTTTATTTACACAGAAACAGATGACTTTGATATCACTTATTTTATTTATAATCAGGTCGAAACTATCTGTCGAGCAGTTAAACTTTTAAATGAGTATGTAGATAGAAAACAGAAAGATTTTTATGATTTTATGGACTGGGTGGACAAGAGTCCAATATCAAAAAAATTGAAGCGAGAGCAATTAGAAATATTAAAGGAAGCAATGAGATCGCCAGGTCGAGAATTTACTGCGAAACAGATGAGTGCCGATTTTGGCATAACTAGTAATACCGCTAGAAAATATTTGAACGAACTAGTAGAGCTAAACCTATTAGTACAATCGACAAAAAAGACTGGCAAAGCAGTAGTTTACTTAGCTCCAGCTAATTTAAAATCGAAATTAAATAAGTCTTGAAGCAGTGAAGTAAGGCTATGGATACTTACCCATTGAATTGATGTAGCGAGCAGCGGTCTGTAAAGTGGCGTAAAAATCTGTGCTTCCCACTACTTCACCCACTGTCTATTTGAACTAAGCTCTGAAAACCTTGCACTGTAAGCATTTCATCACTTTTTGATTCTTCATTGGTAATGAAGAGGTCATGAGTTCAAGCCTCATTGAGGGCTTCGGGTTATAACATAAGCAGAGTAAGGCTTTCAACAGACAAATCGATGTCATGAGAGCCGATTTTTGCTGTCTGTGTACGGGAAAATATGTGCTGTTATGGCGGGTTTGTGGAGTCTACCAGCCCATAAAATAGCCCATAAATATGAACGCGAAAATTTGGATCGAGCAAACTGGCAAAACGCTTAGACTCGTTTGGTACTACCAGGGACAGCGAGTGAGACTATCGTTAGGTGTGAAAGATGACTCAATCGGTAGAGCATTAGCCGAACGGAAGATGGCAGAGATTAGAATCGATCTTGATTCTGGCTACTACGACTCCACACTATTGAAATACAAACCGCGCAAGTTGGGTAAGAATCCTACCGAGATAACCGCCGTCGAACTGTTCGATAAGTACGTTAAGGCGGTGGTAAACAAGAAAGAATTGGCGCGTGGTTCGATGGATCGCTACAAGGCTGTAGCTTCCAAGTTAGAGCAATTTCTAACTGACAAGCTCGCTGAGAAAGTCACCGAGTCGGTCGCTAATGAGGTTGTTGTAAGGTGGAGCGAGTCAGCATCGCCGCAAACAATTAAGACTTACCTCTATCACCTCTGAGCGGCTTGGGAGTGGGCCAAGGGCAAATATCACATCGCCGACCCTAATCCGTGGGAAAAATGTCTCGCTTCACGCCCTCGGATCGAGGGAAGTAGCAAACCCAAACGGAAAGATCCTTTTACAATCGCGGAACTGCAAGCTATTTTTGTCGCTTTCTCCACTCACAAATATTACAAGTGTTACCTGGATTTCGTTATTTTCTTGGTCAATACGGGTTGCAGACCAGGTGAAGCCGCCGGGTTGAGATGGAAACACATTACCCCCGATTTCGCTACGGCTGAGATTGTCGCATCGATTAGCAGAGGCATCCAGAAAGGAACCAAAACTGAGCAAGAGCGGATCGTCAAGCCTCCCGCCACTATTAGAGAAATGTTGGCGGCTAGATTCGCTTGCCTCAATCCTCAACCAGATGATTTAGTTTTTCCAGCCCCCAGAGGTGGGGCAATCGATGACCATAACTTCTGTAACCGGATCTGGGGAAGTATATTAAGCAGTTGTAATGTCAGATACCGTCCACCTTACAACATGAGGCATTCAGCGATCTCTCATGCCCTCCACGGTGGAGCAAAACCGATCGAACTGGCAGAGCAAACAGGTCACGACGTGCAAACCATGCTCAAAACTTACGCTCATGCAATCGAGCGTGAGTGTTTGTTTGTGGATATTAACGCAGACATTAGTGGTAACGCCCAGAACTAAATAAATCTAACAGTAAATTCAGCGGCGCAATCTTGCCAATAAGCAGGCGATCCTGCCGCTAGATTGCCGGATCTAAACCTGCCTGCTGTGGCAATAAGCCGATTTTAAGAGTGGAGCAGAGGATTTGCCCATTCCAGATTAGATTTTGAGTATAAACGATCGCAATTTAGAGGATAGATAGCAACTGCAATTGTCAAGTCTTTTTCGATACAATCGCATCGATTTTTTGCCAAAACGGGAAAGAAAATAAATAGCTATTGCTATCATAGTAAATGTGTACTATGTTATACTTATCAGCCTTGCCAAGCTTATTTGTTACTAACCCATCTCACAAGTAAAACAGCCAAAGCCGATATTGACGATTGCCACTAATTGTCTCTATTCAAAGATTAGATATTAAAAAACCGTGACGATTCCGTCACTGCATCAGTGAATTAACTGGATTAAACAGTTCGTTCGCTAAGTTATGCAATAGAAAAGAATTAATCGAAAGACAAAATTAAATTAAGTCTTTTGATTAAGACTAAAAAATAAAACATCACTATTATCTCACGATCGTCATAGCTATGAAAACATCATCCAAAGCTAAATCCCGCTGCTTCAAATTTCTTTCTGAGGCTGCAATCAGAGCAGAGCGTTTCGATATCTCTGCTTGGCAATCAGCTCAGTTAAGATCCAAGCTACCCAAGGGGATCTACTGGATTCAGCCAGTAGAAAGGGGGAAGATCCTCTGGAACCTAATCTTGTTAAT
>NZ_JBGSPA010000020.1:0-31093 GCF_041738855.1 Chamaesiphon sp. | reverse complement strand
CTCTGACTGGGGGCGGGATCTGTTTGCTGCTGTTCGGTCAATTGTCAATACTGGCAAACGACAAGGTTTATCCGCTTTTGAATCGATTCTTACTGCCTTAAACCCTTTGGAATCCTTATTCCCTCTGAGTTGAGCAATTACAGATCTTCAAGCTAATAGATGCAGGTAATTAGCCCAAATAACAAGAATTATCGAGATTGCGCTCCATCAGGTAACAGACAATCGTCAATCGATCGGCACAGACCCGACTGCGCCGATCGAGGATTCTCCGCCAAGCTAAAATAGCGACGATCGTTCCCACTATTAAGATTGAAAGCTGGATCTGAAAACCACGGGAAAAAGGGTAAACCAGATTGGCGACTAATGCTAGTCCGGCACTCCAATATAGACTCAAACCCATTGTCCGTTCGATGTTGGCAAAAGTATTGCTGGCAATAGCAGCATTTGCCACCCGCCTAAACGAGTAGTTCCAAGCAGATGTCAGTAGTTCGGGATAAAACTTGGGGAAGAAGTTGAGTCCACCGACCTCGATTTCTTCAACAACCAGCATTAGATCGACATCAGGAATGACTTGGCAGATCTTCTTATCGATGAGATAGAGTAAGCAAGCGGCATCATTTTCAATAACATCTTTGAAGACTAACGATCGGATATTCATAAATAACAACTACCCCAAATTTCCAAATTCCTTCGACCACCAGCCACCCTCTCGATTGGCAAAATAAGCAACCCCTTTATGCTTGGCTTGAGCACGAGCGGCTTTGTCGGAACAGCGCAGCATCGATTTAGACTCACCCTCTTTCTGGTAACTATACTCTTCGAGTTTTTGTTTGCAAACAGGACAAGGATAGTTGGTGAGTTTTGAAACAGGCACATCGGCATTCTTGATTTGTGGTAGTTGCCACTCACTTACCCGCTCCGACCAGAATAGAACCAAATCTTTCCCATCCTCAAGCTTGCACTCCTCACATTTAAGGAAATAACCCTTGGCAACCTTCTTGCTCGGCACCTTAGCTAGCGCGATCTCGCACCGAGGGCACTTAGTGCGCGACTTTTCCAACTGCCGATTTTGACTAGCCACTGGCAACCCCTCGCCCGCCTTGAGTAGCGCAGGTGCAAAATAATCCCGATGCCAACCAATCAAATACCCCTGCCACTCTAGGTTCCCTTTGGCGATCGCATCGAGTTGAGACTCCATCTGGGCGGTAAATTCCGATCGCACTAAGTCTGGCAAGGTTCGCACCAAAAAATCATCTACCTCCAGTCCCATCTTGGTCGGTTGTGCCTTATCCTTGAGCAAGTTGATGTAATTACGTTCCTTGAGTGTCGCAATAGTCGAGGCATAAGTAGAAGGACGCCCGATCCCTTTGCGTTCCATCACCTGGACTAGTTTCGGCTCAGAATAGCGAGTGGGTGGCTGGGTCTGCTTGGCATCGGCATTAATACCCCCAACAGCTAAAGGCTGCGCTTGCGTCAAACTAGGCAACAAGGCATCTGCCGAGATGTCTTGCCAGTACTTGGAGTAACCAGCAAATTCTACCGTTTGCCCCTTAGCTTGCCACCGTAAATCTGCCGATTGAGTCACAATCGTCGTCTTCCGAATTTGAGCGGGTTTGCACTGAGAAGCAAGCGATCGCATCCAAATTAACAGGTACAAGTCAAATTGCTCATCCGTAAGTTGCTGCTTGAGAGCGGCTGATGATGTGGTAACATCCGTGGGTCGAATTGCCTCATGGGCGGCTTGGGCAGTGAGAGCATTCTTTTGGCTGGCAACTCGATCGGGGACATTATCTTTGTCGTTAGACAATAACCACCCCCGCGCTGCCGCACAAAAATCCTCACTTAACGAAACTGAATCCGTCCGCATATAGGTAATCAGCCCGGCCTCGTACAGTTTTTGCGCCACGGTCATCGTTCGATCTGGGGAAAACTTCAGCCGCGCTCCCGCAAATTGCTGAAGGGAAGAGGTAGTAAATGGTGCTGGTGGACTTTTAGAGGTGACTTTACCATCGATCGAGATAACTTGATGTGTGCTGTTATTAGCGATCGTCACCAATCGTTCGGCTTCGGCTTGACTCAACACGCGAGTCGATTCTGCACCACGGGTTAGTTCAAGCTCATCAGCCTCAACTTCAACTTCCACCGCACCGCTGTAGAAAGCCCGAAAACCTTCCACATAGTCCACCGATACCGACCAGTAATCCTGCGGCTTAAATGCCAAAATCTCGCGTTCCCGATCGCACAACAAATGCAGTGTTGCCGACTGGACTCGCCCGACACTTTTTGCCCCATTATTCAACCGCCAAATCAACGGCGAACCTTTATACCCCACCAGCTTATCCAAGCAGTCCCGACACCTTCCCCCAGCGACTAAATCTAGATCGATCGCGCGGGGATTGGCGATCGCCTTTTTGACTGCTGCTTCCGTAATCTCTTGATAAACTACCCGCTGGGGATGTTTGAGTTTGAGTACTTGCGCCAAGTGCCACGCGATCGTCTCCCCCTCGCGATCGGGGTCGGAGGCTAGATAGACGGCATCTGCTCCTTTCGCCGCAGCCACTAATCCGGCGATCGTCTGCTTTGCTCGGTCGTCGCGGGGAGCGTAATGACAATCGATCGAATCATCACTAAAACTAAAGCCTAATGAATCTGTACCCTCATTGCTCAGTTGCCGGATATGCCCAAAACTTGCTTTCACTTCCCAGCCAGATCCGAGGATCGCTTTGATTTTCTTGATTTTACCAGGGGATTCAACAATTAATAAGTTTTTCATTAGAAGTAAGTGGGATGTTGGGAAACCGCGTCATTTCAAGTGCGGGATGCTGACAATAGGTTAAATGAGAATTGAGAAATTTCTACCTTTAGGTAAGAGTTACTGACTTAATTTTGTTGACCATATAAACACTCGATTTCTTCTGTATGAAATCGAATCATTAAAATAAAAGCGAGAGTACAAAGACACTGGAAACAGCTAAAGAACGTTAGCGAGGCAAGATACCAAAAAGGTGCTGGTAGACTATTTTGAAACAAGTGTGATATATTTGGCAAAACGCGATCTAATGACCACAATAAATTTCCAGTTTGGGCGGCAGCTAATAATAAAAAATATGCAAGATTAAGAAAGATAGACATTGTGTTTATAACCTTAACTATTAAAAGGGGTTCGATCGGGAGAATAAAATTGTTTCAGATACCTTGGAATTCAAGCAATCACAAAAAGCAGACTTGTTAATTGTCTCAGCAGTCTCATCAAGAGTCAAATGAACGACTCGATCGTTAACTTCTGATGAATATTAAGGAAAATTTGTACTCTCCAAAGAATCGTTACCTATATTATTCCCAATCTCGATATTTTTACAACATCAATTCTCATTAACTCTTAAAGATTTTTTACTTGCTTTAAGTTCTTGCCAAAGTAATTTAATTTGCTGATATGCTTCCTCTGGCGATAACTTGCCACCTGTCTCCAGCGCACAAATTAAGCTCGTTCTTTGGGTAAATTCCTGCAAATTATGATTAAATGCTAAATTCTCCGGCTTAACGTCACCATAGTAACGATTTATCGGGTACAGAAAGGAATCAATATTTCTGTTTACATCCATTTAATTTCGATCTCCTGTTGTCTTACCCAATTTTCTAATACTGAGCTATGAATAATTCCCCAACAGACACCATCTGCAAACCCATAAAGTTTACAGTCTGATGTTATTTTAGCTAAATCCCAGTTCCCGTTCGGCAAAATTCCCGATAATTCCTGAATACAGTCTTCAATAAAACCAAAACCGCCTGAGATGACGAAATCTGGATAATGTGGTCGTCCTAAAGTTGCCAGCCAATGGTCATCATCTTCATCAACGTTGCAAACGCCAGAGGTAACTAAAGCATCAATTGCTTTATATTCTAACCGATCTGTCTTCTTTAAGAAAGCAATATCTTTCTTTTTTAGCTTAATCATTAAAATCTTGTTTCGTAAATCATCATACTATTATTCTACCCAATATCAGCTAAGTTCTCTCACGATCTAGAGTAAATTTAGTATCAAAATCAGTAATTTAGCGATTTGCTAAAACTAGCTCAATTTCAACTGAAACACCAATAATATCAGAAAGAGCACGATTGATTTCAGCAGACTTATTTAAGCCTATCTTTAATAATCCTGGACTAAACATTTCAACGATAAATTGATTTGAATCTGCCTTAAATTCCACTGGAGAACTGTGCAATCCAAATAGATCGCGAGTAGCTGGTAACAAACGCGGTAAAGATTGATGCCAAATTTGTAGAGTAGGCGAAACCACGTACTCTTCTAGTTCGACATCTGACACTTCGATCGCCCGTTCGGATCGTTCTAGCTCATCAATAATAATATCTGCACCATCAAAATCTTTTTCCCGCTTGGGTCTACCCTGCAAACTCCACTCGCGCTCGTCATCTGGCAGTCCCAGCAGCTCACAATTTCCAGCGTGGTCGATGATTATTCCAAATTCCTTCCCAGCCGATTTTCTCAAGACGCGCCCGACCATTTGAAGATGAAATGCCAAAGATTTAGTCGGTCTAGCAATTTGAACGCAATCGAGCGTCGGGATATCGACTCCTTCACCGAACAGCCCCACATTAGAAATAACCTTGATGTCACCTGTTTTTAGAGCCTCAAGGGAACGCGCACGAATCTTCTTATCGGTTTTAGCATCTAAATGGATCGCGGCAATGCCGTGTTGATTATAGGCAGCAGCGATCGATTCGGAATGTTCGCAGTTAATGGCAAAAATCATGCAAGTTCCACCATTGGCATACTTTTGATAGCTCCCCACCAAATTCCCCGCAAGTTCGATCGAATCGTTCATCCGTGCCAAATCGGAAGTTGAAAAGTCGCCCATACTGGTTCGCGCCCCCTTAGTCTTCATTCGATTGGGATCGACGAACAATTTATAGGGCGACAAATACCCCCCTGCAATCAACTGAGCTGTTGTCACCCCAATTTCTAAGCAATCAAACAGGTGGTCGAAGGGACTCCCATCCGTCCGAATCGGTGTGGCTGTCAATCCCAAAATTTTAGCAGTGGTAAATCGCTCGAAGATACTCAAATAAGTATCGCTGGTACAGTGATGTGCCTCGTCCACAATAATTAGGTCAAATTCACCTATGCGATCGAGCCTGTTGACAACAGTTTGGACGCTAGCAAACTGGACGGCTAATTCTGGCTGAAATTTGTGACCGGATTTGATAATCCCCACTGGGATATTTACCCAGTTCTGAAGGTGATGTGCTCCCTGTACGATTAACTCCTCGCGATGCGCTAACGCCAGTACCCGCAGATCTCGATTGGCGAAGTTTGCCGCAACCGCCCCAAATAGCAGGCTTTTTCCACCCCCAGTTGGGAGAACTGCCATGACGCGATCGTGATTGCGCCATCGAGCAAAGATTCGATCGTTTAAATCAGACTGATAAGAGCGTAATTCTGGCAACTTGAGCAACGTCGAAGTGTTTTCCATTTATACAAATATACTCTTCAGTCGCACTTTAACAAAAATAATCAAAGAATGATGCGATCTCGTTCACTTTCTCTAGTTATTTAGGTCGAGCAAACAGCATTACCCGACCTAAATCAAGTAGCGATCGTTACTTATTTTAGCATTTAGAATATTCAAATTTAATTTGATTTAAAACGCCAATAGTATTTTCAATTATTTAGACAGTATTAGTTGATAAATAAATTATTTGATGGTTAACATAAATGTAATAATTGGGTATAATAAGAATGTAGATAGTTAATTAAATTAATTCAAATGAGCGCAAAAAGTAAGCTCAGTGCAGTGCAAAAAAATAACAATCGGAAATTCCCCTCACTGGAAGGCGACAGGATTTATACCGTCACTCTACAAAGCCAAGTAGTCAATAGCAAAGTCCGATGCTTGGTAGTTAAGCAAGATACTCAATCATCGGTTTCATTAAACTTCCGCCTGTACGAGGACAACGCCAAACTCTACGCTGAAGCAGAAGTACCTCCAGACGTATTGCTACTGAATAGCTGGCTGCGAGATATTAACACGATTTCGCCACTAGTTTGCCGAGCGGTAATGGCAGCATCTAACATAATTATTGCTAGCTGAAAATTTCAACCTCATGGAGTTGTCATCCCGCGCTAGCACTTTCCAATCTCTTACTATTTTTCACATAAAAGATGCCAGACACCAAAATTGACAAACATGAATGGATCGAGCTGTATGGCTCTGCTTGCCTGAGAAAGGCTTTCCTGACAGGCTACAATTGCAATCGTGGCTATCTCGACGAACGGCTCAGTCGAGATTATCCAGAATTTGAAGTCGCAACATTCAAACATCTCAAGATGGACACCCCACCGGAGTTTGCCCTAGATGCTTCCATAGACGTACCTGAATCTTACTGTGCGGTTACGGCTGGAAATCACTTCTTAGTTATCGATAACTACCTGGAGGAATATCAGATCGTCAGACCGATAATCGAACCTTGCCAGAAAAAAGACCGCACTGCGATGAACGCTTATATCGAAAATATCGATAATATTATGGCGGAGCATCGTCGCGAGAAAGATGAATGGATCTCGCTATGTGGTTCGGATGACTTGCAACAAGCTTATTTAGCTGGTTACGACTGCCAGATTGCCTATGCCAAGGAGCGGGTGCAGACCGACCACCCAGGCTTTGGGATTACTCGGTACAGCTATGGTAAAGCCGACGCTCCATTAGCTTATGCGATCGAGGCTTGTTTTGAATTCGATCGAGCTTACTGCTGTGAAAATCGAGGCAGTTATTACATTGCCATCGATAACTATCTGGGTACCCACCAAATTGTCAAGTTAATCCCAGAACCTCATATTTATCCCGACAGGAAGGATCGAGAGGATCGATCGTCGAGTAGTTCTCTAAAACCAGTTATCATTGCATCGGGCTTAGTTACTACGTCCGTCCTATTTATCAAACTAGTATTACTATTGAGTCCAAGTATTAACGCTTTAGTAAAATTAGCTGTAGTTCACCCTGTGGAAACTGGGGCATATATCGGGCATGAAATTTTGAACGATTGGAACAAAGGAATTCTACGCTAACTACGATCGCTTAATATCTAAATGCAAAAGCAGCTCACCAGATCGAATCGAACGACTAAAATCGCCAAGATCGGTAAAGTGCAGTTCAGGATTTTTTGGGTTTAGATTGAACCTAAAAAATGTATGGCGAACGTTAGATGTAGCAGGGAACAATCGGCTTGGACAAATTTAAACAATCAATTTCCTCCAAAGTCGAAGCCTTTTGATATCATGATAGAATCATCAGCAAACTAATTCAAATTGGTTGAAATGGGTAGAAAAAGTAGAATTAAAGCAGAAAGAAGACAGACAATGGCACTTTCTCATTTGATGGGAACTAACTTAGCAATGGAACAGCATGACATAGAAAATGAGTATCAGGCTCAAATTTATCGCCTTTATCTACAATTGAAAGCTGCTGATGAAATTGAGGAGGCTCAAAAAGCAAGCACACAGCTAATTAGACAACGCTTTTAATGCTTTGTCTAGAGCGATATTCAAGAAAATACGGAACTTCTAGCTGTCTGGCTAAAAGGTGAGCTTCAACCGATCGAATAGCATCGAATACTTATCCCGTAATAGGTCTAGCCCCACCTCAATAACGTCAGCATCGATAACTGCTCGATATTCACCCCAAGCCTGCTGTAACTCCAGAACGGGCATTTTCGCAATGTAATAAAGAGATTGTGCTACGGACTTGATATTTTCAAGTGAGAAAATGGACGATCCACATTGCCGTCGGGACAAGTTAATCTTATCTATATCGGCGAATGGATCGACCTGGATCGGTGCGTACAACTCACTCTGTAGGCGGATTCGCTCGGCTTGCCAGTCGATAATCTGAGTCGCCTGTCGTTCGGCAAGTCCAGTCAATCTAATTGAAACACACTCGTAAATATGTTTCAATTCAATCGATCTGTCAGTGGGGTACACCTGAGTATTGGCGATCGCGGTCGAAATGGGATGGAGATCCTTCGCACCCAAGGTACCAGGAGCGTGAAAACTATAAATCCGAATCACCTTCCCCACACCATCGATCTTCTTCCGGTGGCGACGGGATGAAACAGACAATCCTAAATACCGAGCCGCACCTGCGATCGAGCGCATTCTCCCCGCTCGATCGGCGATTCCCACTGAGGTAAGAGCTTTCCCAAGCAATCGCATCTCCAGTCGATCTTTATGATACTCAGACCCCGCCAGCCCCCGAATCCGGTCGCACAATTCGGGAGTTAGCAGATCGTATTTAGGTGCGCCATTGAGCGTGATTGTTAATGTTGCCACTGGGATTAGTTGGAACCCATCATCTCCTAATCGATCGAGCTTTAACCCAAACTTCTTAATGACTCGCTTGAACAGTTCGATTGGCTCTGGTGGCTTCTTTTCGTTAATATTCACCCGCAATGCCGAACGGTAAATTTGGGACTCAATAATTGCACTGGCAATCCGATCGATCTCATCCAATCTAAATTCACGACCGAGTAGTTCGTGTAGCCCTAGTTTCCGACCTGCATTTACTAATGGCAGAACAGAGCGGCTAATCCGGTCGGGCAGCCATACCGACCCAGTACTAATCGCTGGCAGCCATGCGGCTAATCTGTCCCTGTAGGCTAAGTGGGGATTTCTTAGATAGTAGTAGACTTCTAGTTCTTGAATTAAGGTTGGATAGTTGTACTTAACGATCTGAATCAACTCAGGAGAATAACTAGCCGTCCCCATTACCCCAGGAAGCTGCTGGTGAGTAAGGTAGTGCTTACTTGCCAGTAACCTGTCATATTCACTCGCACCCGCATTTTGACGAATTAGCTCGTATTCCACTTTGGTCAGATCTGGAGCCTCATAAATCCGCCGCGACTGGACGACCCTGCGTTCGGTTTCCACTTGCCCCATCAGCTCGTGAGTATCGTCACAACCCTCGATTCCTTCAGGATCGATCGTTACCTGATAACCATCTGCCACCATCGCCTCGACAAATAACTCGCGGAGGTGCTTCATTTCCTCATTCAGACCGCCCTTATACTTATGTGCTAACTTCAACCAGACATCTTCGGTCTGGGAGTAGCTGGAGAGGATTCCCGTTGCCTCATCGACCAAATTAAGATCGAGGAGAGTCAATGCTAACTGAATGTCTTCTTTAACGCGGGCGTCGAAACTATCCTTCACCCACTTTTCCACAGAGCTAGAATTACTATCGTCGATCCGTCCCTTCTCCTCACAAAAAATCACGCGGGGAGCTGAGAAATCTCTGTACCTACCCAAAAACTGCAACCCGCTGAGGATACCTAAGTTACCTAAATGAAAATGATAGTGAGTCTGAAAATATCCAGCTAAATCGATACTAATGCCGCTTTCGGCGGTGGGAGACATAATTACGATCTGCGGACGATACTTTAGTAAAAAAGTTTTGGGGTCGCGGAAAAATAGCCGAATTTGTTCATCGCGATCGGTAGTAGAATCAATCCGCCGAATCAGATGAGCGGGAATCCCGACCCGAATTAATGCTTTCTCCAGATTTTGACATTGCTTTTGGGTAGTTGCAGTCACCAGGATATTTAACCCCGCCAACGCATCGTCGATAATTGCGCGATTTATCGTAGATTTACAATTTACCATCCGCACATTGGCGCAATTCTGATATGTATTCTCGACCGTATAAACCGCAGCGAACGATCGTAACTGTTGTAAAAAATCCACCTCCGTATCGCTGAGGTAAGCATCGAGGACGACGACCGCATAACTATTTTTGACCAGCTCCTGTATCTGTTTGAGCCGCACTTGCCTCGAATCCCGACCATCTGGGTGTCGTCCGGCTGTCAGCTTACTCGTTAACATGTCAGTAAAAACCGATACGCACTCATCGAAAATAACGATCTTATTCGCCATCCGATCGGGATCGAGCAGTCCCGCTGAGTGGTGACACAATGCCTTATGATAATCAGATTCCAAGATAATCCGATCCTCATCCACAACGTGCATCAAATCGGGAATCCGATCGCAAGTCTGCCGCAGCAGATTGTTTCGGTAGCCGACGAACAGCAACTCTAAACCGCGTGCTTTTGCCCAAACAGCCAATGTCTTCAAGATTTCAGTCTTGCCAGTGCCTAGAGCCGATCTAAAGGCAACCAGAGCATTCTGGAGATCTTCAGGAATCTCCCAGCTCAGATAACGCGACGACGAACTTTGGTTGGCAGTGAAAACCTTCGACTGGCGATAGAGCGTTCGCGACCAAGATACGGGTTCGATTTTGGCTTCCGTCCGATCGAGCAGACCATCTAACTTAGCTTGCAATAACTCTCGCTTTAGAATATGTAGATTATTTATATCCTTTGACTCATCAATATCAAATTCACAGCCGCACCAAACGAACCGAGGGCGATAGCCCCATTCAGCCAGCCGATCGTACAGGTTCAACCACCGCCGCAACACCTGCGGCTTAGTCAGATCGTCTTTATCCAAATAGAGATCGATCGAGTCGGCACGTAACCGCTGCAACCCATCTTTGAGCAACTTGGGACTCGATAACCACTGTCCCCCCGCCGCGCCGATAATTAGTTGCCCCATCAAAATTGCAGCTAGATTTGGTTTCGCCCCAGTCCCCTCCGCCAGTCCGATCGAATTCACCCGCAGTTCGACCCCCAATAGTTGCGGATAGATAAATGTCAGCGGATTCTCACCACTGGCTAGATTGGGTGAAGATCCGAGGGATCGTCCTTTTTCATTCGCGCTAGAGAGCCAAACATACCGCAACTTCTCGGATTTATCGCGATTCCGCACCTGAAATCCCAAAATTTCCCCTGTAACCGCATACAAAGGGATTAACACCCCTGCAATACTGGTACTCAGCTTTGTCCCATCAATATTAACCCCTGGGAAACGATTATTTACAGGTACCGATAACTTTTGCCACTTGCTGACACTTTTAAACCCAATCGCCCGAATCTGTTCTGGTGTAAACCCGCGCCGTAGTAAATCTTGTCGATCGACCGGATCGAGCGAGAGCTGTGCCATAATTGCCCGTGCTGCCGTATCTCGCTCTCGACTCCCCAACGCTGCCGCCCGTCGCTGGTTTTCCAAATCGACCAATGCTTGCCGCCGCTTTGAGCGTTCTAAGTTCCACCGATCGCGATCTGCTTGAGATGCTACCTGATACTCATCTCGGTGAATATTCCAATCAGCTAAGGGAATATAGATCCCCCACTGACCGTCGCGGGTGTCGTTGAAATAGTGGTAATCGGGGTTGCCGTATCCACCCGCGCCTTCCATACAAAAAACCTTAGTGGTAGCTGTCGGCTGTCGCTCCTTACCAACTAACTCGTAATCTTGCCATTTGCACTTACCGGAAATACTGGCACAAACTGGGCAAGCATTACCCAAACCGCGATACTGATTGAATTTCTTTGTAACTAATGTCATGTCTCGGCTGCTGTAGTGTGATAGCCGATGACTGTTAACCTTAAAAAAATTTAAATTACTGTGGGGTCGCCCCGAACCGATGGAAATTCTCTGTTGTTGGGGTACAATAGAGAAGCATCGGCTGAATTAAGGCGCAGCTTGTGTAACTTAAAAGTTTGTTAGAGTCTTGGTCATCGGCAGCAATGTCATCTGTAAATTGTCTTGGCGTAGAGTGTTAAAACAATTTTCGGCTTAACTCTAGGCGGAACCCCAGTAGCAATACTGGGGTTTTTAGCGTTTGAGCAAGGCAAAGCCAAAAATCATTTAAATTACTAAACCCTAGTCTACTGCTTAGGGTACCCAGAACGATCGATAAATCTACTATCGAATCCAAAATATTGACGCGAACACTTGGGCTTTACCTGCCGATCAAACCTAAGTGTTCGACAAAAGGTGCAAAATCCTTGTCAGAGAACAACAGCTCATGACCGTGTTCGATACAAAAAGTCGCGATTATTACATCAATTGTCTTCCTAACGGTAATCCCTTTTTTACGTAGATCTCTAAAATTATCCGCACTCTTCATCGCTATCCCAGTACCCAGCATCTCAAACACCGTTAGAGAAGTTAGCAATCGCTTGGCTGTCTGATAATCTCGATCGTGACGGAAGCCTTGCAGTACTTCCACTAAAATTAAATCTCCAACCGCCAGTAGCTCCGTTTCTAGCAATCGGTCGAGGGTAGCTACTTCTGGGATGTCTTTGCCATTAAAATAGTCAATCCAAACGCTAGAATCGACAATAATCATTGGTTAATTCTCAGCTCATCCAAATCGCCATCCCATTGCAGCTTTCCCTTAAAATCCCGAATACTCTGTTGCCGACACAAGCGTACTAACGTTCGTAGCCCCAGATCTACCGTCTCTTTCTTGGATTTCACCCCCGTTGCTTGCATTGCTGCTGCCATCAAATCATCATCAATCAGAATATTAGTTCTCATGTGTATTAACAAAGATTCTTATACACATAATACCTGCGAAAAACCCATTTGTCTATAGCAATTCCAGATACCATCAGCATTTTAAGGTATAAATATCCAAGTCGTAGATCTCGTCAATGGAATACCAACTCCCAGGCATCACTCACCAGCCCCTCGGCAACTACCTAGCTGGACTGGGGCTAATGTCGATTATCGAACGCTACATCGATCCCGCTGCCCAATTTTATTGGATCGGACTAGAGTTCTGGATCGAAACTTGCATCTCCCCAGCCCAACTAGTTCCCCAGATCCTCTCCAGACTGGAAGCTTTACCCCTGTTCACCCCTTGGAATGCTTCATGTGGAATCGCGATCGATAGAGCTACTGGCAACCTCAGATACACCGACCCGATCGAGCAAATCATGGAATCTGACTCCTGGCGTACCGACAATATCCGCGCCCTCATCCCTCAATTCCAGATCCTAATCGACAACGCCAAAGTAACGACAAAATCAGGCTACAGCTACCCCAAAGAACGGGATGAGAAAGATACCTTCATCCTCACCTGCCTCAATGCGATCGCCGACGACACTTGGCAACAGTGGGCAAACACCGTCGTTGTCCCCGTCGATAGTTATGGGCAAATCTCGATTAAATACCCAAAACTCCTCGGCACGATGGGCAATATCGGCGCGATCGATATCGCCGAAAATTACCATACCGCCTTCGGACTTCTGTTCGATCCCGCTGGCGATCCCACCGATCTGGCAGATGAGTGTTTCCGCCAAGTAATTTTCAATACCCCTTCCGAGCAGAAAATCCAAAGCCCGATTATCAAAGGCATGCACCTTTTCCCCCACCAAGATTTCAGCCTCGACCGTGCCCGTTCCCAAAACTACGACTATCCACCATCTAGTGTCGGCTCCTCCGCTAGTATCAACCCCGCCGCAATCGTTCTCGCCACCGTGGGACTCCTCACCTTTGGCGGACTCTGCACCCCCTTACAACCGACCGAGCACCCCACAGGACGCAGAGTTGCTAAATACTCGCTCGCCGTCGCCACCACCGGAGCGGCGATCGATCTAGTTTCCCTCGACGAGCGCAAAAATGCCTGTGAAGAATACTTTCTGCCCCTCTGGACGCAGCCACACACCTACGCCACACTCGTCACCAACCTATTTACGTCCCCACTTGCCACTGAATCTCAATTCTATCTCCAAGCGCAAGTCTACGATGCTACCGACTACATCGTCGCCCTCAGAGCCTGGGCAGCTACCAATCGATTGACGGGCAAATTTGCCAGATATGCCCTACTCGCGCGCAAATCCCGCGCTGACAACTTTGCCATCCTCCTCGAAGTACTAGATTTAGACCCCAACCCCAACCGCACCGATCTCGCTGCCGACCTAAATAAATACCGCTTGGATATTCGCGCCCTCGCCAAGTCTCCCAAAACTCCCAATATCGCCCAGGGGATATTTTATGACTTCGATCGCTTATTTGGTGAATTTACACTTGGTAAAGTTACGCACTCCGACTTGCTACTTGCAGTAGGTAAAATAGCTCGATATCTACCGCCACCACCGCTCCGCTTCGACTGGATCGAAACTACCTACCCCAAGTCGAACTGTGCCGAGTTCCGGCTAGCCGTGACGATCGCCAGTTGCGGCATTCAAAGTCTAGACCCAACTAAGTTCCAAGCCAAAGATCCCGTAAGTTTATTACTCCATCTTCAATCCCAGTGGGCAATCGCTGCTACCCAGGGACAGGCATATTACACCACTGCCCATCGGATCTTCGCCGCTCTCACCGACGTTTTGACCTTTATTCGTGACGATCGCTTTAATGATGGTAAATTTATGGCATGGATTTGGGCGTTAAAATATGTCGATTTTTGCATCAACAAAAATCGACTATTAAATTACACCGATGCTTACGCAGCCGTTTCGCGTTTGCCTGTAGTATATAAAATTGCAGCCATTCATATCAAGGAATTTACTTATCGACAATCTCCAGTGACGCGGGTTGCCTACAGTGGCGACCTAACTACAACAAGTGCTAATTTACAAGGGATCGGCTACCGTTTTCCCTCGTTGCTTAACTTGAGAATAACTGCCGATAAACGAGCAGCGGCGGCTCTAGCTTTCCCACTCGGAGATTGGCAAAAGAAATTACTTGTCAGAAATCTACGGCAATAAAAACCTCCGATAGAACTACCGATGCAGCTCGATTTTATTAGTTTTGATGCCAATACCACAATCGACATTACCTTTAATGTTCGAGGGCTGTTTAACGCCAGTACGTTCCCCAACGTCGGGCAATTAATTTATAACGACGGTACCCACGACTGCCTCGTCCTCGACTCCTTCGCTTCAGTCAGCAACATGTTGGAGGGTACGATCCAACTTCCAGGTACCCAGACGCCAATTTTTGCCGGACTGCCCCATATTCGGATGGTTGACGATCTGGGTCGCTATCTATCTACCTCAATTATCCTGCCGCATCGGCTGGCATCGGGCTATCTCCTCAAAAATAAAAGTGCGATGCTCCACGATGTCCGGTTTGGCGAAGCCATCGGGCAAGAAATTATGTCGAACGGATTGCACCTGACAGTGTTGAAATATTGTCCGATGTCATTGTTACATGGCGTCTGGTTTTCCCAAATCGAAGGACACCATAAAATTGCCAAATCGATCGGCGGTTCGCTCATTGCGATCGATGTTCGCGAGGCATTAGTGGGCGGATTACTCCGAGATCGGGTTTGGAGTAATGCCAGTACCCTCGATTTAACTAATTTTGACGATGGAGCAGGAAAAGCCTCCGAACTCGGGATTGGGATGATTCCCCACAACACTAAAAGATTTTCCTGCGCCCGAGTAGAAGGTTATTTCCAAATTACCGATCTTCAAATCGACGCTTATCAAATTCCCGAATTAGGCAAACGCTTGATTACTGGATTAGCCGTTTATGAAATTTTAAAATTCATTGAAACCGTCCCCATCCATCGCGTCGATTGTAGCCTACAAGTAGTAGATGTCCGCGTAAATCAGCCGCTCAAAGTCGGTGAAATCGAACTGAATCGTTCGGTAGATGCCAAGAAAATCGTGGAAGATTTGTTGTTAGAATGCCGGAAGGATGGCATCATTGGAAATGTTGAAACGGTCAAAGTCACTCTCAATCGTAACCCCCCGAAATCCAAAGAAAAACCACACACTCCGAGCAAAAGACAACCAAAAAATGCTGACGATCAGAATCGATCTCAATAGCCGTTCTTACGGCGCGTGTCCGTGGGATCGCGCTCACATAGAGGGTAAAATTGAGCGAGTTCCTTCCCCCACCCGAATTTTAAGAGCGATCCTGCATGGAGCTTTTGCAATTGGCATGGGTGAGGGCGAAGCGATTAAACTATTGCTGGAAAAACTAGCAAATACATTACCGATTTACTATATCCCAGTTGGCAATTATATCCCGCTCCAAAAATATCGGCTCGACCAAACAGGCACGGATGCACTCTATCAAACGGGCAAGATGCTTGCGGAACCATATTACCGCTATGCGGCTGGATCGTTTTTCCTAGTGGGTTGGGAGGAGCTAGATTTGGCAGTGACTGAAACAAAGCTGCTCGAAAATTGCCTGCGGCACTGCCATTATCTGGGCAGATCCGAGCATCTGGCAACCTGGAAGATCGCACCAGCATCGCTAGGATTCAACTGTCGTCCAGATCGGGCTGGTACCGAGACGGTTCAATGCGTCGAATCGCAGGCGATTGAATCCCTCTACTTGTCGCCAGGACTCCGCAACGCCAAGCTCAAATCCGCTAATTTCCCCGGATTTTATCAAGCAACTTACCAGATCGAACGAGCGGTCGCCGAGACACCAGCCGTGCGGGAGATTCCCTTTGATACAGTAGTGCTGGGGATCGATAACCAATATTTACCAGCTACTACCGGGCTGTATTGGTGCGATTTACTGCATAAAGCCCTAGTCAAAGCATCGCCCGAGACGGAGATCTTCCGCAATGGGAGCTTGACGATCGCGCCAATTTACGATGATTTTGGTCATTTTCAGAAGTTACTCCTCTACTGTGCTGGCGGCTTTAATGACTTTCATCTGGGTAAAATCGCCACAATTGGTAGACTTAATGGTCGATCGACTATTAATCTATTCGTCGCAGATACCTATCAATCGACTCCCACCAGCCAAAATATTGACTGGGTGAGTCGGTCGCCATTTTTTATGCGCTTGCAGCCATCGCTAAAATTCGGACGCGGCGGTGCGGTGCGAAACACTGGCTATCGCCTCCTTCGCGATACTGAGTTTGTCCGTAACGGGGCGACACATCAAGCGTTAAAGTTTTTCTTGCGTCATGCTGGTGTAGTGGAAAGCTCGATTACCTACGCCCAAGATCGCGACAGGTTGCTGGCGATGGCGGGCGATAACCAGATTGCCACTTGCGAGTCGATCGAGTGGGCAGATGCTCCTCACTGGCAAACCACACGTTTTTCGGGCACGGAACTCGATCTCATCAGACCTGCTGTACCGATCGGCTATCGAGTTGCGATTTCATCATCCCTCCCAATTCGAGGAGTATTATCGCTCGGCTATGGTAAAAATTTCGGACTTGGTGTATTCTGTAGTCAAAAGTCAATAATTGCTGCTGTTACCAGCTCTTTTGTTCCCCGCTTGGCGAGGAGATATGTTGAAACTTGACCCTTAACTACTATCTATGCAGTCGATCGCGCATAGATCCTTCCTCGACCCCGAGGAGATTTGTTGAAACAAAGGCTATAACTAATCTACATGCTATGTGCGTGTAGCCATTTATCCCTCGATAACGAGGGGATCTACAGCAACGCTAGTTCTTTCGGGAGCTGGCGTTGTTTTTGGACGTTTGATTATTTTTATGTTGACGAAACTAGTTTTATGTTGACGAAACTAGCCAAAGATGCTTTAATGGAGGTATGGACGGAAAAATAACATGCCAACGGAACAACACCCCAAGAAAACGGGACGAAAAAATACTCATGTTGGGCTAATCCAGCGACGATTAGATATTTGGTTGAACCCAGAAGAATCAGCCATCTTCGATACTATCCACAATCGCGGCGAGTACTTTGCCGATGGCGTTCGTCAAGGTATCAAGCATCAACAAATTACAAAACAAATCATCCCCGAAGGTAAAGGTAAAATGGTACAAGTTGACAGCCCAGTAAAAAGTCGAGACAGCAATACTCACAGTAGAGGGATGGTGACAATTGTCGTTTCCTCACTAGCTGGGGGACAAGGAAAAACCACAGTATCAATGTTACTGGGGTTATTACTCGCACGTTCCGGTCATCCGACACTACTAGTCGATGCCGATCCCCAACACAGCCTGACAGACTGGATTGCTGGTGCGCCAGCCAAAGATGCGCCGACACTGTTAGAATGCCTGACTAATAAGCTGCCAGTCCAAGACTGCATTTACCCATTAAATATCGATTCCAACCTGTTTTTAATTCCATCGGACGATCAGTTAGACAACGTGCAAGATTATCTAGCTAGCAGTGGCATGGGGGCGATGCTGCTGAAGAAGCGACTAGAACCGATGGCTGCGGCTTTTGAATACTGTATTATCGATGCGCCACCCCAACGATCGCAAATCTCGCTAACGGTAATTGGTGCGGGAGATGTAATTGCAATTCCAGTCGAAGCATCAGTCAAAGGATATGGCTCACTAATTCGCACTGTCGATTTGATTAAGAACCTGCAAGCTAATGGAGCTACAACCGCTCAAATTGTGGGAGTGATCCCCTTCCGCGATCGATTCGTCGGTAACAATCAAACAACTAGTAGCAAAGAAAGCATCGATGCTATGCGCGATGAGGTCGGCAGTAGCTTGGTGTTGTCGTCGATCGTTGAATCCGAGCGATACAAGCAGGCGATTAATCAACAGAAGACACTAGCTGAAATTGGCTACCCAGATCTCGAACATCCGTTAAAAGATCTGGCTGCTAAAATCAAGCTAGCTGTAGGAGGTTAGATCCAATGGCTGACAATAGCGTACTGGCAAACTTACGAGCTAATCGATCGCGTCCGACAGTTGATGTTAGATCCGATAGTTTGATTTCAACGCCAGTTGAAAACATCGATATTAAAGTCCTCCAAGCTCGAATCGCCGAACTCGAAAGAACACAGCCGACAACGCGATTAGATCCTCGCATCCTAGTGAGATCGCCCTACCAGCCGCGTAAGTACTTCGATCGGGTCAAAAGGGCACAGTTAACCGCTAGCATCAAAGAATTTGGGGTACTCGAAAACCTGATCGTGCGGTTGGTGGGCGATATTTATGAGATCGTTGCTGGTGAATGTCGCCAGATTTCGGCAATCGAAGCCGAGCGGATTGATGTCCCTGTCGTAGTGATGGAACTATCCGATCGAGATGCCCGCCGCATTGCTTTGGCTGAAAACTTAGTCAGGCAAGATCTCAATGCCATTGAAGAAACTTGGGCAATTCTTAATTTACTCGCTGTTGAGTTAGCGATTGATTCGAGCGATGAGGTGAAGTCGATTCTGTATGGGTTGAACAATATCAGCAAGGGAAATATAGCTAACGATAACGTTATCGTTAAATTTGAGGAACATCGCTCTACAGTATCGCAAGTTTTAACTTTGAACATGCGATCGATGACACTAGAGTCTTTTGTCCGTAATCGTCTACCGCTGCTAGATCTCCCCGATGATGTTGTTGAGGCGATCGCGAAAGGATTGGAGTATACCAAAGCGAAGGCAATTGCCAGAATTAGCGACGCAGCTCAAAGAGGGGATTTACTCAGGCTAGCAATCGAAGACGAACTGTCGCTAACTGAGATAAAAAGACAGATTAAAAGCATCATCTCACCAGCCGATCCAAAGCCATCTGTAATGACTCCACCAGTCCGCCTAAAATCGATTGTCAAACAAATTGTCAACTCTAAAGTTTGGGAAGCAGACCAGGATAAATGGAGCCAAATCGAATTACTACTCGCTCAGATTGAAGCATTGTCAAAAAGTTAATTTAAACTCCAATATTCGTGCAAAAAGACAATAATACATCATGATTTCCACGACATTGCCACTATCTAATCCCTCAAAGAATCCCAATCTCCCGCACAACTCATTAACTGGTTCTATTCGCCTCGAAGCCCGAGATATCACACTTGGCTCGAAGGACAAAAAACGCCTCGATAACATCACTTTTACAATCGAACCAGGACAATTGATTGCGATCGTTGGCGGCAGCGGTGCGGGTAAGTCCACCTTAATGCGGGTGCTGCTTGGAAATGAGGCTCCGACTAGTGGCACGATCCATCTCAACGGCGTCGAGTTGCGGGAAAACTACGATCTATTCCGCCAGCAAATCGGCTACGTCCCTCAAGATGATATCGTCCACTCTGACTTAACCGTTGAAGAATCCTTATGCTGCGCTGCCAAGCTCCGATTGCCAGCAGGAACTAAGATCCGCGAAGTTGTCGAGCGAACGCTCGATCGCATCCAGATGACCGACAGGCGCAGAGCTAGAATCGCCAATCTCAGTGGCGGACAGCGGAAGCGGGTGAGTATTGGTGTAGAATTGCTGGCAGATCCTAAGTTATTCCTACTCGATGAACCCACGTCAGGATTAGACCCAGGACTCGATCGATCGATGATGGAATTACTCAGAGATGTAGCACACAAAGATCGGCGGACGGTAGCGGTCGTTACTCATGCGACAGACAATATCTCCGTTTGCGATCGGGTGTTATTCCTGGGTAGAGGTGGGAGACTATGCTTTTACGGTACTCCCCGAGAAACACTCATATTCTTCGGCTGTGGTAATTTTACCGAAGCCTATCTCAAACTGGAAGCTGAAGCTAAAATCGAACTATACCAAGCCATCTATCGGGGTTCTGGTTACTATCGAGATTATGTTGCCAATCGCTTGCGAACCCCATCCACAGGCATCCCCTCATTTACCGTCCCCCGCTCAGATCTCGCCCGTCAGTGGCGAATTTGCTGCCATCGCCAACTCAAACTTACCAGACGCGATCGGGTAAATCTACTCCTGTCGCTCCTCGTCGCCCCAGTGGGGATTGGCTTACTCAAGGTAGCAATTAGCGATGTCAAGCCATTTACAGCAGTAACAGGTACCCATGCTACCTCAGCGATTCAAGTGCTGCTCGTATTCGTTTGTGCCTGCCTCTGGGTGGGACTCTCTGGCTCTTTACAAGAGATCGTCAAAGAGAAAGCGATCTACGCGCGGGAACGGGCGGTGAACCTCAAAATCCGAGCTTACCTAGGTGCAAAGGTATTTGTCTTGGGTTTGCTAGCGATCGTCCAAGCTGGATTCATTGCTTATGCAATCGCCCACTTATTCATCGCACCAAGCAATCCCCTGATGACTTGGGAATCGGGAATGGCTCTTGCCTCCTTGCTGACGTTAGTAGCTAGCTTGAGCTTGGGATTACTAGTGTCTGCGGTGGTTAGTAATGGCTCTCAGGCAAATAGTTTACTACCCTTGCTCCTGATTCCCCAGATCGTGTTCTCAGGTGCCCTGTTTAAGCTAGAAGGCATCGCTAATACGATCTCTTATTTCACCATTTCGCGCTGGTCGATTGGGGCGTTCGGGACGATCGCTAACGTTAATGCGCTAGCTCCGAACGTAACAGATTTACCATTCCCATTTGGAGTAGCATACTCCCGTTCTTGGAATAATTTAGCATGTAGTTTGTCGATGCTAATCGTACATGCTGGTATTTATATTTTAATTTCTGCTTGGCTGTTGTCTAAAAAGGATATCATTAAATAATCGAGAATTCTCACCATTATTTCTAATGCAAAAAAATCTTTATATCTGGGGATTAGCTGTTACATTAGCGATGTCTATTAGTAGCTGTGGCGACTCCACCGCCACTAAAGTCCAGAAAATTGAATGTGATGCAATTACCAAGCGGATCGAAGAAACTGCTCCAAAAGTTGGCGAAACAGAACTAACAGAAACGGGAAAACTTCAAAGATCGCTCGATCGCAGTCGGGCGATCGATGAATTTGCCACAAAATGCAAATAAATTATTTATACTTAACTCAGTAAACTCAACCCCTCGCGAATATCTTGATAGTTTTTAGCCACAGCCATCAGTCGCTTCATCGCCGACCTCTCAATTTTCCGAACTACCTCAATACTAAGATGCAAGTATTCGCCCGTTTCTCCTAAAGTTTGGGAAATCCGATTATTTAACCCATATCTCACACAGATCACCTGCTTTTGCTCGGGGGTTAATTCTGCTAAAAGCTGGGGCAATCGCACTTCGGCAATCTCTTTTCTAATTAGCAAATCATTGAGATCCCGATCCATAGAAGGGATAATGTCAATCAGGGCTGTATCTTCTTTAACCCCGACTTTCACATCGGTAGAAATTACCTTCGGATCGTTGGCAATTGCCAATTTAACTTTAGTAATATCCATTTTTAACGCGATCGCAATCTCATTTAATGATGGTGCCCGACCATCTTCGAGTAATAGCTCTCGATACTTCCGTTTGACCTGTGCGATGGTTTCAATCTTATTAATTGGCAGCCTAATCGCCCTGCCGTAGTTATTCACAGCTCGCGTCACTCCCTGTCTGATCCACGGGTAGGCATAGGTGCTAAACCGATATCCTTTTGTAGGCTCGAAAAGTTCTACCGCCCTTCCTAACCCGATCGATCCTTCTTGGATTAATTCTAGTAGATCTAGTCCTCGCCCTAAATACTTTTTGGCGATCGATACTACCAAACGCAGATTAGCTTCAATCAGAATTTTTCGCGCTTTTATTCCTGCCGACTCACATAGGTCAAGCTCTGATAAGCTAAGATCGACCATGTATGCCCACTGAATTCTGCCCTCAGCGACGATCGTTTTGAGCTTGGCACCAGAAATATTTGCCTGAACTGCCCACGCTGCTAATGTTGGCTTGCGACCTAGTTGCGCGGCAAGGCGATCGCGGATTGCCACCATTTTGATATACTCAATTAAGACTGAGTTCTTGGGATGTTCGCCAGCTAGTTTAGTTCGCAACTGAATGAGTTGCTTGTAACGCACGTAGTTGTGCGCTTGACTCGTTTCCTCTTCCTTGGATAGAAGCGGAATTTTTCCCATTGCCTCTAAAAATAATCTCACTGAATCTTTTTGTAGCGTTTCAACTGTCATATATTAGTTCTAAAGTTAATTTTGTCTGATGCTGGCGATTGCTGATGCTGTAAAGTGCTTACAAGCACGCTCGGCATAGTAAGTAGACTTCTGTTGCTCCTCTTGCTTACCCGTTTGCCGGAACATTAGATCGTAACACTGGGCTAGTTGAAAATAAGTGATTTCAAGTTGCCGTTGGTAACTCTGGGTGTTACCTTCAAAAATACTTAGCGCAAAGTGATAATGCTCGATCGCCAGTTCGATTGGTGCTAGCTCACTCCTTTGCAAACAGACTCCCAGGCTTAACTTAATCTCTGCCCACTCATGCGGATTCTGCTCGCGGGTAAAAACAAGTAGCGCAACTAAATAGTTTTCAATTGCCAGATCGAACAGATCTAGTCGTGCTTGGGCAAAGGCTTTAGCCATCAATGTGTGATGATATGCGATTTCAACTATCGACGACTTAATTAGTTTCTCATTTTTTAAAACTACCAACGCTCGATCGAATACCTCGATCGACTCGATCGCTTTCTCCTCATCTAACTTATTTTTAAAATCATACACTCTCGACTCAATTACTACAAAAGCAACCTTAATCGACTTCCATACCGCCGGATTTAGATGTGGTTCGGCTGCTCGATAATCAACTAAGTTCTCTTTGGCTTTGCTCAGTACGGCTAAAATAACCTCTGTATAGTTAAGGTCGTTATTTAGCTCGATATCCTGGAAATGAATTAATGTTTGTGCTAACTTCAGATATAAATTAGTTCTAAAATTTGGCGTGTTTTGAGCGTCAGTTCCAAACAGCGGTTTAAACATCTCGATTTCCTCAATCAGCCGCCAATCGAGTAAATTTTGATGTTTGGCAATAAATACAAGTGTCTCTAAATCTTGTGCTTTTTTATAGCTGACTCCTTGAAAGGGGTCTACCATGTTTCTCCCTTCGATCGTTAAAAGACTCATAATTAATCCCCGATGTTGATTATGAGCATGAACCATGATTAATTCGACAATATCATTTAAAATCATTTTCTGATAACTTTGTAGTTCTAATTTTTAAATATCAGCAGTCAAAGAAGATGTTGATACTTTTGCAACCTCAACCAGATTGCGGCGATCTTCTACTCGATCTAATGCTTCATTAGATTCAACTGAGATAGAGTCTTGTCCGAATAATTCTTCTAAATTTAGTACAGATGAAGTTTGCTTACTAATATAAATTTCAAATGCTAATCGAATATGAAATTGTGTTAACCTACGAATAAATAAGACTAGAATTAAATCGAATAATTTAGCTAGCTTCACAATCATAATAGAATTTAATAGTTTTCTTATACACTTAGTATACCCAAATATTAAAAGTAAAGTATCATTAATTTCTCTTGTATCTATTATATTCAGAGAATAAAAAGATCTATATTAAAAAATATAGATCTGCTGAAAACATACACTATTTATCAAGAAAAATTTACGGTCTAATCTAAATTCTACTCATATTTATTATACCCAAAATATTGATAAATATCTCTACATTCTTTAATTTGTACATCAGATCGTATTACAGTCTAGGCATTTTAGTTGATGTTAATTTCTGAAAATAATCATGAAATCAATAAAATTCTCAATTGTCTTTTTCCCAGCGTCTAACAATCGATTATTGACGATTGCAGTGTCTGGCAGCTCCTGCGATCGACATCTAAATTTGTTGACTAACTGCTATTAGTGTACCTCATAACAGCGGAAGTACCATATTAGTAAATAGTTTGTTTTATCGAAAAAATAAATATCAATTGGTAGCTTATACCCGATCTCTGGGCATACTAGTAGTGATACTAAAAATTCAGTATTGAATATTCGATCGCCCAGGCGATCGGTGATTATAAATTCTTATCTTGCTTGAGGAGTCATTGACTGTGGCGATTCGACCACCTAACTATAACGATCGAGGTTTTACCTTAATCGAAATGCTCGTCACCATTGCCGTTGCTGGTATCCTGATGGGAATTGCCATACCTTCATTGATGTCATTAAACAAACCACTTCGCGACGGATCGTTACAGTTCAAGAATCAGTTGAGCTTGATTCGATCGAAAGCAATTTCTAGTAATAAAGCCTATCGTCTCCGACCTAAATTTTCGACACTAGCGGAGTATCCAGATGGGAAAGCGCGGAATTTTGTAGTCGAGTATGCAGGTAATTGTAGAGTACCAGAGAATACTGCCGCTCCTCCTGCACCCCGCTGGCAGGTAGCCTCAGAATTAGATCTCGATCTACCACAGAATGTCGGAATCCCCACAATATCTACTACATTACCTATTATAGGTACGATTGCAAATCCCTTTGGGGAATGGACTGGAAAGAGCATCTGTTTTGATAGTAGAGGCATCCTTGATGACACTGTACCTCTACCTAAAATAATTATCAAAGATTTCCGAGGTGATAATAAAGCAAAAGTATCATCTTTTGACATTACTAAGACTGGTAATGTTGATATCAATACTTACACTGAGAGTACACTCTCTATTTTTACTCTAATTCCCATTAATAGTCAGGGAAACCCTGAGTTTTGAATGAATAAGCTTAAAGTTCGATCGAGGCTTATCCTCGATCGAACTTTAGGCTTATTTACAAAGCTTTAGCTTGTTTGAAGCAGTAACTACCCTAACAACATCGGGAGTTTGCCTTATTTCATTGACCTTTTGGAGACAACAACAACGATACCAGCAACTAACGTACCAACAAAACTTAATGGTTCGGGGACTTGTTGACTATTTTGATTTGCGGCGTAATCAAAGGACAAACTCTGAATTCTCAATGGACTACCGCCAGAAGTAGTTGGAACTGTAGAAAGATAAGTACCAGTGCCGCTATAGGTACTAAAGCTAGAACTACTCGGATCGGCAATGTAGAAGTTGGTACCATCATAAGCAATTCCACCGGAGCCAGTACTACGTCCGGTCGTATCGATAAAATTGGCTTGGAGAAGATTTCCTGCTAAATTATAAACGTCATAATTACTGCTGCCAAACCCTCTGTTAGCAATCAACTTGCCGTCAAAATACAGTAGTGCATCCACAAAATTTGCAGAGTTACTTAACGTAATTGTATTAACTATATTACCTGCTGTATTAATCTGGTAGGCATTACGATTTTGCCCAGTTCCATTAGCGGCTTGATAATTAGTCGCCCAAAAGTTACTACCATCCCACGTTAATGCTGCCATATTTGGCAGAATAGTATTTATCGCCCCCAAGCCGTTACCAACGGTATCGATTTCATAGATCCGAGTGTCGTTTAAGGTTGTATAGAAAATACTATTGCCAATATTAACAATCCCTCCCCCAGCACTAGTTGCCCTAGCCAACGTTGAGGTAGCTACACCTGTAGATGGATTAAGTTCGTTGACATTGAATCCGCTTTGCTGATTGCCGTATAAAGCAGCGGCACTAGCCGCCTGAGTCATTACCAAGGGCATTAAACTCGCAATTGCCATTCCGACTAGATTCTTCAGCATGTTTGTAATTGTAAGATAAGATCATAATAACACATCAATACGTGAGATAGAATAAAGCTATGAACGAGCCTAGAACTATATCCTGCACCTTTAACACTACTTTTGCCCAAATTGTCAAGATCGATGCGACACTTTCAGCATTCAAGCTGGCTTGCGAACACGTTCATCGATCGATCCCACCAAATCTTAAAAATGAGGTAGCAATTCAAGCATTAATCTACCATCAAATCAGAGAGGAATTTCATCTTCCAGCCCAACTAGCAATTCACGTCATTCGCAGAGTTGCCAATACTCGAAAACTGCCCGATCAAATCGTATTTTCAAATAGTACCGTTTACGATGTCCGTAGTATTTCTTTAAGACCGACAGATTGGACGGTAAGTTTAAGTACTGTTGCTGGACGCGAAAGATTCCCGCTGGTAATTACCAATTACCAGCGAGGTTTACTGTTACAGCATCAGCTCAAAATCAAAACAGCAGTTTTATCATCCAAACTAGATCGTTATTGGCTAACGATTAAAATTTAGTAGCTTCGTTTAAATAAATCCTGTTTTAGGTAAGTTGCCATCGGTGTCATCGGTGGTAGTTTGCTGAAGTCGTTAAAATCAGTGTCGTAATTAGTAGAAGCACCACTGAATGAGGCATTAGAATAATTAAGAGCTTCATCTGGAGATTTGTACACCCTGTAGCGACCATTACTTTCTAACGGTGTACCAATTCCAATAAAAGATCCCGAAATTATATACTGGTAATTATCCCAGTTTTCTAATTGGCGCAACCTCCATTCCGACCCATGATAGGGAGTAACAGGTGGACTCCCTAGATTGCCTTGACTCAAATCTTGCCCAATTAAGAATGCCGAATTATAAGTAGTCGCAATAGCATCATACTGAGCAGATCCATGAACCATAGTATCTCGACCAGTCCAAGGAGAAGGTACATCAACTGTCGGTAAAATTCCGCAATTGATTTGACCTGTCAACACATTAGTCGGATCGATTGTCGTCCCAGGGCTGAGACAGTTATTGGAGAGCGACATAACTGTATCGGCGAAAACTGCTGCTGGCTGTTTGGCATTCGGATAAGTATTATAATCTCCTTGCAAATAAATAGGTCGATCGGATACCACTGATAATGGTGCAGGTAAGTTTCGACCACCATTAATGGCAAATCCATAAGCACCTTGACCGAGAGTATGCCCTTTTCCAGCTCGATAATAATCGAGAACAATCGGATTTCCACTAATGGGATCGACTGCTATTGTCCCGTCGGGGTTCATTTTATGAATCGGTTTGGTTGTGTCGAATACTACATTATTCGACGCTCCGGTACTGCCATCACCACTTAAATTATCATTGACCGTTGCGTATAGTACCAAACCCCCCTCAGTCCGATCGCTTGCCGCTAGTCCTAAATGGGCGAAACTACCCACAGCCGCCGCCGGATCTGCTGCGGCAACCTGGAACAGTGCTCCAGTGGTACCGTAAGCTGCTGTGGCTGCTGTAGTTAGATCGCTTGCATTCACAACTGGAACACTTTGCAAATTCACCCCCATATTTACATAACGACCATCCCGATTCCACATGGTCAGACTCTCAATATTAGTTTGCAAAATCGTTCGTCGTAGTTCTTCCCGTCGATCGTAAAATCCGGCTGTACCATCTTGCTTTTTGACCATTGCGATCGGTGCGGGTAAAAAGCAGCTATCAGCAGCGCGAGCGATGCTAGCTGGAGTTGCTGTAGTTAGGTCTAAAAGTTGTGCTGGGGACAAACTCAATCCCCAAGCAGGATTGACCAGTAAACTACCAAACGTCGCCTGAGTTGCTGGATCTAACATCCCAGCTTGAGTAACACGAGCATAATCGATCGGTGTAGGTTGAGCGGCAATCGCTGTGGCTAGTGCTTTTAAAACGATCGCTCGATTGGTTGCTGATAAACCTACCATCGTTGAGTTGGGAGTCAGCACACCATAGCCGATTAAATCTCGGACTCGATCCGTTATCCCCAGAGTTGGGCGACAAAAACGATCGACTTCCTCAATATTTTGAGTTACTACCAATACAGGTTGAGCCAAACTCATTAGCTGACCCTTCTTCAATCGATTACAAACGTGAGTCGATCCCTGCCGAGTAGAATTAATATAACTACTCCCTGGATCGGTAAAACTATATGTACACGCACCACCAACGAATCCGGCTTGAATCGAAGTTATGTCATAAGGTATTGCTCGATCGGGAACCATTTCAATTCTCAAGTCTGCCTTACCAAAATACTCACTAATTTCTCCAGTTAGATAATTACGTTTTCGCAGAAAACCAACATCAGGGACTTTCAATACTGGCGATTGACTGACTAAATGCCCGTTAAAGGGGGCTAATTCTGCTGCTGTTAGCGGTAAGAGGGGATTAGCTCTAGTATTGTCATTTAAGGGTAAAGCTAAATAGGTACCTGTAGATAATAAGAGGCGAGTTTGTGAAGGTACGTTTCCAGACTGTCTAATTGAATTAGCAGAATCAGTCCGATTATAAATATCGCCACTAGCTGTTACTTTTCCTAAATAATCAAAGTGGAGAGTTGAAAATGTAGAGGAATTTCCCCAGTACTCCAAGTACATATTACCATTTGAATGAACTAATCCATCAATAGTTTCAGAAGCTTCAATATATTTTGAAGAGTTTCCGTCAGAAAAAATAGCAAACTGGAAAATAGGGATCTTCCGAATTGTCACACTCGATTGAAGAATTGTACTTGCGCCGCCACCACCCGTTGGCTGTGCAGGAGTTGGTTTGGCTGCCGTACTATAAAAAACATATTTATACTCCTGAGTATTCAAACCAGCATAATCTTGTCCCGAAGGAATAGGTGTTGTTTCTGGAACATCTGGATTTACTAAAGAGTAACGTGTTGCATCTGCTACAAATGTATAAGCAATAAATTTGTTCGATTTAACTATATCTGTTTGTGTGAGGCTACCACCAGTACCGCCAACCATCGCGGCAACCTCACTATCCTTAAAAGCATAATTTCGACATTCAAACTCATTACTAGTCGGAGTTATTCCCACTGGAACTGAATAACAGTTAGCAATATTTTGCTGAGTAACAGGAGTAGAGCCAGGACTAGTCCCAATCGGCAATTCATAATTAGTAAATTTTGCTCTTAAACTAGCAATCCGCTTGCTCAATCCTGACTCTGCGGCAAAAAAAGTACTCGCTCCATCTGCATTGGCATTAACTTGAGATTTATTTAGATCGGCAAGATTCAAAGAAGATGCTAGTAATCCTGATAAACAAATAATCAAAATTGAGACAATTACCATCGCATAACCTTGTTCTTGGTTATGGTGCCTTTCTGATATAAGTTTAAAAAGTAATAAATTCAGTTTAGTATTTTTCACGATTGATTATTTGGATAAAGTATTCCGAGGAAAATATTCAGCCGTCGCAGTAAGTTTACGAAGATCTGCGACAGTTGGTATAATATTTTCACCAGTGCTATCGTATTTAGACTGCAAACTAATTCTAATTGCCGCGATGGTTTGCCATTTTAAATTTGGCGGATCTGTGATAGCCTGATTATCGTTAAACTTACAAACATACTGCGGATCGGCAATTGTACCTGCCGGAATTGGATTGAAGGTACAAATATCTCCAGCTAACACTGAGGGTAGGGGATTAAGTGTTGTTGCAGTTGCTGGGGTTGGATCGATCGCTCGATTAGTTACGTTATTATATAATTTTGCTGAAATATTAAATTGAGCGATACCTTTAACTAACGTGGCTGGAGGGCTACCATTTATAGATAGGGTTAAACTTCCGCTGTTATTTAAGGCATAAACCCGTTCTTCAATTAAATAAATTGGACTGCCGACACCATAAGGCACCATCGTATTTCTCGGTGTATCAGTGCGATCTGCAACAGTCATTGCTGTTTTAATAAAATATTGAGCAGCATCAGTATTAAAATTATCATCATAATAATCAAAAGTCCGCAAGTGTCCACCAGCATCTGATACAGCCGCTCGAATCCGCTCTCTACCAGTAGATAAAGGTGAGTCGCAAAGATCGATACTTGTTTCTAAATAATTTAGATCGTAATTATCCAACTGACATCGATATTCCCGAATGCCCATTAAGTTAGCAAATGGACTTACTAGGCTTGATGGGGGAAAGAAACTACTTGGAACTGTACCGAACATACAGTTAACATTTGAGCTAGTCAGATCCGCAATATTAATCGATGATGGTAATGGATCTCCATCACCAGGAATATCTTGGCAAAGAGTAAGAGCAGGTTGGATCGCCTTTCGGATTGTAATAGTAGAAGGTTGTAATGGAGTTGCTGTCGTATTATTAGGATCGAAATTAAATTCAACTACCGGAAAAAGCGGGTCTGTAATTCCTTCTCCTGCTTGCTTAATATCAGCTCCGATCGAATCTAAAATAGTGGATAAATTATGACTCGTCTCAATATCCTTATTAGAGCGAACGAAAATCTTATTGAAATTTATATAAGTATCGAGAGTCAATCCAGTTACAATTATTAAAATAATCGTGCTAACAATTAGCTCGATTAAGGTAAATCCACTATTGTAACTTGGTTTGGAATGCTTCAAAAACATAAACAGGGGTAATATTGCCATTATAAAAAACTTCAACTTTGTATGTTCGTGAATTAATATTACAAAGACCTGGATTGGTACTCAATCCTGGACAGAAAGTTGTCTTAATCGCATATTGACGACCAAGCGATCGCGTAAGTACTATTTCGGCAGGAGTTGGAGCGGTAAGACTGACCGGACTAAATACCGGATTTAAGGGAGTAGCAATATTTCCGTCTGTATTTGTAGCGACCCGCAATCATAAATCATCAAACCCACAATCATCGCAAAATTGAACCCACATTAACTGCAACTATCCGACGACTCAAACCCACATTAACTGCAACTGAACCCGAATTAATTGCAACCAACCCACAATCATCC
>NZ_JBGSPA010000018.1:0-14137 GCF_041738855.1 Chamaesiphon sp. | reverse complement strand
CTCAGAGAGAGCATACTGCAATGGCTCTAGTTGATCTGGATCGTCTTCTACCAACAGTATTCGCATTGGCTAAATTCCTTTTTACAACTGTATTGTAGAAAGGTAATTCAGCAGCGGCATCTGTCAGAAGTTAGATTTAACTCAGTCCGCTCATAGGCTACGATTCGACTATTCGGCATTATTTCAAACTAAAATAGACCTCCTATTCCCTATTCCCTGTCTTGAAGAGATGCTCTACTTGCGTCTCGCCTTTGGACGGGTTCCCCGTCAAAAAAGGCGAGACAAGACAGGGGAAACCCCAAGACCGCACTTTTCGCTATCCCCTAACTTTCGCAGAAAGTCTAATGTCTACCCCGCGCTTGCTCCATCTGCTCCATCGCGTTGGTGGGGAATTTTGGTTGCCCTTGCCCTTAATTGCTGTAACGATTTGGTTTACAGGCAACTTTATGGCAGCACGAGTTTTAAATGGTTCTTATGATTCTGTCAACAAACTTCAGGCAGGTACCCAGTTAACCACCAAACGATCGGTTACGATCCTGACGATGAATGCCGAAATCGATCGACAGCGCGGTCTAACTACGCTCGTTATTAAAACTACCGCGCCAACTTTACAGCGGCTCGAATACGAGTTTCCCTTCACTCAAGTCAGCCAGATCGAAGCAGCAATCGCCCAGGAATTGGCAATGCCTATTGCTGATGTCCGCAAATCGATCGGCTACCGAATTAAAGATTGAGTATACTTCTTGCTAAAGTCATTGTGTCGAGTGACCTGAAGCTCTACCAGTCTCAGTGCTTGAGCCATCAGAGAATGCAAGCACTAAGTCCGTGCTAATATTTTGTTTGAATTGACCTAAGCGCAAAGAAAAAAGACTTTCCTACCTCTCTCTTTAACTGAATCCTTTAACTGAACCCTAATGAAGATAGCACAGTCTTTACTCTACTTTGTAATAACAGGATTATTTGAGCTTGGCGGTGCTTATCTAGTTTGGCTATGGCTGCGGGAACATAAAAGCATTTGGTATGCTGTGGCGGGGGCAGTGGTGTTATTCATCTACGGCACTCTTCCGACGCTTCAACCAGCTAATTTTGGACGTGTGCAGGCCGCATACAGTGGAATTTTCCTTCTGATTGCGCTTTTTTGGGGATGGGGCATAGATAAAGTTCGTCCCGATCGGTTTGATATTATCGGTGCAGTTGTTGCATTAGTGGGTACGCTTATTATTATGTATGCACCAAGAGGGTCGTAGTTTCAGTTATGCCGCGTCTAACAAAGGCTGTTTCTGCATGGGCTAAAGCAAATCCGTCGCTACAAGTCACGTCGATCGACCGACTCAGAGGCAACGTGGCATTATGTTAGAAAGCATTATCTGGATTTTATTAATAGGCTTTTTCGGAGGGCAAATTGCTCGACGAATCCGAGTACCTGCGCTGGTAGGGATGGTGTTCGTCGGCGTTGTGCTTGGCCCCAACCTGGGCAATGTAATTGCGCCAGCGGTTTTGGGAGCGGCAGATTCGCTCCGCGCGATCGCCGTTATGGTGATTTTAATGAAGGCTGGATTGGGTCTCGATCGGGAAAAGCTGGCTCAACAAGGTACTGTAGCATTGCGATTAGGCTTTTTGCCTGCGGCTTGTGAAGCGATCGCCATTGCATTTGCCTCAATGTGGCTGCTCCAGTTTGACTTTGCCACCGGACTACTCCTGGGCTGCGTCATAAGTGCTGAATCTCCCGCCGTCATTGTTCCTGGGATGTTGCGGCTAAAAAGTCTGGGCTGGGGGGTTGAGAAAGGGATTCCCGATGCCATATTAACTGGAAGTGCGCTGTCTGATGTGCTGCTACTGCTGGTCTTTAGTTTGCTGCTGGCGTTTTTGTCTCAAAGTGCGGCAGCCGGAATAACCTTGCCAGGAGGGTTATCCTTGAGTCCATTGCAATTGCTGCCGTTTCAAATCATGCTGCAAATCGGGTTAGGGGTGTTGCTGGGATGGTTGGTAGCTCGTCTCTTAGTCTTATTATTAACAAAGCAAAACTGGACGCAAACTGCGGTGCAGGATACACTGGTTGCCGCAGGCTTCGCCCTATTGCTTGTAGTCCTAGCGGAAAAATTTCCAGTATTCTCTGGCTATCTGGCAGTCATGACGACTGGCTTTTTCCTGATTGAGATGGATGCCCCGTTAGCACGACGGCTACGCGGTGGCTTTGATAGTTTGTGGGCGATCGCTGAAATCGTTCTCTTTGTGTTGCTGGGTGCGAGTATTCAGCTTAATGTGCTGGGTAATACATTGCTCGTTGGCTTAGTCATATTAGCAATTGGCACTCTGAGTGGGCGTGCCCTCGGCTGGTAACTTTCAACAATAGGGAGTAACTGGACATGGAAAGAGCGGCTGTTTTTGCTGCCTGGAAATTCCGCCAAGGCCACGGTACAGGCCGCCATTGGCGCAGTTCCCTTAGCCCAAGGCATCGAAGGGGGCGAAACGATTCTTGCCTTAGCAGTTCTCTCGATTCTGGTGAGCGCACCCCTTGGAGCTTGGGCAATTCCCACTTTTGCACCAAAGCTGTTGGAGCGGGGGGAGGTCGATCCGACGAAGGTTTCGGTGTCTCGGCGAATTGTATTGCTGGCAGCCGTCGATACCTCTCCCCTAGCGACCCCAGTGTTGACCAAAGTTGCCGATTTGGCTCGTCGCAGCGATGCCGAGGTAGTCGTGCTCCACGTTATGCGGATGGACGATCCTCAAGGAACCGAACGCCTCCGTCATCAGGCAAGCAGCATCCTGGCAGATATTCGATATCAATTTGTCACCGCCAATGGCTCGGTGCCCGAACAAATTGTTCGCACGGCTCAAGATTATGGTGTGGCGGAGATCGTCATTGGCAAACGCGGTTATCGTCCCCTAGATGAGGTCTTGGTTGGGTCGGTGTCTCAAGCCGTGCTAGAGAGCAGCACCACGCCAGTTGTGGTCGTGGATAATCCTAGCTAGCGATTTCACATGGGTTCTATCGACGAAAACAATCTTAAAAACGATCGTATTTTGACTTTTGCAGGAGGTCTCATGGTGGTATCGATCGCCTGCACGGGTTCTAGTCTGTGCGATTAGCCAAAGGCTAGGCTGTGCCTACGGCAGGCTACGCCAACGCCAACGCCAACGACACGACTGGAAACTGGCCGAGTTCTTAATTCGGCAGGTTCGGCACGGTTTTGAAGCCAAGCAAACAGAGCCGCAGTACTTACCAAAATCACCGTTGTGCCTGCAACCAATTGCAACATCAGATTGTAACGCATAATCCCCCTTAGGCTAAATTAAAGTGTTCCATGTGGACGTTCGTGACGGGCACCTCTAGCTCGAACAAACCACGTTCGACCGCCGCCATCATCACTGGAGCAGCACAGACAAAGTAATGCCGACTGCCACGATGGCGGGGAATGTGTTTTGCGAGAAGCGATCGATCGACGTAGCCCGTTTCGCCTTCCCACTCATCGTGGGCTTTACGTAGTACGTAGACGATTGTCAGATCCAGGTTTTCCTTGAATGATTCCAACTCGTCTTTGTAGGTAATATCTTCCCAACTGGCAACTGCGTAAATCAGCAAAAACGGTCGATCGTCCCTGCGTTGCGCCGCCGTTAGTAAAATGCTATAGATCGGTGTAATCCCTACACCACCCGCAATCAGCACAAATCCGGCACTGTCCCAATACCGATCGATCGTAAATACCCCATACGGGCCATCTAGATAAGCCTTGGTACCTGGTTGGACATCTTTGATGGTACTGGTGAAGTCGCCGACTGCCTTGATGCCAAACTCGATCCGATCGGCACACTCGCCGCTAGATGACATCGAAAAGGGATGTTCGCGCATACTCAACGGGGTAATATTCAGCGTCAACCAGGCAAACTGACCCGGTGCAAAGGTAAAGCCTTCATGCCCTAATGGGCGCAACGCCAGCGTCCAAACATCGCCTTGCTGCGGCAGCACTTCTTCTACTATGTAGGGCTTTCTAGTCATCAGCCAGGGTTTGACCAACCGCACGTAAATTATCAGCCACAGCGAGACGAGAATGATCCCCGACCACAATACTACTTTCCAAAATAAGCCCAGATAATTGCCAACGCCAAGCGCGTGTCCAAAGCCCAATCCCACTGCCAGCACTGCTAGAATCGTGTGAATGGCTCGCCAAGGTTCGTAAGGAATCTTCAGTTGCTTTCGCCAAATGGTCGTTATCACCATCGTCAGAAATGCCAGCGTGGCTAACACTGCCATCCGTGCCCGCCAGGGAGCCTGGGGGAAGTTGAGGAGCTGAAGAGTTTCTGGCTGGGCGATAAATAAGATCGCTGGATGCACCAGCACCATCAACAACGCCACCACTGAAGTATAGCGGTGAAACTGAAGCAGAATATCGATGCCATAAGAGCTATCAATTCGATTCACGCGGGCAGTGATGACAAATTGTAATGCCATCATCGCCAAGCCAATAAAACCCAAGGCTACCGAAAACTCGATCCAAAAACCCCGTCCGCCAGGAGGTGGATACAGGAGCAATACCAGCAAAGGCAGCAGGGTCAGCAGCAGATACCCCACGATCCACAGTACGGCAACAACGATCGGGCTGTGCATTAACAATCTTTTCACGATCGAACTCCTAACTAAGCGTTACTTAGATGCAATTTGAAGTCGGCGATTGACTTCTGGCCAGTTAACCACGTTCCACCAGTTGGTCAGATATTCGGCGCGCCGATTTTGGTATTTCAAATAGTAGGCATGTTCCCAGACATCATTTCCCAGTAATGGATAGGAACCTTCTAAAATTGGATTATCCTGATTGGGTGTGGTGGTAATTTGGAGTTGTCCTTGGGAATTACGCACCAGCCACACCCAACCACTCCCAAAGCGATCGCCCCCTGCTTCGTTAAATTGCTGTTTGAATTTATCGAAGCTACCAAAGGTTTGAGTAATGGCTTGGGCGATCGCGCCAGTAGGCTCTCCGCCACCATTGGGACTCATCAATTTCCAAAAAATCGTGTGGTTGAGATGCCCGCCTGCATTATTCCGAACGGTCGTGCGAATGCTTTCCGGCACACTGTTGAGGTCGCGCAGCAAGGCTTCTACACTGCGATCTTGCAAATTGGACTGTTGCTCTAACGCCTGGTTGAGATTTGTAACATAAGCGGCGTGATGCTGACCGTGATGCACTTTCATCGTTTCCGCATCAATCGCCTTTGCTAATGCGCCGTGAGCGTAGGGTAAGGGCGGTAGCTGTGCGGGGTAGGCTCTCAGTTCGCCGCTGGGCGCAGCAACAACGGCAACCGATGAAGTTACTGTGGGAGTTACTGATGGAGTTACTGTTGTGGGCGATTGGCTCTGGGGTGTTGTTTGACAGGCGATGAGCAACACCAACATGGCAAAGGCTAACGCCATAAATCGGATGGGTCGGTTTAAAAACTCGTTCATTGTCTTCACTTAGTTTGACGATGTAGATCGAGATGGTTTGACAGACTCACAAGAGTCAGATCGATCGGCAGTAGCGATTTTTGCCCTCAAAGCTTGGCAGCGAACGATCGCGACTGACCGTTGAGAGCTTAATTATTGTGTTGCTGGCGATCTCCTATCTTCAGTATTGGCGGTAAATGTGACTTAAAAGTGACACGCGATCTAATCGCGCTTGTCTCGATCGCCTGCGAGGTGGATACTTGTCACATTGGTGTCATCTTTATCCCTGAATGTTAAATATGTACACCTACACCGAAAAAATCTGCGATGAACTTCCAGACAACTTTGCATTGGTTGTATGTAGCGGGGATGACGATCGGGGCGTTGCATTTTTGGTCTCTTAGCCGCGACCCCAAGGGCGTTCCTCAGTCGGAATATTTAGTAGCAATTTTTATTCCCATTTGGTCGGGACTGGCATACATGGCAATGGCGTTAGGTCAGGGCAAAGTCGAAGTTGCCGGACGCATCGTTCACTATGCCCGCTACATCGATTGGATGGTGACTACGCCACTTTTATTACTAACGCTTGCTTTGACGGCAATGCAGTTTGTCAAAAAAGATTGGACGCTAATTGGCTTTTTGATAAGCACACAAATAGTCGTCATTACGACTGGATTAATTGCCGATCTTTCAGCTCAAACTTGGATGAGATACCTGTGGTACATTTGCGGTACGGTAGCTTTCCTAGTAGTGCTGTGGGGGATTTGGGTACCCTTACAGGCAAAGGCGCGGGGTCAAGGCAGCGAACTAGCGAGACTTTATAAAAAGTTGATAATCTACTTTACTGTCCTGTGGATTGGCTACCCAGTGGTCTGGATTATTGGCCCCTCTGGGTTTGGGTTTGTAAACCAGGATATCGACACTCTCTTGTTTTGTATCTTGCCTTTCTTCTCCAAAGTTGGGTTTAGCTTTCTCGACTTACATGGTTTGAGAGGTTTACAAAATCGTCAGTCAGAAACTGGGCTAGATCGTGCAGCAGATCGAGTTTTACAATTCCTGGGAATGGGGATTCCCGCCACTCGAACGAGTAGTAAAAGTACCCGTCACCGATCGGCAAAACTTTAACCAAAAACGATGACATCCGAACTCCTCGAACGCTCTATTCTCTACTATCATGGCAAGCCGATTGGTACGATCGCCGCCCGCGATCCGACGATCGCATCGCTCAATTACGACCAATGTTTTATTCGCGATTTTGTGCCCTCAGCGTTAGTATTTCTGAGCCAAGGGCAAACAGAGATCGTCCGTAACTTTCTGATTGAAACACTGAACCTGCAAAGTCATGCCAAATCGATGGATTGCTTTACAGTCGAAGCCGGATTGATGCCTGCAAGTTTTAAGGTCGTTACTGAAGCTGGGATAGAACGATTGGAAGCTGATTTTGGTGCGGCAGCGATCGCCAGAGTTGCTCCGGTCGATGCTTGTTTGTGGTGGCTGATTTTACTCCGAGCTTATACCCGATCGACCGGAGATCTTACATTGGCACATCAGCCCCAATTTCAGGCGGGAATCGGGCTGATTCTCGATGTTTGTCTGGCGCATCGGTTTTCGCTGTATCCTACGCTGCTGGTGCCTGACGGCGCGTTTACGATCGATCGGCGGATGGGCGTAGATGGACATCCGCTCGAAATTCAGGTGCTATTTTACGCATCGCTGAGATCGGCTGCTGAGTTGCTACTGCCAGCAGGGGAAGGTCGTGGGTACCTCGCCGCCACGCACGATCGACTCGGCGCACTGCACTATCATCTGATGGAATATTACTGGTTGGATCTCGAACGTCTCAATCAAATTTATCGGTTTGAGGTCGATCGATATGGTGAGAATATTGCTAATAAGTTCAACATTTATCCAGCGTCGATTCCCAGTTGGCTATCCGAGTGGCTGCCAGAAACAGGCGGCTATCTAGTTGGCAACATCAGCCCCGGACGGATGGATTTTCGCTTTTTTGCCTTGGGAAATTTGCTCGCAATTATCTTTTCGCTCGCCACCGAACGGCAATCTCACCGGATTATGGATTTGCTCGAACAACGTTGGCAAGATCTGATTGGCGACATGCCCCTTAAAATTTGCTACCCAGCGATCTCCGGTGCCGAATGGCGAATTGTGACCGGATGCGATCCCAAAAATTCACCTTGGTCGTACCACAATGGTGGCAATTGGCCGTTCTTAATTTGGGCGTTTGCCGCCGCAGCTCAAAAGTTAGGTCGGGTAGAATTGGCAACCTGCGCGATCGAAATTGCCGAGCGGCGTTTAGTCCGCGACAACTATCCAGAATACTATGACGGTCGCAGTGGGCGACTCATCGGCAAAGAAGCCAGACTCTATCAAACGTGGAGCATTACTGGTTTACTGGCAGCTCAAGCGTTTGTCGAGCGTCCAGATTGTCTTTCACTCATTAGCTTTGAAGCACAAATGGAACTACCGATCTGCAAGATCGCATCTCCTGAGCCGAACATATTCGAGCATAACTCTCGATCGATATAAAGCGAATGATTCATTAATAATACGTACCCGCTCGACCGAAGATGACAAACACAACCTACACTAAAAAAATATCATGAATGAACGAATTGGCAAAATCTGTTGGGCGATCGCCGAAGGCTATATTCCGGCTTATAGTAATGGGCCAGAACCACAGTTTACCAGTCATGAAACGGTCTGTATCCTCAATCCTAACGAGCGAGATGCTCGGATTGAAATGACAATTTTTTATACAGATCGAGATCCGGTCGGCCCTTACCGTTTGCTGGTTCCCGCGCGACGCACCAGTCACATTCGCTTCAACGATCTGCAAGATCCAGAACCCATTCCGCTCGACACTGATTTTGCAAGTGTAATTCATTCAGATGTGCCGATCGTCGTGCAACATACTCGGCTGGATTCTCGCCAGTCTGAAAATGCCTTGTTAAGTACGATTGCCTACGCCTGTTATTAGATCCTACATACCGCAGGTAGATCGGGTGCAGCGTCAGCCATGATTTCAACCCGATCCAATACACAACAGCCTCTTCTGATGACCAGCTTAAAACGGAGTTCCCTTTTCCTGCCGTTGTCGTTGCAAAGCTTCTTCATACCACTCCAGTTCATCCAGAAACTGACTCACTCTCTTGGTTAACGCGGCATCTTGAGGAACCCCTGTTTCATCCAGAGCATCACCAATTTTTGGAATGGAAAAGATGGTAGAAATGGTTGGCATCCCCATTTCGGTCAAAAAAGCCCGCAGTTGAATCGCGGCTCTCACGCCGCCAAAGCCGCCTACGGAATAAGAAACGATGCCTGCTGGACGAAAATAGTACTCCTCTAAGAAATAATCCATCAAATTACTCAAACCGGGTTGAATGGAATGGTTGTACTCTCCAGCTACCACGACAAAGCCATTAGCGGTTCTAATATGCTCCGCTAATTCCTCCATTTTTTCAGGAACTTGTCCCTGTTCGTATTCTTTGTACGTGCGATCGAGCATCCCAAAGTCATACTCTTGGGCATCCGCAAAAATTACCTCATGATTTCTTTCCTTGAGTCGATCGATCGTAAAGCGGGCGGCTTTGATCCCCTGACGATCTCGTCGGTAAGAACCGTAGAAGACGACTGTTTTGAATCTCATAGATTACTCTCCTCACCCAAAATTTGTTTTTTCATTAGATAGTAATAACTCCATAAATGAGGCTTTACCCTGCGCCAACGACTTCGCTCGGTACGAGTCCGCCACCGAAAATTACCTGTGCGAGCAGTTCGCAAGCGTTCCGCAACTCATAGGATACGAATTTTGCTGTCTGATGATGACAGGTGATAATTCCCCACAAGCGTCCATCTTTGATGAGGAAAATCGTCAAGGATGCACAGACACCCATATTCTGGAGGTATTCAGCGTGACAGGGATCGGGACTGCGGAGCATGGCGCGGCTTAGATCCGTAAGCTGTTCCGTTAGTGGATTGAGAGCGGGAATTAGTTGCACTGACTCATCCCGAACGTCACAGATCGCCCCAATCCGATTGGAGAGAAACATTTCCCGCGCTGGTTGGGGAATATCCGACTTATGGAAATGCAAGCCCAGATAAGAATCCATTGCGACTACTTTCTCCTCAGCGATGACTTCACCATGTCCATCCACAGCAAATTTGTAGAGCATAACTCGATCGAATCCAGTTAACTTCCGCACTTCGGCGACCATAATGCGATCCAAAGCAGGTAAATCGGCAGTTGCGGTCAATTGACTACTAGCCGACTTTCCTTGCAGAATTGAGTCTTTCGCTAGGTGATAAAAACTTTGCAAAGGAATATGTTCGTCTTTTTGGGTTGGTTCCAATTCTAGAATTAGATAACCATCGGGACTCCGATGAAAAACAGCATCAAAGATCCGGTAATTATCCTTAGATTTTGTTACCCATACTTTCGTATAATTGTTATCCTCGAAACTCCGATTTGTCAATCCAGCTCGAAACTGCTCGACCTGGAAGACATCTAAAAACGTTTCCAATGGCTGTCCGATGACTCGACTTGGAACGACTTCAAACGTACCGATCGTATTATTGCTAACTTGTAAAATCTTTAAATCTGGCTCTTGTAAAACTAATAATATGCCATGAGATTGAATTTCCGTCAAGACATGAACAGATGAAGATTTTAAACTGATGGGATTAAAATTCTGGGGATCTGGATTAGTAATTTCCATTTTCACTTATCCAGATCGTATTCAATTGTTAGTCGAGCTGGATGACAGCGATTTACCTGGGTTTTAATTCCTTGGGCAGCTTCGCCTTCAAGATCTTCTACATAGCCAGATACCGCCAGATTCGCTAACTCTGCACCACGAAAAGGGCCAAAATAGTAAATACATCGGGGCTGAGTTGTCAGAACTTCAATCCACCAAGCCTGCCCCAAGAAATCTAGAGCATTAGTCCAGATTTCATCGATCTTCATCAGTGCTTTATTATTTAAAATTTGATTTATCATCACTCGTAATAAAGAAAAATATCTTTTCATTATTGTGTCGATTCTTTTGAGTTTTTATAACAACTAATAACTTGAGAATACTATGGCACAGTTTCAAGCCAGCATCAAATACTACCAAAGCTCCATAACTCGCTCGGAAAGTGTTAATAAAAAGGCTAGGTTTGTCCCTGCTTTGAGGGCATGGTGTGCCGCAGCAGGTATGAAAATAAACACTCCCGCTTCCAAAACAAGCTCTTTGCCTTCCAACGTTAAGATACCTTGTCCTTCAATTACATTAACAGTGGCATTACGCGGATTAGTATGTTCGGCGATGTGCATTCCCACCGCCAGCAGCATCAGCGTATATCGGCAGTTACCATCTTCTAATAAAGTCTTGCTCTTAACTCCAGTCTGAGGATATTCAATGATATCTGCCCAGCGAATTGCAGTAGTATTGGAGGACATCAGCATTTCAGTCATGGAATTATTCCGTTAGTAAGGAGAGATTAATACGAATAGAGATGCTTGTGGATTAAATATAATAAATTATGGAAAGACAATTTTGGAGATCGGTGCATGTCCCAAAAATATGTAGGCAGCAGATCGCAGTACACTTTCAGAATAGATAATTTTTTGGACATCTAAACTTGGCGCACGTTTGGCGGTGGCATTGTAGGTTGCGATTTCACCTTCTAGGCTAAAATCACTATCGGTAAGGTAATGGTCGTTGTCGTGTACTGCTTGAAAGATGAAGTTGTAAATGGGATTAAGTCCCAAAGTTGTATCATAATTTTCGGCAGATACCCACAGATGACTTTGCTTAATATCGACAAACATCTCAGCGGCATTGTCATAACGCTCATACCATGAGAATTCTAGATTGAGCGGAGTACTTTCAAACTCGACCCAAAGCCATTCACACAGTTCTGCCAACGTTGCATCGGTAATTTGGGCAGGCTCACTTTCTAAATAAAGTTTAGCGAGGGTTTCGACTTTGGATGTCTTTGAAATAGAGCGATTATTGATGTTAATGTTCATACTTTCTGCCGCTATAATTTTGGGCGAATTTAGCTTGGGAACTCCCAAAAATAAAATTGTTCCAGCATTATGTATCGATTACACCAACCTACGATCGGTAGATATATTTGGGATAGTTTATTACTTGCAAGTCCCTTAGTCATAATTTTTAGATATTTTATTGAGGTTCAACTCTCTAGCTCACTAGAGAGTTGAACCTCAATAAACTTTAAATAAGTAAGTCTTGACTAAGCCATTGCCATCGACATTTGACGGCAAGACTCGGCACAGCGACGACAAGATTCGGCACAACGACGGCAATGCTCGTGTTCGTGCTTGGCACATTCAGTAGCACAGCGATCGCAAGCATCGGCACAAACCGCACACAGTTGGATCTGTAGGTCGGAATTACGGCTCATAAATCGGGTACAAAGAGCGCAAAGATCGGCGCAATCACGGCAGGCTTTGATGCAGGCAGCCATCATCTGCACCATGTCACTATCCAGACAGGCAGTGGTGCAAAATTCACAGTCTTGGAGGCATTTAAGGCAGGCTTCGATACAAGCTTCGAGTTGAGAGTTCCGAGATTGAGTAGTAGTCATCAGATTATCTTAAAAAAAAGTTCACAAACATTTTTATATTTGTTGTTCTAATCTTCACTAATAATCCGTAGTGAATAAATCAGCCTATAGGCATAGATTGTTTAATTTATTTATTACTTTGAAGACATTTAAATTATTAGCTTTTGCTCGATCGCATCTAGATAAAATTGGCATGAAGTATCGATCGCAATTCACGCCATCCTTGAGGTGACATGGCGATGCCTCGCTCCTGCCCATGAGTAGAACTACTATTGCTAGATTTGGAAGGCTTGGAATTATTTATGAACAGTTCACTATTAATAGAAGGTACAGGCAAATCCTTCGATAGTAAGATTATGCTCGTTTCTCTACCACGATCGTCAGATGAGCAACCATCGCGCCAATCGATCCTACAGCAGCCAGAATCGGAAATAAAGCCGTACTGATGACACCACCAACAACACCGACGGTTAAGGGGATTTCAATTAATATATGCCCCTCTTCATTTTTGAGAATAATCCGCCGAATGTTGCCTTGATGAATCAGTTCTTTGATTTTGGCACCCAAGGCATCACCCTTAATACTAAATTCTTCTACTCCAATCTTTTCTTTTTTTTCTTCATGCTCCCCAGTCCCGTAGACGAGTCGGAATAGTGTAACCGCAAAATGTGCCCTCTTCCTCTACAATTCCACCGAAGTCCATATTACGGAACTGGGCACCATCTGGATTGCCCCAGCGTGGTAACTTGAATATTTTGAGACGACCCGATCGATCTCAGTTTTTCCATTTGAGTTTGGTTTGGCTATTCGCATCTTCGGACTACTCCAAAATTCTTTGAATTCCAATCTGAATCATGCCGATCGTCACCTGCACGATAACCCAACCTAATGTACAGATGGCGATCGCCTTACTTAGCTTGAGATTAAGCCCATTGTGCAACGCCACAATTGCCGCAAACAGGCTCCACAGTGCCAGCCCGATTTCGATGGGTCGTCCCAGGAGTGGCACAACGGTAAAGACATTAAGGATCTGGGGAGTATAGGCCAACCCGATGGGAACCAGCAGCCGTTTGTAGGGAGGCATCGATCCTCGTAACCAGGCTCCAATTTTCCAAATCGCAAACGTCCAACTGTAGTATCCAACCACAACGACCGCGATATTAGCCAGAAATGCCAGGATTTGCAGCACCACAGAGGTATTGTAAGTTAACAAAATCATGCTGCTACCGATGGCATGAGAACATGCAGCGATGATAACCGCTGTCTGAGCCGCGCGATGGAGTGTAGAACCTTGGAAAGCTTCTGCATATAGATTGACATCTAGCAGCAGGGCACGCCAACAGGTTTTGGCGATTCCATTGACAGCGCGTGGACGACTCACAATAGACCTCCTGCGACAGTGAAAATACAATCTTTTTTAGTATTGTTTTCATCCAAAATCCCCCCTATCCCCTATCCCCTGACTTTCGCAGGAGGTCAAATAAATCATTCCCTGGAGAGAGGACTTCATTTAGCATTATATGCTAAAAAACTTTCATGAAAGCTCTGAGCCTATTGAATTCTATGGTATCGATTTATGGCTAAATTACTTTCCTTACTGCGATCGGGTAGCTTTAAACTGCTACTATTTATCGGCTTTCTGGTCTTGCTGTGGGGAAGTACTGCTCCCGTGGGCACATTGGTTTGGTGGCTCGATCGCGGACAGGAGAAATTAGAGAGCCAGAGTCAGAAGCTCAAAGGCTTGCTGAAAAAAAGTTCTCCGCCTAAACAGGGGGCTAAGACTTGTTACATCGTCTTTCTTACTGGCGTTGGCGATCTATCTGCTAACGATCTATCAGCGGGCGAAACGGCATTTTTGGATCGATTGAAGCAAGATCGACCGCAGTGTGTCATTGTGCGAGATGTATTTCCCTACTCAGTAGCCAATGAGGATGTCGGTGGACAGCAAGTATTTGCATTTTTACAAGATATCAGCGATCGAGCTAATTGTAGCGACCCGCAATCATAAATCATCAAACCCACAATCATCGCAAAATTGAACCCACATTAACTGCAACTATCCGACGACTCAAACCCACATTAACTGCAACTGAACCCGAATTAATTGCAACCAACCCACAATCATCC